>JABZLM010000002.1 GCA_015256775.1 Solobacterium sp. | reverse complement strand
TGAGAGGGTCGAAGAATATCTGAATAAGATATTCTCACTCTACTCTATTATGGGAAATAAAAAATGCCACTACGTAGTGGCATTTATACTATCCGTGATAAGAATATGCGTTTGAGTTAGCGTTTGCGGTACCTGTTAGATTTACTGGATAACGATAGTACGCTACAACCGCAATATCATTTGGAACGTTTGCATTCATATATGCGGCGGAGTCGTTTGGTAAGTTGATACAGCCATGTGATCCTGCATATGTATAACGGTTACCACCGAACCATGGTTGCCATGGAGCGTCGTGGAAGCCAATGTTGTATGCGAATACGATGAAGTAATTGACTGGGGAATCATATTCTGAGCCATCGTAATCTGTACCTTTTAAACTTGTGTTTGTGACACGGTATTTAATACGGAAGACTCCATCTGGAGAACCGCTACCCATATTGATATTTCCCGATACGATATCGGATGTAAATACACGTTCGCCATGTAGCACGTAGTACATTACTTGGTTTGTGTAATCAAGTTCTACGTAAGTATCACCAATATCATTCTCTAAAGTGCCTTGTGCTGTTTGTGACCACATTGGTTGTCTTTCAACCATCTTTCCAGATTCAAGATCAGACTTTAATTGTGTAAATTCAGAATCTTTATCTAGGATGTAGCCGTAGTCACCACCACCGATTTGAATATCATCGCCAGCTTGTGTTCTAAATGTACGAACTTTACCGTAGGTATTAAAGTTTGAGGCTAGCTCTTCTACGTAAGCCTGTAACTTTGTGTCATCAACAGTTACATCGTATGTATCAGAGATACTTAATACTTTTAATACAGATGCTTTATCCATGACTTTTTTGGAGGAACCGATCGTATAGGAAACGGCACTCTTTAAGTAACTTTCAATCTTCTTTACTGCGTTTGTAATCTGTTCAGAGTTTGATGTGATTTCTGGGGCAGTGAAGTTTGCGGTATTTAGTGTTAATTGATAATTCTGATGATCGATCGCATCATCAATCTCTTTTTGTACAGCTGCTGTATCAGCGCCATACTTAGCTTCGACAACCTTGTAGTTATCATCGTTAATCGTAATTGTTGCGTTAACTGGATCTTTTGTGAGTGATAATAAGTCTTCTAGTTGTTTGTGAAGCTTTGAGTCACTGTATTCTACTTTGATTTCTTTATGTTCTGGTTGTATCAAAGAGAGTGGCCAAGTGAATACATTTTGTGATTTAATTTCTTTTTCAACTGTAGCCTTCGCATTACTTGCAAGACTCATTGAGATATCTTTGCCCTTTACTTCGTAAACCTTATCTCCAGGGGCTGTAATTTTAATTTTATACGTGTTTGTGGCATTGCTAAGTGTATTAACACTTGTATCTACATCCATGAAACTGACATCTGTATTACCAACTGTTGTACGGTAGAAGAAGTGTTGTTGGAAATAGATAACACCTGCTATATAAACACCGATGGCGATGATACTCACAACTGCTAGGAGTATGAGTAAGACCTTACCGATGCCACCTTTCTTTTTTTCTTGTTTTGATCTGGCAGACATATATTCACCTCGTCATCTCAATATGCTTTAGATATACAGAACAAGTATAGCATAGATGTATGAAAATATCTCTTCTAATAACTATGAAACAAGGGTATAAAACTGATAAAATAGAGTAGATGATTATGGAGGAATGATGAAGATTCTTGTGATAGTAATAATAGTAGTAGGCATATTGTGTTTGATTGGTACAATTGCGTTTGTAATATATTTTAAGAGGATTGGAAAGAGTCTTTTTGAAATGCAAGCTACGCTTGATTGTGATGAGTTTACAATCATCGAAAAAGGTAGCTATGCGATTTGGTTTAGGGTATCAAGAGGTACATTTGCCTATCCGAGATTGAATGTTGTGGTAAATGAGGTGGAAACCGGTAGAGAAATCCCATTGCATCGTACAACAATCAAAGTTGAAAGAAGTTCATTCTCATATTATGCTCGGCAACATTTTTGGTTTGAGGCAGGACCAGGGAATTATCTAATGACAATCCAACGTGATACAAATTTAGAGAATGTCCCTTTGATTGATCGTCTATTTAAGGTTGATGAGCCGCCACTAGATCGTTGTAGTGTGTTTATCGCAAAGAGAATCAATTCGGCTATGATTACAACTGGAATTGTGGTATTTATCATTAGTATGAATATAATTCTACTATCTATATTTATGCTTACTGGACTGTTTTAAGCATTGAAACAACTGTGTAGTATAATAGACAAAGTACATTGAAAGAAAAGAGGCTATTTATGAAGGAAAAAATCTATCCATTATTATTTGGTGGAGATATAAACGTATATTCAGTCGCTAGAGCATTCCATGAGGCATATGGTTTACGTTCTACATGTTTTGGTAAATATTTATCTGGCCCGGCATATCGTAGTTCTATCATCGATTATCATGCATGTGAAAATAATGAAGATGCGGATGCGTATGTAAAGAATGTTGTGACATTTGCGAACAGTCATCAAGATGGGAAAGTATTTGTGATTGGTTGTGGTGATGCGTATGTAAAGTTAGCTGCTGAAAATAAGCATTTATTTCCAAAGAATTGTATCGTAGCAGGAATTAACGCTGAACTTTTAAATACCCTCATCAACAAAGAAAAGTTTTATGAGATGTGTGATCAGTATGGCTTAGACCATCCAGCAACATTTATCTATCATAAAGAGATGGGTCATGATTTTACGCTGCCATTTACAGGACCATTCATTTGTAAACCATCTAATTCTGTAACCTATTGGGAACATCCATTTGAAGGCAATGACAAGGTGTTTCTCTTACAGACAATGGAAGAATTATACGATGTATTAGATCGTTGTTATGCGGCTGGTTATCCAGATACGATGATTATTCAGGATTGTATTCCTGGCGATGATTCTTACATGCGTGTATTAACAAACTATTCTGATAAGAATGGCCAGGTGAAGATGATGTGCTTAGGTCATGTCTTACTTGAGGAACATACACCACATGGATTAGGAAACCATGCGGTTATCATGACAGAGAAGAATGAAGAAATCTGTATGAAGCTAAAGAAGTTCTTAGAAGATATTCACTACGTTGGATTCTCTAACTTCGATATGAAGTATGATGAACGTGATGGCAAGTTAAAACTATTTGAAATTAACTGCCGTCAAGGGAGAAGTAATTACTATGTAACAGGTGCAGGTTTTAATATCGCACGTTACCTAGTGGAAGATTACATTGAAGACAAAGAACTTCCATTTGAAATCTGCGAGAATGAAAGCTTATGGCAAGTTGTACCATCCGATGTCGCAAGAGACTTTATCGTATCTTCTTACCATGACAAGATGAGACAACTAGAAAAAGAAGGCAAGATGACAAATTCCCTTGTATATAAAGGAGAAAAGAATATCTTCCATCGTTTATGGGTTTGGTATGATTTAAAACGACAAAGAAAGAATTACGAGACATACGCAGTAAAGAAATCATAGAGGTGTCATGTATGGAACAGATAAAAGATAAATTAGGTATCTTAGGTGGAATGGGTCCACAGGCAACACAAATCTTATATCAATGGATTCTAGACCGCACCGATGCGGTTTGTGATCAAGATCATATTCCAACTATGATACTATCTGATACAAAGATGCCAGATCGTACAGCTGCGATTCTATCTGGTAATGAGAATATCGTATATGAACGCATGTTGCATGATTGTCATTTATTAGAGGGTTGCGGTAGTTGTTGTATTGCGATTCCATGTAATACATCACACTACTTCGCGGATCGTTTGCAAAAGGAAATCTCTATTCCAATTATTCATATGCCACGCGAAACAGTAAAGCGTTTGGTAAAAACAAATCATAAGAAGGTGGCGATTCTTGCGACTGATGGTACGATTATGACTGGTGTTTATCGTCGCGAAATCGAAGCGGCAGGTATGCAAGCATGGCAACCGGATGCTGAGATTCAAAAGAAGGTAATGTCTTTAATCTATGATGAAATCAAACGTGGAGAAAAGGGCAACCGTCATACTTTTGCGACAATTGATAGAGCAGTTAGAGATGCTGGCTGTGACTGTGCAATTCTTGGCTGTACAGAATTATCTGTATACCGTGAATACCATGGACTACCTTCATTCTATATCGATGCGATGGAGGTTTTGGCAGAGGAATGTATTCGCTTCTTTGACCGTGAACCATTGCATGTATAGGAGGTTTAGATGAAAAAATATTTATTAAAGGATTATATCTCTTTTTTACAAGAGGAGAATGTATTAGGAGATGTTCGCTTATCTGATACATGCATGAATACTGTTGTAGAACTTGTGTCTTGTGACTCACAACAGGTTGTTAGGAATACATTATTCTTGTGCAAAGGCGTACACTTTAAAGCACAGTATCTACAGGATGCGGTTGATAAAGGTGCCTTTGCATATCTCAGTGAAGTAGAATATCCAGAAGTGAATATTCCATGGATTCCACTAACAGATGTGCGTTATGCGATGGCAAACCTTGCGACGATGTACTACAACGATCCATGGAAGGAATTAAATGTGATTGGACTTACTGGCACAAAAGGAAAGTCAACGACTACATACTATATAAAGGCAATTCTAGATACATATCTTGAACGTATTGGTAAAAATGAAAGTGCAGTGATCTCTTCGATTGGCACCTATGATGGTGTTGAGCGTTTTGAATCACACTTAACAACACCAGAGCCACTCGACCTTGAAAGACACTTCAGAAATGCGGTTGAATCGAAGATTGATTTTGTAACGATGGAAGTATCTTCGCAAGCGTTGAAATATGACCGTGTCGTAGGTGTGAATTTCTCTGTTGCGGCATTTCTAAATATTGGCTATGACCACATATCTTCCGTGGAACATCCAACATGGGAAGATTACTTTGCGTCTAAACTACGTATCTTTGAGCAATGCACATATGGACTAGTGAATCTAGATTCAGATCACTGTGAAGAGATTCTAGAAGCAGCCAAAGCTGCTGAGAAGGTAATTACATTCTCCGAAGCAAATGATACTGCCGACTTCTATGGCTACGATGTTCATAAAGTCGGAAATGATATTGTCTTTAAAGTACGTGGAAGTGACTTTGATGAAGAGTTTAAGTTATCAATGCCGGGATTATTCAATGTATCTAATGCGCTTTGTGCGATTGCGATAGCACGTTTATATGACATTCCTGTCAGTGATATTCAGTCTGGTCTTTATCATGCGAAGGTTCCTGGACGTATGGAAATCTATACATCGAATGATAAAAAGATTACCGCAATCGTAGATTATGCACATAACCAATTATCTTTTCAGAAATTATTTGAATCTGTACGAAATGAGTATCCTGGATATCGTGTAACGATTATCTTTGGTTGCCCGGGTAAAAAGGCACAAGATCGTCGTCATGACTTAGGCGAAATTGCAGGTAAGTACGCTGACTATATTTATTTAACAGAAGAGGATGCTGGGGAAGAAGATCCACTCGCAATTGCCCAGGAAATCGCAAGAGCTGTTGAAAAAGAAAAGGCACCATATGAAATCATCATCGACCGTGAAAAAGCTATTGCAAGTGCAGTTAAAGACGCCGCAAATGTGCAAGGCAACACAGTTATCTTGATTACAGGTAAGGGCGCAGAAACACGTCAAAAACGTGGTACAGAGTATATTCCGGTCATGTCGGATGTCGAGTGTGTAAATCTTGAATTAAAGAAATATAACGAGAAATAAAATAAAAGCATCTTCCATATACTATGCATGTTATGCGTACAAGGGGGAGATGCTTTTTATGAAAAAAGCCCTTTGATTAGGGCGTATCAGTATTATGGTGCCGACAACAGGAATTGAACCTGCGACCTACGCGTTACGAGTGCGTTGCTCTACCAACTGAGCTATGTCGGCGATGTTATTATTATACGTAATATCGATACTGAATTCAAATCATATTAGTCAGAAATATGATACAGTAGAATACAGAAAAACGTGAGGTATACTATGAAATTAACAAAGTTAATGTTGGCAGTATTATTGGTATTAGCAGGATGTGGTAAGGCAACACCTGAAGCACAAGCTAAGAAAACAGCAGAGACATTTATAAATGCATTAGATTCTGGAGATACAGAAAAAGCGAAGGAACAATCCAGTGAAGATGTTCAAAAGATGTGCGATGCGATTGAATCTTCCTTTAAAACACCAGCAAGTTTTTCATCAACGGATTTATCTGATGATGCGAAGAAAAAGTTAGCTGAAATTGAAAAAGAAATTAGAACTTCCTCTTTTGAAAATCCTAAAATTAAAGATGTGAAAGAAGTAAACGATCGAAAGTATGAAGTTACTTTCTCAATGGATTTTTTAGATACAGCTGATATTAGAAAATATTTTACAGGTGAAGAGTATAAAGCATTAATATCTACACTATCTGTTGAAGCGACGGAAATGCAGAAAAAAGATGGTGATGAGGCTGCTAAAAAGTATATGATGGAACAGCTTGTAGATAAGATTTATTCTGTTTATACAGAACAGTTAAAAGATAAGAAGTATAACAATGAGGATTCGATTATCACTCTTGAACAACAAGATGATGGTAAGTGGTTTGTGACAGATATTAAAGACGCAAAACAAGGAAAGTAAGAAACTAGAGGAATATACGATGACAAAGAAAAGAATCGCATATATTGGTGCAGGACCTGCGACCTTATATAGTATTCAGACACTTTTAAAACTTGGTGAATACGATGTTGAAGTGTTTGATATGAATGACCGTGCAGGTGGGGCTTGTTATACAGGAATTCCACAGTTTCGCTTCAATACAAGTTTTATCGATAAGTTGATGGATGAACTCACATCTGCAGGTGTAAAATTTCATTTCCAAAAAACAATTGGAAAAGATATTCCATTTAGTGACTTACAAAAGAAGTTTGACCGTATTGTGGTCGCAATCGGTGCCCAGGTAGAAAATATGTTTGGTTTAGAAGCGAAGGGTGGGTGTATTGCAGGGTTAACCTTACTGCATGATTTAAATATTAAGCACATGCATGATTTCTACAAGGAAAATTACAAACACGCCGTTGTGTGGGGTGGTGGTAACGTTGCGATGGATTGCTCAAGAAGTCTTGTGCGTATCATGGATGATGTAAAAATCATCTATCGTCGTAGCGAAGCAGAGATGCCAGCACACAAGGGAGAAATCAAAGATGCACGCAATGAAGGAGTTACATTCCATTTCTTAGAAAATATTAAAGAAGTATTGCGTGACGAGACGGGAAAAGTAACTGGTGTGAAGGTTATTACAATGGAACTAGGTGAACCAGATGAAAGTGGAAGAAGATCAACCCATGAAGTAGAAGGTAGTGAACATATCATTCCATGTGACCTTGTCGTTGCAGCGATTGGACAAAAAGTAGACTTTAGTGTTCTGGATGAAAAACTGAATTTGACTTCCGGTCAACATCAGAGTACAATAGAAAATGTACTAATAACAGGGGATGCATATTTAGGTCCTCAATCTATCGCAACCGCAATTAAAGACGGGCGAGAAGTTGCGACAGAAGTACATGAATCGTTTAAAGAAACAGAAAGATAGAGGGAATGATATGGATAAATATCGTGTTGGAATTAATATGTTGGTAGCTGCCGCAATCCTTAGAGCACTTATATTATGTACACCACTAGGTTGGTTAGCGATTATTAGATTGTTCTTAAACATTACATGTTTAGTAATAGTGATTGGTGGTCTATGGTACTTATACCAAGCAACTGGGGGACAAAAGATAACAAACGGTTTGATTTACACAGTACTTGCGATGGTAGCTTATCGTGTTGTGTTAGGAATCATCCACAGTATTGTAGGTGGTATTATCACACTTGTGATTGTGGTATGTGCTCTATGTTACTTACGTGTATATAAGTACGAAGAAATCCTAAAATTTGTGAAACAATAAGAGTAAAACGTAAATAAAAGCCGAAAGGAAACACGTGAATATCATTTGTGGTGCCTTCGGCATTTTTTAGGAAAATGAAAGTAATAATGATCTTAAAATTATAAAGACTTAAGGATTTCAATATGTTCAACAATATATAATTGTGAGAAGATTAAATCAGTTTAATTGATATTAACAACAAAATATTATTAATACTATTCATGAAAATATAGGGGGTATTCTTATGAACAAGAAATTATTAACAGGATTATGTGCAGGAATCATGCTTGTGGGTTTAGTAGGATGTGGACCTAAGGAACCAAAACAAGATACTACAACAAGTACTTCAACTACAGAAACAAAGGAAACAGAAAACAACAACACAGCTACAACAAATAACTCTGAAGTAACAGAGAAGAACTTCAAAGACTTCCCTGAGACAGATGAAAAGTACTTCACATATGAAGAGTGGCAAGAAGGTTATGCTATCTATAGTTGTACTTCTGACGATAAGGTTGTTCGTGTACCAAAAAACATTAATGGTAAACCTGTTATAGCGATTGCACAGCGTGGTATGGCAAATCTTGAAAAATGTGAGGCAATCGTCTTACCAGATACAGTAAGATATGTTGGAGAGTCATCTTTTGGTCGAGATAAAGCATTGAAGTACATTTATTTAGGAACATCTTTAGAAACTGTAGATGATCACGCATTTTTAGGAGCAAGTTCTCTAGAGTCTGTTGTATTTCCGGAAGGAACAAAATCAATTGGTCAATTGGTATTTTCAGACACACCATCAATCAAATCGATCACAATACCTGAAAGTGTAACTGAAATAACAGACTTATTTTACTTCCCAGAAAATTCAAATAAGAATGTAGAAATTCATACACCAAAAGGATCGGCTGCAGAAGAAGCTGCGAATAGTCTAGGTCTTAAAGTAGTAAATAACTAAAGGGGAATAGTATGAACAAGAAATTACTATCAGGCTTATGTGCAGTGGTACTCTTATCGGGTTTAGTAGGTTGTGGACCTAAGGAACCAAAATAAGACACTACAACAAGTACATCTACAAACGAAACAAAGGAAACAGAAAACAACACAACAAATACAACAAACAACTCTGAAGTAACTGAGAAGAACTTCAAAGACTTCCCAGAGACAGATGAAAAGTACTTCTCATATGATGAATGGCAAGAAGGTTATGTTATCTACGGCTGTAGTTCAGAAGATAAAGTTATCAATGTACCAAAAACCATTAATGGTAAACCTGTTATAGCGATTGCAGAGCGTGGCTTAGCAAATAATCAAACTTGTGAGGCAATCGTATTACCAGATACAGTTAGAGTTATCTCTAAATCTGCATTTACTCTTGATGTAAATCTAAAATTTATCTATTTAGGTAGTTCTTTAGAACGTATAGGTGATAACGCATTCAACGGATGTAATTCCTTATAATTCGTTAAGTTCCCAGATGGAATGCAGGAAATTGGAATTAATGTATTTGCGAATGCAAAAGTAATTAAGTATATAGAAATTCCTGCAAGTGTAACAGAAATTACAGATGTATTTTATTTCACAGCAAGTAATAATCCAGATGTCGAGATTCGTACACCAAAGGGATCAAAGGCAGAAGAGGCTGCCAATAGTTTAGGGCTCAAGGTTATAAACAATTAATGCAGTATTAAAATTAGTATTCATAAAGAAAGATAGTGTAGAGAAAATTCTACACTATCTTTGTTTATTTCATAAATGTGCTGATATATCCCTGGATAAAGATCCACATGATGATAAGTGGAATAATATAGGTCACATATAGGCGTGCCCATTTAGGGAATTTGATGCCTTTTCCTTCATTTGCTTCTGTAAGGAAGTTACCAAAGCCCCATCCATATTTGCTTGTGCAGAATAGGAGATAGATTAGACAGCCAATTGGTAGTAGGTTATTACTAACGATAAAGTCTTCTAAGTCCATAATATTTGTGCCTGCACCTAACGGTGTAATGTTTTGCAATACATTAAATCCTAATATACATGGTAGTGATAATACAATAATGACGATTGCGTTGATGAGTGAGGATTTCTTAACGGATACTTTTGTTAGATCAGAGCTAAAGCCAATCATATTTTGGAAGATAGCGATAACTGTTGAAAGAGCTGCGAAGGACATGAATAAGAAGAATAATGCTCCCCATAATTGTCCTAAGAACATGTGGTTAAATATATTTGGTAATGTCACAAATATAAGTTTTGGTCCTTGTGATGGTTCTACACCAAATGCGAAACATGCTGGGAAGATAATGAAGCCTGCCATGATTGCCACAAGTGTATCGAGTCCTAGTACATGTAGTGCTTCACCAGTGAGTGCGTGTTTTTTATCGATATAACTGCCGAAAATTGTCATTGCGCCAATACCGATACTGAGTGTAAAGAAGGATTGTCCTAGTGCTGCGAAGATAACTTTACCAATACCAACTTCTTGAATGGCTGCTAGGTTTGGTTTGAGGTAGAACTCTAGTCCTGCTTGTCCTCCTTTTAAGAAGATGGAGTTGATTCCTAGTGCTACCATCAGGATGAGTAAGGCGACCATCATCTTAGAAGTGATTTTTTCTACTCCGTTTTGTAGTCCCATAGAGCAGATGCCAAAACAGAGTATGACTGTAATTGCCATGAAGACAAACATTGTGAGTGGTTGGTTCATTAGACTACCGAATTGTTCACCAACTGCAGTTGCGTCTAAACCATTGAAGTCACCACGTAGTGTTTTGCAGAAGTAAAGTAATAACCAACCTGTTATCGTTGTGTAATACATTGCAAGTAAGTAATTACCACCCATGCCAAACCATTTGTAGATATGCCACTTAGTTCCTTTTGGTTCTAATTCATTAAAGGCAAGAGCGATACTTTTTTGGCTAGCTCTACCGACGGCGTATTCCATGATAATAATGGGTAGTCCTAGTAATAATAGACATGCAATATAGATTAGTACAAAGGCTGCACCACCGTATTGTCCAACGATGTACGGAAATCTCCATACGTTGCCTAAGCCGATTGCACAACCTGCGGATAGTAAGATGAAGCCGAGGCGTGATGAGAGTTTTTCACGTTGCATGATTAATCCCCCTTTAGTAATGTTCATATCATAACAAATTCTTTTAAAAGTTTTATATATAAAATGTAAAAAATATGAAAAAAAGATATAGTTTTATGAAAATAATTACTATATCTTTTCAAAAATAATATTTTAAGTATTTATGCGGCTTTTTCAATCTTTTCGAAGTTAGCGCTATTTGTTAATACAACGATGACTGTATCTGGATGATTTGCATCTTTGATCTTAGTACGATCAAATGTAAGAAGTTTATCACCAGCATGGATGACATCATCTTGTTTTACAAATGCTTCAAAGCCTTCGCCATTCATCTGTACTGTATCAACACCGATGTGAATGAGTACTTCTAAACCATCTTTGGATTGTAATCCGATTGCATGTTTTGTAGGGAATAGCATCATCACTGTTCCATCAAATGGCGCATATACTGTTCCTTCTGTTGGGACAATACCAACGGATTGACCCATTGCTTCACCTGCAAAGACTGGATCAGGAATTTCACTTGCAGGAATGACTTTTCCTTTTACTGGGGAAAGGACTGTACCTTTTTCTGTTGTGATAATTGTTTCGGCTTGTGGTGCTACTGGAGAAGGAGTAGATGTTGTGGTTGTTTCTGGTTCCACACCATCATCTTCTTTCCAGAATAAGAATGTTAGTACAAAGGATGTTCCGCCTGCTACAAGTAGCAAGATTGTATATGTGAGTGGGTTTGATGCGATAAGGTAACCTGGAATACCAGTTACACCGTTGGCTGTTGCGCCAATGTGGAAGATAGCTCCAACTAAGGCACCGATTGCACCACCAACTGCTGCGAATACAAATGGCTTCATCAAGCGTAGGTTGACGCCGAAGATTGCCGGTTCTGTGATACCTAAGGAAGCAGAGAGTGCGGATGGAATAGCAACTGTCTTACGCTTTGCGTTCTTTGTCTTTAGACCTACAGCTAAGCAGGCACCAAATTGTGCAAAGTTTGCGGCAGAAGCGATAGGCATCCATGTGTTTAATGCACCAGTACTGAGCATACCTAACTCAATTGTGTTGTACATGTGGTGTAGTCCCATGACAACTGTGATTGGGTAAAGAGCACCCATTGCTAGAGCGCCGAATGGGTTAGCAACTAACACTGTTGCGGCGGATAATACCCAACTTTCAAGTGTTGCGAAAATTGGACCGATGACCATGAATGTAGCTAAAGCAGTTACGATAACAGTTGTAAGTGGTGTTACAAATAAGTCGATCATCTCAGGTACAATCTTGTGTAACTTGATTTCAATCTTACTCATAACCCATACTGCGATAACAACTGGGATAACATGTCCTTGGTAACCTAACTGATTGACTTGTCCAAGTGTATAGCCAAAGATGTTAATTCCTTTACCAAATAGATACCAAACATCATATCCATTTGCGGCATTCCAACCATTTGTAAGTGCAGGGTGGACCATCATCAGTCCGATAACTGCACCTAAGAAGATATTTCCACCAAATACATGTGCTGCAGATACCGCAACAAGTACTGGTAAGAAAGCAAAGGATGTATTAGAAGCCATGTCTAAGAATGCATACCAGTCCGTAGACGCAAAGGAAGGAATTGCCTTACCTAATGCCTCTACAAGACCCATCATTAAACCTGCAGCTACGATAGCTGGTAGGATAGGTACGAATACATCACCGAGTGTTTTAATTAATTGTTTCCACCATGGCATTTGAGAAGCTGCCGCAGCTTTCACATCTTCTTTACTGCCACCAGTCACTCCGCTGATCGCAATAAATTCATCGTAAACCTTATTTACAGTACCGGTACCGATAATAATCTGTAATTGTCCACTAGAATTAAATACCCCTTGAACACCCTGTACGTTTTCTAATGTCTTTACATCAACTTTACTGTTGTCCGCAATGACGAGACGTAAGCGTGTAGCACAGTGTGCAGCACTGATAATATTTTCTTTACCACCAAGTGTCGCAAAGATTTCTTCTGCACATTTTCTATAGTTTAGTTCCATAAATGAGCCCCCTTCTTTTTTGTTTCATAGCTCGGTATCATTTTACAATAAAAACGAAAAAGAGAAATAGATGATTGTTGTAAAATGACACAATAGATATGTTAATACGACAAAAAAACATAAGAATATTCTCTCTTATGCTTTGTTGTCTATACGATATTGATTTGGTGTGCTACCTGTATGTTTCTTGAAGAACGTATAGAAGTAGTTGGAGTTTTCAATGCCTAGTTTTGATGAGATTTCTAACGTAGATAAATCTGTTTCAACGAGGAGTTTCTTTGCGAGTTCGACACGACTGACATTGATGTATTCTTTCATCGACATTGCATACTGTGATTTAAAAATTCGATTTAAGTACGTTGCGTTATAATCCATCGATAATGCGACGCTATCTGCAGTTAAATCAGTATCACATAAGTGTTGGTCAATATAATTCTTTGCATTAGAGATTAGATCGAGTATCTTCTCTTCTTTCATATCTGCAAGATACTGACTATATGCATGCATGAGATGTAGAATATACTGATTAATCTCTTGGATGTCCGTGGTTGTACTCAGTTTATTTTCAAACTGATACGTTGGTAAACTTGGAATCGAAGAGATTGAACGGATGCGGTCACGTAAGCCAGAATATAACTTTGTATAGAAGAATTGTAGGGAATTATAGTGTAAGGATTTCATGAGACTAAACCACTCTTGGAATGTTGCGGTAATTTCTTCCTCACGTCCGTGTTCAACTGTATAGAGTAAACGTTGTTCGGTTTCTTGAATCGTAGAGAAGTTTGTCATGAAGTGCGGCATATCTGATTCACGATAGAAGAACTTCGTGGAATCGAGAATACGTAGGAAATATAGTTGTGATAATTTTTGATATGAAGTATAAACTTTTGATAGTGGTTTAGCATCGCCTAGGAATACTTTGATGTGATGCGTTTTTGCGTAATTTGATAGTGCCTCAACATCTACCTCATTTGTGATAACTGTGTAGAGGTTATTGATGGAATGTACTTCTTTCTTCTCACCGAATAGAGTGAGAATATGATTGTTCGACAAACTATCTAGGATACAGATATAAATATCTTTCGTTGTATCAAAGTCGAGGGAGTTTCTTAACAGAGGAAGTTTTTGGTTTAGGAGTAACTTGGTCAGATAATCTTGTTTGGCTTTATGAGTCGCTTCTTCCATCTTGTGTTGTTGGTCGTGAATCCAAAGTGTAACTGCGTTATTAACAGAGCTTTTGGAAGAAGATTTCAGCTCAAACTTATCCATAATTTCATAGAGCGGTGTGTAGTAGTACTTATTAATAAAGTAACCTAGTATCACTATCAAAATAAAGTTGATCACAATAATCTCTAAGAATAAAGGCACATAGGACGAGAAACGGTTGATGATACTGTTTGATTTTACCTGTTTGGCGATATAGAGATTGTAGTCTGGTTGATATGAGTAGAAGTATACATCATCATCGATGGTCTTGAAGTGACTATCATTATCAGATGTAAAATTTAGGGTTTCAATTGGTAGATATGCATCTCCTGTAGAGCTAAAATAGGTATCCTGTTCTGGAACATAGATGAATTCTGTCGCATCGGTATCTCTAAATAAGGAACGGTTAAAGAGATATGTATCAATATTGACGACCATGGACACATCTGTATCACGAATACCAGTGAATTGTAATGTATAGACCCAAACTTGATTTGGCAGTTGACGCAACTTTAATAAGTGGTTATTTGGGGTGAACGCAGATTGATCATCAAATTGGTCAAATGAAGATGAACCAGCATTGGTTGTATATACCGTGTTGGATGACTTATTCAAAAGATAAATCGAATGAATAAATGGATTCGTACTATCTAGCGCATGAAGAGTACGTAGGTACTTTGCGGCTTGGGTAGGAGAGATATCTGTTGCGTTACGTAGACTGATAGCTTCACTTGAATAGAAGGTATTATAAGCAGCATAACGAACCGTATCCAATGAGTGGGCCATCAGATTTTTAAAGCTTTCTTGGGTACTTAAGTGATAATCAATCAGACTCTTTTTTCTTGAATCATTGATATTTTTTAGTAAAAGTAGACTGACGAAGATAAAAAATAACGCAACAATGAGAATTAATCGCTTGCGTAATCTATCAATACTATTTTGTAGTTTTGTGGATTCATTCATATAATAGGCACTTTTCTAGATGTTTAAATATTTGATATTCACATAATATCACAATTTTTAAGTTTTAAATATGTTTGCGTCTTCCTACAATATGATTAGTAAGTGAACTCAGGAGGAAAGAAATCATGAAAAAATTTTTCTTACTACTTGCGGCATCCGCAATGTTAATTGGATGCACAAATAAACCTGCAACAACTTCCACAACAACAACTGAAAACACAAACTCAGGTGGAAAGTCAAAGGTTATGTTGTACTCATCATTAAAGGAACAACAATTAGAAGCTTTGAAAGAGGGATTTGAAGCTGCTCACCCAGAGTATTCTTTAGACTATTACGCAGCTGGCACATCTAAGGTTGCGACAAAGATTGCGACAGAAAAGCAATCTGGTCAAATCGCAACTGACTTAGTATGGATTGGTGACCCATCCAACTATGTAACATTTAAGGAACAGGGTATCTTAGAAGCTTATGAATCTCCAGAAGCTGCTAACATCGATGAAAAGTTCAAAGATCCAGAACACTTCTACACAGGCGCACGTCTTGTAGTTATGGGCTTAACAACAAATACAAATACAGTTCCAGAAAATGAAGTTCCAAAGACATGGAAAGACCTATTAAAGGATGACTTCCAGGGCCAGATCGTTATGACAGACCCAGGTGAATCTGGAACAACATTCTACTTAGTAGCTAGCTTGATGAATAACCCAGAATATGGTGTTGAATTCTTCGAGAAGTTAAAGGAACACGGTGCTGAATTAGAATCAGGTACAACTTCTACACATACAAAGGTAGCTGCGGCTGCATATAAGGTAGCTATTGGTGTTGACTACGTTACACAATCTCTAGCAGATAAGGGTTCTACAATTCGTTTCACATATCCAGAAAAGGATCTAATTGCTGTATCTAGTCCAATCGCATTACTCAAAGACTCACCAAACCCAGAAGGTGGTAAGGCTTTATATGACTACATCCTTTCAAAGGAAGGACAAGAAATTCTTGCGAAGAATGACACAATGCCAATCCGTGGAGATGTTAAGAAGGAAGGCACACTATCATTAGATGAAATTATCGCTCGTGCAATGGTTGCGGATGACAAGGCAATCGCTGAACAGAGTGCAGAAATCTTAGAGAAGTTCGACAAGATTTTCAAATAAACAACTAGGAGAAAACCATGGCAAAAGTACAATTTAACGATGTATCTTTTAGCTATGGAGACAAAAAGATTATCCAAAACCTATCATTAGAAGTAAATGATGGCGAAATTATGGGTGTAATTGGACCCTCCGGGTGCGGTAAAACTACATTGATTAGACTTCTCTGTGGTTTTATCAAGCCTGAAACAGGGTCCATTTTTATTGGAGAAACTTGTGTCTTCGATGCTAAAAAGAGAATTAATATCCCACCAGAGAGAAGAAATATTGGTGTTGTATTCCAAGACTATGCGGTATGGCCACATTTAACAGTATTGGAAAATGTAAAGTATCCATTAAAGAAGAAGAGAATGGATAAGAAACAAATGCAGGAAATCGCAATGAATGCGCTCAAACAGGTACAGATGGAAGGCTATGCTAACCACTTACCATCACAGTTGTCCGGTGGACAACAGCAGCGTGTAGCGATTGCCAGAGCACTTGTATCATCAAAAGAATTAATTGTGTTAGACGAGCCTATCACAAACTTAGACTTGAAACTACGTCAAGAGATGTTGAAGGAAATTCGTGAGATTCAAAAGACAATTGGTACAACAATCGTTTATATCTCACATGACCAAGAAGCTTCTTTAGAGTTATGTGATCGTCTTGCAATCATGGATCAACAAGGTAACATCCGTCAGTTAGGTAATGACTACGATATCGTTATGAAGCCTAAGGACCGTTATATCTTTGAATTCGTAGGTATTTCTAATTTCGTAGATGTTGTGACGAAGGAAGATGGCATCTATATTAATGCGGAAAATGGATTAGTGAAGTTAGATGAAAAGTCTGCACTCGAAAATCCAACAAAGGCATATCAATTAGCATTTAGACCAATGGATGCAGTATTTGATAATGAAAGTCCTATTAAGGGTAAGGTGGTTACAGAAACTTTCCTAGGAAATATTACAAACTACTTTATTCAATTAGGTGATAAACAAATCCGTCTTCAACAATCTGCTTTAGATGTAATGAAGTACGGTAAGGCAAAGGAGGGCCAAGAAGTTGGCTTGAAATTTGTTCGTAAGTTCTATTATGAAAAGGAGGAGGCATAATGTTTAAGCGTAAAACGTTAAATAATGATTTAGCTGCGTTAGATGGTCGTAAGTTTTCTTTAGATAAAATTATGATTATTGCAAGCTTTATCATCCTTGCGATTATTGCGATTGTTCCGGTCGCCTCCATTATTGTGAATGCTTTATTCGTAGATGGAAAACTAGCATTAGATAGCTTCTTCAAAGTTCTATTGAATAAAGAAAACATCGGTGCGATGTGGAATACAATCACCATTGCATTCTGGGTAACAATTTTCGGTACTATCATGGGCTTGTTCTATGCATGGTTACTTGGACGTAGTGATATTCCGATGAAGGGATTCATGCGTGCATTATTTAGTATCCCATACATGTTCCCTCCATTCTTTGGAGCCATGGCTTGGGACTTATTGTTATCAGGAAGAGGTGGATATTTAAACAACTGGTTAATGTCTACATTCCATTTAACAAAGGCACCTATTAACATTAACTCTATCTGGGGAATTATCTTCGTTGAAGTTTCTTATTACTTCCCATTTGTATTCATGCAGGTAGTAAGTGCATTAGAAAGAATGGACCCAACACTCGAAGAATCTGCACGTATTGCCGGTGCTTCACAGGGATATGTTATTCGTAAGATTACATTACCACTTGTTAAGCCTGCAATTTCATCTGGTGCGCTATTGATTATGATTTCATCATTATCACATTTCGGGGTTCCGTCTATCTTAGGATTCTCACAGAACATCTACACATTACCGACACGTATCTTCCAGCTGATTAACCGTGCTGCTGGTGACTTCCAGGGTATTCGTGAAGCGACAATTCTATCTATCTTGTTAGTTGTTGTTGTGTCTGTAGCACTTTTATTACAGAAGGCTATCTTGAAGTCTGGAAGCTATGACATTATCAAGGGTAAGAGTATGCGTCCAACCGTAATTAAATTACGTTCTGCTAAGATTCCTCTCTTGATTATCTCTATCGTGACATTAGTTATCATCGTTGTTGTACCATTAGGAATGATTTTCTTAGTTGGTCTATTGAAGTCTTACGGTCTACCACTTGTACCAAGTAACTTCGACTTCAGTAACTACACAAATATCTTATTTAACAACAAGATGGTTCATGATGGTGTTTCCAACTCCTTAATCTTAGCAGTAAGCTCAGGTATCTTTGCGATGTTACTGGGTGTAATGATTGCGTATGTAATCATCAAGATTAAGCCAAAGGGAAAGGGTGCTTTGGAATTCTTAGCTACACTTCCATACTCTTTACCAGGTACAGTACTTGCAATCGGTGTCATTCTTGCATGGTCTGGAAAGATCTTAAATATCAACCTATATAACACACTATGGATTATCTTCATTGCTTATATCGCACGTTACTTGTCTTTCTCTATGAACGCAGCTTCTGCTGCCTTAAGACAGGTACACCCATCATTGGAAGAGGCTTCACGTTCTTGCGGTGCATCTCATACAGAATCCCTCAAGGATATTACACTTCCGCTCATTCGTCCTGCGATGTTATCAGGTTTCTTCCTAATCTTCTTGCCAGCAATGCGTGAATTAACAACAAGTTCACTCTTGTATGGACCATATACAAGAACATTAGGTGTAGCTATCTACATGTTACGTAGTGATGGATATATTACACAAGCTTCAGCACTTGCAACCCTAACAATCTTATTGATCGTTGTTGTAAACTGGATTATTAACTTTATTACGAAGGAAAGAAAGGGCGTATAAGTATGAATCAGATTGAATTAATAAATGTAAGAAAAGACTATACGACCAAAACATTAGGTACAGTGACAGCAGTAAATAACTTCAACCTAACAATCAAGAAGGGTGAATGTTTCTCGTTCTTAGGACCTTCTGGATGTGGTAAGACAACAACTCTACGTATGCTTGCAGGTTTTGAAGATTTAAGCGAAGGTGAAATCCGTTTAGAGGGAAAAGTTGTATCCAACAAGACGAAGAACTTATACGTTCCACCTGAACACCGTAACTTAGGAATGGTGTTCCAGGCATTCGCTGTTTGGCCACACTTAAACGTATTTGATAACGTAGCATTCCCGTTACAAGTTCAAAAACGCCCAAAGGCAGAGATTGAGGAACGTGTAAATCTTGCGCTTAAACAGACGAACTTATTAGACCAAGCAAAGGTATTCCCATCTGATTTATCTGGTGGTGAACAACAGAGAATTGCGTTAGCACGTTCTATCGTTGTTAACCCAGGTATCTTATTATTAGATGAACCTTTATCAAACCTTGATCCAAAGTTAAGAGAGAGTATGCGTTTTGAAATCAAGCGTCTACAAAAGGAATATAACTTTACAATCGTATTCGTAACGCATGACCAGTCAGAAGCTTTAGCGTTATCTGATCGTCTACTTGTTATGAATAAGGGTGAAATCATCCAAATCGGTACTCCACAAGAACTCTATAACAAGCCAGTAAATTTATTCGTACATAATTTCTTAGGCGAATCTAATTTTACAAAGGTTGAATATAGAGATGGTAAGGTATATGCCGAAGGTGATACAACACAACCATTACCATGTACAATTCAACACATGGATAAGGCTGTAAAACTTGCGACAAGACCGAGTGAGATTGAAATCAATCATGACTCGGGAATCAAGACAAAGATCACAAAGCGTATTATCCTATCTGAATATACAGAATACTATGTAAGTTTAGGTACACAGGAATTAAAGATTCAGGCACCACACCATCAAGTATTGGCAGTGGGTGATGAATGTTATATTCGTCTAGTAAATCCTGTATATTATGATGCAGAAGAACGTAACTTAACACACGCTGAATAAACAACAAAAGGAGTGAATTAACTCCTTTTGTTGTATTTATCTACTGATATTTAATGCCAGTGCACCGTATATACCGGCTTTATTACCAAGCTTTGCTTGATGGATTTGTACACCATCAAAGCCTGGAATAACATATTTTTGATATGCCTTTTTAATATTGTTAAATACATATTCTTGTTCAAGAATGCCACCGCCAAGAATGAATAGTGGTACGTTATATACGTGTGTTAAAGAACATAAACCAATCGCAATCTGTTCAATCCAAGCATCTAAAATCGCTTTAATTTCAGGCTCATTTAAGTGATCAAATAGGATTCTTCCATTTGTAATGCATGGATTAACTTGTTGTGCACTTTGAATGAGTGCGGTTGTGGATGCTAGTGATTCGTAGCTACCATCCCATGGTTTTTTAACTGTTGATGATTGCAATATCATGCCGCCTAACATCACACCTGCAGATTTACCTGCTCCATAGTATGGCTGACCATTTAGGTATATACCTCCACCAATGCCAGTGCCATATGTTAGACATATGAAATCTTTGTAGCCTTTGCCTGCGCCGTATTGGTTTTCACCACGAGCAGCGGCGTACACATCATTTTCAACTGTTACCTTAACATGGAATTCATTTTCGAATATCTTCTTTACTTGCATGCCTGTATAACCTGGCATGTTTTCGTTTGCGTAGTGGATAGAACCATCATTGTTATTGACTTGTCCACAGGTGCTAATGCCGATGCCATCGCAGGGCATGTATTGTTTAATAAATGTGATACAGCGATCAATGACATCTTTTGCGCCTTGTTTGGCTAGTGTTGGAATTTCTGCTTCTTGGACAAGTATTTCATCTTCGAAAATGCCAACTTTGATGTTCGTGCCGCCAATATCTAGAGTAACAATCTTACGCATCAAGGGCCGCCTTGAACTTCTTGGTGATTTCGAGTGGTCTAGTGATTGCGGAACCTACAACAACTGCATGTACACCGATATCCATCGCATGACGGCATTGTTCTGGGGTAGAGATATTTCCTTCTGCGATAACAGGTTTACCACACTGTTCTACAAGTGTCTTAATCATTCTGTATGGAGGTAGACTGCATCCCTTTGTGTATTCTGTGTAACCAGCCATTGTTGTGCCAATTAAGTCAAAGCCAATTTCGGCTGCATGCATGCCTTCTTCAATGTTGGAACAATCTGCCATGAATAACTGGTCAGGATATTTTTCACGTACTGCCTTGAAGAAAGTATCTAGATCTAATTGTCCAGGACGTGTACGCTTTGTGGCATCCATTGCGATGACTTCAACACCAATTTTGACTAACGCATCGACTTCTTTCATTGTTGGTGTGATGTAAACATCTGGTGCATCTTCATAGTCAATCTTGATAATACCGATGACTGGTAAATCTACCGTCTTTTTAATCTCTAGAATATCTTCTACGCTGTTAGCGCGGATTCCTTTAGAACCGCCTAAATAAGCCGCATAAGCCATTCTGGACATGATATAACTACTGTGTAATGGTTCACTAGGTAATGCTTGGCAAGAGACAATTAATTGTCCCTTGATTGCGTCTAAAATTTGTTTATTTTTTTCGTTCATATGTTTTTACTCCTGTTGGTTTTATTGTATACACTTCAAAGAGTATTTGACAATCTGTTCTTTTTGGGGCATAACTAAAAACAAATACAAGGATGGAAAATTATGGAAACAAAAATTCAATATGGCTCAAGAGAGATAAAGGTTTTAAAAACCTATGATACTGTCATTGTCGGTGGAGGTAGTGCAGGTAGTTCTGCAGGTTATACTTCAGCCAAGAATGGCTTTTCTACGTTAATCATTGATAAGGCAATTCGTCTTGGTGGTAGTGCCACAAACGCACTTGTAACACCGATGATGCGCTCTTTTACAAATCATCATCAAAATTTCTATGATTTGGAAAATGAGATGAAGAAGTATGGCAAAACACGTGACCAACACGGAACTGCACAAAGATGGTTTTCGGCTGAAGCGATGGCAGATGCGTGGGAAAGTCTTTATACAAGCTGTGGTGGTGAGTTACTTTACGATACGTCTGTCTGTGATGTGATTTTAGAAGATCACAAGATTAAGTATGTTATCGCCAATACGATTGAAGGCTTAGTTGCGATTGGTGGAAGACAGTTTGTGGATGCTAGTGGTGATGCGGTGCTATCACGCCTATCTGGTGTAGAAGTATTGTGTGGCGATGAAGAGGGAAATAATCAGATTACTTCGCTACGTTTTGAAGTAGGCGGTATTGATATTGAGAAATATCGTGAATATGTATTCTCGCTGAATGATACTTACAGTATTCATCGTATTAAGGGTGATCAGTTTGAATCAGCGATGGTAGCTGGTAAGAACTTTGCGATGGAACCACTATTCCGTAAGGGTGTAGAAGCAGGTATTCTTATTCCACAGGATTTACATTATTTCCAAAACTTTACAATTCCTAATAAGACAGGCGTCATGTCATTTAACTGTCCACACTTAGTGAATTTAAAGAATAATACGCATGCGCTAGAAAGATCTGCTGCTATCGTATATGGTCATCAGTGCATTCGTCGTCTGGTTCGTTTCTTGAAGGAAATGATGCCTGGATTTGAGAATTGTTATTTGGTTCAGGTGGCCAACATGTTAGGTGTACGTGAATCATGGCAAATCGTAGGTAAGCTTTTGATGCATGAAGAAGACTATCCAAGAAAGGCTAGATACGAAGATGCAGTTGCGCGTGGTGACTGGTACATCGATGTCCATTCCGCAAATAAGAGTTTGGTACACCAGATTTCCTATCAACCAGGTGATTATTATGAAATTCCATATCGTGCGATGGTCACAAATGAAGTTGAAAATCTCGTTGTGGCAGGTAGATGTATCTCTACAACATTCTTAATGCAGGCAAGTGTCAGAATTATTCCAACCTGCATTGATATGGGCGAAGCAGCTGGTATGGCTACAGTATTGGCAAATCAAATGAATATGGCACTCAATGCATTAGATGGCAAAGATATCGCTGAAAAGTTAGGTGAATATCGCTAATTAAAATCAAGTACTCTCTAGCAGGAGTACTTTTTAAATGCAAAAACAGAAAGCGTTTACAAATTAATATTGCAAATATTGAAAGTTAGGTGTATTTTAGAAGTACGATTTATTTCGGAGTCCGAATTAAAGGAGTTTGCATGGGTAAGAAAGGTTTAAAAGACATTAAAAATCAGAATACCAATTTAGTCATGCAACAGATCATGCAAGCAAGGAGTATCTCACGTATTGAACTTGCACAGGAAACTGGCTTATCACCAAGTACAGTCAGTTCAATTGTTGGAGATTTGCTAGGCAAAGGTATCATTGTAGAAACGGGTACACAGACAGTTGAAAAGGGTAGAAGTCGCAAAGATTTATCTATCGCAGCAGAATTTGGAAGTGTTGCGGTATTTGAAATCAGTCGACGTTCAGTATTCTTCTGCTTATTCGATATGTGTTTGGAAACTATTGTCTCAACATGCATTACGAAACAAAGAGTAACGGGTAATGACTTGTTTGAATTGTTGGTAGAAACGGTAAAGATACATGCAGACCAAAACATACGTGGGATTGGTTTGTTACTGCATGATGATGTACAGCCGAGTGACTTAAATACGATTTACGATACAGGATATGCATCAGCGACAATTAGTTTACAGGGAGCACTTAACAGCCAATTACACATTCCTGTTAGTGAAGAAACATGTAGCAGTTTTACGATTACCAATGCATTCAATGAAGAAACGCTGCATGAAAAAGTAAACTGTGCACACGTGATGGTAGGCGAGAAAGTATTTACAACTGTTACGATTGATGGACAGAAAGTTCCGCTACGCTCAGAATTCTGTAAAGAACTACTCTCAGAAAACACAGGTACAAAGGAAGTTAGTCAGTTATTGAACACGTTATGTACGATGTTTGATATCAAAAAAATCTTTATGATGGGTACAGATTTTCAGTTCTATCAAAAACTAAAACTTCAGAATAAAGATGTGGAACTCATACAGGTTCACACAGAAGAAACGGATACTTTATCACCACGTATGGCAGAGAAAGTAAGAAATGAATTGTTATTTATTTAGGAACTAACGACAAATGTCGTGTTCATATAGGAAAGGGGATTTGAATATGCTTCAAGGTATTTTAATTATTTTAGCCTTCGTTATCATCGCAGCATTGATGATGACAAAAAAGATTCCTACATTACTAGCATTACCTTTAATGGCAGTTGTAATCTGCTTGATTGCTGGTGTTCCAGCAATTGGTGTAAACGCTGATGGTGTAGCAATCGGATGGTTGCAGGCAGTTCTAGAAGCTGGAACTGTTCGTATGGGCGCAGCTATCATGGCGGTTATTTTCGGTTCATGGTTAGGTCAATTAATGAACAAGACAGGTATTACAGAAAATATCATTAAGAAATCCGCCGAATTAGGTGGCGATAAGCCATTAGTAGTAACACTGATTCTCTGTGTTGCGGTAGCATTACTCTTCACAACATTAAGTGGACTTGGTTCCATCATCATGGTTGGTTCTATCGTATTACCAATCTTGATTTCTATCGGTGTTCCAGCGTTATCAGCTGCATCAATCTTCTTAATGTCATTCACAACAGGTTTAACATTCAACATTGCAAACTGGAAGATGTTTGCAGGTATCTTCTCACTTGAAATCGATCAGATTCGTAACTTTGAGATGTACCTCATGGTTGCTACAGCAGTAGCTACATTAATCTTGATCTTCGTTGAATTCAAGAAGAACGGTATCAAGTTCGCATTCTCAGCTCCAGCTAAGCAAGAAGCGAAGACAACACAACTAACTGGTGTTAGAGGTGGACTAGCAATGTTTACACCATTAATCCCAATCGTTCTTGTTGCAGGTCTTAAGGTTCCAGTATGTCCTGCATTCATGGTTGGTATTGCATGGGCATTAATCTTCACATCAACATCTTTTGCAAAAGCAATGAACACACTTACAAAGACATGCTATGACGGTATCACAGATGCTGGTCCAGCAGTGATCTTAATGGTAGGTATCGGTATTCTTTACTTAGCTGTTACACACCCAATGGTAAAAGAAGTTCTCAATCCATTCTTATTAGCTGTAACACCTAAGTCTAAGATTGCGTACATCCTATTCTTCTCACTACTTGCGCCATTAGCACTTTACCGTGGACCAATGAACTTATTCGGTTTAGGTTCTGGTATCGCAGCGTTAATTATCGGTTTAGGAACATTATCTCCACTAGCAGTTATGGGTGCATTCTTATCTGCAGAACGTATCCAGGGTTGTGGTGACCCAACAAATACACAGAACGTTTGGACAGCAAACTTCTGTGAAGTAGATGTCAACAGCATTACACGTAAATTACTACCTTACCTATGGGTAATCGCAGTATTTGGTGTAGTATTATCAGCCGTATTATTTTTCAATTAAATAAAACTGAAGGGTGCTTATTCTTTAAGTACCCTCAGTTATTTAAAATGAGTACAAGTTTAACTTGTGTTGATTTTAGATAGTCATATGAGGAGGATATATGAAAGTTCGTATTGGTATTGACGTAGGTGGAACATTTACAGATGCAGTTGCGATTAACAATGAAACATATGAGTTGATTGGAACTGTTAAGATTCCTACAACACACTTTGCACCAGAGGGTGTAGCTGCAGGTATCGTTCAAGTATTACATAAAATCATGGAAGAATATAATATCAAACCAGATGATGTTGTATTTATTGCCCATGGTACAACACAGGCAACGAATGCCTTGCTAGAAGGTGATGTTGTTAAGGTAGGTGTTGTAACACTTGGTAAAGGTTTACAAGGTGCAAAATCAAAGAGTGATACAGCAATTGATAACATCGAATTAGCAAAAGGAAAGTATCTCTACTCTGAAAATGAGTTTGTCGATACATCAGATTCATCAAAGATTGATGAGGCAATTCTTGCAGCAATCAAATCTCTACAAGAAAAGGGATGTAAGAGTATCGTAGCAGCTGAAGCGTTCTCAGTAGATGATCCAACAAATGAAAACTTGGTGATTAAGCATTGTACAGAACATAATATTCCTTCAACTGCCACAAACGATATCTCCAAGTTATATGGCTTAAAGATTAGAACACGTACAGCAGTTGTAAACGCTAGTATCATGCCTAAGATGTTAGAAGCTGCCACAATGACAGATGAATCAATCAAGAAGGCAAGCATCAAGAATCCACTTATGGTTATGCGTTGTGATGGTGGTGTTATGACGGTTGAGGAAGTAAGAAATCGTCCAATCCTAACAATCCTATCAGGACCAGCAGCTGGTGTTGCGGGTGCTTTGATGTATGAGAAATTAACAGATGGTATCTTCTTTGAAGTAGGTGGAACATCAACTGATATTTCATGCGTAAAAGATGGTAAGGTTATGATCAAGTACGCTGAAGTTGGTGGACACAAGACATATTTAAATTCTCTTGATGTACGTACCGTAGGTATCGGTGGTGGATCGATGGTTGAAATTAAAGATGGTAAGGCTATTAATATCGGACCAAGATCTGCCCATATCGCAAACCTTGAATATGAAGTATATACAGATCCAAGTTTAATCGTAGATCCTGTATTAAAGACAATTCAACCAATGAATGGTGACCCTGAGTATGCATACATTGAATGTAGTAATGGTACAAAGGTATCTCTAACAATGGCAGGTGCCGCAAACATTGCAGGTTATGTACATCCAGAAGACTATGCATATGGCAATGTAGAGGCTGCACGTAAAGCATGGCAACCACTCGCAGATAACATGGGATTATCTGTAGAGGAAACTGCGAAGAAGGTAATGGCATACGCAGCAGAAAAGAATGGTAAGGTAGTCAAGGACTTAATGCATGACTATCAGATGGATCCACGTACAACATTATTCGTTGGAGGTGGAGGAGGTGCAGCTAGCGTTGTGCCACATCTAGCTGAAACAATGAATCATCAATTCAAGATTGCAAAGAACGCTCCAGTTATCTCAACAATTGGTGTTGCACTAGCGATGGTTCGTGATATGGTGGAACGTTCCGTATCCAATCCAACTGAGGAAGATATTATCAGTGTACGTCGTGAAGCAGAACTTAAAGCAATTCAAAACGGCGCATCACCAGATACAGTTGAAGTATCTGTTGAAGTAGATACACAACGTAACATCATTCGTGCAATCGCGGTAGGTGCTACTGAATTACGTAGTAAAGATCGTCTTAAGAAACAACTAACAAAAGAAGAGTTACTCGATGCAGTTGCACATAACTTAAATGTTGATAAATCAACATTAGAAATTTCTGCAGAAAATGGCAGTATGTATGCAATACAAGCAATCATTACAGAAAAGAAACTCTTTGGTCTTGTTAAGAAGACAACAAAACCACTACGTTTAATTGATGATGAAGGTGTTATTCGTCTACAGAAGAAGAATGCATGGTCACGTCAATCTTCAGCCGCAAGCTGGCAAGCAGATGTGGATTGGATGATTGAAGAACTAACGGAATATAACGATGGTGGCGCAAACCTACCAAACCTATATATTGTATTAGGAAAGCGTGTTATCGACTTATCTGGTTTACAGAACGCAGAGCAGATAAAGTCAATCGGTGGTGTTGAATTAAGCGGTATCGCTGCAGACACAAAACTGATTGTAATTGCGACAAAGAGAGTTGATGGTTAATATGCCAGGATATACATATCCTTTCCCAACCAAAGATCTTGCGTATCAAGAACTCGCTTATGATTATTGTTATAACAAGATCAAGGAAGAAGATAAGGAGCGTATTGTAGATGAGGCCTGGAAAAAGGGTGAGGAAACCGCAAAGGAAGTATTCGCAAAATTTAATGGTAGCTATGACTTCCGCAAGATTTGTGCTGAATCAGGACTACAGTTAAATGATAAAGATACCGACTACGTTGTTGGTAACCAAAGATACTTTAGTGATTATGTATCCGGAACTAATCAGATTAACCTCTACCTAAAGTCTATTGCAAAGTGGGCAGAAGAGAATCAGTTATCTATGGATGATGCAATCAACCTCATCCTTAGCCACGAATATTTCCACTTCATGGAGATGAATGTGATAGGTCAGCTCAGTAAATCCTACGAAGTGCCAATGTTAGTAATCGGCAAATTCAAGCTAGGTAAAACAGGTATCCATGCATTATCCGAAATCGGAGCACATGGATTTGCCCATCAGTATTATCTTTTAGCAACTAAATAAACATTAAAAGCAGGTACAAATCCTGCTTTTATTTATGAGTGCATGCATGTTAAATTCTATTATAGAATTAGACTTTGATATTTATTTGATAGTATTTTGAAGCACTCAATATCAATAATAATTTTACCTTTTCGTAGTTTGATCATTCCTTCTGATTTCATGATATCCAAGTATCTATACAATGATCGAAGGTTTATGTGGAGAAAGTCTGCTAACTCACTTCTTCTCAATGGACAAATATATGGAATTGAATCACAAGATTTTAGGTATAGATAGTAACCAACTATATCTTTCTTTGGGAAAGTACTTTGTGTTTCAGCGTGCTCCATTGCATGAGTAGTTACTCTTGCTAAAATTTTCAGTATTGTAAAACTTATTTCAAAGCTAGACGATAGTATTTCATAAAATTCACTGTTATGAAGTTTTAAAACATAACAGTCTGTTTTTGCTATAACAAATCCAGTATATTCCTTTTTCTCAGTTAAATATTCAGTAATCCCTAGACAATCAATCGCATTTACTTCATCAATTGTATTATTGATATTCCATTCAATATCATTAAGTACTACACCTTCACCACTTAATAAAATATAAATATAGTCTGCAGGTTGACCTTGCGTTATGATTGTTTTTCCTTTTTTTATCTGGAAGATATATGTTTCGTGCAGTAATTCTGTTAGTTGGTAAATTGTTTTTTGAGGTAAGTCGGTTAACGGATTGTTTAAGAAAATTATATTGAATGCATGTTTTAAGTTTTTATTTATCATAATTGAAGTTTATCAAAGAAACTGACAACTGTCATTTTCTTTTTATATTTCTTTCGATACACTGAAGGTACAAGTAAATTTTACGGAATGCTACTAGAGGTGATTACATCCATAGATAAAGATTAGGAGGATATATGACTATGGAAACAACAAAAAAGTATTCTATTAAAGACGATTTTACAATGCAGGCAATTCTTATCATTCCAGTATGTGTTGCTGTCAATTTTGTAGGTGGACAACTTGCTGGACTATTAAAGTTACCAATGTATTTAGATACTATTGGAACAATTTTTGCATCATTATTATGCGGTCCATGGGTTGGTGCTGTAGCTGGTGGTTTAACAAATGTTGTAACTGGAATAGCAAATCCAACTAATTTTGCGTTTATCCCAGTAAATATTATTGCAGGTTTAGTAACTGGTTTCTTGGCAAGAAAAAATATGTTTAACAAGACATGGAAGTGGTTACTATCTATGTTTATTATGGCTTGGGTATCTATTATTGTTTCTGCACCAATTGTAGTTCTTGTATACGGTGGAGTAACAGGTGGAGGAACTTCTTTAATTACAGCAGCAGCTTTGGCAGCAGGTGCAAATATTTGGACGGCATTCTTTGGAACAGAAGGTGTTTTCCAAGTATTAGATAGAATTATCTCATTCTTAATTTGTTGGGCAGTTATTAAAGTGATTCCTACTAGAAACCTAATTAAATTTAGCCTTGGTGAGTTATACATTAAAAAGAAATAGCAAATAGTCACCTCTATGTGCTTCCATATTGAAAGGCAAGTATGGAAAAGACATTTGTAGAACAAATACAGATTAACAAATCAAATAAAATCTGTGGCTTACATCCAAAAACAAAATTAGTCATTTTAATATCCTATTCGATCTGCTCATTTATTTTCATGACACTGAATTTGACTAATTTAGATATTCCGATTCTAGTTATACCATGGTTTTTTGTATTGCCTATTTTGGCATTGCTGAGTGGTATATTAAAACAATTTTTAAAAGGATTTAAGGTTATATTTACGGTATCCATGATTGTATTTCTAGTACAGTTATTCCTAATACCAGGTGGGGCAGAGTTGTGGAGATTTTACTTTTTGAGTATATATCAAGGTGGTTTGAAATCAGCTATCAATCTGACATTCATGATTACTAATATTGCAGGAATATTTTTATGGTATTTCCAGACTACAACTAATCAAGAAATATCCAGAGCTTTAGAAGAATCAGGAATGAATTATAAAGCTGCTTTTGTCTTTACCTCATCACTGAAAATGATAGATGTATTAGGAAAGAATAGTAGGACTATCATGAATGCTCAACAAGCACGTGGCGTTGAAACTGAGGGAAACATATTAGTAAGAGCAAAAGCATTTTTCCCTTCAATGGTTCCTTTAATCCTTGGAGCAGTTATTAATGCAGATGAAAAAGCGTTAACTTTAGAAGCAAGAGGATTTAACTATCAATGTAAGAAAACAAGGTTATTTAATTTGAAAAAATCTGGTTGGGAAAAGCAGGTAACATTAATCAGTATCGGTATAACAATAATTGTTTTAGGATGGAGAATTTTATGGCAGATCATGTAATCGAGTGCAAGAATATTACCTATACTTATCCTATTTCAGATGAACCGGCAATCAAAAATTTAAGTCTTAATATCGAAAGAGGAAAGTTTTATGGAATAATCGGAAATAATGGTTCTGGAAAATCTACCCTATGCGCAATATTGAGAGGGTTTGCTCCTGCATATTTTAAAGGGAAATTAAATGGTGAAGTGATATTTAATGGGAAAGATATTAGTCAATATGGGTATGAGCTATCTAAAATGATAGGCTATGTTTTCCAAAATCCATTTACACAAATCAGCGGAATAAAAGAAACTGTTTTTGAAGAGATTGCATATGGGCTCGAAAATTTCGGAACACCAGTAGAAGAAATTGAGAAACGTGTTATTGAAGTAATGAAGTTAACTAATACTGAAGAGTTAGCAATGAAGAATCCGTATGAGCTCTCTGGTGGTCAAATGCAGAGAGTTGCATTAGCGTCGGTAATTGTACTAAATCCAGATGTTCTAATTATCGATGAGCCAACAAGCCAACTGGACCCACAAGGTACTGAGAGTGTTTTTGAAATAATAAGAAAATTAAAGGAACAGAAGAAAACAATTATATTAGTTGAACACAAAATAGATTTAATTGCGGAATTTACAGATCATGTAATCATTCTTAAAGATGGTGAAGTTCTTAAAGAAGGTGATACAAATTCTGTATTAACTGATATATCGCTATTAGAGCATGGAATTGCAATTCCACAAGTCACTCAGTTAGCTATTCAATTGAAAGAAAATGGTTTGCCAATCAATTCAATAAGTGTTACTGAAGATAGTTTGCTCGCCATTCTTAAGAATTTACTAGGTGAAAGGGGATAGAAAATGCAGGACATTAATTTGAAGGATGTAAGCTATTGCTATCCAAATGGATTTTGCGCAGTTGATAATATCAATATTGAAATTGGGAAAGGTGAGAATGTTGTTATTGTTGGCCAAAATGGTGCTGGCAAAACTACAACAGTAAAAATGATGAATGGGTTATTAAAACCCTCATCTGGAAATGTGCTGGTTGGAAATAAAAATACTAAAGATTATACAACTGCAAAGATTTCCCGTCATGTTGGATATGTATTTCAGAATCCGGATGACCAGATTTTTCACTCCACAGTCGAATTAGAAATAAGATATGGTCCCGCAACAATGGGATTATCAAAGGAGATTGAAAATCAGAGGGTTGAAAGAGCATTACAGATGACGGGTCTAACTAAGCATCGAGATGAAAACCCATATAATCTACCACTATCTATACGTAAATTTGTTACAATTGCTGCAATTATAGCAATGGATACAGATGTGATGATATTTGACGAACCTACAGCAGGACAAGATTTAGAAGGGACACAGCAGTTAATTAAAGTAATCAATACTTTACATGAAGAGGGAAAGACATTGATTACTATTTCCCATGATATGGAGTTTGCAGCTAATAATTTTGAAAAAATAATAGTAATGGCTAATAAAAAAGTGGTTAAGATTGGAAAGCCAGAAGATATATTCTACGATTTTACAACCTTAAATCAAGCAATGCTTAAGCAACCATATGTATGTAGAATAGTTTCAAAACTAGGTGTAGAGTCTAAAGCAATTAGTCTAAATGATGCAACACAAGCTATCTTAGAGAGATGGAAGAAGAATGCAAAATAGAAGATTTATTTTTGGGTTTGTTGCATTTGGATTATATTTTTTGACTGGGGCTGCATGTATTGTCGTCGGTAGTGGATTATCACATTTTGCCGATAAGTTTGGAACTGATATTAAAACAATAGTAATTTTAGGTTCCTTATATTCACTAGGGAGGGTAAGTACTGTATATTTGACAGGAAAACTTGTAGAGAAGATAGGGCCACTTAAAGTCACAATATTGGGAATATGGTTAATGGGAATTTATTTGACGGGTATTGCGTATACACATTCGTTTTATAGTGCACTCGTGTTTGCCTATATAGGTGGAGTAGGTATGGGAGCTCAAGATACTGTATGTCCGTTATTTTTAAGCGTAGCTTTTCCAGATAATTACGCAGGATCATTGAGTGCTGGTCAGGGATTATTTGGTTTAGGAGGATTTATTACACCTTTTTTAACGGGTGTTATGTTAATGAATAAACTACCATTCTATTTTGCATATTATATGTTACTTATTTTTGCAGTAATTATATTTATTTTTGTTTTATATCAGAAAAAAATAATTAATACAATATTTGATCAAAATAGGAATTTAACAGTTTCTGAAGAGACACAAATTAAACCATTATATACAAAGAATAAAGTTATAGCTTTTGCTGCTATATTGTTGGCTGCTGCAACATATAGTACTACTGTAAATACAGTTGGGCTTTATACAACTACATTTGCAGAATATCAAGGGTTTACAAGTGCAAATGCAGTATTTTTACTAACTGTATATAACATTGGTTCGGTTATAGGTTCCTTGATATTCATATTGATTTTAAAGAGAGTTTCTGCAGTTAATGTTTTAATTGTAAATAATATTTTATCAATTGCTATTTTTGCAGTTTTAGAGTGTCTAAAAGATCCAGCAATTTATTTTATCTCTCTTTTTTCTGCGGGATTTTTGCTAGGTGTACTCTTTAGTTTAATCGTGGAAATTACAACAAGAATAGGATACGAACATATAAGTGTTGCAGGTGCATACGTAGCAGTTGCAGGCGGTTTTTCAGATGTTCTCACTCCAATTGTTACAGGACTTATTGTTGGAATATTTGGTGTTGCATCAATTTACAGATATGCATTCATCACAATAATTATTACAACTATATTAGCTATCATAGTTCGAATATATACATATGAAAGTGGAGGTACTTATGTCAATTCAAAGTAAAGAAGTGTTAAATGAAAAAGGTCAACAATACCATATTTGTGTAGAAAAAGGGCAGATAGGAAAATATGTTCTTCTTCCAGGAGATCCAGGTAGAACAGACCTGATTGCAAGATTTCTAGATAATCCTAAGCTGGTCGCATATAATCGGGAACATAAAACATGGACAGGATACTTAGATGGAGAAATGGTATCTGTTACAAGTACAGGAATGGGTGGTCCATCGGCAGCAATATGTTTGGAAGAGTTAATACATGCAGGTGCAGAAACATTTATTCGTGTAGGAACATGCGGAAGAATTTGTGAAGAAAGTTATAACAAAAAATATGACGGTGTTGTAATTACTGGCGCAATACGTCATGAAGGAACAACTGTACAGTATATTCCAATTGAATATCCTGCAATAGCTGACCGGCATGTTACAGAAGCTTTAGTTCAATCTGCACGAGAACAAGGATTTTGTTTTGCAGAAGGCATAGCACAATGCAAAGATTCATTTTATGGTCAACATGATCCTGATAGCATGCCTAATGGTTTTATGTTGAAGTCGTATTGGGAAGCATGGAAAAAAGCAGGTGTAATGGCTTCAGAAATGGAAAGCGCAACAGTATTTATTGTGGCCGCAATACGTGGGAAGAGAGCGGGTGCATTAATGGCTTATGAGCATATGAATGAAAATACAATTAAGACAGCAATAGGTGCAATTGAAAAATTAATTAAAGCAGATAGAATGCAGAGTGAAAAATAGTATTATGAAACAGAAAATTATTATTGATACAGATTGTGGGTCAGATGATGCAATGGCAATTGCCATGGCAATGAATGATACTAAGTATGAGGTGCTTATGATTTCTACTGTTGCAGGGAATGTGACATTGGATCAAGCAACTGATAATACTTTGCTCACACTAGAAAAAGTTAATACATATTTTCCACCAGTATATAAAGGCTGTGCAACGATGCTAAATAAACAGTTATTTTATGCATATGAGACGCATGGGAATGATGGAATGGGCGATTATGGATATAAACCAACTTATCTTAAGTGTAATGAAGACAACGGGATTTTGAAGATGCTTGAGATTTTGGAAAAAGAGCCTAATAAAACAATAGATATAATTGCATTGGGTCCATTAACAAATATAGCGGTTGCGTTCAAATTGAATCCGGACTCCATGAATCGCGCTAGAAATATATATGTCATGGGAACATCAGGACTTGGTGTTGGAAATGTTTCTCCGGTAGCAGAATTTAATATTTGGCAAGATCCTGAGGCTGCTAAAGCAGTGGTTGAAGCAGGATTTCCAAATTTGTATTTTATTGGATGGGATGCATGTTTGGATGATAACATGCTAGACAAAGATGATATTGAAAGAATTTCAACTAGTGGTGAACTAGGGAAATTCGTAATTGAAATCAACAGAAAACTATTGGAAATAAATTACGAACGATTTTCAGGTGAATTCCTAGATATGGCAGATCCTGCTGCGATGGCGGCAGCACTACACCCCGAATGTATTGATAAATGCAAAAAATATTACTGTGAAGTAGATACGTCAAAGGGACCAAGTGAGGGCGGTGTTCTAATTGATGTAAATGAATTTTCGGGGAAAGAACCAAATGCATATATAATAAGTCATTTGATTCCAAGTGAGTATAAGAATTATCTATTTAAAACACTATGTAAATAAAGATTGGACATGAATTATTTCTAAATATAGAAAGTAAAATTTTACCAAAAATATTATTCATAACTGTCTTTATAAAAACAAAGTTGCAATTATATTGTTGCAACTTTTTGTAATTTAATAAACATGCAAAATAGCATTAAATAGTATTAAGGAGAACAGTATATGGAACTATCAAAAGTAACAATGATATTACGTGGATATAACGTAGAACAAGTAAGAACAGTTGCAGAAGTGTTATTACATGCAAAGCATGTAAGAAATATGGAAATAACTCTAAATACTGATAATGCATATGATATTATCCGAATAATATCAGATGAATTTCAAGGGAAGTTAAATGTTGGTGCCGGAACAGTTCAAACTTATGATGAACTCAAAAAGGCAGTGGATGCAGGAGCAAAATTTGTTCTTTCACCAAGACAAATGACAGCAGACATGCTTGCATATTGTAAAGAAAGGGGTATAGTCAGTGTACCGGGGTCATTTACACCTTCAGAAATTGGTGACCAGTTTGCGATGGGGGCGGATATTGTTAAAGTTTTTCCGGCTAATGAACTAAGTTTGAAGTATGCAAAGAAAGTTTGTGAGCCAATGGGAGACCTTAAATTAATGGCTGTTGGTGGAATCAATAGAGGAAATGTAAGGGAAGCTTTAGATTCTGGCTATAAATATGTTGGTACTGCAGGAGGGTTATTTCCTAAAGATCAGATATTACAGATGGATAAAGAGAAGATGCTTATTAGTCTGCAGGAGTTTGAAGCCGAACTAGATTAAGGAGAGCCATGAAAGATATACAGAAAAGAAGAAAACTAATAATCGATTTGCTGATTAATGCAGAAGATTACTTAACAGTAAAGAAGATATCATCTCTTTTAGGTGTATCTGAAAGGACAGTACATAATGATTTGGATTGTCTACAGGAGAAGTATGAAATTATTAAGAAGAGTGGAGTGGGTATTAGGTTAGTCTCAAATAATAACCTAATCGATACAGAAATAACTTTAGATGATAGACGACTAGATATTATAAAAAAATTAATCTTAGAAGGAAGAACGGTTACGATAAATGAGCTTAAAGAACAGTATTATGTATCTCAGAGTTCAATATTAAATGATTTAAGATGGATAAAAAATAATTTTCTGCAGTCTTATAATGCTAACCTTCTTAGTTCTGAAAAAGGTACGCGAGTCATTTGCTCTGAAAATGAAAGAATTAAAATTTTAGTAGCATATAGTAATTTAGCAATTAACTTAGAGCAAACTATTTTTCAAAAAGAAGAAATTATAAAGAAATTCTCTTTGATTTATCCTGAGAATATTTGTGAAACATGCTGGCATGTTGTTGAATTATTTAGAAATGAACAATTTTCGCAGAAGGCAGACTATTACCTGCAAAATGTTTATAGATTCCTGGTTGCATTAATTTATCGACTACAATTAGGAAATCACTTGGTAGCCGAGAATAAAAATGAATTACATACTATGCAAGTCATGGAACTGACGAATTATCTCCTTGCCCGTGATGTCTATAATTTAATAAATGAAAATTTAGATATTAAAGTAATACCAACCGAAGAAGATATCTTGTACCTATCAATGCTTTTACGGGCAAATAAAATTTGTTTTTTGAAAACAGCAAATGGGATAGATGATTATTCTAAGCAATTTGCTTCCAGTCTGATTAAAAAAATGTCGGAAGTTCTAGGTATCGATTTAACGAATAATTCGCAATTGGTTGAAATGATTTGCTCGCATTGTAATGCAATGTTCGAAAGAATAAAAAATAAAGTTAAACTCGAAAATCCAATGCTTCAAATTATTAAGCAGGAATATCAAGCAATGTTTGAGTTGGTATGGCTAATAGTTGATGCAGTAGATCATAATATTTCAAAAAATATTAGTGAGGATGAAATTGGTTTTTTAATGCTGTATTTCCAGAATGAAATGGAAAAGAATAAGAAAAGCAAAAAAATAATAGTTGTTTGTCCAAATGGAGTAGTAGCATCTAATCTCATTGCATCTAAGATAAGAGAGTTTCTTCCACCTATGGATATTATCGAAGTGACATCAATAGACAGAATTGCAAAGAATGATATTTCGGGATATTCATTTATTGTATCAACCACTGCATTAGATGAACAGGTAATACCTGTTATACAAGTCTCAATGTTATTAACAATTCAAGATATAAATAATATCAAAGATATGTATGAGGGAATTAGTGAATGCAAAAGTGGTTCTAACACTATTATGAGTCAATTAAAAACTAAATATTTGGCTGAAGAAGATGTATTTTGGAGTGACAAATGTCTAACTAGAGAGAATGTAATCAACGAGGTATGCCAAAAGTTATTAGCAAGTGGGAAAGTAAAAAATGGCTTTTGTGAGTCAGTCCTTAATCGAGAGAAGATATCTTCTACAAGTATATCAACGGGTGGTGCAATTCCACATGCATCTTGCAAATATGTGAATAAGACATGCTTTGCATTATACGTAAGTAACAAACCTATTGAGTGGGGAGATTATTCAGTAAAAGTTATTATTTTCTTTGTTTTATCAGAGGTAGATATGATTGATTCAAAGAGAATTCTTACTGAGGCGTTTAATTTTATAAGAGAACAAAATGTTGTAGATACATTAGCAAGTGCAACTTCAAGGGATAAATTGATAGATTTGATATATTTTGGAGGAAAAAATGATTGATGAAAAATTAATTTTTACAGAATTTGAGTGTATGGAAAAGACATCTTTACTCAATTTCTGTTATAAGCAATTAAAAACATTGGAATATTTATCAGACATTTCTGAATTTGAAAATGAAATAAAAGCAAGAGAAGAAATCATGCCAACATCTGTTGGTTTTGGAGTGGCAATTCCGCATGGTAGATGTAAAGCTGTTAAACGACCATTCATCGTATTTATTAGAACTAGTCAGCCATTTTTTTGGAATAAAGATGATGCGGAGAAGTCTGATTTAATCTTCATGATTGGTGTTCCTGAGGGAGATGATGCAGGCAACATGCACTTGCGTATACTTTCTTCCATTAGTAAGAAGCTAATGCATGATGAATTTAGGACTGCTCTAAGAAATGGTACAGATAAGGAAGTATATCAATTATTAAATGAAATTGATCAAACAATAACGGGAGGATGTAACAAATGAAAATTATTGGTATTACAGCATGTCCAACAGGGATTGCGCACACATACATGGCGCAAGAATGTTTGGAGAAAGAGATTAAGAAAAGAGGCATCGATGTAAAAATAGAAACACAGGGTGGCCTTGGAATTGAAAATGAATTAACAGAGGATGATGTAGCTTCAGCTGATGTTGTTATTCTTGCAGTTAGTGTAGTTATCGAAGGTGAGGAAAGATTTGAAGGAAAGAAGATTATCAACACAGATGTAAACGAGGCGATTTCAAATACTGCGGGATTGATAGACCGCGCAGTCAAATTAGCGAAAGGGGAATAATATGAAGCAAGTATTAAAAGATGTACAGAAGGCATTACTAAGTGGCGTATCATTCATGATGCCAATCGTTGTGGCTGGTGGTGTGATATTAGCTGTATCATTATTGGGTGCACAACAGACACCTACAGGGCTTGTTCCAGCGAATGATATATTAAAATTTCTAAATACTCTAGGTAAAGCGGGAATGGCAATGATGATTCCGGTTTTCTCGGCATACATTGCATATTCTATGGCTGGCAAACCAGGTTTAACTCCAGGATTTATTTTGGGCTTTATGGCTAATAATGCCGTAAGTATTAATGGTACAGATGTAAAAACTGGCTTTTTGGGAGCAATGATTTTAGGTATCTTAAGCGGCTATGTAGTTAAGTGGATGAAGTCATGGAATGTTGGAAAATCACTCCGTTCTGTGATGCCAATCATCATTATTCCGGTACTTACAGTTTTAGGACTGGGACTTATTTATTATTTTGTAATTGGGTACCCAATTGCAATTCTAGTAAATGCATTATTAAAATTTATGACAGGACTATCGACTACAAATGCAATTGGTTTAGCTATATTGATGGGTGCAGTTGCTGAGATTGATTTTGGTGGACCAGTGACAAAGACGGTATCCATGTTCACATTGGCTTTAATCAATGAAGGCGTATTCTGGCCAAATGGAATTTTCCGTGTATTGGTAGCAGTTCCACCTATTGGCATTTTCTTAGCAACTATTCTTTTCAAAAAGAAATTTAATGAAGAAGATAGAGATAATGCAAAAGCTGTTGGTATTATGGGATGCTTAGGAATCACAGAAGGCGCAATTCCTTATGCATTAAAAGATCCAAAGTCTGTATATCCAGCAACAATTATTGGTGGTATTGTTGGCGCAATTATTGCTTTATTTGGTAAAGTAGAGTGTCCGGTACCACATGGTGGATTTATTGTTCTACCAGTAGTTTCAGGGCGAATCTTGTTTATTGTTGCAATTTTAGTGGGTTCCTTAGCAACTGCTGTAGTTCTAGGACTTCTACGTAAGGATGCAACAGAAAATACAGAAGCTAAATAATTAAAATTTCTTCACCAAAACATACACTAAACTACCTACTGAAAGTATAACTTGGAAGTAGGTAGTTTTATGATGTTGTAACGCATGGTAAACATCATCTATACTAAATTATGTTATAGAGGGTATTAATCATGGAAAATAAAGAGAAAAGTATGTTTCAAGAAGCTCGTATGAAGCTGAAACTAACACGAAATAAAGTAGCTGATTTATCAGATGGTTTTTTCAATGAGAGTCGTCTAGAGAAGATTGAAACTGGTAAGCTTGAAATTCATCCTGAGGAAGTTGTGAAGCTTGCGGAAATCTATAAGGATAAAGAGTTATGTAGTACATTCTGCGCAATGGAATGCCCAGTTGGAATCAAGCGTGGAATGAAGGTTGTCAAAGAGAAGAATTTATCTCAGATTGTGTTGGAGATGCTTGCGACTTTACAATCTTTGGATGAAAAGAAAGTAAGATTGATTGAAATGACAGTGGATGGGAAAATTGATGATAAGGAAATCCGCGATTTTAAAATTATTCAAGATCAACTGAAACAAATGGAGGAAACAATTCACTCTTTACAGCTTTGGATTGAGCATTACGTTGATAAAAACTAGTATTTCGTAATAATCGCTAAAAATAAAGCAGTTTTTCGTAATATTCGAAAAATGGGAAATGAATATTACGGGATATAATGCATGTATAAAATAAGGGGGATGAAATAATGAATGTACAGAAGAACCCACAGTTTCATCAGTTTAGTAGAATGAAGTTTCATCAAGAAAATTTAAAGAATAATACTGTGATGGGTTATGTGATTGGAATTATTGTTACACTTGTTATCGCGTGTGTTGGATTCTACTTTTTCTTGCCAGCAATCAATTTAAAGAGTATTCAATTCTGGGCATTCCTATTAGGAGTTGGTGCAGTGTACCTTATCGTACAGGCACTAGTATTCTCTGTTCGTAAAGAAAAGGAGAATCTAAAGAGGATTGCGCTTGTGGAATGTATTCTCTTTGTATGCATGGTTCTAGGCAGTATTACAGGTATGCGTTTATTCCATGCGAAGGAATATTCATCTATCTTGAAAGTAGATGAAGGCAGTACAGAAGATATTCCATCTGTTAGTGGAACAAGTTCCATTGCGTTAATGGATACCGCAAGTGCTGAGAAACTTGGTGATCGTAAGATTGGTTCCTTAAGTGATGTTGTTTCACAGTTTAATGTTGGTGAGTATATGCAGATTGACTATCAAAATAGTCCAATCAAGGTAGCACCTTTACAATATGATGGATTCTTTAAGTGGTTTGGAAACCATGAAAATGGTATCCCTGGTTATGTAAAAGTAAATCCAGTCACAATGGATGCGGAATATATTTCGATGATAAACAAGATGAAGTATGTACCTAGTGCTTACTTCAATGAGAATTTAGAAAGACATATTCGTTTCACATATCCAACAACAATGTTTACAAATCTTCATTTTGAAATTGATGAAGAAGGTAATCCTTGGTATATCGCTTCTACTTATACAAATAGTATTTCTCTTTTTGGTGGTAAGAAGATTACAGGTGCTATCTTAGTTAATCCAATTGATGGCACAATGACAAAGCTTGATGTGAAAGATGTTCCTCGTTGGGCAGATATTATTTATCCGGGAAATCTTATCGTAGATCAGTATAACGACTCTGCTAAATTACACCGTGGATTCTTGAATAGTATTTTTGGTCAAATTGATTGTAGACAGACTACAACTGTAGAAATTAAGAATGAAGATGGTGATAAGAGTTATCGTACAGACTACGGATATATCGCAAAAGATGGAGATATCTGGATTTATACAGGTGTAACCTCTGTAAATGGGGACTCAAGTAATATCGGATTTATCATGGCAAATGAACGTACATCCGAGACAAAGTTTATCCTAGCTTCTGGTGCAGATGAAGGTAGTGGTATGCATTCAGCTGAAGGTGAAGTACAAGAGAAGGGATATCATGCATCTTTCCCATCATTAATTAATGTAGATGGTACACCAACCTACATCATGGTATTAAAGGATGATAATGGTTTGGTGAAAATGTATGCTTGTGTCAATGTTGAGCAATATAATATGGTTGTGACAGCATATAACCAAAAGGACGCAATCGAACAGTATCGTCGTTTACTAAAGGGTGAAATTAGTACTGAACAAGCAAATCAAGAAGTGAATGATGCTGTAGATACTTCTAACTATAAAGAGAAGGAAATTACAGTAGCGAAACTTGAAAAGATTGATATTGGTGGTAATACATATCTTTATATCATTGATACAGATCAAAATATTTATAAAGCAAAGTATGCTGATGTAATTAAGATGATTACTGTAAATGTTGGTGATAAGATTACAATCAAGACAGATGGTATAAATTATCTTTATGAGTAAGAGGAAGACCTCTTACTCTTTTAAAACTTACTTAATTTGCATGCATGATGTAAGGCTCATTGACTTTACAGTATTCTTTGAGTAATATTTTAGTAGAAATATCAATGAGGAAGTTATCATGATTGAGCTTAACTCGTTTTCATTAAATTATACGGTTTGTATATTTTTTGAGACGAGTTTTTTCGTTGAGAGGGACTATGAAAATCAAGAAAATACTGAACAATAATACTGCCGTCATTGATGATAACGGTAATGAAGTGATTGTGATTGGAAAGGGAATTTGTTTTCAGCGTAAAGCTGGGGATTCCATTAATAGTGCATTAGTCGAGAAGCGATTCTTTTTATCTTCTAATGAGTTAAATCTCAATTTACAGAAGGTGTTAGTATCTTTGCCGTTAAGTGAAATCAATATCGTGGATAGAATTATCCAAAATATACGTTTATCTTTGACAAAGAAATTCAGTGATATGTTATATGTTTCTTTGTGTGATCATGTACATTATGCTTTAAAGAATTATGCAGATGGAGTTTCTGTGCGTAATGATTTATTAAATGAAATATCGCATTTTTATCCGGATGAATATGAACTTGGGGTACAAGGTATTCAAATTATAAATGAAGAAACAGGGGTAGAACTACCGATTGATGAGGCTGGTTTTATTGCAATGCATATCATCAATTCTGAAACTGAAAATGGAATAGGTACTGCAAATGTTAGGAAGATTACTATCATTATTGATGAAATCTTAAAAATCATATCGAATTATTTCAACGTGGAGATTGATGAAAAGTCATTGGTATATTTTAGACTAATTAGTCACTTAAAGTATTTTGCAAGGAACATTGTTACACATCATCAATTTGGAAGTGATGATAAGAATGAAGCACTGTTAAATATGTTAAAGGAAGCATATAAAGACGCATACTTATGTGCGATAAATATTAAACAATTTATACATGTAAAATATGAAGTGGAAATAGGAAACGAAGAGTTAACATATTTAATAATTCATATTCAAAGATCAATATCATGAAAGGAGGATCAATATGAATGAGAATCAAAAATTAGCACAATTTATTTTGGAAAATGTTGGAGGAAAGGAGAATGTAGAGTCTGCTACACACTGCATGACACGATTACGCTTAAAGTTAAAAGATAATTCAAAAGCAAATCGTACAAATCTAGAAAATCATTCAGGTATTATTTCTACTCAGGTTGCTGAGGGGAAATTACAAGTGATTATTGGAACACAAGTAGGAGATGTATACGAAGAGTTTATTAAACTTGTGCATGTGGTAGAGGAAACTACACAAGAAGAAACAAAAGATAAAAATGTTTTGAATCGTTTTGCGGCACTAATTACAAAAATTGTAGTCCCATCATTAGGTGTTTTATGTGCTTGTGGAATTATTGCGGGTGTTAATTCAATTCTATTATCAACAGGGGTTATCACAAGTGGGGATGGTACAAACATTCTATTATCTAACTTAGGTAATGCATGTTTAACGTTCTTCCCAGTTATTTTAGGTTATACAAGTGCGACCGCATTTGGTATGGATCCATTTATCGGTATGATCCTGGGTGCGTTTATGATTTATCCAGGCATGGCTCAGTCGATTAATGCAGGAGATCCATTGTTTACACTGTTTGCAGGCACACCTATAGAAATGCCTGTATTTAAAACATTCTTAGGAATTCCAATTATTTTCCCTGCAACAGGATATACATCAACAGTTATTCCTATCATGATGGTTAACTTCTTGGCTTCTAAGATTGAGAAGATTTTAAAACAAGTACTACCGCGTGTAACAAGACAGTTTATGGTTCCTTTCTTTACAATTTTATTTGCGGGAATCGTAGGTGTATTATTAGTTGGACCAATCTCAATGATTATCCAAAACTTATTGCAAGCTGGATTAAATAGTTTGATTTCAACATCTAAGATTTTGGCATTCGCAGTAATTACATTAATTTATCAACCATTGGTTATTTTTGGTTTGCATTGGCCATTAATTACTTTGGGAATTATGGAATATGGCTCATTAGGAAATTCTCTTATTGTAGCGTCAATCTTCCCGGCAAGCTTTGCACATATGGCAGCTTGTCTTGCGGTATTCCTAAAGAGTAAAGATATTAAGGTAAAGAATATAGCTTTCCCTGCATTCTTGAGTGCATGTTTCTGTATTATCGAGCCTTCGATTTATGGTGTTACATTACCAGTTAAGAAGCGTTTTGGTTTCTGTATGATTGGTGGATTAGTAGGTGGTTTAATCTTGGCTTTATCAAATTCCCCAATGTATGCGATTAGTATGGGCGTAACAGGTGTTATGTCATTTATTAATCCAAATGTTTCGGGTATTGGTGGATTGGTATGGGCGGTTATTGCATGTGTTGCTGCAATGTTAGTAACATTTACTCTTACATTTGTTACATTTCAAGAAACAAAGGAAGTGAAATAAATGAGTTTTTCCCAAAGAGATAAAATATTTGGGTTGCTGTTTGGTTGTGCTTATGGTGACGCAATGGGAATGCCATCTGAAATGATGTGCCGCACAATATTGGATAAAACTTTCCATGATGGTATCCATGCATTATTACCATCTTCAAAGAATGATTTCTTCAAGCGGAAATTTAAAGCAGGTGAGGTGACAGATGATACTGTGAATACCTTGCTGGTATGTGATGCAATCATTGAAGATGGAAAATTTGATACGGAATTATACCTTCGTAAATTATTGCGATGGGCAGATGAAAATCCAGAAAAGAATGCTAGTCAGATTGGACCATCTACTGCAAAGGCTTTAGATTTATTACGTGCTGGTAAAAGTTATGTAGAGTCTGGAAAATATGGAACTACGAATGGCTCTGCTATGAAAGTTAGCCCGCTTGGGATTCTGCATAATTATCATGATATCCAAGGTTTAGTAGATGATGTTTGTAAACTATGCCTGCCAACGCACAATACAAGTATTGCGATTGCAGGGGCGAGTGTTATCGCAACTCTATCTAGTTATGCGTTGCGACATGAATATGATGAAGAAGAAATTTGGTCACTAGCGAAACTTGCAATTGAAGAGGGAATGAAACATGGAAACCAACTTCCATCACCATCGCTATCAAAGAGACTTGATTTAATTCGACAAGATATTAAGACTTTATCTGAGAAAGAGGTCCTTGAAAAACTTGAAACAGTCTACGGTGTTGGCTTTGAGACTATTGAAACAATTCCGGCTGTACTTGCAATGATTATCCTAAGCAAAGGGAATCCAATGAAGTCTGCTCAATTATCAGCTAATATTGCTGGGGATAGTGATACGATTGGTTCTATATCCACTGCTATCTGTGGCGCATTTCATCCAGAATTTAATAGTTTAGATATCAAACACATTGAGGAAGTCAATGGAATCAATTTTAAAAAGTATGTAGATGGATTAGAAAGAGTATTCAAATAAACATAAAAAGGACTCCAATACGATATTGAAGTCCTTTTCAATGGTGCGGATAACAGGAATCGAACCTGCACTCCGAAGGAACTAGATCCTAAATCTAGCGCGTCTGCCAGTTCCGCCATATCCGCGTGCTAGATAATAATAGCAGAATAGTAAGACGATGAAAAGCATAAAATGATTAATTCGTTGATTGTGTGTTAATTAACTGGTTCACATAGTATGGGAATTGCTTTTCCCACCATGGCCAATCGTGGCTAACGTCAAATCCCCAGTACTCGACGTGGGCAGGGATATTCTTATATTTGAGTAGTTCTTCTAAGCGACGAGTATCCTCTAACATAGGATGTTCCCAAGCACCCTGTCCACAACAGATATAAATCTGTTTCTGACGGTATTTTTCAACATATGGATGATCATAGTGCATTCCGTTGATAAAGTCATTTGGAGAATTTTGGTAGATGATTTCGTTGCTGTAGGAGCCAAAGAATGGGTAAGTACTATATACACCAGATAAACAGATACATCCCGCAAATAAGTCTGGCATACGGAACAAGATATTTAATGCGTGATAAGCACCTAGTGAGCATCCTGTTGTATAGATTTTGCTTTCTCTTTGGTTATGGTATAAATCACGGAATAGTGGTAATAGTTCTTGGTAAATATAATTAAAATACGCTTCATGAGCACGGATGCGATCATTGATATTTTTCCATTCTGCAGACCAGGATTCTCCATCGATGGAGTCACAACATAGTACCATGACTTTCCCTTGATCAATCTGATAGGAAATGGATTGGATTAGGTTTCGGTTTTCGTAGTCGTAGAATCTTCCATCTTGAGATGGAAAGGCAAGTAGTACAATGCCCGCATGACCAAAAACCTTAAATTCCATATCACGATTTAAATAATTACTATAACTTTTGTGGTAGTTTATCTGCATGTGGCTTTACTTCCTTTTCCGTCACAAAATCAACAAACTCATGGAGTTCCTTCATTGTTTTAAAGCGGGCAACGTAGAATTCATTACCCATCGCTGCATCTAGTACTTGTGGCATTCTTTCGTGCATGACGATGCTTGCGCCAAAGCGCTGGAAGACTTCAAGACCAGAGTGAGCATAATGACTACCATCACGTAGGCCGACGTGTACACAGTGGTAGATAGGATGTGGCGATACCATATTCTGTACATGCATGCACATCTTTGCATAGATCATGTAGATGTTGATATCTTGCGAGTAGTTGATCATATCTGTCATGTATCCACCTGGTGGACGCATATTCACTTCGAGACCGATTAAATCACCTTTCTTACCAAGTCCTTCTTTATCTTCTGTCATACGGAAATACTCTGTATGGAAGAAACGTGAACGAAGGTTAAAGGTATGGATGAGTCGTTCACCAATCTGGTTTAGGTCTTTTGGTATATCAATTTCATTCCAGAAGATACAGTCTGTCTTCCCATTTACAATTTCCATGACTGGGTTTGGGAATACGTGGCATGTGCGATAAATGATTTTGTTGTTTTCATCTACGATACCATCGAATGACAGGATGTATCCTGGAACATATTCTTCCATGATATATTCATGTGGTAGTTGAATTTTATAGAAGTCTTCAAGTTCGCCATCATTGCGAATCTTCCAAGTTGCGCTAGAACCTACACCATTGTTAGGCTTTACGACAACTGGATAACCCACTTTAGAAATAAACTCTTTACCAGCTTCTAAAGTGGATACGATATGATAGCGTGCGGTTGGCACATTTGCCTTGTGATAGTATGCTTTCATTTCGGACTTTAGCTTATAATGCACAACATCATCTGCTTTATCACCAGTGGTAATATTAAAATCCTGACGTAGTTTTGCGTCTTGAAATAACCAATATTCATTATTGGACTCTAGCCAATCAATTTTGCCATAACGATGGGCAAACCATGCGACTGCACGATATACCTCATCATAGTTCTCTAGAGAACTTACTTGATAGTAATCATCAAAAGATGACTTTTGTACATCACTTAAAGAGTTATAATTTGCATCACTGATTGCGAGAGAGCGGCCACCTAATTGTTTCCAAGCAAGTGGGAATTGATAATACGTCTTAGGAAAATTAGGGGAAATAAAGATAAAGTTTTTTTGCATAATATTCACCTACTTTGTAGTGATTTTAGCATATTTTAGAGTATATAGATGAAGAAGGCACATACTTTTTCGCTAGAAAGTTTATAATAGTAACTAGGAGGTATTTATAATGGGCGAACTATTATTACAATTAAGAAGAGATAATATGAAGGCAATGAAGGAACATGATACTCTTACGAAGGGTGTATTGAGTCTTGTGATTTCCGCAATTGCACTTGCGGAGAAAGAAGCTGGTCATACGTTAGAGAAGAATGATGAGCTAGCGTATATTCAACGTGAGATCAAGCAGACAAATGAAACGATCGAGAGTATTCCTGAAAATCGTGAAGATTTAAAGGAAGAGGCTCAAAAGAAGTTGGTATTACTTTCTTCCTATTTACCAAAGCAGTTAACGGAAGATGAGATTCATCAAATTATCGAAGGAATCTTACAAGAAAAGGGCTTAGAACCTCTTAAGCGTAATCAGGGTCCTGTGATGAGGGAGATTCTTGATAAGTATAAGGGTCAAACAGACGGTAAGACTGTTAACCGAATTCTTGGTACAATCTTGCATTAAAAAACAAGTAACTATTGTTACTTGCGATTGTTTGGATCAAAATTTGTAATTTGTCGAACAACTTCGGCAGCTAATGTAATACCTGCCACAGGTGGAACGAAGGCAGTGGAACCTGGAATACTCCATTTCACTGCTTTTTCTTGTTCCTCATCAGGATATTCAATTGGTTTGATTGGAGCCTCTATCGAACAACATACCTGTAAGTCTTTGATGTTACGCACACGTAACTCATGGCGCATGACTTTTGCGAGTGGATCATTTTTTGTGTCGTAGATATCCATTACACGAACTTTTGTTGGATCGAAGCGATTGCCACAACCCATTGCAGAGATGATAGGAACACCTAAACTCTTCGCCGTTACAATTAAATCAATCTTAGCAGTAACGTTGTCAATGGCATCGATAATATAGTCGTATTGGCTAAAATCAAATTGGTCTTTGGTTTCAGGCAAATAGAAGATAGGTAGAGCAGTCACAACCGTGTCTGGACTGATTGTGTGGATGCGCTCTTTCATTACGTCTACTTTGTATTGGTCGATGGTTGCGTCAGTTGCGATGAGTTGTCGGTTGATATTGGTGAGTGAAACTGTATCGTGGTCGACAATATCGATTTTACCAATTCCACTGCGTGCTAAAGCCTCAATGGCGTATCCACCAACTCCACCAACACCGAATATGATGACGTGTGCTTGTTGGATCTTATGTAGTGCGTCTCTTCCGATGACGCGTTGTGTTCTAGAAAAACGATTGATCATGTTTATACCTCGCTGTTTATTGTAACGTAAATTTGATATGGATGGAACGTATCTGCAGTGATTTATAAATTGGTGTAAAATAGTGGCGAGGTAAAAAATATGGCAAAAAAAGAAGTGAAGACAAATGTGATGCGTATTTTGGATACAGAAGGAATTATGTATCAGGAACATACCTATGACGTGAGTGATGGTTTGATAGATGGCGTATCAGTTGCACAAAAGTGCGGAGAAGACCCAGAACAAGTCTTTAAGACACTGGTTACAAAAGGCGATGATGGCAATCATTATGTATTTGTAATTCCAGTAAAAGAGAAGTTAGATTTAAAGGCCTGTGCACGTGCAGTTGGTGTAAAGAGTGTAGCGATGTTACCACAGAAGGAACTGTTAAAGACAACTGGTTATGTTCACGGTGGATGTTCACCAATTGGGATGAAGAAATTGTTTGTGACAGTTTATGATGAAACAATCGTATTGTTTGATACGATTCTTGTCTCAGGCGGTAAAGTCGGTACACAGATTGAAATTGCGCCTGATGATATTATCAAAATTACAGAGGGTAAGATTGCAGGTTTAACACAATAAAGAAAAGCGGAGAACTTCATTTGGTTTTCCACTTTTTTATGAGATATGTGATTAGAAATCCGAAACTATATCCACACATGTCGATGAAACAGTCGCGTAATTCGGCAGATCTTCCAGGTGTAAAGTATTGAATGCCTTCATCGATTATCGGTGTTAACACCAGCCATAGGATAATGACTATCTTTTGTTTGCGCTCTTGGATGGTATGTGAACTGACAGTCGATACCAAGATGCCAAGTAGAGCGTATTCGCTAAAGTGGGCAAATTTACGAATGAGTGTGTGGAATAGTTGGAATGGTATGAAATGTAGGAATTGTAATTGATCATAAATCCGATAGCTTAGTGTTTGGCTCAGATTTGCGGAGACTTTTCCAGTTTGTGCTGAGTTATGAAATATCCAAAGTGTATACGCAATGACGATAGTCCAAAGGATGATGTTTTTTATACGGTTATCTTTCATTAGTCATTCTCCATATCGTAGTACCTATGATATAATACCTTCCATGAATAAGAAAAGTGTAATCAATTTTTTGATGGTTTTAGCCGGAACGTTTTTATTGTCTATGTCAGTAGAATTTTTTATTTTACCGTACAAGATTCTTTCCGGTGGCGTCGCTGGTCTTGCGGTTGCCTTTGAGCCATTCTTCCATATAGATAAGACCTTGTTTGCCAACTCGGCAGTAATTGGCTTCCTAATTTTAGGAGCAGTTATCCTTGGTAAGGAATTTGCCTTAACAACGATGTTGTCTTCACTTGCCTATCCAGTATTTAACAACTTACTGATTAAGGTTCCAAATCCAATCAGTGTTGATCCGATTTTGGCTGCTTTATATGCAGGGCTCCTTGGCGGTACTGGTATTGGTATTGTGATGAGAGCGGGGTCTAGTACAGGTGGTATGGATATACCTGCTTTGATTTTACATAAGTTTACAGGTGTACAAATTTCAGTTTTGGTTATTATTATTGATACTTTAACGGTTGGATTAGGGATTGCGGCGTATGGCATTAATTCTGCATTACTTGGTCTTGTGTCCGTGTTTGCGTCTGGCTTTGCGATTGGAAAGGTGCTGAGTGCTGGACAGGGTGCTAATGCCAAGTCTGTACATATTATTTCCAGTCATTGGGAAGAGTTAAGAGATGGAATCTACCAGGAACTTAATCGTGGTGTTACGATTTTAGATGGTCGTGGTGGATTCAACAGTGAAACTAAGAATGTCGTATTGGTTGTCGTATCAACACGTCAATATGCAAGTTTAATTTCATTAATTAATCGAATTGATCCAAAAGCATTTGTGATTACAAATGATGCGTCTGATATGCATGGTGAAGGTTTCACCTACGCTTCATCCAATATTTAACAGAATGTGATAAAATTATTGGGCAGGATTTCACAAGTAAGGAGGTACCCTTATGATTCAATGCAACCATGTTTACAAACGATATAAAAATGGTACGAATGCACTGTATGATATAAATTTATCAGTTGATCAGGGTGAATTTGTTTACGTTATTGGTCCAACTGGCTCTGGTAAATCTACTTTGATTAAGTTGATGGATGCGGAGGAAATGTGTACAAAAGGCAACGTAAAAGTTGTTGGTATTGATGTTGGTGAATTATCTAAACGTCAGATTCCTATCTATCGCCGTAATATCGGTGTTGTATTCCAGGATTATAAATTGTTGCCACATTTAACCGTATTTGAAAATATTGCGTATGCCTTAGAAGTAATCGGTATGAAAAAGGCACAGATTCGCAAGCGCACAATCGAAGTGATGAAAGTCGTGGGCTTAAGTGAAAAGGGCAATTCTTTTCCAAAGGAATTATCTGGTGGACAACAGCAGCGTGTAGCGATTGCACGTGCGATTGCCAACCGTCCTAAGGTTTTGATTGCGGATGAGCCTACTGGTAACTTGGACCCAGCAAAATCGGATGAGATTATGGACTTACTACAGGAAATCAATCAGCGTTATGGTACAACCGTTGTGATGGTTACCCATGATATTACGCTTGTAAATAAGTATCGTAAGCGTACGATTGTTTTGGAACAAGGACACATTGTGGCTGACCGTTCCGAAGGAGGTTATGTTCGTCATGATTAGACCAATTCGTGAAGGTATTCGTGGTGTTGGTAGACACTGGGCAATGTCTCTTTCAAGTGCAATTGCGGTTACAGTAACATTAATGATTATTAGTTTGTTCTTGGTATTAAGTTATCACTTAGAACAATTTACTCGTTCTGTAGAGTCTTCTGTTGAAATTTCTGTGATGGTTTCGTATGATGCGGAGTCTTCATCAAGTCTAAAACAGATTGAGAAGGCAATCTCTGCAATCGACGGAGTAGAAAAGGTAACATATTCGTCGAAAGATGATGAGTTAAAATATTACATCAACAGTTTTGAAGATGAGCGTACAAGAGCGGTGTTTGAACCATTTAAGGCAGATAACCCTATGCATGACGCCTACTATGTAGAAACAAAGAATGGCGCAAATCTTGAGGATATCGCTAAGAAGATTGGCCAGATTAGTGGTGTTGATAGTGTCAACTATGGTGGTCAAAGTACTTTGAACATGGTTGATGCGATGTCGTCCATTCGTCGTTTTGGTGGAATTTTAGTAGCTGCCTTAACTCTACTTGCAATCTTCCTAATTCAAAATACAATCAAACTTACCATTTATGCTCGTAAGGATGAAATTACGATCATGAAACATGTAGGTGCGACAAATGGATTCATCCGTGCTCCTTTCCTTTGGGAGGGCATTATTACAGGAATTCTCGGCGCAATTATTCCAATTGGTCTAACGATTTGGGGTTACATTGTGATTTTTGACAAGACTTCTGGTGTGTTGATCTCTAATATGTTCCGTTTAGAGAAGGCATTTCCATTCTTGTACTATGTTTCAGGTATCTTATTATTAGTTGGTATTTTGGTTGGTCTTTTCGGAAGCTGGCTCTCCGTAACGAAGTATTTGAGGGATAAGCGATGAAAAAATTAACGAAGATATGTCTATGCCTATTGATGGCTGTAATTATGGTTGGAAATCAATCGAGTACTGTTATTGCGGATGAAGATTATTCCAACTCTGAATATTGGTTGAATCGTTGTACAAACTATGATAAGGATAATGCTAGTGCATGTGAGGCATATAAGGCTTACTTAGAGTCTCAGAATGCAGAGATGAGTCAACAGATTGCGGCTTGGAAGGCTCAAAAGGCTGATATGGAAGCCAATATCTCGAAATATGCAGCGAAGATTTCGGAGTATCAGACTCAGATTGATACAAAGCAAGCTGAAATTACACAGAAAGAAGCTGAAATTGACGCAAAGCAGAAGGAAATCGATAACAAGCAGGCTGAGATTGATCAAAATCAAAAGACTGCAGATAAACTACAAGATAAAGTAAAGACACGTATGGTGTTGAATCAACCTACCATGCGTACAAATCAATATATTGATATTTTGATGGGTGCGAATAACTTCACAGACTTTATTCGTATTGCGAATGGTTTAAGTACTATTTCTCAATACGATAAGAAGACTTTGAATGAACTTGTTCAGATTATCGCAACATTAAACAAACAAAAAGAAGAGCTTGTTGTTGCGAAGAATGAACTAGAGATTCAAAAGAAGGAAAAACAAGACCAACAGAAAGAACTCATTACTTTACAGACTTATGTTCAGATTGCCCAAGAGGCAGCGCAAAAGACTGCGGCTGCACTTCGTGGTTCAATCGAAACAAAGAACTCAGATATTGCGCAAAACAACGCATTGATGTCGGGTATCACTGCTCAAATTGAAGCGATTCCTACAACAAATGGTTGGACTTATCCAGTTGATGGCGCTTGGCGTAGTGCTGGTACTTGGTCTTATCCAGATGGTAGTATTCACCTGGGATATGACTTTGCGGCTGGTTATGGTACGACAATTCGTGCAGTTGCCAATGGTGTCGTGTTAAGAGGCGTTAATGGCTGTCCAACAGTTGGTTATTTAGGTGATAGTTGTGGTTACCAATTTGGTGGTGCTTCCTATTCTGGTAACCAAGTTATCTTACTTGTAACAGTCAATGGTAGTTTGTATGGTGTGGATTACTTCCACATGACATTAAATACACCGGTTGCGACTGGTACGATTGTAAATGCAGGTGATGTGATTGGACAGGTAGGCTCCTCTGGTAATACGACTGGACCACACTGTCACGTGGAAATCTTCTACTTAGGAGATGCGTCTGGATTTGCGTACTACGCTGCGAACTGGAATGGTGACGTCAGCTTTGGTGCAGGTTGGACTGGTGGAAGATATGGTTTGTATGGAAGACGTTGTAGTGATGGCGTCGGTGCTCCATGCCGTATCCAACCTGAAGAAGTATTTGGTTATTAAAATAGCATTTAAGAGTCTCTTCTAAAATAGAGACTCTTTTTAGAAAGATAGAGGCAGTAAAATGGACGAAAATAAAGAAGAAGTACAGAACGATGAAAAAGTATACAGTATTCCTTTCCGTCGTCATCTGTGGCCAGAAGAAGTGGCTTTAAAACAAGAACAGAAAAAAGTAAAACGTCTACGTATTCTTATGGTAGCGTTTGTGGTAGTTGCCTTAGTAGGTGGGTGGTTGCTTGGCTCAGTACTGCCATTATCTTCACTTGCGCCTGCTCGTAAGAATGTGGTGAATAATCTTCCTTTGAATTCTGATGAGAAAATCAATGGTGTTCTACAGGTGATGGAGAATGATTGGTTTTTTGCGGATCAAGTAGAAAATATTGATACGAAATTAACTGACCAGGCTCTAAAGGGTATTACAACCAATGATATTGATAAGCATACAGAATATATGACGGCTGATGAGATGAAGCAGTTTACAGACTCTATCAACCGTAATTATGTAGGGATTGGTGTACAGTTCTTACAGGCTAATGGAATCAACATTATCGAGCGTGTCTTCCGTAATTCACCAGCGGATAAAGCAGGTGTAAAAGCTGGAGATATCATGAATAAGGTCAATGGTGAATCACTCACTGGTAAGACGACAGAGGAAATCAAGAATCTAGTACAGGGTGATAGCGGTACGGATGTAACGATTGAATTCATCCGTCAGGAACAACCTCTTGAGATAACAATTACTCGTGCAGCTGTTAGTGCAACTGCATTTGGCGAGATTCTAAGTGATAATACAGGTTACTTACAGATTTATCAGTTTGGTGAAAATACAACCAATGAAGTTAAGACATATCTAGATGATTTCAAGAATGCGAATGTATCAAATATCGTGATTGACTTACGTGATAACGGTGGTGGATATCTAACCGCATTACAAGGTATTGCATCATATTTCTTGCCAAAGGATACACTTGCGATGAAACAAGTGTATGCGGATGGTACGACAGAAGAAATCCGTACAACAGATGGTATGTATGACAACATCAAGAAGATTGCCATCTTAGTAAATAAGAATACAGCGAGCGCATCGGAAGTACTCACAATGGCACTCAAGGAACAACATCAGGATGTAACAGTACTTGGCGTAACAACCTATGGTAAGGGTACAGTACAGGTATCACGTGTCTTCAAAGATGGTTCCGCACTTAAATATACAACTTCAAAATGGACTTCCCCGAACGATGTTTGGGTTAATGGTGTTGGTATTACACCAGATGTAGAAGTAAAGTTACATGAAGTGATGTATACTTCTTTACCAAAGATGAATGATACGGATCGTTACGCTTATGATAGTGTTGGTGAACCGGTGAAATTCGCCCAACTATGTTTGGATTATCTAGGGTATAACGTTGGTCGTACCGACGGTTATTTCTCTTCTCAAACAGAAGAGGCATTACGTCAGTTTGAGACAGACAAAGGTATTGCGGCGGATGGCGTATTAGATAAAGAAACATTTAGTACGCTCTATAGTGCTGTGGTGCTAGATTGGAATACAACAAAGACACATGATGTTCAACTACAGAAAGCACAGGAAGTTTTAAATGGATGATCGTAAGTTTGAACTTGTATCACCATTTAAGCCGACGGGAGATCAACCAAAGGCGATAGCGGAGCTTGTGGAAGGCTTGCATGCAGGTAAGAAGGAACAGGTTCTAGAGGGTGCTACTGGTACTGGTAAGACATTTACCATGGCGAATATCATTGCACAGATGAATCGACCAACGTTGGTGTTTTCGCACAATAAGACATTGGCAGGACAGTTATATTCTGAGTTTAAAGAACTGTTCCCACACAATCGTGTAGAGTTCTTTGTATCAAACTTCGATTATTATCAACCTGAGGCATATATGCCTAAGAGTGATATGTATATTGAGAAGACAGCTGCAATCAATGAAGAACTAGATATGTTCCGTGAGTCTACTTTGAACTCTCTTCTGGAAAGAAGAGATACAATCGTTGTCGCATCTGTTGCATGTATCTATGCGGCTAGTGATCCTATTGAGTATAAGAACATGTTCTATACGATACGTGTAGGAGAAAGCATTGACCGTAATGATTTGATGCGCCGTTTGATTGAACTACAGTACTCACGTAACGACGTTGATCAAACAAGAGGTACGATACGTGTACGTGGAGACATTATTGATCTAACACCATCTTATACAAATGAATTCAATATTCGTATTGAAATGTTTGGAGATGAGATAGAACGTATTACAGAGATTGACCCTTTAACAGGAAAGACCATGAATGCATACCAGTTTTATAACATCTTCCCAGCGAGTGGTTATGCGCGCTCAAAGGAGACGATGTTAAGAGCGTGTGATGCGATTGAAGCAGAACTTGAAGATCGTTTAGAGTATTTCCGTAAGAAAGGCAAACCACTCGAAGCAGAGCGCTTAGAACAGCGTACACGCTTTGATTTAGAGGCATTAAGAGAAAATGGATACTGTTCTGGAATTGAAAACTATTCTATGCATATCGATGGTAGAAAAGTAGGGCAGCGTCCATGGAATCTCTTTGATTACTTCCCTAAGGATTTCTTGTTGTTTGTGGATGAATCACATGTATCCTTACCGCAGGTAAGAGGTATGTACAATGGTGATCGTCAACGCAAGGAAGTCTTAGTGGAATATGGTTTCCGTTTACCATCTGCACTAGAAAATCGTCCAATGAAGTTCGATGAATTCCAGTCGATGATGAACCAAGTTATATACTGTTCTGCAACACCTGGTGACTTTGAATTAGAAGCTGTGGATCATCATGTAACGGAACAGATTATTCGTCCGACCGGATTACTGGATCCAAAGATTACAGTCAAGCCAACCAAGGGACAGATTGATGATATCTGTGAAGCGCTTGATGCAAGACTTAAACGCAATGAACGGGTGTTAATTACAACATTAACTGTGCGTATGGCAGAAGATCTTACTGCGTATCTGAAAGAACGTGGGTATAAGATTGCACATTTACACCATGAGACAAAGACCTTGGAACGTACCGAAGTCATTCGTGATTTACGTTTAGGAAAGGTTGATGCGATTGTCGGCATTAACTTGTTGCGTGAAGGTTTGGATATTCCTGAAGTATCCTTGGTATGTATCTTAGATGCGGACAAGGAAGGTTTCTTACGTAGTCATCGTTCTTTAATTCAGACAATTGGACGTGCTGCCCGTAATGCGAATGGTGAAGTCTACATGTACGCAGATGTCATGACAGATTCCATGCGTTACGCAATCAATGAAACAGAGCGTCGTCGTAAGATTCAAGAAGCGTATAACGCAGAACATGGCATTATCCCTACAACGGTTAAGAAGAATGTTGAAGAAGCGATTCGTGGTAAAGAGACCAAAGAAATGGCTGCGAAATACATGCAGAAGAAAGCAAAACTCTCTCAGAAAGATAAGGCAAAACTCATCGCAGATATGGAAGTTGAAATGCGTGAAGCAGCCGCAAGTCTAAACTTTGAAAGAGCAGCTGAACTTCGTGATATTCTCTTTGAATTAAAATCAGAGTAAATTATGAAAACAGATATTGTACAAGATGAACCAAAACTGATTTTGACATATCCACATAAGACGATACTAAATTGGATAGCCTTTGTGACGATTATATCGTTCTCTTCGATTGTGATGTGGATATTAAAAAATTTGATTCATGAAGGAACGGATGAATCAGGCAGGATGATTATTGTTATTGCGCTTGTTTGTATACCACTACTTCTTTGTTTATTAGTTTGTTATTTCTATCTGAATGCAGTGAAATTAGAAATTGATAAAAACAACTCTTTAAAATACTATACTTACGGAAGTAGAGGACATAGTGTATTGCATTTTGGGTTTAAACTTGAAGATATTGAAGAAATCAAAGTGCGTAAATGCCTATTCCACTCTTCGAAGTTAACGATGAAAATCAAGAATCCATTCTTTTATGGATTTTGTGAGAAAAAGTTAGAGAAGTCATTGTCTATCAGCGTTATCGCTGATAGAGGGGAAGTGGATGGTTTTATCCAAGATATTTTGCATAAGCATTCAGATACATATTAAGTTTTGAATATCATGAAATTTACTGTAAAAATGTTCCTGCATAGGGAGCATTTTTTTACAGTTCGAGTATAATAGAGGGGACGTACGAGGTACAGACTATGGATTATACAAAGTTAGTAGCACAAAGAGCAGTAAAAATGAAACCATCGGGAATTCGTAAATTCTTCGATTTGGTTGCGGAAATACCAGATTGTATATCACTTAGTGTTGGTGAGCCTGATTTCAAGACACCATGGGATATACGTGATGCGGCGATTCATACAATTGAACTAGGTAAGACGCAATATACGACGAATGCAGGTTTAAAAGAGTTACGTCTTGCGATTCGTGAATATTTACTTCGTAAATATAATCTGGATTATAATATCGATCAGATGATTGCGACAGTAGGCGCGAGTGAAGGAATTGACCTTGTATTCCGTACCATTGTGGAAGATGGAGATGAGATTATCTTGCCAGATCCTGGATACGTTACGTATCAACCGACAGCTACTTTTGCGGGTGCGAAAGTAAAGTATGTGAAGGCTAAAGTTGAAAATGATTTTAGAATCCAAGCGGCAGATGTCAAGGCTGCGATTACAGATAAGACAAAGGCAATTCTACTATCTTACCCAAATAATCCAACAGGCGCAGTTTTATCTTATGAAGAGATGGAAGAAATCGCAGAAGTATTACGTGATACTAATATTCTTGTCATCTCTGATGAAATCTATTCTGAACTCATTTATGGTGATGAGAAGTTTACTTCCTTCGCATCGATTCCAGGAATGAAGGAAAGAACAATTGTACTGAATGGTTTCTCTAAGACCTTCTCTATGACAGGTTGGCGTTTGGGATATGTACTAGCGCCAAGAGAACTAATCAAGGTGATGCTAAAAGTACATCAAAACTGTGTTATGGCAGCACCTACCGTGAGTCAATACGCGGCAATTACAGCCCTACGTGATTGTGATAGGGATGTTGAAGAGATGCGTAAACAATATGATATGCGTCGTCAGTATTGTGTACGTAAGCTCAATGAAATGGGATTAGAAACATTTGAACCAAAGGGTGCGTTCTATGTCTTCCCGAATATTTCTAGTCTTGGTATGACGAGTGATGAGTTCTGTGAGAAGTTATTGAATGAACAACATGTCGCAATTATTCCAGGTACTGCGTTTGGGGAAAGTGGACAGGGTTTTGCGAGAATTAGTTATGCGTATAGTATTGAACACTTGCAAGAAGCGATGAGACGTATTGCACAGTTTATAAAGGATCACAAAGGAGAAAAATAAGATGGACAATCTAAAGTTAATTGACTTACTTGTACAAAATCCACGTGCAAGTATTACAGACTTAGCAGATATTCTTGGTGAAACAGAAGAATCTGTTAACAATGCAAAGAAAGAACTAGAAGAGAATAAGATTATCTGTGGTTACCATACAATGGTGAATTGGGACAAGGCAAATATCGACCATGTGGATGCGATGATTGGCGTTAGCGCAAAACCAGAACGTGGTAGTGGTTATGATAAGATTGCGGAAAGAATTGCACACTTTCCAGAAGTGAGCAGTCTATTCCTCATGAGTGGTAATTCTGAGTTCTTGGTAAATGTTAATGGAAAGACAATGCGCGAGGTCGCTGACTTCGTCGGCGAAAAGTTAGCACCAATTGAAGGTGTTGCGGCTACTGTCACAATGTTTGTGTTAAAGAAGTATAAGGTAAATGGTGTAACCATGGACCTACACAGTGAAGCAGGCGATGAGAGAATGCCAGTATCTGCATAAATAGCGAGTAGAATCACTTTTTTGTCGTAAAGACAGAAGTGATTTTTCTTTACTTTTGTTTGGGGAACTGGTACTATATTGTGGCGAGTGGGTTACTCCCGCTCCTTGCCAGAAATGGCCGTTAGACCAGAAGGAGGTGTACGGAATGAAGAAGTATGAAGTCATGTACATCATCAATGAATCTGTTGAAACAGAGAAGAGAGCTGAATTAATCGAGACTCTCAGCAAGATCATCACTGACAACGGTGGTAAGATTGCGAAGACAGATGAATGGGGCATGCGTGAATTCGCATATCACATTGATGACATGAAGAAGGGTTACTATGTAGTAACAGCATTTGAAGCAGATAATGCCTGCGTTAAGGAATTCGATCGTTTGATGGGAATCAACGCAAATGTTGTTCGTTTCATGATTACCCGTGACGAAGCTCCGGCTAAGGGAGCTAAGTAATGATTAACCGCGTTGTTTTGGTTGGTAGACTAACACGAGATGTGGAAGTTCGTAAGACAGCTAGTGGCTTATCCGTTGCGACATTTACAGTCGCATGTGATCGTCGTATGGCTCGTGGACAGGATGGAAACAATCAACAGTCTGCAGACTTCATCAGTTGTGTCGCTTGGCGACAGGCTGCCGATTTCTTAGGCTCATATGCACGTAAGGGTGCGTTAGTGGGTGTTGAAGGAAGAATCCAAACACGTAACTATGATCGTGATGGACAGAAAGTTTATGTTACAGAAATCGTTTGCGATACTGTAAACTTACTTGAATCTAAGAGTCAATCACAGAGCAGAGCACAAAACAGTGGTTATCAAGACAACAGTTATCAACAGCCGTATTCACAACCAAAACCATCTACAAATGATGATTTTGTGAGTGATGACTTCGGCGCAGGAATCGGAATGGATATTTCCAGCGATGACCTGCCATTCTAAATAAAGGAGAACAGACAATGGCATTCAGAAAACAAAGAATGGGCCGCAGAAAGGTCTGCTACTTTACAAAAAACAACATCACTTATATCGATTATAAGGATGTAGAGCTCTTGAAGAAATTCGTTAGCGCAAATGGAAAGATTACTCCACGTCGCGTTACAGGAACTCGTGCGAAGTACCAGAGAATGTTAGCAATCGCTATCAAGCGTGCTCGTCAAATGGCTTTATTACCATACGTAGAAGACTAATGACACAAACGACTATCAATGTAGGTAGTCGTTTTTTTTATGCAAAAAAAAGAAGCATTGCGCTTCTTTTTGAGGTTTACATGATGTGTGCAAAGACGGTTGCTAGAACAACGGTAATAATACCAGATGTACAGATTGCAAGACCTGCCATAGCACCCTGTAAGTCACCGAGTTCGATTGCCTTAGATGTGCCGATTGCGTGAGCACTAGCGCCAAGGGCTAAGCCTTGAGCAATTGGGTCGGTGATATGGAAAACCTTGAAGACAATATCTGCGATGATTGCACCAAAGATACCTGTTACGATGATAACTGCAACTGTTACTGGTACGATACCACCTAGTTCTTCTGCAATACCCATACCGATTGCAGTAGTGATTGATTTTGGTAAGAAGGTAACGTATTGTTCGTGGTTGAAACGAAATAATAAGGCAAGGATCAACACGGTTGTGACACTACTAGCACAGCCGCATGCGATAGAGATTGTAATCATTTTCCAATTGGATTTTAGTCTTTCAACTTCCTTGTAAAGAGGTACAGCTAACGCAACTGTCGCTGGTGTTAACAACCAACTGAGATATTTTGCGGAAGAGTAGTAGGAATCGTAATCAACATGGAAAATCTCGACAAAACCGATTGTAAAAATAATCGCAATGAGTAATGGATTAAAGATTGGTAACTTGAATTTTTCACGGCATAAGAGTCCAACAAAGAAGCCCATCAATGAGATGACAACACCCATCGTTGCACTATTTAACATCACATTATTCATGATCAGAATTCTCCTTGCGTAATAACATAGATACTTTGCCAGTGATAACCATAACAACAAATGTAGAAATCATCATGATAATGATGGATTGGATTAAAATTGGTTTGATTGATGTGGTAGATTGGATTAAACCAACGGCTGCTGGTATAAACATAATAGGCATAATATCAATCAAGAAATCAGCTGTATCATGTACTTCATTGATTTTAAAGATACCATGGTTGAGTGCGATGAATAATAAAACAAGACCATAGATAGAAGAAGGGATTGGTAATGGTATAAATTCATGCAGGATTTCACCAATACATGTAAAGAATAAGATAATTAAAAACTGACGCATGTGCTTCATAGAAAAACCTCCAAACGCATGTTATTATCCCATTATTTTATTGATAAGGATACCTATTTTTTTAAGTTTTTTGATGATAGTGCTTTCATTCTAGCGAATATATACATTTTGTATAAAATGTTGGAAAAATTGTTTTTTTAACAAATACCCTTTGTAATCGTCTTGTTTATTTCATATAATACCTATGTGCCACATATCGTATATGCTTTCGAATTGGCGGAAGTGTCTCTACCCTGCTACCTTAATAGCGGGACTACGGTTGTCTCTATTCTTTTTAGTGACTTCCTGTTGAGATGATTCTTGGCAGGATTTTTATTTTTAAGGGCAGCGATGTGTGAAAAAACAAGGGGGATATTTATGTTAGAAAAGTTATTTCATTTAAAGGAAAACGGCACAACAGTTAAAACAGAATTGATCGCAGGTGTTACAACATTTATTACAATGGTTTATATCCTTGCGCTCAATCCATCCATCTTAAGTGCTTCTGGTATGGATGCAGGTTCTATCTTGACAGCGACTGCAGTCGCATCCGCAATTGCATGTTTCTGCATGGCTGCATTCTCAAATACACCATTTGCATTATCTGCTGGTTTAGGTTTGAATGCTTACTTCGCATACACAGTGTGTGGTGTTATGGGTTATCCTTGGCAGGTTGCGTTAACAGCAGTACTTGTAGAAGGTATTATCTTTATCATCATGTCACTAACAAGTGTTCGTGAAGCAATCTTCAACGCAATTCCAGTACAGTTAAAGGTTGCTGTATCTGTAGGTATTGGTTTCTTTATCGCATTTATTGGTGTACAAAATGCACATATCATCGTTGATGGCGCAACACTCGTTAGTCTATATTCATTTACAAGCGGTATTGCGAATGGAACATTCTCATCACAGGGTGTAGGTGTTATCTTGTGTATGATTGGTGTCATCTCGATTGTGATAATGTTAATCAAGGGTGTTAAGGGATATATGTTATGGGGTATCTTACTAACTTGGGTATTAGGTATTATCTGCCAATTAGTAGGTATCTATGTACCGAATCCAGAATTGGGTTACTATTCATTAATCCCAACAGCGTTCTTCTCAATGCCAAATTCTATCGCTCCTACATTCTTCCAATTTGACTTTGCGTTTGTGGCAAGTCACCTTGCGAACTTTGTGGTAGTTGTATTTGCATTCTTATTTGTAGATGTCTTCGATACACTTGGAACAGTCATTGGATGTGCTTCTAAGGCAAATATGTTAGACAAGGATGGAAAACTACCAAGAATTAAGGGTGTGCTATTAGCTGACGCTGTTGGTACAACAGTAGGAGCTATCTTGGGTACATCCACAATCACAACATTCGTTGAATCTTCTTCTGGTATTACGGAAGGTGGTAGAACAGGTTTAACAAGTGTTACAACAGGTATCTTGTTCTTAGCTGCTTTATTCTTATCTCCATTATTCTTAACAATTCCATCCTTTGCGACAGCACCTGCATTGATCGTTGTTGGTTTCTTGATGATGCAGCAGGTTGTTAATATCGAATGGAACGATATCACAAAGGCATTCCCATGCTTTGTATGCATTACAATGATGGGCTTTGCATATTCAATTTCTGAAGGTATTGCATTTGGTTTTATCTCTTACACATTCATTCATGTGATTACAGGTAAGGCAAAGGAAATTTCGCTCTTGATGTATATTCTTACAGGATTATTCATCTTGAAGTTCTTCATTATCTAAACAAATAATCAGGTTCACTTCAATGTGGACCTTTTTTTCATTTATAATACTGATAAGAGGTGTTTGTATGATTTATACAGTAACGATGAATCCTTCACTGGATTATATTGTGCAATTAGAAACATTTGAAGAAGGAAAACTTAATCGTTCTATCTTTGAGCAGATTGATGTTGGTGGAAAGGGAATTAATGTGTCCATCGCCTTGAAACATCTAGGAAGAATTAGTACACCACTTGGATATGTGGCTGGTTTTACTGGGGATGAGATTGAACGTCGTGTGAGTAGTCATGGACTTATTCCAGAGTTTATTAAGTTAGATCATGGAGAATCTCGTATCAATATCAAGATGAAACATGAAACAGAAACAGAAATTAACGCTAGTGGACCAACGGTGGAAAAAGAAGATATTGAAAAGCTATATGTAAAGTTGGAACATCTCACAGATGGCGATGTACTCATCCTTTCTGGTAGTATGGCATCTGGTGTTGAAGAGAATTTTTATGCAGATGTAATGAAGTTTCTACAAGGAAGAAAGATACGGATTATCGTAGATGCTGGAGGTAGTGTATTAAAGACAGTACTTCCATATCATCCATATTTAATCAAACCAAATCAACAGGAAATTTCAGAGATATTTTCTGAAACTGTTTTAGAGAATCAAATGGAAGAATATGCATGCAAGTTGGTTTCAATGGGTGCACAAAATGTACTTGTTTCATTAGGGAATCAAGGTGCACTTCTGGTGAATCACAAGGTATATCGCTGCCATGCGCCAAATGGAAATGTTATTAATTCTGTAGGTGCCGGAGACTCTATGGTGGCTGCGTTTTTGACCAGTAAGTTAAATGGAGAAGATGATCAAACAGCACTTGAAAAGTCAGTTGCGATGGGATCGGCGACTGCTTTCTCCTATGGAATTGCGGACCGGGAAGCTGTAGATGTTTTATATAAAGAGATGGTGAAATAAATGGCTGAATTTCAAGAATATTATTATCATCATCCTTACGCAAATGAATTGGATACAGTTGTTTTGAGTTGTCATGCATGCAAGGGTGGTTATAAAGTTATTTTAAAAGATACAATCTTTTATCCGGAAGGTGGTGGACAACCTTGTGATAAAGGTACAATCCAAGGTATCGAAGTAATCGATGTACAACGAGAAAAAGAAGGGATTGTACATATCACAAAAGATTTTCTTCCGGTAGGAGGCAAGGTTCACTGTAAGATTGATTGGGAGTATCGCTTTGACTTAATGCAGAATCATACTGGAGAACATATCTTTTCTGGTGTTGTTAAACAGTTATATGGATATTCTAATGTTGGTTTTCATATGGGTGAATATATCTGTGCTGATTTTAATGGAGAATTGACAGAAGCGAATATTGAAGAAGTTGAAAGACGGGTAAATCAAGCAATTTGGACAAATCTTTCGGTGGAGGAAATCTTCTGTTCTCCGCATGAAACGGCGAAGTATGAGTATCGTTCGAAGATTGCGATAGAAGGTACTACACGGATTATTTCTGTTGCTGGATATGACATGTGTGCATGTTGCGGTATGCATGTAAAAAATACGGGTGAAATTGGAATCTGTAAGGTGATTAGCTTTGAAAAGTTACGAAATAAAACAAGAGTCTTCTTGTTGAGTGGAAGAAGAGCGTTTATCTATCTTGATCGTATCCAGCAAGAAAACGCTATGATTTCAAAAATGTTGTCTGCTAAGCCACTAGAGATATCGGTGGCTGTAAGTCATCTTCAACATCGCTATTTAGATGTACAGAAATCATATCGTACTGTTTCAATAGAAATGATGATGAAGGACGCAGATAAAATTCCTACACATGATGCGATTCTATATACTTCTGTTCTTGCGGATTCTGAAGGAATGCGTGCCTTCTGCAATCGTTGTATTGAAAGAGGTATTTCTACGGTAATGGTGATTGCGAAGACAGAAGTGGGATATAGCTATGTCATCATGAGTCGTACGATTGACTTACTATCGATTCGCTCTGAATTTAACGCAGCCATTCACGCTAAGGGTGGTGGAAATCAAGAAATGATGCAGGGAAGTTGTACGGCAAGTTTGACAGAAATCTCTACTGCATTTCATGCGGTAACAGGAATCGCAATGCATATCGTTTCCTGACATTTCCAGGAAATAATAAATTCTTTAACTAGTATCACAAAAAGCGTAAGCAGATGCGAATATTTTCGTTTGACATCATAAAGTCATGTGATACGATTGATTTGTTAAAAAGCGAAGGAGGCTTAAAATGAAACTTGTTTTAATTAGACATGGTGAAAGTGAATGGAATAAGCTCAACCTTTTCACAGGTTGGACAGACGTTGAACTTTCTGAGAAGGGTGTAGAGGAAGCTAAGGCTGGCGGACGTGCTTTAAAGGAAGCAGGATTCGACTTTGATCTTTGCTATACATCATATTTGAAGCGTGCAATCCACACATTAAACTTTGTGTTATCTGAAATGGACCGTGAATGGTTACCAGTCACAAAGACTTGGAAGCTCAATGAAAGACACTACGGTGCTTTACAGGGCTTAAATAAGGCTGAAACAGCTGAGAAGTATGGTGAAGAGAAGGTTAAGATCTGGAGAAGATCATTTGATGTTCAGCCACCTGCTTTAGATCCAACAGATGATAGAAACCCAGCATTACAGGAAGCTTACCGTAATGAAAATAAGGATGAACTTCCATTAGCTGAATCCTTAAAGGATACAATCGCTCGTGCAGTTCCTTACTATGAGCAGGAAATCTTACCACAGATGAAGGCTGGTAAGCGCGTCATCATCGCTGCTCACGGTAATAGTTTACGTGCTCTTGTTAAGTATTTCGAAAACTTAACAGATGAAGAAATCATCGGCGTAAATATTCCTACAGGTGTTCCACTCGTTTATACATTTGACGACAATGGAAAGTTCATCTCTAAGGAATACTTAGGTGACCATGCTGCGATTGAAGCTAAGATGGCTGCAGTTGCTAAGCAAGGAAGCGTTCAAAAGTAAACAAATAGAAAAGAGCCGCTTGGCTCTTTTACTATGCGATTGCATCTAGCTGTGCTTTACGGACACAAGAATGTTTTAGTAATTGTTTTAATAAATTATCTGGCGTATTTTCCATCTTGGAGATATCTAAACTGATCAGTACCGTTGCGTATCCTCCAACTGGAATTGCTTGAGAAATCGTTAAAACACTTGCTTGTGCTTTACTCAATGTTTGTAGTACCGCTGTTAACGCGCCACTTTCATCTTTTAAAAGAAGAGAGATTGTCATCGTGCGTGAAGTGGCGTTATCTGAAATCTCAAATAGATAGTCTTTATAACGATAGTAGGTATTTCTGGAAATACCTACTTTTTTAACGGCTTCTGTCACCGTTTCAACTTCGTGATTTTCAAGTAGAGATCTTGCTTGAATGACTTGGTTGAAGTATTCTGGCAAAATCTTTTTATGAACGATTAGGTAATCGGAGTTTTGCATGTGCTTACCTTTCTATTTCTGTACCATGATAGGCAACATCCAACTGTAGACACTGCCAATGATGTGGAAGTGAGGCAACCTTTAAACGTGCTGCTGTACTTAATTCTTTCTTTGCAATACTTAAGCAGGTTGAACCTGAGCCGCTGATGAGTAAGATTCCATCAGTATCTTCCTTTACAATTTGTTGGATTGTCTCAAAATTTGGAATTAATTTTTTGCGATAAGGTTCATGAATGATATCGTGCGTTGAGGCTGAAAGTAGAGAGAGATTTCCTTCCTGAAGTGCTTGTGATGTGAGTATCGCATTACTAATAGCTGTAGCGACTTTCGCGCGTGGGTAATGATCTGGTAATGCGGCACGTGCTTCTTCTGTGCTTACCTCGACGTTTGGCACAAGAGCGGTATATTTCCAATCTTTATGGATTGGAAGTTTATGGGATAAGAAGTGTTTCTGATCGATTTTCATGCCTGCACAAAGTCCACCATATAGGCATGGCGCAATATTATCGGGATGGCCCTCAATACGGCAGGCTAAACGATAGATTTCTGCTTCACTGAGAATGTTGTTGTGTAAAACACTAGCAGCGACAAGTCCACCAATGATAAAGGAAGCGCTACTTCCTAGTCCTCGACTAATTGGAATATGGCAATCAAAGATAACATGAATCGGGCTGTATTTTCCAATCGTCTCACAGCCAAGGCGATAGGCCCTTAGGAAAAGATTGTTATCATTGTTGTATTCTTCATCTATATTTTCTAGGAAGTTATGATCATATCTTTCAACTTGGAAAATGTTATATAGTTTTAGCGCAATGCCAAGGCAATCAAAGCCAGAGCCAAGATTTGCGGATGTGGCAGGCGTTTTAATTGTGATCATGTTGTAAATCCTCCAAGCGTTTTGCGATTGTGGCTAGTGCATCTTCTTTTTCAATGACTTTTGTAAAGCGTATTGGCATATCTTTTAAGCAGGCTAGATTTTTAGGAATTGCAACGGATGTGTAGTCATGTAAAGCGTACATCGCCTCAAATTCATCATCGCAAAATTTTCCTGTAAGGGCCGCATATACATCTTTCACAAATTTATATGCACTCGCTGTAGATAATACAATACATGGTGTATTATCATTTGATTCTTGTTTATATGCATGACATGCATGTACGGCGACTGCTGTATGTGGATCGATGAGAATATGTTCATTGTTGAAGGTATCGTAAATCACTTTCTTGCATTCTTCCTCTGAACAATCATACGCTGTAAAGCTTTCTTGTAATGCATGACGTAATTCATCAGAGATTGTATAATGTCCATCTTCTTTAAGCGAAGACATATATTGATTGATCAGTACGTCGTTATGATTGCTAAGAAGGAATAATAAACGTTCTAGGTTACTAGATACTAGGATATCCATTGATGGGGATATCGTAGGAATAAACGCTCTATTTGCGTTGTAGGAACCTGTACGGATAAATTCTGTTAGTACATTATTTGAGTTAGACGCACAGACTAGTTTTTTAACGGGTAATCCTAACTTTTTTGCCAGATATCCAGCAAGGATATTACCAAAGTTACCACTAGGGACAATGAAGTTTACCGCGTCACCCAATTGAATATCACCACTTTTTACAAGTTTTGCGTAGGAGTCGAAATAATAGACGATTTGTGGGAGTAAGCGACCGATATTAATGGAGTTAGCGGAAGATAGTTTCATGTGTTTACATGAGTCTAGTACAACTGGATTTTTCATCGCTTCTTTTACAATCCGTTGGCAATCATCAAAGTTTCCTTTGACTGCAATAACTTCGACATTTTTTCCTAGTGATGTCTGCATTTGTCTTTTTTGGATATCAGATACACCGATTTCTGGATAAAGTACTGTAATGGCAGTGTTTTTGACATCCGCAAACCCATTGATTGCGGCTTTGCCGGTATCGCCACTTGTGGCAGTGAGAATGGAGATGAGGTCATTTTCATTCTGGTTTTTGTATGCGGCTGTTAATAGATGCGGTAGTAGTGTTAAAGCTACATCTTTAAAGGCGCTGGTTGGACCGTGCCATAGTTCCATTAGCCAACCATCGTGGTATTTGCATAATGGTGCTACTTCGTTGTTTTCAAATGAGTTTTGATAGGCATTTTGAACACATTGTTGAATCTGTTCGTGGCTAAAGTCACTTAAAAAAAGAGATAGAATATACTGTGCTAACTCGAGATAGTTCATCTTTAGAGCAGAGGATAAATCAACCTTTTGATCAAGTGATTGGGGTGTATAAAGACCACCATCAGCAGCGAGACCTTGGATAATCGCTTCAGAGGATGATACAACTTTATCTTTATTTCGTGTACTAATATATTTCATAGGGCTTCCTTCTTGTTTCAAATATAGAAAAATGATACACTGTTTGTGTTTTAAATACAAGTGTATCTATTTTAGAAACAGAGGTTCATATGAAAATTGGATTATTGGGACATGGAACTGTAGGTTCTGGTGTTAGAAAGATTATTGATGAAAAGAATACGAAAGAAGTCTTGCAACTGGAGATTTCTAAGATATTGGTTCGCTATGAAAAGGATATTACGGATGAGCGCATGACAGTGGATATCCATGACATTGTGGAAGATCCTGATATTGATGTAGTAGTGGAATGTATCGGTGGTGATGAGCCGGCATTTAGTTATGTTCAAGCAGCGCTATTCAATGGAAAACATGTTGTGACAAGCAATAAGAAGATGTTGGTGAATCATTTGGGTGAACTATTAGAAACCGCACGTACACGCGGTGTTAGTTTAAAGTATGAGGCTGCGTGTGGTGGTGGAATTCCATGGATGAGTAATTTAGATCGGACAAAACGTATCGATGATATTGAAAGCTTCCGTGGTATCTTTAATGGGACTACAAACTACATCTTAAGTAAGATGAGTGATGAGGGCTCGGAGTTTTCGGTTGCCTTAAAGGAAGCACAGGACTGTGGATATGCGGAATTTGATCCATCAGATGATATTGATGGCATGGATACAGCATACAAAGTCGTACTATCAAGCTGTAAGGGGTTTGGTGTACTTACAAGCATTCAAGATATTGATATCTATGGGATTCGTTATATTAGTGCTAGAGATATTGCGTACGCATGCACGCATGATTATGTGTGCAAATTAATCGGTACTGGTATAAAGTCTAATGATAGTGTTAGTGCTACAGTTATCCCAACCTTTATTCCAAAAGAGAACCTTTTTGCGACAATACCGGCAAACTTCAACGCAATCGAAAGTGATTCAAGAACACTTGGTAAGATGACTTATGTTGGTCAAGGCGCAGGTTCTTATCCAACAGCACATGCGGTTGTACAGGATTTGATTGATTTACTCTATAAACAAGATATAGCAGTCTTAAGAGAAGAGAGTATTCATGTTGACAATACGAGTCGTGTATCCTCATTCTATGTTCGTTCAATCAATCTTGATGATATCAAAGATATGATAGAAGAAAGAATTGATGAAGATACATGCATTACAAAGAAGATGTCATTTGTAGAACTGGCTTCTTTGATTGGAAAATTAGAAGATGGTGCAGTATTTGTGGCGGAGGTAATGCATGATTGTAAGTAAGTTTGGTGGCTCCTCTGTAGCTAGTAAAGAACAATTTAAAAAAGTGAAGCGCATTGTGGATGCGAATATAAATCGTAAGTTTATTGTCATAAGTGCGTGTGGTAAAGAAAATCGTGATGATTATAAAGTGACGGATTTACTTTATCTTTTACACGCACATATTAACTATGGTGTATCCTACGAAACAATTTTTAATCTTGTAAAAGAGAAATATCAACGTATCTGTGATTCACTTGCGTTAAAGATTGATTTGGAAAAAGAATTCGCAAGTGTCAAAGAGATGTTGGATACACATGCGCCAGTTGATTACATTGTTTCACGTGGGGAGTATTTAACTGCTAGATGCATGGCTGAATATTTAGGCGCAAAGTTTTTAGATGCAAAAGATGTAATTGCGTTTAAGTATAATGGAGATTTTGACTTTGAGAAGATTAAACAGAATCTAGATAAATTAGTGGATATGAATCAGAAGTATGTTATTCCTGGTTTCTATGGGGCTTTGCCAAATGGACAAATCAAAGTGATGAGTCGTGGGGGCAGTGATATTACTGGTTCAATATTGGCAAATATCGTTGATGCGGAAGTTTATGAAAACTGGACGGATGTGTCTGGAATATTGGTAGCTGATCCTCGTATTATCGATAACCCACAACAAATTCCAGTAATTACGTATAGTGAACTACGTGGGATGAGCTACATGGGTGCTAATGTACTTCATGATGATGCGATTTTCCCGGTTCGTGAAAAGAATATTCCAATTCATATCTTGAATACAAATGATCCAGAGAATCCTGGAACATTCATTCAAGATGATTGTGAAGAGTATGATAAAGCCAATGGCACTTCAACGGTTACAGGCATTACGGGTCGAAGAGATTACGCTTCCTTTACAGTTGTAAAGAGTCATAGTTCTACAGAAGTTGGCTTTTTACGAAGATTATTATTCATCTTTGAGGAGTACCATATTTCTATCGAGAGTGTACCGATTACGGTTGATACATTTACGGTCATTGTACAAAAGGGCGCAATCGAACAATGTAAGTATGAGATTCTTGCGAAAATCAAAAAGGAATTAGAACCGGATGAACTGATGCTGGAAGAAGATTTAGCGATGGTAGCCATTGTTGGAAGAGGTATGAAACAAGTACCAGGTGCTTCAGGTCAGTTATTAAGTGAGTTTGGTGATCATAAGATCAATATTAAAGTAATCAATCAGAGCGCAGATGAATTATCTGTTGTGGTAGGTGTATCAAATCATGACTTCCACAATGCGATTCGCTGTATCTATGAACGTTTTATTCAAGAAGAGAGGGAACATGCATGAAAATTGGAATTTTAGGTGCAACAGGCGCAGTTGGAAGACAAATGCTAGAATGCATCGAAGAACAAAACCTTGCGGTAGATGAATTACGTTTATTTTCCAGCCCAAGATCGGCTGGACGCGTATTATCGTTTCATGGCGAAGGAATCACTGTACAGCTTGTAGATGAGCATTCTTTTGAAGGATTAGATTATGTATTGGGTGCAGTATCCAATGCATTAACGAAGGAATATTTGCCTTTGATTCAAAAGGCAAATGCAGTGCTCATTGATAATTCTAGTGCGTTTCGTTTACAGGATGATGTGCCGTTAGTGGTTCCAGAGATTAACGGGGACGATGCGCTGAATCATCATGGTATTATTTCAAATCCAAACTGCTCTACGATTATTGCGTTGATGGCAATTGCGCCGATTCATCGTTTATCCAAAATCAAGCATGTAAATGCGACAACTTTCCAAGCTGTCAGTGGCGCGGGTGCTGAAGGCATGCGTGAATTACGCCAGCAGATTATAGAACTTGATAAAGGGGAAGAGGTTCATCCAAATGTTTTCCCAGCGCAGATTGCCTATAACTGTATTGCCCAGATTGGATCATACCTAGAGGATGGTTATACAACAGAAGAAGCGAAGATGCACAATGAGGGTCGTAAGATCATGCATGCGGATGATATGCAGGTAAACTGCACTTGTGTACGTGTACCGGTGTATCGTTCTCATTCCATTTCTTTGACAGTGGAAACAGAACAAGAAGTTTCATTAGATGCAATTCGTCAAGCAATTAAAAACTTCCCTGGTGTACAACTGATTGAAGACCATGTGCCTACGCCGATTGAGACATCCAATCAAGATATTGTCTACGTGGGCCGTGTCCGTAAAGATACAAGTCGAGCAAATAGTATTAGTCTTTGGTGTTGTGGAGATCAGATTCGTAAAGGTGCTGCCTCAAATGCGGTTAGTATCATGACATATTTAGAGAAGAGACGCTGAGGTTTCTGTTAGGGTATTTTAGCGAGATGTGCTAAAATATGGCATAGAGAGACAGAGAGGAGACAACTATGTTTAATAGACTATTTGGTGCTCTTGCGGTGGCTGTCGGAATTGGTGCAGTCGTTGCAGTAAAACTTTTAAAGAATCAGAAAGAAACAGAAAATAAAGAAGAAGACGATGATAATGAAGTGCGTTTTATAACTCTTTCAGATGGAGATGGTGTAGCACAGCCTACTTATGACGCAAGTGATCGTTCCGTTGAAGTACAGGAAGTATGTGGTGTATATCCATACCTGAATCCTGACTTCGTAGAAGAATTATTGGCCGAAGCAGCTTCATTGAATGGTATGTTCGAACAGGATACACTCGTTACAATTCATCACTATGTATCATTTGACAGTGAAAAGAACTTTGAAGCATTCGCAGATATTATGACAGCCGCAGGCTATGAGTGCTCACAAGAGGGTATCACAAAGAAATTATTTGTAGAGGATGGCGCAATCATCAGCGATATCTTAAATGTCGCAAATCAAGCGGCTGTATTAAATGGCAGTTACCAAAACTACTCCATTCAAAAGTAGTTTCAAACAGGTTTTCATAAGAAATAAAGTTGGAGTGAAAGCTTCAACTTTTTATACGATTGTAAGAAATTTGTAGAAATTAAAGAGATTCAGGGCTGTAGTTTGAGTGTAAGTGATAAAGAATGATATAATATGCACGCTTTGTAAGGATATAAAAGCCGCGTAAGAAGTACAGGAGATAAGAGCACATGGGGATTATTGAAGTAAAAAATCTCAGTTTTGCATATGATGAAAGTGCGAAGACAATTGATGAAGTTTCTTTCTCGATTGAGGAAGGAACCTATACAACAATTATCGGACACAATGGTAGTGGGAAGTCCACAATTGCAAAGTTGATTGCGGGTCTTTTAGAAAAGGCTTCCGGATCTATCATGGTGGATGGCATGGAATTAAATGTAGAAAACTTAAATAAGATTCGTTCCGATATCGGTATTGTTTTCCAGAACCCAGATAACCAGTTTATTGGTTCGACGGTAAGGGATGATATCGCTTTTGGGCTTGAAAATCATTGTGTTCCACAAGAAGATATGGACCAGATCATCGAAGAAAACGCAGCTCTTGTTGGTATGACAAAGTATCTGAATCAAGAACCTACACGATTAAGTGGTGGACAAAAACAGCGTGTTGCGATTGCGGGTGTCCTTGCGATGAAGCCAAAGATTCTCATCTTTGATGAAGCAACATCCATGTTAGATCCACAGGGAAAAGATGAAATCAAACGTGTTATTACTGAACTACATGGTGAAAGTAAATTAACGATTCTCTCCATCACACATGACATTGATGAAGTTGCTAAGAGTGATTATGTCATTGCGATGGATGGTGGTCATGTGGCAATCACAGGAACACCAAAAGAAGTCTTTAAAGACCCAGAGAAGTTAAAGAAGATGAAGCTCGATGTCCCTTTTAGCTTAAAGTTGAGTGAGGAATTGCAGGCATGTGGTCTGCATGTTTCATCACATATTACACAGGAAGGACTGGTGGAAGAATTATGCCAATTACATTCGAGCATGTAAAACATGTCTATAGCACCGGTACACCTTACCAATACGATGCTTTACAGGATATCAACCTCAATATTACAGAAAATAAAATTACAGCGATTATCGGTCAGACAGGGTCTGGTAAAAGTACATTGATTCAACATTTAAACGCATTACTATTACCAACCGAAGGAACAATTCATATTCTTGATCGTACGATTAGCGCAAAGGAGACACCAAAGAAACTCAAATCTCTGCGTGGGGATGTAGGTCTTGTCTTCCAGTTTCCTGAATACCAGTTATTTGAGGAAACTGTGCTCAAGGATGTTGCGTTTGGTCCAAAGAACTTTGGATGTACGGAAGAAGAAGCCATTAAGAAGGCCAAAGATGCGCTTAAGTTAGTTGGGCTAGGTGTAGAAAACTATGAAAAGAGCCCATTAGAATTATCTGGTGGACAAAAGAGAAGAACAGCGATTGCGGGTATTTTAGCAATGGACCCAAAGGTCATTGTCTTGGATGAGCCAACGGCAGGACTTGATCCAATCGGTACAGTACAGATGATGGAGTTGTTCTATGCATTAAACCGTAAATACAACAAGACTGTGCTGATCGTATCGCATGATATGGAACAGGTATATAAATATTGTGATGAAGTAGTTGTGGTAGAAGATGGAAAGATTCGCTTCCATGATAGTACGAAGAAGTTCTTTGATGATCCTGAACTTTGTCGCAGTATGAATATCTTACCGCCAGCATTTATTCAGATGAAAGATAGCTTACGTAAGAATGGATTTGAAATTCCTGATGAAATCAATGATATTCATTCGCTTGCGAAAGAGATTGTAAGGCAGGTGAAGAAACATGGGTAATTTTACACTTGGACGTTATCTGCCATTAGATTCACCAGTGCATAAGATGGATCCACGTGCAAAGATTATTGCGATGTTGGTGATGTTAATAGCGGTGTTTATTCCAGCTGGCTGGATTGGCTATGGAGTTATTTTTGTTGTGGCCGCAAGTACAATACTTATCTCAAAATTGAGTTTTGGTTTTATTTGGAAGTCGATGAAACCGATGTTGATGATGTTATTCTTCTTATTAATCATCAATGCGTTTGTGATGAAGACAGGAAAACCATTAGTAACACTTGGTAGTTTTGTCATTTATAGTGATGCAGTATTTCAAACACTCTATATCGCGATTCGACTGATGTTGATGATTATGATTACAACTTGTCTAACCGCTACGACCAAACCTCTAGATATGACACTTGGAATTGAAGATTTGTTAATGCCTTTAAAGAGATTCCATGTGCCTGCACATGAGATTGCGATGTTAATTAGTATTGCGTTACGTTTTATTCCAGACTTAATTGAAGAAACACAACGTATAATGAAAGCACAACAATCGCGTGGTGTTGATATGAAGGAAGGAAAACTGATGGAGAGAGTCATGGCGATTCTTTCTCTGATTGTTCCGTTATTTGTATCTGCTTTACAACGTGCAGAAGATCTTGCGAATGCTATGGAGGCTAGAGGTTATGCACCAGGAGAAAAGCGTACACGTTATAAAGTCTTAAAGATGGAAAAACGTGATTACTTCTTATTACTCGGTGCCTTTACAACTCTAATCGTGATGATTGGATTGGCGATTTTATTATGATGCGTTATAAGTGTGTCGTATCTTATGTCGGAAGAAACTACTCCGGATGGCAATCACAGCGTAAGGGGAATTCTATTCAGGAAATCCTAGAAGCGGTGATTGAGCGAATTACACAGGAAAAGGTTAATGTGATTGGTTCTGGTAGAACGGATGCAGGGGTAAACGCAAGAGCACAGGTATTCATGTTTGATACAAAACGTGAAATGCCAACACGGAAATGGATGGGCGCAATCAATGCTTTTTTGCCAGATGATATTCATATCATGTCGGTAGAAGAAGAGGATGCTTGTTTCCATGCAAGATATAATGTACGCTTCAAGCAGTATAACTATCGTATCAATCATGGACCATACAATGTATTTACAAAGGATACAGCTTTCCAATGTCCAATCCATTTGGATGTAGAAAAGATGAGAGAAGGTATCCATTATCTTGTTGGAACACATGATTTTACATCCTTGAATTCTAGTTCACTAGAAGAATATCCAGACCAAGTAAGAACAGTAAGTTCCATTACATTAACGGAAGAAGATGGTGTGATTACATTAGCCTTTGTAGGAAAAGGATTCTTACGTTACATGGTTCGTATGATGGCTTCTGTGTTAATTGAAGTTGGTAAGCACAAGTACGAGCCATCACATATCCAAGAAATTCTAGATGCGAAGCGTAAAAGCTTCCCACACAAAAACAGCCCCGCCGAAGGACTGACATTGGAATATGTTGATTACTTTAAAACATTAGCACTACATGAAACAGGAATGATTCGTGAGTTTTTAAAGGGGGATGATACCTCCTGTACAAACCGAGAACTAGCTGCTCTAGAGCAAGCAATCAAAGAGAATGCTAGTCATCAATTCTATGCGATGACTACAAGGCATAGTCAAGAATTGTTGGGATATTATGAAATTAACCAAGGGCAAGCTAGCATCCATATTCTTGAAGAAGAACGTGGCATCCCACTAGCAAATATCCTACTTCCACAGCTTGAAGAACGCTTACACAAGCAAGCAAACTTCACGCCAATTCTCATATATACAAAAAGTGGAAGAATTGTATCAAATTCAGTCGAAGAATCGAAATAATCTAATTGACTTACGGGGTATCAACGGCTAAAATGGTAAATGGCACTTCATGCCAATGTAGCCCCGGAAACTACATATGGAGGAAAGTAAAAATGCGTCAAACAACTATGTTAAAGCCAAGTGAAGTTGTTCGTCAGTGGTATATCGTTGATGGAACAGACTGCACATTAGGACGTCTAGCTACTCAGGTAGCAACATTATTAAGAGGCAAGCACAAGCCTGCCTACACACCACACGTTGACTGTGGAGATTATGTAATTGTAATCAATGCAGACAAGATTAAGATTAGTGGTGACCAGGATGCAAAGAAGTTCTACTATAGTCATTCTATGTATCCAGGAGGACTTCGTACAAGAAGTACAAAGGTTATGCGTGAAAACTACACTGTTGAATGGGTTGAAAAAGCCATCAAGGGTATGTTACCACATAACAAATTGGGTGATGTACAGCGTAAGCATGTATTTGTTTACACAGGTGCTGAACACCCACACGCAGCTCAGAAGCCTGTTGAGCTGAAGGTAAAGTAAGGAGGATAAGACAAGATGGCAACTAAGAAAAAAGTAACTTATGTTGGAACAGGACGCCGTAAGCAGTCCGTTGCTCGTGTCTTCATGACTCCGGGTACAGGTGTTGTAACAGTTAATGGTCGTACTTTAGAAGAATACCTACCACAAGCAACATTACGCATGGTAGTTAATTCACCATTAGTACTCACAGAAACTAAGGAACAGTTCGATATCAAGATCAACGTAGCAGGTGGCGGTTATACAGGCCAGGCTGGCGCAATGCGTCATGGTATTGCTAGAGCTCTTCTAGAAGCTTCTGCTGATTACAGACCAGTATTAAAGAAGGCTGGCTTCCTAACACGTGATTCCCGTGAGAAGGAAAGAAAGAAGTACGGTTTAAAGGGTGCTCGTCGCGCTCCACAGTTCTCCAAGCGTTAATTTGCTGGATTGGACAGTACAACAAACAAAGAAACACTTTGCATATATGTGCAGGGTGTTTTTTTATATCTTTGAAGTGTTTAAAAGATTATACAGGCTTTAAGTGATTAATTCTAAAAATGGATTATTTTAGCTAGTAATATAGCATTATCTACTCCAATAGCTTACCCAAATGATGTATCAAAGTTTATGTCTTCAATATGATATATCTATTGTTTTGAGTAGACATTGCATGCTTTATATCATACAAGAGTATATGATTATCTTTTTACATATGGTGAAAAGACGAAGTTAATATAGATATCTGTTTACTGGTGGTGGGAAAGATACATATATTTTTCTTGCCGAAATATAAAGTTACAAACCTTATGAATCATTTCAAAAGTTCGACCACCCCTCAATTTAATGGGAAAACTTCTAATTATTTTCTCTTATAAACTTGAGGTGGTCGAATAAATATTGTAATTTATAGGTGTAAAGTAATACTTTTTAGATTATTGAATTTCTAAAAGCCTTATTTTACACTGTTTTATATTGTTCTTATAAAGGATTAACTCGTGTGTTTTGTTATCTATCTAATTTGTGACAATGTTGTTGGTATCTGTTTTAGGTTTTGCTGCGCGTTTGATTAAGAAGAATCAACTGTCTAGATAATGTAGTTTATAGAAAGAAAAAGCGATTAGCAGTGAAGTGTGGCTGCTAATCGCTTTTGAATCTCATATTATTCATGTACATAGCTGTGAAACGAGTAGTTAAAGGTAGATATACTCGTGAGAATTACAGCTTAGAAGTCGGAAGTTGGGGAAACTATTTTTAATCCCAATGTCCACAAAAATAGATTTTCATTATAGATTTACATTCAGGACACCGAACATGTCTATCAATACTATCATCAGTACGGTCTGTGAAACCTTCTACTATCGATGTGTGTCCATTGCACGATGTACATCTGTGATTATATTGTTCAAATAGGTCATAATGACGATCTAAATCACATGGTGAGACATAGTCATAACCATTTCCTGAGAACGCTACTGACCAACGCGTATTTTTATTTTGCTTTGAAGCATCATATCCGTCTTTGGGTACATATAAATCAAGTTTAGGGACATTCATAAGTTTTCCGCATTCATTGCATTGAACAACTATATATTCACATGATATAGCACCGTCTGGAAAAGCTTCAAAAAATTCTTTCCCTTGTTCACCCAAATTTCCCTCTTTCATTTTTGTTACAGCTTCACAGTAAGCTACAGGGTATAAAAAACCAATACCTATATTTGCTGCGAAACCATACCCACACTTTTCGCATTTACATCCAAGAGTTATACCCATTATTTTCCACCATCCATTTCTATATTTAATTGTCATTAAAAAATAGGTTACGATTTTATTGCGATTCTCATATTCAAACGTATCAACAAGTTTAACTACATTATATATCTTTGTTATATTGACAAATAATATTTTGGCTCTAGTGAAATGCTGTTTGTTTTATGAAATAAAAATATCTCAAGGTGATTGAGATAAATTTGGTTTAGTGTAATTTCATTTTTCGTAGATATAGTTGATAGAAATATACACCAAGACAAGTACCGATGGTATTGGTGATAACATCACTCACGTCGCTAACGCGATCAAAGGAAAGTAATGGTTGTAGGACTTCAATACTAATACTTGAGAAAAGTCCGATGAGAATGACCTGCCATGGTTTGAATTTTGTATTTTGTCGAATTAAAAAGCCAAATGGTATAAACAATGATATATTTAATAATGACTCAGTTAAATAATCTCCACGTTGTAACTGCCAGTCAATAAACGGATAGAAGTTTGTCTCAGATGAGAAACCATTGAATATATTTGGTATATGGATGATGATGGGCATGAGCGTTAACATCATCATGATACAGATATACAAATATAGTGCAGTATACCAAATGAATTTCTTTTTCGATAGTTGTTTCCATCTTGGTAAAAAGACAAAATAATATAGACATCCTAAAGCGATGAAATCCGGTAACATAGGTAGAATTTTAATATGCATAGAAATTATATTAACACACATGATAGAAAGTATGTAAAAATGATTGTTGTGTGGACGGAGGTCAAATGAAATTTCTTGAACAGTTTACATTAATCACAGATATTATCTTTGGGCTGATGATTTTGTTATATCTATATCAGATTGTTTATATTGCGGTTAGTATGTTTAAGCGCAAGGTTCCAAAGTTACCTGATGCAAAGAAGAATCATCGTTACGCAATTTTCATCTCTGCGAGAAATGAAAAAGGTGTCATTGGGGAATTGTTAGATAGTTTACGTAATCAGACCTATCCGGATGAAATGTATGATATGTATGTTGTGGCGGATAACTGTACGGATGAAACTGCTGAAGTTGCTCGTCAGCATGGTGCCATCGTATTTGAACGTTTCAATCAAGAAGAGGTTGGTAAGGGTTACGCACTAAACTTCCTTTATCACAATGTGATTGAACGCAAGGGTGAAGATTACTATGAAGCTTTCATGGTATTTGATGCGGATAATATCATCGATAAGAATTTCTTGCGAGAGGTTAATAAGACATTTGATACAGGTGAGTATGATGCGATGACGACGTATCGTAACTCTAAGAACTTTGATGAAAACTGGTTAACAGCCGCATATTCTATTTGGTTTATGCATGAAGCACGTCACTTAAACTATCCGCGTATGTTGCTGGGTGCGCAGTGTATGATTTCAGGAACTGGCTTTGTCGTTTCGGCGAAAGTGATGAAGGACAATGAAGGTTGGCCATATTATCTATTAACGGAGGATATTCAATTCTCGGTTGTAAGTACAATTAATCAGTTGAAGATTGGCTATTGTGATACAGCAATTTTATATGATGAACAACCATCTACTTGGAAACAGTCTTGGAAACAACGTATGCGTTGGGCAAAGGGATTCTACCAGATTGATGGTAGATACTTGGGTGACTTAACAAAGGGTGTTCTAACAGCGAAGGGAAGACGCCTAGCATTCTATGATATCTTGATGACTGTATTGCCAGCCAGTTTATTAACGATTGCGATTCTGGGTTTTGTATTATGGGTAATGGCTTCTGCTGGATTAATGCCATATTATGTACGACTTGTTTTCCAACGAGAGATGTTGTGGTTTGTGTTTAAGACGATTGGTGGCTTCTGGATATCGTTAATGATTATTGGGGCAATCACTGTTGGTATGGAGTGGGATCGTATCGAGACAAATAACTGGGCAAAGATTAAGCATCTATTGTTGTTCCCGTTATTCTTGTTGTCGTACCTACCAATTTCTATACAGGCATTATTTTCTAAGGTGCATTGGGCTCCAATTGAGCACCATTCTACAGAAGAGTTAAATAAAAAGAATGAACAGTAAAGTGGACAGAAGTGTTCACTTTTTTCTCTTTCGATAATGAAATTGTTTGGCGTAGGGATTATGATGGTAGTAGAAATATGTATGAATCATAGGGAGGATTCTACGATGAAATATGATTTTACAACGATAATGGATCGTCATGGCAAAGATGCTATAGCGATTGATGGTGTGGGGTTACCAGGAAAACCTGGACTTCCTGATGAGGGATTTGATGTGATTCCAATGTGGATTGCGGATATGAACTTTCCGACAGTTCCTTCTGTGCAGGAAGCGATTATAAAGCGTGTAAACCATCCTGCATTTGGCTATTTTGCGCCAAGTGAAGAATATTATCAGAGTATTATTGATTGGCAGAATAAGCGTAATGGAGTGACAGGGTTATTGCCAGAACACATTGGATATGAAAATGGTGTTCTGGGTGGACTGTTATCTGCGTTAACAGCTTACGCTGCACCTGGAGATGCGGTGTTGGTGCATAGTCCAACATATATTGGATTTACACATTGCTTAAATAATAATGGTTTCCACATCGTACATAGTCCGCTTGTAAAAGATGGAGATGGTATCTGGAGAATGGATTTTGCGGATATGGAAGAAAAGATTAAGCAGAATCATATTCATGTGGCAATCTTCTGTTCCCCACACAACCCTTGTGGCCGTGTGTGGCAATTGGAAGAAATCCAAAAAGCAATGGAAGTCTATGAGCGTAATGATGTAGTTGTTATCTCAGATGAGATTTGGTCAGATATTATCTTAGAGGGACATAAGCATATTCCTACACAGTCCGCAAATGCATGGTCACATGAACATGTAGTAGCGTTATACGCACCAAGTAAGACGTTTAACCTTGCAGGACTTATCGGCGCTTATCATATCATCTACAATCAGACATTACGTGATCGTATTCGCTCAAAAGCTTCGAAATCTCACTACAATAGTATGAATGTATTATCCATGCATGCATTAATTGGTGCGTATCAACCAGAAGGATATGCATGGTTAGATGAATTGCGTGAAGTGATTACTGGTAATGTAAATTATGCGGTAGAGTATATTAGAGAGCACTTTGAAGGCGTAGAACTGATGAAGCCAGAAGGTACTTACATGTTGTTTATTGATTGTGAGAAATGGTGTAAACAACATGGTAAAACGATTGAAGAAGTTGAAAAGGCTGGATATCGTGTGGGTGTGGCTTGGCAAGATGGACGCATGTTTCATGGACCGTATAGTATTCGTATGAATCTGGCATTGCCGTTATCGCGTGTAAAGGAAGCGTTTGAGCGTTTGAATCAATATGTATTCAACGCAAATTGGTAATAAAAAAACCGTCAAATTGACGGTTTTTGTTATGGTCGGGGTGACGAGATTCGAACTCACGACCTCTTCGTCCCGAACGAAGCGCTCTACCAAGCTGAGCCACACCCCGATACTCTATTGCATATTATATCAAATAGAGAAAATTTGGAGTGTGAAAAATGATTACTTTGGTCGTTTTATTAAATAGATGATACCGCTAATGACGCTGGTAATAATTGCGAGTACTACATACATTAGCAGAAAACCAGCGATACCTGCAACAATATCGACAAAGTCCATTGTACCGGTATGGGTGATGCCTTGACCAATTTCAATCGCAAAGGTAATCACGATAATCAATGTGAAGACATAGACAAATGTTAGTGTAAGGTAGTGGTGACGCTTTGCGAGGAATTTAAAGAGTGGATATACTATCGCAATCATTAAAATTCCTAATATACCAATGACTATAAAGTGTAAGTCTTTATCAGATAATCCGATGAGATTATTATCATTCCATGTCAAGATTGTGTTATGAATGGAAGTGATGAGTTCAATGAGAAAATAGAGAATTTTTGTTAACATAGGGGCCTCCTTGGGGAGTATCATAGCAGAATTAGATACTGTTATGAAAGTGATAAAATGATGAGAGTTTTGATGAAAGCGATTTAGCGAAAGCTAAGGCAATCGAATTTGGCTGGTTATGGTATAATATTGGCATGCGAAAAGCGACTTTTTATACTGCTTTTTGGGAGATCGTTATGAATCAAAATGTAAGAAAGATTACCGAAGGGGCGATGATGGTTGCCCTCGTCGGCGTATTTATGTTAATCGATAGACAATTCCAGGGGACTTTTAGCAGTATGTTTGTGTTCCTGTTACCATTACCGATGGTATACTTTGGGGCTAAATATGGATTGCGTGATAGTTTGATGGTTTTGGTCGCAATTATCTTTGTGTCGTTTATCTTTGCAAGTCCATTTGCGATATTCTTCTTTGTCGCTGAGGCGATTATTGGGTTGGTATATGGATGTGGTATTTATCAGAACGTAGAGAGTAAGCGATTATTGCTAAGAACGATGGTTCTTGGTGGACTTACAGAACTACTTGCGGTTGTTATTAATGTAGCAATCTTTGGGGTTAGTTTAGATGAGCTAGTTTTAGAGTTACGTTCAACTTTTGATATGATGCAGAAAACAATGGGTGTAACATTTGCTGCAAATTTAGATATCAACGTGCTATTACGGAATATATTCTTCGTTAGTACATTGATGTTAGGTGTTCTAGAAGCAATCGTAACGCATATTACATCAAGACTCTTATTGAAGAGATTGCGTATGAAGCTTCCTGAATCAATACCGCTTTATCTATACTATCCACCAAAGTGGATTGGCTATGTGGCACTTGTTGGAATGTTTGGATATTTATATGTTGGGTCTGGTTATATTAAAACAGAACCGGCGATAACAATTCTTTCAGCGTTAGGAACGTTTGCTTATTTCTATCTCACAGCGATGGGAGTTGTTGGTCTCTTAGTGATGATTGGACTTTTGGCAAAGGAAAGTCGTAGAATCTTAACATTTGTCGTGTTTATCTTAGCGTTAGCGATGTCATTTCCAGTAGCGCTTTATGGATTTTTATATATTACAACAAACATGCATAAACGAATTGTAGAGGAGGGATATCATGCAACAAAAAATGAGTCGAATTAAACAAGTTGTTTTTGTGGCACTTGCTATCCAGCTTGCGGTTATCATTCTGTTACAGTTGATATTTAAGATTAATATTTTACCAGGCATCTTAGTGTTAATTGCGGAATCGTTAATTGCGGTCTATTTGTTGGATTATTTCCAATCCGCAAATGAAGAAGAATCCATTGGATTAGAAAAATATTTAGGTGGTTCTTACGCGGATGCGTATCTTGTTGGTGGCGTAGGTATGATGAACTACGATGAAAACTATGTCATCACATGGCAAAGTGAACTCTTTAAGGAAAGAGGACTTGACCGTATTGGTTCTAAATTATTAAATTGGCTACCAGAAGCTAACGATATTATTTCCGGGGAAACGGAAAAGGTAAATGTTACGATTGACCAATATGTTTATGAAATTAGTAAGCGTGAAAATGCACCGACAATTTTCTTTAAGGATATTACGTTATTAGATAAGTATCGTGGTAAGTATAATGAAGAACATGTTGTGCTTGGCTTGGCTAGTTTTGATAACTATGAAGAGAGTACGATGTATGCGGATGATGCGGATATCGCAAATATCAATGCGACAATTCGCACACCACTCAATGAATACTTCCAAAAGTTTGGTGTCTTCTTAAGAAGATTAAACAACAATCGTTATTTATTGGTACTCAATGAGAGGATTTATCGTGAGATTGCGGCAGATCGTTTCTCAATCTTGAACATCGTACGTAAAGCATCACAAAAAGCTGAAGTATCTATCACATTGTCTATGGCTTTTGCCAAGGGTAGTTCAAACTTTGCGGAGTTAGATGAGACAGTTACGAAGTTAATGGACCTTGCGCAAACGCGTGGTGGTGACCAAGTTGCGATTCAGGTCGTTGGTGAGGATGTAAAGTATTTCGGTGGTTCTACAGAAGCAGCCGAGAAGAGAAGCCGTGTACGTGTACGTGTAATGGCACATGCATTACGTGACCTCATTCAGCATTCTTCTAACGTCATTATCTGCGGACATAAAAACGCAGACTTCGATTGCATTGGTTCCGCAATCTGTTTATCGAAGATGGCATCTGCTTTTAATAAGCCAGTTAGTATTATTGCTAGAACTGGTGGTATTGAAGAAAAGTTAGATGCGGCGATGAAAGAGAACGAAAAAGAACTTGCAGAGGACATCACGTTTGTAACAGAAGGTGAAGCTATCAACCAACTCAAGGATGATACACTCGTCATCATGACCGACCATCACAACATTCTACAATCGAATGGTGCAAAACTCTTAGAGATGGCAGAACGCATTGTGGTAATTGATCACCATCGTAGAAGTACAGATATGGGTGTAAAACCAATCCTGATTTATATTGAAGCAGGTGCTTCAAGTACATGTGAAATCTTGACCGAGATGATTCCGTTTGTGTCTAGTAAAGTGGACATTTCTGAATTAGAAGCGACATTCATGCTTGCAGGTATGACAATTGATACACGCAAGTGGCGTGAAAGAACAGGTGTACGTACATATGATGCGGCCAGTGCTTTACGTAAACTTGGTGCAGATCCTCAAGTGGCGTATGATTATTTGAAAGATACTTATGATGAGTTTGTGCTCAAGAGTGCGATTATGAATGCAAGTGAAAGATATCCGGATGGTATCGTGATTGCGGCTATTGAAAATGAGAAGATTACTCGTTCGATTATGAGCCAGGTTGCGGATAGTTTATTGAGTATTCAAGATGTGAAGGCAGCCTTTGTGATTGCCCAAGATAAGAGTACAGGAATCAATAGTATTTCTGCTCGTTCAAATGGTGAAATCAATGTACAGGCAATTATGGAAGCGATGCATGGTGGTGGCCATATGACAGCTGCCGCTACACAGCGTAAGGATGCGACAGTCAAAGAACTAAAAGAAGAGTTAATTAATATTATCGAACAACAGAAGAAGGAGGCAGAAGATGAAAGTAATTCTTAAACAAGATGTAAAAAAAGTAGGCAAGCGTGGAGATATCGTCGATGTATCTGACGGTTACGGAAGAAATTTCTTAATCGCAAGAGGTCTTGCGGTTGCGGAATCTAAGGCTAGCTTAGAAATTTTAAAAGAACAGAAATCAGAAGAAGCTGCACTAGAAGCACAGCGTGAACAAGAAGCGCGTGAAAAAGCTGCTTTATTAGAAAAGACAGTAGTTACTTTCACAGTGAAGTCTGGTAAAGAAGGTAGAGTCTTCGGTTCTGTTTCCACAAAGCAGATTGTGGAGGCTTTGAATAAACAAGGTATTATTATCGAAAAGCGCAAGATTATTGATACAGAACCGATTCATAGTCTTGGCACAACAAGAGTAAAAGTTGAATTACATAAGAATGTAATTGGTACGATCGTTGTGAAAGTACTGGGAAGTGAGAACTAAGTATGCCACGCGTATTACCTTCTGCACCAGAAGCGGAAGCTAGTTTGCTTGGAACCATGCTTGTATACCCAAGCTCTTCTCGCACAGCACTAGAAGAAGGACTGGAAGCTGACGATTTCTTTATCGAAGCCAATCGTCGGATTTATCATGCATGTGAAGAGTTATATCAAGAAGGAACACAGATTGACTCTACAACTGTTGCGACACGTTTAAAGGATACTGATCTTTTAGATAAGTCTGGTGGAATGGAGTACATTCTAAACTTAATGAACGCAGCAGTAACGAGTGCGAATACACTAACCTATGTAAATCTGATTCGTGATAAAGCGATGATGCGTCGTATGATTGAAGCGGCTGAAAGAGTTGTGGAAGAAGGCTTTAGTGGACAAACAGATTTAAATGATTACCTAGATCATTCTGAGAAAGAAATCTTGAATGTGTCACGTAATCGTAAAGCTGGTGAGTTTAAGAATCCAAATGATGTCTTGAATGAAGTGTTAAAGACGATTCGTGCAGCCTCTGAGAATTCCTCCGAGATTACTGGCTTAAAGACTGGTTTTAATGATTTAGACCGTGTTACACATGGTTTACAGCGTGGAGATATGATTGTTTTAGCTGCACGTCCATCTATGGGTAAGACTGCGGTTGCGCTAAATCTAGCGATGAATGTTGCGCTAATTCCACAAGCACAAAAAGGTGCGATTGCGATTTTCTCACTTGAGATGGGTGCAGAGCAGCTTGCGATGCGTCTGTTAAGTGCGAAGAGTCATATCCAAGGTGATAAGTTAAAGACAGGTCGTTTAACCAATGAAGAGTGGAACCGTATTAACGAAGCTTCTTCAGAGTTAAAGGCTTCCAATATCTATATCGATGATATGGCAGGAATTAAGATTCCTGAAATTTTCTCCAAGTGTCGTCGATTACAGGCAGAGCATGGATTAAACATGGTAATGATCGACTATATTCAGTTGATTAGTGGACCATCGGATCGTACTGGTGGAAATCGTCAACAGGAAGTATCTGATATTTCACGTAGCTTAAAAGCACTTGCGCGTGAATTGAAGGTGCCTGTTGTGGCATTATCACAGTTGAGCCGTAGTGTTGAAGCACGTGAAGATAAGCGTCCTATGTTAAGTGACTTGCGTGAATCTGGAGCGATTGAGCAGGATGCCGATATCGTTATGATGTTGTATCGTGAGTCTTACTATAATGAAGAGGCAAAAGAACAAGCAAAAGAATCTGGAACAGAGCGTCTAGAAATCAATCTTGCAAAGCATCGTAATGGTGCGACAGGTAGGGTATATGTAGCGTTTGAGGCAGATACTAATGCACTCTATAACATTGCCCCAAATAAACCACAATAATGAAGGAGGAAGGCATGAAAAACTTGATTGCTGTAACAATATGCTTAGTGTTATCAATCGCAATTGTCATCGTGCCTTCTTTTTTCTATCCTTCTTTTGAAGGAATCAAAGCGGGTACGGTAGGTAACTTTAACCAGACTGTAGAAGTAACGACTTTAGATGTACATAAGATTTATAAATTATATGAAGATCAAAAATTGATTGGCATTATCAAAGATAAGACTTATATGGATGAACATCTAAAGACCGTCTATAAAGAAAAGTATGCAAGCATGTTTCCAAATACGCATATTGGGATTGCGGATAATATGTATCTTGTAGAAGAAATGAGTACAAATGTCTATACGGATGCGGATGCAGAAATCATGCAGTATTTAGATGATCATTCTCTATATAGCGTTGCCTGTAAATCAATTTCTTTCTCAGATAATAATGAAGAGTATGCAAGAATCTTTGTAAAGTCAGAAGATATCTATCAAGAAGCTTTACAAAAGTATCTTTCTTATTTCATCGATGAAGATACATTAGAAGCTATTCACGAACATCATGCAATTTCAAACCTAACGGAATATGGTGTGATAACAATGGGCTTTAAAATCAATGAAACAATACAGATTGCGGATGCCTACGCATCCGTTAAGGATATTAAAACCACGGAAGAAGAAGTATTACATTATTTATCCTATGGTGATAATGAAAATTTAGTATATTACACGGTTGAAGAAGGAGATACGCTAGATTCGATTGGTTTACAGAATTATGGGTTAACAGCTGAACAGTTACTGCGTATTAATCAAGATGTTATTAAAGATAGCAGTCAACCATTAACTGCAGGTACAAAACTCTGTGTAACTTACTTCACATCTCCAATCGATGTGTATGTTTATAAACAAAGACTACAGAAGGAAACATTGTTTTATAAGACTTCTGTATTAGAGGATAATACTGTTGAAAGTGGTCAAACAGTTGTCAGACAAAGTGGTGCAAATGGTTCAAAGAACGTGCTTTACCATGAAACATGGGTAAATGGAGTACTCAAAACAGGAACAGAACTTTCATCTGTTGTAACAGCAGCTGGACAAGATGAAGTTGTAGCAATTGGAAAGAATACTGATTTGGGAATTGGTAGTGGTAGTTTTGCCTATCCGGTTGAACATCCTGAAATTATCTGTGAATATGGTTGTTATGCAGGATTTGAGTCGATTGATTTTATCAATCGATATAATCGATGGGGCAATGTTATGGCTGCTGATACTGGGGTCATCAAAGAAAAAGGTTATACAGATGAACTAGGAAACTACGTCATTATTGACCACCACAATGGCTATCAGAGTGTATATGGTCATCTATACTTACCGTGTACACTGGAAGTTGATACAGTTGTAAGAAAAGGTGATGTCATTGGTAAGATTGGTATGACTGGAAAAGCGACAGGACCACATGTGACATTCAGCTTATTGCAGAACGGTAAGTCAGTGAATGCATGTTCTGCATTAATGGATTGTGAGGGTTTAGACTGATGATGGACTTTGCACTATTGGCGAGTGGTTCGAAAGGGAATAGTTTTGTAATTGTAGATGGTACTACAAAAGTTATGATTGATTGTGGTACAACAAAGAAATATTTATTTGAACGCCTAAAAGAATTACAGATATCAATAGATGATTTGGATGCAGTGCTAATTACACATAATCATTCTGATCATATATCGCAAATTAAGCATTTTGCCTCACTACCAATCTATTCTCCAATTGAAATACCAAAGATTGATACTTTCGACGTAAAGCCTGGGTCTTCGTTTACAGTTGAAACTTTACGCTTTACGCCAATTGCGTTATCGCATGATGCGTTAAATACAGTTGGATATATCGTTGAAAATGGAACTGAAAAACTTGTATATGTTACAGATACTGGCTATATCAATGAGAAACATATTCCACGCATCAAAGATGCGGACTATATTGTGTTAGAGTCAAATCATGATGTACAGATGTTGATGGCGACGAGTCGTCCACAGTTTACTAAACAGAGAATTTATAGTGATACAGGGCATTTGTGCAATGAGGATTGTGCAGCTGTTCTTGATAAAATCGTGACAGAGAAGACAAAGATGATTATTCTCGCGCATTTGAGTGAACAAGCAAATACACGCAAGAAAGCACTTGATACAACAGTACATGCATTACAAAATCATTCTGGAGTACTACATAAAAATCTGCTTGTGTGTGCAGCAGGTCAGTATGAGATGATTAGAAAGGGTATATATGATGAAAAAGTTGATGCCGGTAGCGTTAGCGCTATTATTGGTATGGAATCTAGTCCTAACAATGATGTTGATTAGGAATCTGCAGAAGAATAATACAGGCAATAGTTCCCTTGAAGATATGAATAGTACAAACTACACGACATCTGACTATACTAGTGCGATTGAAAAGAGCAGAAGTAGTGTGGTTACGGTTGAAAGTGATGGCTCTTATTATAGTGGAATTATCATTGCAAAGGAAAAGGAAACAGTCCACATTTTAACAACTGCAAAGGCAATAAAGAATGGTAGCCCAAACGTTGTGTTTGATAGTGGCGTACGTGTTAGTTCTACCGTGGTTGGCGATGATATTGAAAGTGGTATAGCGCTTATCCAAGTAACGATAAATTTTGAAGTGAAACCTTTTACGATTTTAGATACAACTGCTTTAGCACAAGGTGCGAATGTGGTTGTAATGAGTGGTAGAAATCTAACGACTGGTAGTGCAGTTGTCAGTAGCGGTATTGTTTCAGAACCTGGTGTATGGCGAATGAATGGTACAACAACTTGGCTCTCTTCCATGCTGGAAATGGATACACCAATCACTTCGATTCAAGAGGGTGGTGCTGTCATTGATTTAAATGGATCGCTCGTTGGTGTTGTTGCGAGTCAACCATTCCAAGGCAACTCTCGTATGGAATATGCAATTACTGCTAATGAAATCAAACTGATTTACAACGCACTTAAAACAAATGGAAAAGTTACACGTGGTGCGTTGGGTGTTGTGGTGCGTAATGTATCAAGTATGCTTGCATATGAAAAGAGTGCACAGGGTATTAACATTGATATGAAGACTGGTGTATATGTTCAAACAGTTGTTGAGAAGAGGGATGCAGGAGATGCTCTTCAAGTTGGAGATATTATCACTATGATTGATGGAATCGAAATGTCTTCCTATCAAGATGTGCTTGCGAGAATGTACATGCATTCAGCTGGTGATACGATAAATGTGTCTATCATCCGTGGTGGCGAAAGTAAGCAGATTGGTGTGGTTTTACAATGATCAAGATGATTGCCTGTGGCAAACTAAAAGAGAAGTGGATGAAGGATGCTATCGCAGAGTATGTAAAGCGTATCCGTCCTTACGATAAGATTGACGTTATAGAAGTTCAGGATGAAAAAGCACCAGAGACAAACTCCGCTGCTGAAAATGAACAGGTAAAGGTGATAGAAGGGCAGCGGATATTAAAAAATATACGTGATGATGAATATCTGATTTTACTAGATCTTGCGGGTATGGATATCGATTCTATCGCACTAGCGAATAAAATACAGGATTGTTATAATCGTGCTAGAAGTAAGATTACATTTGTGATTGGTGGCTCTTTAGGGTTAAGCAATGAATTAATTCAGCGTGCTGACTTCCGTTGGCGTATCTCTAAGGCTACCTTTCCACATCAACTTTGTAGAATACTAGTAGTAGAACAAATCTATCGTAGTTTTCGCATTCTACATAACGAGCCATATCATAAGTAAATTTCTAAGATAGAAATATTGTATCGAATTGCAACTTCTATATATGTAACCGCTTGTATCTGAAACAAGTATGTTATAAAATACAGATATAGTAAGTAAAAATTATCAGGAGGATAAACCAATGAAAGAAATTACTGTTACAGTTGTTGACCCAGTAGGATTACATGCACGTCCTGCTACAGTTGCTGTAAATGCTGCAAGCAAGTTTAAGAGCGAAGTGAAGGTATCTTACAAGGGCCGTACAGTGAATATGAAGTCTATTATGGGTGTTATGTCACTTGGAATTCCTACACAGTCTGAAATTACAATTTCCTGTGAAGGTGATGACGAAGATTCAGCTGTTAAGACAATTGAAGACGTATTACGCGCTCAAAAAGTTATTGCTTAATAGATAACAATAAGGGGAGAAAGATGTTTTGACATCTTTCTTTTTTAATATGCTAAAATAAGATTAAGGAGCTAAAAAATTATGTATTTAGATGAATATAAGCGTTGGCTTTCTGCAAACTTAATCGATTTTGATTTACATGCAGAATTAGCTAGTATTGAAAATGATGATGAAGCAATCAAAGAAAGATTTGCGGTAGCTTTGAAGTTTGGTACAGCTGGTTTAAGAGGTACTCTTGGTGCTGGTACAAATCGTATGAATATCTGGGTTGTTCGTCAGGCAACACAGGGTGTTGCGGATTGGGTTAAGACACAAGGTGGTACACAGACAGTTGCGATTAGTTATGATAGTCGTTTAAAGGGTTGGACTTTTGCGAAGGATGCGGCTGCAGTACTAGCCGCAAATGGTATCCATGTTCGTCTATATGATGAGTTAATGCCTGTACCTGCTTTGAGCTTTGCGACAAGATATTATCATTGCAATGCAGGTATTATGATTACAGCATCACACAATCCTGCAAAATACAATGGCTTTAAAGCATATGGACCAGATGGTTGCCAGATGACAGATGATGCGGCTGCGATTGTATATGACCAGATTCAAAAGACAGACGTACTAACTGGTGCGAAATACATTACTTTTGCGGAAGGTGTAGAGAAGGGCTTGATTCAGTTTGTTGGAGATGATTGCAAGGAAGCACTTTATCAAGCAATTGAATCTAGACAAGTTCGTCCAAATCTTTGTAAGACTGCAGGTTTGAAACTTGTGTATTCCCCATTAAATGGTACAGGTCTTGTGCCTGTAACACGTGTGTTACGTGATATGGGTATCACAGATATTACGATTGTTCCTGAACAGGAATATCCAAATGGATACTTTACAACCTGTCCTTATCCAAACCCTGAAATTTATGAAGCCTTAGAGAAGGGCTTGGAGCTTGCAAAGAAGGTTGGTGCTGATTTAATGTTGGCAACTGATCCTGATGCTGACCGTGTAGGAATTGCGATGAAGTGTCCAGATGGTTCGTACGAACTCGTATCTGGTAATGAAATGGGTGTACTGTTACTAGATTACATCTGTGCTGGACGTATTGAGAAGGGCACAATGCCTAAGAATCCAGTGGCTGTAAAGTCTATCGTATCTACACCGCTAGCCGATTTGGTTGCGAAGCATTATGGTGTTGAACTACGTCATACATTAACGGGTTTCAAGTGGATTGGTGATCAGATTGCACAACTTGAAGCACATGGTGAAGAAGAACGTTTCATCTTTGGCTTTGAAGAGAGTTATGGTTACTTAGCTGGTTCTTATGTACGCGATAAGGATGCGATTGTTGGATCAATGTTAATTTGTGAGATGGCTGCGTACTATCGTAGTATTGGCTCTTCCATCAAACAGCGTCTAGAAGAAATTTATGCACAGTATGGACGTTTCCTCAACAAGGTTGATAGTTATGAGTTTGATGGTCTATCTGGTATGGATAAGATGGCTGGTATCATGAATACATTACGTACTAATCCACCGGTAGAGTTTGCAGGACGTAAGGTTGTTTCTCTAACAGACTACAACAAGCCTGAAGAGACAGGTTTACCAAAGGCAAATGTGCTTATCTTTGGTTTAGAAGATGGGGCTACGGTCGTTGTTCGTCCTTCTGGTACAGAGCCTAAGATTAAGACATACTTTACAACTTTAGGTAAAGACTTAGCTGAAGCACAGAAGGAAAAGGATGAGTTAGCAGCAGTACTTAAGCCTTTATTCTCCTAAGAATTAGAATATAGATAGATGCAGGTTGATATCTGCATCTTTTTTGTATGTTTGTTTATACGTTTTTCGTTATCTATCTGTATTCATTCGATACTGTCAATGTTAAAATGAATGTAACGTAGTTACGGAGGATCACGTATGAATTTAGAACGTATCATTGAAGAGTTTCATCAGGGTCATTCCTTGAATGCATATGAGGTGTTTGGCGCCCACTTTGTGGACGAGGGAGTACGTTTCACAGTGTATGCTCCTCATGCGGAAAACGTATGGGTCGTTGGATCATTTACAAACTGGGATGAGAACCAAATCTTGATGGAAAGAATGAACTTCCAGGGTGTATGGACAATTACAGTTCCATCTTTGAGCGAGTGGGAAGTTTATAAGTATAAGATTCAAACTAGAACAGGAAATATTCTGTATAAAGCTGACCCATTTGCTTTCTATAGTGAGACTAGACCAAATACCGCAAGTAAACTTGTTAATTTAAGCAAGTTATCTTGGACGGATGAGAAGTGGTTGAATAACCGAAGTTTAAACTTTGATAAGCCAATGAATATCTATGAGTTATATGTTGGTGGATGGAAACGTAATGGGGAACATCCATATTCGTATGACATGCTTGCGGATGAACTAATTCCTTATATTAAAGAGAATGGTTATACACACATTGAGTTAATGCCTTTAAGTGAGTATCCATTTGATGGATCTTGGGGATATCAAGTCAGTGGTTATTATTCCTTAACAAGTCGTTATGGAAATCCTAAGGAGTTTAACCGTTTTGTGGACCGTTGCCATGCGGCAGGAATTGGTATCATTATTGACATGGTGCCTGTTCACTTTGTGAAGGATGACTTTGGATTGCGTTACTTCGATGGCGAAGCGTTATATGAATATCCAAATGAATACGATGCGAATTCCGAATGGGGTACGATGAACTTTAACTTATGGAATGAAGAAGTTCGTTCATTCTTGATGTCCTCTGCAGCGTTCTGGGTGAATATGTATCATATGGATGGTATCCGTATCGATGCGGTTTCTAACTTGATTTATTGGGCTGGTAATCGTGATAGAGGTACCAATGATGGTGCTATTTACTTTGTAAAGCGTCTGAACTATTACATGCATAAGGAATTTCCAACTGTCATGATGATTGCGGAGGATAGCTCCGATTTCCCAAATGTAACAGCACCTACGGAAAAGGATGGTTTGGGCTTTGACTATAAGTGGGATCTTGGTTGGATGAATGATACATTGAAGTATTATGGAACGGATCCTATCTATCGTTATTATGATCATCACAAGTTGACTTTCTCAATGGCATACTTCTATAGTGAGAAGTTCTTAATGCCATTTAGTCATGACGAAAATGTACATGGTAAGCATACTGTCATCGACCGTATGTGGGGTGATTATGATGCGAAGTTTGCGCAAGCAAAGAACTTATATGCATACATGTATGCCCATCCTGGTAAGAAGTTGAATTTCATGGGGAATGAACTTGGTTCTTTCCGTGAGTTTGATGAGACACGTCAGATTGACTGGGAATTACTCCAGTATCCAAAACATTATTCCTTTAATCTATTTATTAAAAAGTTAAATGAGTTATATCTATCGCATGCATGCTTGTATGAAGGTGATTATAGCTATGATGACTTTAAGTGGATTGATGCGGACAATAATGTACAGAGTGTATATTCCTTCTATCGTAATAGTAAGGATGAATATCTTGTGTGTGTATTGAACTTAAGTAATACAACATATGAAAACTTTGAGTTGGAGATGCCACAAAGTGGATACTATAAGGAAATCTTGAACTCAGATCACCAAATTTATGGCGGTAATGGTATGGTTCATCCAAGAGCGATCCGTACTTCTAAGAAGACTGGAAAGAATCTCTTGAAGATGAATCTTGCGCCATTTGCGGCTGTTTGGTTTGTAGCGAAAAAAAACAGAGGTAAGAAATAAAGATGTCAATATTTAATGCGTATTTAGATGATTTTGGAAAGATAACGGTAACGATTGATCGTAGTTTTTATCAAGGCGAATCAAGTCGTTTCCAATTGACGGGAATGGGCGGTTATATCGAGGAACTATCAATTGAGGGTGTTGAGACGCACGATAGTTTTATTTTATATCGTCTAAAGGGTCTATATGATCCTAATTTCCGTATGGATTATCAAGTGCGTGAAAGTCATGGTAGATACACACCGCTAATTGCTAGACTCATTGTAAAGCGTGAACGCTTCAATGCCTTGTATGGTTATGAGAAAGATGATTTAGGATCACATTATTCACCAGAACATACATGGTTTAAGGTGTGGGCACCAACAGCTGTTAATGTAACATTGTCATTAGATGTCAGTGGTGTTCAGATATTAAAGGCAATGGAGCCTAGTGAAATGGGTACTTGGTATGTAAAGGTGCCTGGTGACTTTAAATATGCGACATATACATATTTAGTAGAGCGTAATGGTAAAGTAGTGAAGTCACTAGACCCATATGCATATAGTTGTAATGGCAATGCAAAGGCAAGTGCTGTTATTGATTTGTCTGAATTAGATAAGATTAAGGATTATCCGATTGAGGAGCCAATCGCACCTACAGAATCGATTATCTATGAATGTAGTGTTCGTGATATGACAATGCATCCACTTACAGGGACAAAAACACATGGAAAGTTTAGCTCTCTATGTGAGGATGGAACTGAGTATAGGGGTCTACCTACCGGTTTGAACTATATAAAATCCTTGGGTGTAACGCATGTACAGTTCATGCCATTAACAGACTTTAGTACAGTTGATGATTATAAACCTGAACTTAACTACAACTGGGGATATGACCCTCGTCAGTATCTATCTTTAAAGGGTAGTTTTAGTTCTGATCCAGACCATCCATATGTACGCATGAAAGAGTTTAAGGAACTTGTGGCTTGTCTTCACCGCAATCATCTGCGTGTTACATTAGATGTTGTGTTTAATCATGTGTATGATGTTGCGGAAACTGCGTTTGATTGTTTGGTTCCATATTATTATTTCCGTTATAACGAAGAAGGATATATGTCTAACGGTTCTTATTGTGGTAATGATTTTGCCTCAGAGATGCCGATGGCTTCTAGATACCTAGTTTATGTGATTCGTAATTTAATGCAGATTTATGGTATTGATGGTTTCCGTTTTGATCTAATGGGTATCATTGATGTTGCAACGATGAATAAGATTCGTAATGAAGCGATTCGCAATAACCCAAGTGCACTCATTTATGGTGAGGGTTGGGATATGCCAACGATGTTACAGGGATCGCAAAAGGCAAATATTCATAACCAAGGTGCGATGCCTCATATTGGTCACTTTAATGATTATTTCCGTGATGTAATCAAAGGAAAGACGAGTGAGAGTGAGAAGTATGAACGTGGATATGCGACTGGTAACTGGAATAACGCATTTGCTAGCTTGGCTGCACTAACAGGGAATGTTCTAGATACACCGCATTTTAAGAGATTCTTCTCTCCAGATCAGTCTATCAATGGTTTTGAAACACATGATAATAGTACCGTATGGGATAAGATGCATGCATGTTGTAATAATGAAGATAGAGCGACTCGTATTCGCCGTCAGAAGATGATGATTGCGATTACGATGATTTCACAAGGCGTACCATTTGTACATGCTGGTTTTGAATTCTGTGATACAAAGAAGGATAATCATAACTCCTATAACGCCCCAGATGAAATTAACCGTATGGATTGGGAAAGAATGGAATATTACCAAGAAGTTGTGAAGTATTTCCGCAAAGCAACCGCTTTACGTAGATCGGTAAGTGAATTCTGTCTGAAAACTACGTTAGAAATCAATGAAAAAGTGAAAGTTTGGGTTGCGGATGACCAAACGGTGTTCTATGATATTGCAGGTTCGAAAGGTAGTGCAGAAACGATTCGTGTCATGATTAATCCATCAACTGGTGATCGCTTCTATCGTTTTGATGAGGAGTGGCAAGTTATCTTTGATGAAAATGGGAATAGCCAAGAAGCTAAATCAAAACATGTATGTGTTCCAGCATTAAGCCTAATCGTATGCAAGAGGTAGAAGATGGGATTATTTGGAAATCTATTCGATAGTGAAAAAAGACACTTTCATCAAGCTGAAGTACTCGCAGATAAAGTTTTGAAATTAGAAGAGACTTATGCGCAGAAATCAGATGATGATTTACGTGAAGTAACAAGACAACTACAAGAAAAAATACAGGCAGGGGCATCTTTAAAAGATGTACTGCCTGATGCTTTTGCGAATGCTCGTGAAGCCGCAAAGCGTGTTCTAAATGAGTTTCCATATCGTGTTCAGGTATTAGGTGGCATCCTATTACATGAAGGTGATATTGCGGAGATGAAGACTGGTGAAGGTAAGACATTAACAGCTGTTATGCCAATTTACTTACATGCCTTAGCAGGTAAGGGTGCACATGTTGTAACTGTCAATGAGTATCTTGCCAAACGTGATGCGGAATGGATGGGACGTGTATATACGTTCCTTGGCCTAACGGTAGGATGTAATTTGCATTCACTTTCTGAAAGTGAAAAAAGAGATGCGTATGCTTGTGATATTACCTATACAACAAATTCAGAACTAGGCTTTGATTATCTAAGAGATAACATGGTAATGCGTAAGGAACAACGTGTTTTACGTGGTTTGCACTACGCAGTATTGGATGAGGTTGACTCCATCTTAATCGATGAAGCTAGAACACCGTTAATTATCAGCGGTCCTGGGCCAGTATTAGACCAGCAGTATATTCAGGCTGATCGTTTTGCGAAGAGTTGTAAGAGAGATGTTGATTTTGAGATTGACCGTGAAGACCGTACCGTTGTATTAACGGATGCTGGTTTAAAGAAAGCTGACCGTGCCTTTGGCATTGAAAATATCTATAATGGTGAACATGCAAGCATAGTGCATTATATTCAAAATGCAATGCGTGCTAACTATCTCATGACTAGGGATGTTGAGTATGTAGTGGGTGATGATGAAATTATTCTTGTAGACCAGTTTACTGGTAGAAAGATGGCTGGCCGTGAATTCAGTGATGGATTACATCAGGCAATTCAAGCCAAAGAAAATGTTGGTATCAAGCAAGAAACAATTACACTTGCGACAATTACTTATCAGAATTTCTTCCGTTTATATGACCTGTTAAGTGGTATGACTGGTACGGCAAAGACAGAAGAAGACGAATTCTTGAATACCTATAACATGCGTGTGTATGAGGTGCCTACGAATAGATCTATAGCACGTATTGATGAACCGGATCTTGTATTCAAAGATAGACATGAAAAATATGAAGCAATCGTTAAACATACAAAAGAACTGCATGAAAAGGGACAGCCAGTCTTAATCGGTACATTATCTATCGGTATCAATGAAGCACTCAGTGAAATGTTAAAGAAACAGAATATTCCTCATCATGTATTAAATGCAAAAAATGATGAAAATGAAGCTGAGATTATTGCGAAGGCAGGACAAAAGTTTGCGGTAACGGTTGCGACGAATATGGCTGGTCGTGGTACGGATATTAAGCTTGGAGAAGGTGTTGCACAGCTTGGTGGTCTTGCGGTACTTGGTAGTGAACGTCATGAAGCAAAGCGTATCGATAATCAGTTGCGTGGACGTTCTGGTCGTCAAGGTGATCCAGGCTTCTCAAGATTCTATTGTTCCATGGATGATGATTTGATTGTGGAATATCATACAGACGAAAGTGAAGGCATGATTGAGCGCTTTGAACATGATAAAGAGAATATCAATAAGATGAGAGCACTCATTGACCGCACGCAAGAAAGAGCAGAAGGTCTACACTTTGATACACGTAAAAATACACTTGAATATGACGATGTATTAATGGCACAACGTCATTTAATCTATGACCAACGAGATAAGGTACTTGATCTTGAGGATATGGAACCACTCGTTTATGAACTTGTGAAGGAGAATGTATCTGCTGCAATTGAAGGATATTATCAGATTCCAAATAAGAATGATGCCAAGGAGAAACTTGCACAATATTTAAATAGTTTAGGAATTGATGGTAAACAGTATGCAGAGACAATCCACAGAGGATCACAAGAAGAGATTACGGATGCGATTACAGATGTCTACCATAAACAGACTGCAGAGCTTCCACAAGAAGAACTACAGAGAATGGTAAAGTTTATCTTCTTACAGATTCTTGATCGTGAGTGGATTCACCATGTGGATGTGATGGAACATTTGAAGACGAGTGTTCGTTTACGCAGTTATGCGAATGTAAAGCCAATTGATGCATATCGTGAAGAGGGCTTTAATCGCTTCAATGCCATGATGCAGAATATCTCTGAACAGACAGTTTCTACATTGTTGCATATTCAAACAAATAATGAATCAGCTATGTAAGCATGATGGAAACCAGAGTACGAATCAAATGGTATTCTGGTTTTTTGTATGCATGATACTAGAAAATGATATGGTTTTCAGAAATAAAGTCTGTGTAATAGTGAAAAACTTACAAGTATAGATATAAATCATAAAAATAATATTGTTAGGGGGTACTATTTTGTGAAAAAATGGTCTATCATGTTTTTAATAAATGGAGGGAACATAATAATGAAAAGATTGAGTATCTCTTTGGTTACTCTTGTTTTGGTTGCATCTCTTGTTGGCTGTAACAAGGCAACTGAGACAACAACGTCCAGTAAAATGAAGCCTGGTACATATACAGCTTCTACTGCTGGTATGAACGACGATGTTACGGTAGAAGTAGAAGTAACAGAAAATGAAATTAAGTCAGTTAAGGTGACTTCTCACGCTGAAACTCCAGGTATCGGTGGGGAACTTGTTGATAAGGATGGAAAGGTTGTTACAACTGGGGGTGTAGCACCTGTTCAATTAATTCCAGAAGAAATCGTTAAGAATCAAAGTTTATCAGTTGATAATGTGACTGGTGCAACAATTACATCAGGAGCTATTAAAACTGCTGTTAAGGACGCTATCAAACAAGCAGGTGGCGATCCAGATGCATTTAAGAAAGAAGTAACTTATGAAGATAGAAAAGACGTTGAAGCTGACGTTGTCGTAGTAGGTGGCGGTGGAGCTGGTCTTGCGAGTGCTGTTGAGCTTTTACAGAATGGTAAGAGCGTAGCAATTATCGAAAAAGCCGGTGAAATCGGTGGTGATACATTGGTTTGTGGTGCGATTTATAATGCACCAGACCCAGCATTACAACAGCATGCTGAAATGAGTGATGCTGTAAAGACTACAATTGAGAAGGCTTTAGCTGAAACTCCAATTAATGATCAACATGCAGCATTACAAGCTGAAGTACAAGCACAATGGGATGCATATAAGGCTGCTGGTAGAACAGACCTATTTGACTCCAAGGAATGGTATGCATTACAGACTTGGATCAATGGTGATAAGGTTGCAAATCTCGATCTTGTTAAGGCATTATGCTATAACGCATTTGGTGGATATGAATGGATCGAATCTATGGGTATGACATTCCAGGATAAGATCTCTCAGGGTGCTGGTTCCTTATGGCAACGTACACACACATCTACAATGAAGATGGGTACAGGCTTTATCTCCGTATATGCTGATATGCTTGAAAAGTATGGTGATAAGGTTACATTATTAACAGAAGCTACAGCTACAAAACTTGTTCTTGATAATAATAAAGTTACAGCTGTTAAGGCTACAGATAACCATACAGGTAAAGAAATTACATTTAAGGCTAAAGACGGTGTCGTATTAGCTACTGGTGGTTTTGGTGCTAATGCTAAGATGGTTCAGGAATACAATACAACAGGTAAGTGGCCAGATCTTTCTAAGACAGGCACAACAAACCGTTTCTCAGCATCACAGGGTGATGGTATCACAATGGCTAAGGATGCTGGTGCTTCCTTAACAGATATGGAACAATTACAGCTTCTATATTTAGGTAACTTAGTTGATGGTCAGATTTCTAAGTTCCCAGCACGTGCAGTTAATGGTACAGACCAGATTATCTTCATCAATAAGGAAGGTAAGCGTTTCGTTCGTGAAGACGGTCGTCGTGACCAGATTTGCGGTGGTGTTCTAAATCAAACTGATAAGATGTTCTATATCCTTGAAAGTGGCGATGGTGCTGGTTATAAGGATATCAAGGACCCAGAGTGGAGAAGTGGTGACGGATTCACATTTGAATACCTTGAAAAGAATGGATTCATCATTTACGCTGATACATTAGAAGAACTCGCTAAGAAGTTAGATATGGATCCAGCAACATTACAGTCAACTGTAGATGAATTCAACAAGAGTGTTGAAAGTGGAAGTGACGAATTCGGAAGAACTCTATACTCTACAAAACTTGAGCATGGACCATGGGTTGTAACTCCTCGTCAGGCTTGTGTTCACCATACAATGGGTGGTGTAACAATCGATCCAGAAGCACGTGTACTCAATGAAAAGGGAGAGCCAATCAAGGGCTTATACGCTGCTGGTGAAATTACTGGTGGTATCCACGGTGCTAACCGTTTAGGTGGTAACGCTGTAGTAGATACAGTCGTATTCGGTAAGTTATCTGCTGATACATTACTAGCTGATACAAAATAATCGCATTCAAATATCGAATGAGTTAAGGTCTGAGTTTGCTCAGACCTTTCTTGTAAACAGGGAGAAATGAATATGAATAAACTTATAAAGGCATTTCTTGTGTCTACAATTATATTATTAACAGGATGTAATCTATTTCCAGAAAGAAGTAAGAAACCTGTAATTTATCTATATCCCGAGAAAACGACGGAGGTAGATGTAAAAGTAAATCTTGATGGTAAGTTTACAACAACTTATCCAAAGTACAATGATGGTTGGAAAGTTGTGGCAGAGCCAGATGGAACACTTAATGCACTAGATAATAAGAATTCGTATTACTGCTTATTCTGGGAAGGCGTTGTGAATTATACTCCAGACTTTTCAACTGGTTTTGTTGTAGAGGGGTCAAAGACAGAAGCTTTCTTGGAAGAAGCACTTACCAAACTAGGGTTGAATGATCGTGAGAGAAATGAGTTTATTATTTACTGGCTACCATACATGCAGGAAAATGCCTATAACCTAATCTCTTTTCAGAATGAAAACTATACAGATCACGCTGAATTAGATATTTCACCAAAGCCAGATACAGTGATTCGTGTCATGATGGCTTGGAAACCGTTGCAAGAATCAATAATGATTCAACCACAAAAGTTAGACAGTGTAGAACGTAAGGGTTTTACAGTGGTTGAATGGGGTGGAACGGAATATAAATAGTAATATTTCTCAAAGATAATACTTCTGTTATACTTAGAACCAAGGAGAATGAATAGATGAAAATAAGAAAGTTTTTACTTGGCTTGATTGCCATGGCACTTCTTTGTGTAATTTCACCTGTACATGCAGAAGAAACGAATGCTGATTTCGATCAGTTTATGCGAAATGAATTTATCCAAATGATGGAAGATGATTATACATCATTACATTTTGCATTAAAGGATTATGAAAAATATGGTATTACAAAACCACAGCCAACGATTGGCGAACCTCCAACTTTAGATAACTCAGAGAGCATCGCAAAAGTAGAGGAGTCTTTAAAGGGATTAGAGAAGTTCAATTATGACGAGTTGTCAGAAATACAACAGCATGATTACGATACATATAAGTATTACTTAGAAAGTACTCGTGAACTCTTGAATTATCCAATGTTTGATTTCCAGTTCTTACCAAATCGTGGTATTCAGAGTAATTTAATTACAAACTTTACAGAGTTTGTGTTCTACAAGCAAGAAGATATCGATGATTATTTATCTGTATTAGAGAGTGTTCCGGCATATATTGAAGGTGCACTAGAAGTTACGCGTACTCAGGTACAAAATGGTTACTTCATGACAGATGATGCTTTAGATAGTACATTAGATGGAATTGAAAAGTTCGTTGCAAAGACAGACAATAACCCACTCATTCAGATTTTTAATCAGAATGTAGATAAGTTTGAGGGCTTGAGTGAGGAACAGCGTACTGCATATAAGGAAAAGAATCGTGATTTTATCTTAAACACATACATTCCTGAATATCAGAAGCTTGCACAAGAACTTGAAACATTCCGTGGGACACGTACATCATTAAGTTTGTATGATTTACCTGATGGAAAAGAATATTACGCAGCGTTATTACGTTCAAAGTCAAGTTCATCCGCTTCTTTACAAGAATTATTTGATTTAACAGATGAGCAGTTAAAGAAGTTAATTGATGAAGCTAGAACTTTGTATTTGAACGCTAAGAAGAATGATAACTTAGAAGAAGCATTACCAGAGAAGGATCCTACAGAGATTCTCAACACATTACAGGGACATTTGCAGGAGTTTCCAGAAGGCCCTGAAGTAACATTTACAGCAAGTTACTTAGATCCATCTGTTGCTAATGATGCGATTGTTGCGTACTACATGCAGCCACCAATTGATGATTTCTCTAACAATGTGATTAAGATTAATGGTGATAATGTAAATTCAACAAATGAAATGTATACTACTTTAGCACACGAAGGTTTCCCTGGACATCTATTCCAGATTACTTGGTACTTGAATACAAATCCAAATCCATTACGTACACAGCTCAGCAATATTGGTTATACAGAAGGCTGGGCAATGTATTGTGAGGATGTTGCTTGGGCATATTCTGAATTAAATGATGGTGCAAAGGAAGAAAATCGTATCAATACAAACCTAAACTACATCTTACCTGCACAGGCGGATTTCTTAGTAAATGGTATGGGATGGGATGAGAAGAAGTTAGGAAAGTATTATGAATCATTAGGATTAAATGCTTCTGCAGCTTCAAATGTTATTTCAACTGTAACACAAGAGCCTGGTTCTATCGTTCCTTATGGTATTGGTTTAACATACTATCTTCACTTCCGTGATCAAGCGCAGGCTGCTCTTGGAAAGAAGTACGATGTAGTTGAATTCAACCGTATGTTACTAACACATGGTGATCGTCCATTCGATATCGTACAGAAGGATCTAGAGAAATATCTTGAAGCTAGTGGTGCTAGTGCTACAACTCCTAGTTCTAACAAACCATTTGTTAATCCAGGTAAGATTGGTCTTTGGGTATCGTTAGCAGCTACAGTGTTAATTTTAGTTGTTGTTTTCGTTCGCAAGAGAAGAGAAAATAACTATCAATAAAATAGTGAAAAATCATACCGAAGTGGTATGATTTTTTATATAAGAGGAGCAAGTACTAAAATGGATAACCAATGGACAGAATGGCTGCATCAAGAATGGAAAAAAGAATATTTCTTGGAGTTATCGAAGTTCTTGAAAAATGCCTATGAAACAAAAGAAATATATCCACCTAAGCAGCAGGTTTTTTCCGCATTTCAGCACTGCGATTATTCGGATATTAAAGTAGTTATTCTTGGCCAAGATCCATATCATCAAAAAGGTCAGGCACATGGTTTGTGTTTCTCAGTTAACCCAGGGGTTAAGATACCACCGAGCCTTTTAAATATGTATAAGGAATTACAAACAGAATATGGCTATCCAATTCCAAATAATGGGTGTCTTGTGCCATGGGCAAAGCAAGGCGTATTTCTGTTGAATACGGTGATGACGGTAGAAGATTCTCATCCACAAAGTCATGCTGGCATGGGGTGGGAAATATTCACTGATCATGTGATTAAAAAAATCAATGAAAAGAAAGAACCAGTAGTTTTCCTGTTATGGGGAAGAGCGGCTAGAAATAAAGCATGCATGATTGATAAAACGAAGCATCTTGTTTTAGAGGCAGCACATCCATCACCTTTATCTGCATACAATGGTTTCTTCGGATGTAATCACTTCAAAAAAGCAAATGAATTTCTAGAGAAAAACAACCGTAAGGGGATTGATTGGCAGATTAAAGATATTTGAGATTTTCATCAAAAAATTGAATAAAAAAACGAGATATTTTACATATGGTAATGTTCTGATTATCAATATTAGTTTATAATGTAAGCGTATCCATAGTTTTGATTAAGGAGGACTTTATGAGATCTAATGCAATGGTTGCGATGATTCTTGCGGGTGGCCGCGGAAGCCGTCTGCATGACTTGACGAAGAAAGTCGCAAAGCCTGCAGTGCATTTTGGAGGAAAGTATAGAATTATTGATTTTCCACTGAGTAATTGTGCAAATTCAGGTATTAACACAGTAGGTGTATTAACACAATATGAATCCGTTTTATTAAATGCTTATGTCGCAAAAGACCAGTTCTGGGGCCTTGATACAAATGATGGTGGTGTATTCGTTCTTCCACCACGTGAAAGAGATCAGAAAGGTTTTGAAGTATATCGTGGAACAGCAGACGCAATCACACAGAATATTGACTTCTTAGATAGTATTGAACCAGAATATGTACTTATATTATCTGGTGACCATATCTATAAGATGAACTATGAGAAGATGTTAAAGCATCATATCGCAAAGGGCGCTGATGCGACAATCGCTGTATTACAGGTTCCAATGAAGGAAGCTTCTAGATTTGGTATCATGAATTGCGATAAGAATGATATGGTTCAGGAATTTGAGGAGAAGCCTGCGCATCCAAAGAGTAATTTGGCTTCCATGGGTATTTACATCTTTACTTATAAGACACTACGTAAGTACTTACTTGAAGATGATAAGAACGAACAGTCCTCACATGACTTTGGCAAGGATATCATTCCTGCATACTTAGATGATAATAAAGTTCTAGCAGCATATCGCTTTAAGGGATACTGGAAAGATGTTGGAACAATCGATTCACTTTGGGAATCCAATATGGATCTATTGAAGAATGACAATGCTTTAAACTTAGGCGATCCTGATTGGAAGATTTATACAGAAGATGTTAACGCACTACCACAGTTTATCGGTGAAAATGCGGTAGTACGTAATAGTTACATCACACAGGGTAGTGTAGTATTGGGCAAAGTCAACAATTCCGTCTTAGGTACAAATTCCTTTATTGATGAAGGTGCTGATGTACAGGATTCCGTCATCTTAACAGGTGCTAAGATTGGTGCAGGTGCGAAAATTACACGTTGTATCGTTGCGGATAATGTAGAAATTGGACCTGGTGTTGTATTAGGTTCGGCAGATAGTGATCATATTGAATTGATTGCTAAGAATGTTACGGAGTAGGAGGAGAAATCATGAAAGCTTTAGGTATTATTTCATTTGAAGATAGTTCCGTTAATATTGAGGGACTTGGTGATTTCCGACCTGTTCCAGCAACAGCGTTCATGGGAAGATATCGTATTATTGACTTCATCCTCAGTAATATGACAAACTCAGGTATCGATAGCGTTCAAGTTTACTGTAAAGAAAAGCCACGTAATCTCATTGAACACTTAGGGGATGGACGTCATTACAACATCAACTCCAAACGTGGTAAATTACGTATCTTATTTGGTGAAAAGACATTCTCTTCACCTGTATATAATCACGATATTGCAAACTATATCTTGAACATGCAGTACATTGAGAAAGATAAGAATCCATATGTTGTTATCGCACCAAGTTATTTCATCTATGATATTGACTTTAGTGAAGTATTAGATGCACATATCGAAAGTGGTGCAGATATTACAGCACTCTATACAAATACATCAGATGCTAAGACAGCATTCCATGAATGTGATACATTCACAATGGATAAGGATAAGAGAGTTCTTTCCATTGATAAGAATCGTGGTAAATACAAGACACGTTCTGTTTCCTTAGAAGCATATGTGATGAGAAAGGACTTGTTTATTACATTAGTTAAGACAGGTGCAGAGATTTCCTCACTTTACTGGTTTAAGGATGTTTTACGTGAAGTAGTAAATGAAGTAGATATTCGTGGATATGCAGTTAAGGGATTTGTTGCATGTATCAACAATCAAAAAGAATACTATCGTATTAACATGTTGTTGAAGGATTACAAGGTTGCCTTTAACTTATTCAAGTCAAATTGGCCAATCTATACACATACAAATAACTCCAGTCCATCCTTATTTGGAGAAGATTCGGATGTTAGTGCTAGTGTTGTTGCGAATGGTTGTGAAATCGAAGGTACCGTTAAGAATTCCATCATCAGCAGAAATGTTAAGGTTGGTAGGGATGCAGTGATTGAGAATAGTATCGTATTGCCAGGTGCTGTTATTGGTGAGGGTGTTCACCTTGATCATGTCATTGTTGATAAGTACGCAACAATCCATAAAGTAAAAGAACTTGTTGGAACAGAAGATAATCTGATTTACGTAAAGCGTAGAGATTGTATCTAGGAAGCGAGGAGTATTCAATGAGCAGATCTGTATTGTTTGTAGCAGGCGAAGGCTTACCGTTTATTAAAACCGGAGGTCTAGCAGATGTTATCGGTAGTTTACCAAGAACATTAGCGAAGCGTGGACATGATGTACGTGTTGCCTTGCCTTTATACAAAAAAATTATTGAGAAACATTATGATAAGCTAGAAAGACTTGGAACAATCCAAGTTCGTTCTGGATGGATTGACCAACCAGCAACTTTCTATCGTTGTGATGTAGATGGAGTAGTGTATTACTTTGTTGAACATCAAGGATATTTCGAAAGAGATGGTCTATATGGTTATGAGGATGATGGCGAAAGATTTGCTTTCTTCCAACGTGCTGTATTAGATATGATTTATTTTATCAACTGGTGGCCAAATATCATTCATGAAAATGACTGGCAGACGGGCATGATGCCTTTAATGGCACATGCATGTTATGCGGATGACTATCGTTATCAACAAATCAAGCACGTCTATACAATTCACAACTTGGCATTCCAAGGTAACTTTGGTGTTGAAATGATGGAGAGTTGTCTAGGACTTGATTACAGTTATTTCGATAATGGTTCCATTAAATTTGATACAGGTATCAGCTTTATGAAGGCTGCGATTGTATACGCAGATAAGATTACAACAGTATCTCCAACATACGCTGAAGAGATTTTGACACAAACCTATGGTGAACGTATGGATTCTGTATTACGTTATCGCCGTGGGGACCTTTGGGGTATTGTAAATGGTATTGATACTGTAGATTGGAATCCAAAGACGGATAAGCATCTTGCGAAGAATTTCGATATTCGAAACTATGTTTCTGGTAAGAAGGAAAACAAGAAGGCTCTACAGGAAACACTTGGCTTAGAGGTGAAGAGCGATGTTGCGCTTATCGGTATCGTATCTCGACTAACAGAACAAAAGGGCATGTATATGGTCACAGAGAAGTTACGTGAGATTATGGATCAGAATGTTCAGTTTGTTGTGCTTGGTACAGGTGAAGCAAACGCAGAGAATGCATTTAAGTGGTTAGAGTCTGAATATAAAGGTAGAGCAGTATACTACTGTGGTTATAACGAAGATCTTGCCCACCTTATCTATGCGGGTTGTGATTTGTTCTTCATGCCTTCTATCTATGAACCATGTGGAATTGGCCAGCTAATTGCCATGCATTATGGCACGCTTCCAATCGTACGTGAAACTGGTGGTCTAAAGGATACAGTGCATCCATATAACCAATATACAGGGGAAGGAAACGGCTTTAGTTTCTGGGCAGCAAATCCAAATGACATGATGTACACACTACGTTATGCATTAGAACAGTATTACAACAATAAGACTGGTTGGAAGGGTTTAGTGAAGAGTGCAATGAATACTGATGTAAGTTGGGATCAAAGCGCAAATCAGTACGAACAGTTGTATTACTCAATTTGTAACTGGGACTAAGTATTTACTGATATATACAAATAGTAGAGGCAGGATATATATCCTGCCTCTTTACTGTTTTAGAATGATATTGTTTTATTGAAATTCAATTGACTTGCGTCATTATGTTGAATTACAAGAATGATTTTATCTTGTTTGGATGCAAGATTATTTAAGTGTGAATAGAATTTATCTCTTGTTTCTGTATCTAGTTCAGCATCTACTTCATCTATCAAAATTAAGGATACATTTTCTTCTAATGCCATTAATTTTGATAATAGTACCTTTTTCTTCTCACCACCAGAAAGCTCATTTTCATTGATGTGGTGTAGATTAGATATTTGTAATCTAGCGATTATTTTATCTACAGTATCAGATTTAATTTTGGTGTGTGAAATTTCCTCTAAGTAATTTTTGATTGAAGTATTCAATACAGGTTCATGTTGGCTAATATAAGCGATGTTCTCATAATAAGAAGATATACTGTATGAACCGAGTTTTTCATTGTTGATGAGTACTTCTCCTGATGTAGGAGAATATTGATTCAATAGAATTCGAAACAGTGTTGTTTTGCCAATACCATTCGCTCCTTTGACCAGTGCGAAATCGCCTTTCATTAATTTAAGAGAAAAGTGATCAAGAACATTATTTGATTTATCGGAATACGAGAATGTAATATCTTTCAATTCAATTGATGAAATATCAAAGATAGGTTTATTATCATGTAGTGCAGGTAAATTTCGAATGTCAGAAATATTGGCAAAGCATATCCTATTTCTATTAATCTGTTGGAATAGTAGTTCCATTCTCTGTCCTTGTGACATTAAGAAGTTAAATAGAATAATATAGAATGCTAGATTTGGTAATGAGTTTTGATAAACAGGTAGTGATAATAATATTGATAAGATAAATTGCATTAATGAATTGTAGTTTTGCGTGAATGTACTGAAGAAATAAATCTTCTTGTCTTCTTTGATGGAAGAAGATATGAAATTAATTATTTTGGTTTGAGTGATGTTTACAAAGTAGGATAGTAGATTATTTATTTTAATGTATTCAACTTTATCAGTATATTCATGCAAGGCGTTATAGTATTCTTTTAATTTTTGATTTGTAGATGTTGATGATTCAACAATAATTTTTCTAGAGACATACGAAATCATAATCCCTACGATAATTGACATGAGTAGAAACAGAGAAATAAAAAGGTCAATCGTAGCAGAAAAAATTAGTAGTAAAATAATTAGCATTGCAGAACAAAGTAATGATGGGATAAAGTTTCCTACAACACGGAATATATTCAGAATGTCATTGTACAAAGTATGACTGATTTTTGATGAATCGATATTTTTGTATTGCGTGTTATGGATCGATGTTTGACATTGATGAACTAAATAGGCAATATACTCTCCACCAAATTTATCTAAATAAATTGACCATAATACATTAATGAATGAAGTACATACTAACAATAGACATAAAATCACTAAGTATTTAATTATCTCTGTTGAGCTCGTAGAGATTTGATTTAAAATAAGCCTAAAGTAGATGATGGTTGCTAGATTTACAAGGGATACTAGGACTGTCATTAGAAAAGATTTACAGAATGATAGTTTGAATTTCTTTGCGGCTTCTATAAAATATGAAACAATTATCTTCATAAAGTAACTCTCCTATTAACAAATATAGAATATGATTTAAGAACATTGTATCATTGAAAGTGATAAGTTTTTTTAATATTTATATGATGGTTTTTAACATTGTGTAAGAAGAAGTGGAGATATCTATATGAAGAAAGCAATACTATTTGACCTGGATGGTACATTATTACCAATGGATCAGGATATATTTGTTAAGACGTATTTTGGGCTAATGGCTAAAAGAATGGCTCAGTTTGGGTATAAGCCAGAAGAACTTATTCATACGATTTGGAAGGGTACTAGTGCAGTTATAAAGAATGATGGGGTACTAACAAATGAAGATGTGTTCTGGAAATGCTTTTCTGAAGTGTATGGTGATGAACGAACAAAGAATGACCGTGCGAAATTTGATGATTTCTATCGTGAAGATTTTCCTAAGGTACAGAGTGCTTGCGGTTTTCAACCGCTTGCTAAAGAAATGATTCAATTTGCTAAACAGCAGGGATATAGAGTTGTGCTTGCAACGAATCCTTTATTTCCTAGAATTGCGACAGAGGAAAGAATTCGTTGGGCAGGGCTAGTGCCAAGTGATTTTGAGTTGGTTACTACTTATGAAAATAGTCATGCATGCAAACCTAATCTTTTATATTACCAAGAGATACTAAATACTTTAGACTTAGAGGCTAGTGAATGCTTGATGGTTGGCAATGATGTTAGTGAGGATGGCGTTGTGAAGCAATTAGGTATGGATATCTTTTATATTACAGACTGTTTGATCAATCCGGATGGGATTGACATGGAACATGAATTGCATGGTAGTTTTGAGGATTTGAAGGAGTATATTCGAAGAACGTAATAGACAGGTGGTAATATCCATGACAAAAGGCAGATGCATTACGATTGTTTTAATAGCGATTTGGTATATTGTATTTCCATTTCTGCTAATTGATACAGGATCAGCGATGTTTTTACTCTTGATTGTAAATCCTGTTCTTTCACTCCTTGTTGGATGGATTTATGGGAAGGCGTGTGGGTTTGATTGGCTGATTCTTTTGCTTGTAGCATTCCTATTTATTCCTGTTATTTATTTCCGCATGGCTGGACAGTGGGATTGTATGATTTATCCTGGAATTTATATTGTTGTAATGAGCCTTGGAATGGTAGTTGGTAAGATATTTCAGAAGAAAAAAGTGGTCTAGTCAGAAAGATTGATTAGACCATTTGTTATTTTTTACACAAAATAAATTCTATAAGAATTTTGGAAACGCTTTCTTTTAGAAAATCTTCAAAAAATGTCTGAAAACACTCATTATTTGTGTTTCTTCATTTTCAAGTTTGGCTCGCAAGTGTTATAATTTCTGAAGTACATAGGAGGATAATTCAAATGTCTAAAGTTACTGTAAAAGACTTAGATGTTAAAGGAAAACACGTCATTGTTCGTGTTGACTTCAACGTTCCACACAAGGGAAATGTAATCACAGATGATAATCGTGTTCGCGCAGCATTGCCAACAATTAATTATCTTACAGAACATGGAGCAAAAGTTTTACTTTTGAGCCACTTAGGTAAGATTAAGACTGAAGAGGACTATGCAAAGAACGACATGTCTATCGTTGCGGATTGCTTAGCTTCCCTACAGAGTGCACCTGTTAAGTTTGTAAACGCTACTCGTGGTGCTGAACTTGAAGAAGCAGTTGCTGCTCAGGAAGAGGGTTCCATCGTATTGATGCAGAACACTCGTTATGAGAAGGGCGAAACAAAGAATGATGAAGAGTTAGGTAAATACTGGGCTTCATTAGGCGATTTATTCGTAGAAGATGCATTTGGTTCTGTACACAGAGCTCATGCATCAACAGTTGGTATTCCAACACACATTCCGTCAGCTTTAGGTTTCTTAGTTGAAAAGGAAGTTAATGTTTTAGGTAAGGCAGTTAATGATCCACAAAGACCATTCGTTGCTATTTTAGGTGGTGCGAAGGTTTCTGATAAGATCGGCGTTATCGAAAACTTATTGAAGATTGCAGATAAGGTATTAATCGGTGGAGGAATGGCTTATACATTCTCAGCTGCTAAGGGTGGCAAGATTGGTACATCTCTATTAGAAGCAGATAAGATGGAATTGGCTAATGAATTCATGAACAAGGGTGAAGGCAAGTTATTCTTACCTGTAGATACAGTTGTAGCAAATGACTTCTCTAATCCAACAGAAATCAAGACAGTACCAGCTGGAGAAATTCCAGATGGCTTCATGGGCTTAGATATCGGTCCTGAATCTGTTAAGAAGTTCCAGGATGAATTAGTTGGTGCTAAGACAGTATTCTGGAATGGACCAATGGGTGTATTCGAAGATGAAAGATTTGCTAAGGGTACAATCGCTATCTGCGAAACATTAGCTAACCTTGAAGGTGCTACTACAATCATCGGTGGTGGTGACTCTGCTTCTGCTGCTAAGAACTTAGGTTTTGCAGAGAAGTTCAGCCACATCTCTACAGGTGGTGGAGCATCTCTAGAATATATGGAAGGAAAGGAACTCCCAGGAATCGCTATTATTCCTGAGAAGTAAGGAAAAGAAACATGACAAGAAAACCAGTAATTTTCGGTAACTGGAAAATGAACAAGACACCTTCAGAAGCTGCAGAGTTCATGAAGGGTATCGAAGAAGTATTAACAGGCACAGAAGCTGCTGATTATGGTATTGGTGCTCCATACGTAGACTTAGATGTTTGCGTTAAGGCTGCTAAGAACTTATTGATCGCTGCTGAAAACTGCCATGAAAAGGATTCTGGCGCTTATACAGGCGAAGTATCTGTACCAATGTTAAAGGAAATCGGTATTACATACTGCATTATCGGTCACTCCGAAAGACGTACATATTACAACGAAACAGATGCTGCTTGTGCTGCTAAGTGCAAGAGATTATTCGCTGACAACATCACACCTATCTTATGTGTAGGCGAAACAGAAGCTGAATACGATGCTGGTAAGACTGAAGAAGTTGTTAAATCTCAGTTAGCTGGTTCTTTAGCTGGTTTAACAGCTGAAGAAGTATCCAAGATGGTTATTGCTTATGAACCAATCTGGGCTATCGGAACAGGTAAGAGTGCTGATGTAAATACAGCTGAAGCTTGCTGCAAGCTAGTTCGTGAAACAGTGAAGGGCTTATATGATGAAGCAACTGCTCAAGCAGTTCGTATTCAATACGGCGGATCTGTTAAGCCAACAAACATTAAGGAATATATGGCTTGTGAAGACATCGATGGTGCGTTAATCGGTGGTGCATCCTTAAAGGTTGAATCCTTCAAGGAAATTATTGACGCTACAAAATAGGTTCTTACTCAGCTTAGCTGAGAGAATATGTTTTAGGTTATCATAGGAGGAAAATTTAGATGCCTAATTTTATTGATCCAATTGCTGAAGTGCATGCACGTGAAGTCTTAGACTCCCGTGGAAATCCAACAGTAGAATGTGAAATTACAACTGAGTCAGGTGCTTGGGGACGTGCTATCGTTCCATCAGGTGCTTCTACAGGTGAACGTGAAGCTTTAGAGCTTCGTGATGGAGACAAGAATCGTTACCTTGGAACAGGTACATTAAAGGCTGTTGCTAATGTTAACGAAAAGATTGCTCCAAAAGTTATCGGTTTAAATGTATTTGACCAAAACTTAATTGATAAGACAATGCTTGATCTTGATGGAACACCATTCAAGAGCAACCTTGGTGCAAACGCTACATTAGCTGTTTCATTAGCTGCTGCTCGTGCTGCTGCTGATGCTTGTGGCTTACCATTATACAAGTATATTGGTGGTGCAAATGCTAAGGTATTACCAGTTCCAATGATGAACGTATTAAACGGTGGTAAACATGCTGATTCTTCTGCAGACTGCCAAGAATACATGATTATGCCAGTAGGTGCTAAGAGCGTACACGAAGCAGTTCGTATGGGTTCTGAAGTATTCCATGTATTAAAGAAGGTATTAAAGTCCTACAAGTACAACACAGCTGTAGGTGATGAAGGTGGATATGCTCCATCATGTGTACCTGGAAACAATGGTCCATTAGAGACATTAGGTAACGAAGGTCCATTAGCTTTAATGGTTGAAGCTGTTGAGAAGGCTGGCTACAAGTTAGGTGAAGATATCTGCTTCGCTATGGACTTAGCTGCTTCTGAATTCTACAACGCTGAAAAGGGTGTTTATGAATTAACACGTTCTGGTGAAGGTGACAAGACATCTGAACAGATGATCGATATGTTAGCTTCATGGGTAGAGAAGTATCCATTAATCTCAATCGAAGACGGCTTAGCTGAAAACGACTGGGAAGGTTGGGTTAAGTTAACAGAGCGTTTAGGCGAAAAGGTTCAGCTTGTTGGTGATGACCTCTTTGTTACAAATACAACATATATCAAGAAGGGTATTGAATTAAAGGCAGCTAACGCTGTATTAATCAAGGTTAACCAGATTGGTACATTAACAGAAACATTAGATTCTATCGAAATGGCTAAGGAAGCTAAGTACACTGCAGTTGTATCTCACCGTTCAGGTGAATCTGAAGATTCAACAATCTCTGACTTAGTAGTTGCTACAAACGCTGGCCAGATTAAGACAGGTTCTATGAGCCGTACAGACCGTATCGCTAAGTACAACCAGTTGATGAGAATCGAAGAAGAATTAGGTTCAGTTGCTGAATACCGTGGAAGACAGGCTTTCTACAACGTTAAGGCTCTTTCTTCAAAATAAAAATGATTTGAAAAAGTTCACTTCAATGTGAACTTTTTTTATATGAATATAGATAATTTTGTGGAATGTAAACTTGGTATTATGACAAGTTCAAAGCAGATGTGATAATATAATCAATAGCCATTTATGGCCTCCTCTCAAGTTCATTTCTTTCATAGCAAAAAGATAATAACATGAGAGGTTTTTATTTTTGAAGGTACCCCAAGTGTAGATATATTATTTGTGTTGTTTATTCTTTTCAATACTCCATCCAATGATCCAACCAATCACGAGTAGATAATTTTCGATTGCTCCTACTAGATTAACGGTTTCATGCATTTGTAAATAATGAATGAAATGATTTGTACCAATACCAATACCACCAAGAATCAAAGCGAGTAGGATGGATTGTAAATAGATCCAATTATAATGACGATATGTAGTAATTAATATTACAAGTACTGCTATATTCCAAAAACCAATTTCTCTTTGCCATCCTGTTGAGATACCATATGCCGCATGACTACCCATATATTCTGGTGCGAAGATTTGAAGAACTGCAGCACCAGATATCGCAATGATTAAAATGATAAATAATGTACGTAAGAAAAAATTCATTCGCTGTTGTTTCATGTTGCAGACCTCCTAAAAATATAGAAAATAGTAATCTTACATGCAAGTACTTGTCAAGACAGGCCAAATAATTCGTGTTGAATCCCAAAAAAATACAAATAATTTATCTGATAGCTTCCCTTAAAAAATGAATTGAATGATACTATTAGAGTAGGAGGATTTCTATGATGAAATTTATTGATGAAGCACGTGCGTATCAAGATAATATGATTGAAGATTTACGACAACTTGTAAAGATTGAATCCGTACGTGATGATGCAGCTGCGACAAAAGAAGCACCTTTTGGACCAAACATTGCAAAGTGCTTAGACAAAGCACTAGAGATTGGTAAACGTGATGGTTTTAAAGTAGAGAATGTAGATGGTTATGCTGGAGTGATTCAGTACGGTGATTTAGAAGAATCTGTTGGTGTACTTGGACACTTGGATGTTGTGCCTATCGGTGATGGCTGGACATTTGATCCACTTGGTGGAGAAATCAAAGATGGCTATATCATGGGTAGAGGTACTTGTGATGATAAGGGTCCTGCAATTGCAGCATATTATGCAATGAAGATATTAAAAGACAAGGGCTATAAGTTAAAACATAATATTCAAATGATTTTGGGTACAGATGAAGAGAACACATCTGCAGGAATTCTTTATTACAAGAAAGTACGTAAGAATCCAATTATGGGTATCGTACCAGATGCGGATTTCCCATGTATCTATGCAGAAAAGGGTATCTTAGATTTTTCTGCACAGGGAAAGGTTGATTCCTGTATCAAGTATATGAAGTCTGGTACTGCATTTAATGTAGTTATCAGTAAGGCAGATGTTATCGTTGATAAGCCACTTGCCAAGGATTACTTTGAGAAGTTCTTGCTTGCCAATGAATTGACTGGTGAATGTCACGAGGATGAAGCTGGATCACATTACCATATTGATGGTAAGCCATTCCATGCATCTCGTCCGTATATGGGTATAAATGCGGCTGTAAAGATGTTTGAATTTATTGGTAGCTGTTATAACGATGAATTCAGCTTAAACGCTGTGAAGTTATTTAAGGATCCATATGGTGTTGGATTGAAGGTTGCTTATGATGGTGCATACATGGGACCTTTAACTTTCAATATGGGTAAGGCAAATATTGAGAATGGTCAGGTATACTTCGCATTAGACTATCGTTATCCAAATGAATGCGAAGGTAGTGATCTACTAAAGAGAAGCGCAGATATCATCAAGGAAGTATTGCATATTGGTACAGAGTTAGTAGACGATTCGAAGTGGTTATTAAATGATCCTAATAGTGAACTCATTCAGACATGCTTGAAGCACTATCGTGCATTTAGTGGAGATACTTATACACCTCCTCTACGTATTGGTGGTGGCACATATGCTCGTAGTTTTGAGAACTTTGCAGCATTTGGACCAATCTTCCCAACACGTGAATATGCGTCTTGGGTTGGCGCTGAACATGAAGCGGATGAAGGCTTTGAAATTGAAACAATGATTCTTGCCTGTGCAATTTACGCAAATGTTTTGTTTGATTTAGCTTGCGAGCAATAAGCAAAAATAACTTAGGTTAGGAAGTATCCGTGTGGATACTTCCTTTTTTGAAAGATAATTCATGTGCGTATGGTGTAATAGTGTGGTTAAATAATAGGTATGAAAACGACCAAGAAGTTACCAGCACAAGATAAAGCATTCTCATTTCGCTATTATTGGCATGGTTTACCAGAAATTTTATATTATCAAATTCCTGCAAAAATTATTTTGTTTATCATGTTTTCTTTTGCGGAGGGAATTCTTGGCTCCATTATGAACTTGACAGGGATTTACTCTGTTAGTAGTGGTGAGTTACCTTCACTATTGCGTAGTTGGTATGGTTGGGCTGTATTAATTGCGATTACAATCTTATTCACGATATATATGGCATTTGATATTATCATCCTGATTTTACTAAGTCGAAATATTCTATATGATCAAAAGAAAAAGATGAGGGAAATCATCTCTACTGCGATTCGTGTATCTCGAAAGTTCATTAATTTTCGGGGATGTTTGATTGGAATGTATTTTGCGGTTATTATCCCGCTTAATACCGCAATGATAGGCTTACGTTTAACAAAGCATTCGGTACCACAGTTTATTTATTCTGTCATACGCACAAACCATTTGTATATGCTTGCATATGTAATGCTTGTGTTCATTTTAGACTTTATCGGTATTATACATGTATTTACATTCCATGGAGTATTATTTGATAACTATTCACTAGCAACATCCATGCATGAATCAAGAAGTCTATTTTTTAAGAACTGGAAGAATGTTATTTTATCGTATTTAAAATTCTTTGGGATGTTCTTATTGATACTCGTAGTAGGAGTGGTGAGTATTATTGTTATACCGTACTATGTATCACATTGGATTATGCAAGCGAAATTCTGGTATCACTATCTGATTATTATGGTAGTGATTCTGGGTCTTATTTTTATCTTCTTATTTACAATGATATTTATTCAGGCACAAGCAATGTGTATCACTCGTGTCTATGACGAATGCACACTTGCAGGATATCAAGAAGAAAAGTTTACAACACCAGTTCTATTCCAAAAAAGTTTCCGCTTTGTTATATCGATAAGTCTTTTGGCATCACTCATACTTGGGTATGGTGGTGCGATGATATTTGATGATTTATTTCCTAAAGAATATACGACTGATGTGATTGCACACCGTGGAGGTGGAGATTTATCGACAGAAAACACAGTAGAGTCAATTCGTGCTGCCATAGAGGCTGGTGCTACTGCATCGGAAATAGATGTTCAAAGAACTGCAGATGGTCATTATGTCATCTTCCATGATAATACGCTGAAACGTTTATGTAATGATCCACGTACAATACAGGAGCTCACGCTAGAGGAGATAAAAAAACTCAGAATTATAGCCCCTGATGGTCATCAGGTGAGAATCGCAACATTAGAAGAGATACTAAATACTGCAAAAGATGAAATTAAACTCTATATTGAATTAAAGGGAAAGAGTGCAGGTATGCAGATGGCAAATGATGTCTATCAAATGCTAGTAGAAAGAAACATGGTGAATCAAGTACGTATTATCAGCCTGAATGCAAATCTCATTACACAAGTTGAAAAGATGTATCCTGATGTTGAGACGGAGTATCTTTGCTATATCGCTTATGGTCAACTTGAATCGATGGAAGTCGATGCGATAGGTTTAGAAGAAGAACTGGCAACCACAAAGAGAATCGATAACTTACATGATGCAGGTAAGAAGGTAGATGTATGGACTGCGAATTCCTTTGGGTCTATCATACGATTTATGGTTTCCAATGTTGATGGTATTATTACAGACAGTGTACAATTGGCAATCAGTATCAAGGATGGTAAGAGTGATTCGCCAGATTTTATACGATTATTACGAATCTTCTTTCCACAGTTCTGATTATGCATGCATGTTTTTAGGAACTAGTATAAAGAATTTAGAATGTATTAATTTTCTTGCTAACGGCAATGATGTATAATAAAACCACTATAAAGATGAGGGCATTATCTCATACTTTGCAGTGGTTTTAATACTATAAAAGGGGAATATATGAAAAACTTGATTCAGAACTTAACAAAAGAGAAAACTCTAATCAATAAAGTGTTTCTTGCATTATTATGTAGCCAACTAGTCATCATCCTAACAACATTCTTTAAGGTTGCGATGTTACCTAGTTTTGGCAAATTAAATTTATATGCACTAGATAGTGTGGCAGTATTATTTTTAATTTCATCAGTAATTGAAATAGTATTTACATTAAAGAAGAATGAAAAAGTGTTTATCCCATTAAGAGTTGTTAACTTATTATGGTTATTTAGTTTGATTGGAAATCTCACAAAACAGATTGAAAATCTACAAATGACAGAGTCTGCTTTGGATTTTGGGGCAGGTGTTGTAGAGAATCTTTATTCATGGTTAACATTTGGTATTATTGATTTTTCTATTCCTAGATCTGGATATTCTTCATTACTTGGAACTGTGAATGTGATTCGTATTGTAGCAGATATTAGTTTGGTACTCTTACTTGCTTACCTATATTTTAGATTTATCAAAAAGGATGAATTTGATACGACACCATGTTTAAAGGGTAATATTATTGCTGCATTACAGACAGCTTATAATTTGGATAAGATTGTAACGATTGCGAGTATTGCATTAATTGTTTCACCATTCTTACGTTTTATGAGTAATGGTCCTATTGTGGTTACTGCATTTGGTAGAAAACCATTCTTTGCGCTAGCAACCGTAGCACTTGGAGTAGTTGTTATTCGTGGGGTACTATCAAAGGATGCAAAAGTATTAGGAAAGTCAATTCTTGCGACACTCATTACCTTTATACTTTGGAATCCAATTTATGTGATGCGCCAGGGACGCTTTGGTTTAGGATATATTTTATATCTAGCTGGTGTAATTACTCTTGGTATTATCTATATAAAGAGACAAGAAGTAAGAACTGTATCTACAGAAGCACAACCTACAAAAACAGAAGGTGTCAAGAATGAGGAACCGGTAGAAGAAGAGCAGCCTGCTAAGGAAGAACAGGATGTTCATCAAGAAGAGTCAAAGCTAGAAGACGAGAATTCAAAGAAGGAATAAAGTGATATTGGACATCAATATAAACCGATGTTATAATACTGTGGCAAGCGAAAGGAGCTTTTTAGATGCTTAACGCTATATTAATGGTTGTATCGGCTTTGCTGATTGTTTTATCACTATTACAGGGTGGAAAATCTGACGGTATTTCTAGCGCATTTACTGGAAATGGCGGATTAAATCTATTTGCCAACACTAAAGAAAGAGGATCTGAAAAGGTCATTTCTAATCTAACGTTGGTACTTGGAATTGCATTTTTTGCTTTAGTTATCGCGATAAGAGTGATTAAGTAACCGGTGAAAGCCGGTTTTTTCTTACGAAGAAACATTGCATATTATCAGATATTGCTTATTACAAAGATACAGAATAAATACAGTTAAAGATAAACTGTAACAGAAGGAAGAATTATGGAAAATTTAAAAGAGAGAATATTAGAATATATTGAAAATCATCCGAAGAAGAATCGTAGAGTGGACGATATTTTAAGTGCACTTGGGATGACTTCCTCATCAGATTTCGTGAAAGTAAGCCAAGCATTATCTGAATTAGAACGTGAATTATTATTATTTAGAGCAGATGATAATCAATATTTAACACAAAAGCAGGCTGGAGTTATGACTGGTAGAATTTCTATCAATCGTAACGGTCTTGGTTTTGTAGACCGTGAAGATAGAGAATCTATTAAGATTGATCCTACTGATCAAAATACTGCATTAGATGGGGATACTGTTCTCGTTCGTTGTAAGCCATGGGAAACATATGGCGAAGTATTACGCGTAATTACACGTGCAAAAGATTTCATGATTGGTACGTTCTTGCCACGTGGAAAGAGACTAAAATTTATTCCTGATGATGAAAAGCTACAGGATAAATTAATCACAGTAAAATATGATCAAAATTTTCTTCCTGTTGAGGGAATGAAGGTTCTTTGCCGTATACAGAAGTATGGCACAGCGATTGTTGTATACGTTGAACGTGTTATTGGTTACAAGGATGATCCAGGCGTAGATATTCTAGCAATTTTGCTTGACCATGATATTGATCCACAATTTTCTGAAGCTGTAATGGAAGAAGTCAAAACAATTCCCCAGGAAATTCAGGAAAGTGATAAGAAAGATCGTGTCGATTTAACGAATGAAACAATCGTGACGATTGATGGTGATGATTCAAAGGACTTTGATGATGCGGTTAGTGTAACTCCTGTTGAAAATGGCTGGGTATTAAAGGTTTCCATTGCGGATGTATCGCATTATGTAACAGAAGATAGTGCTTTAGATAAAGAAGCACTTGCACGTGGTTGTTCTACATACGTAACAGATAGAGTTGTACCAATGTTACCGCATGAATTGAGTAATGGTATCTGTTCCTTAAATCCATATGTAGAACGATTGACACTTACATGTCAGATGAATGTAAATCATAGTGGTAAGATTGAGGAATACTCTATCTACCCAAGTGTTATCCGTTCTACAGAACGTATGACATATGCAAATGTAAATAAGATTCTTGATGGTGATGAAACATTACAGGAACAATATAGTCATTTAGGTAATCTCTTCTTTGATTTAAGAGATTGTGCTGACGCAATTCGTGCAAATCGTACGGCGAAAGGTGCTATCGACTTCGATGGAACAGAGACGGTTGTAGAGGTGGATGAGAAGGGTCGCCCAATTGATGTACATGCACGCATGAGTGGTCATGCGGAAAGAATGATTGAAGACTGTATGATTGCGGCCAATGTATCTGTTGCTAACTACATGAAGTGGTTAGATGTACCATCTATCTATCGTATTCATGAATCTCCAACCGCAAAGAAGATGAAAGAATTTGTTCGTATCTCTGAAGGTATGGGACATAAGTTGGTATTAGGTAAAACGGCGATTTATCCAAATGAATTGCAAAGATACTTAGCATCTGTACATGATCTTCCAGAATATCCAGTACTAAGCACGATGTTACTAAGATGTATGCAGAAGGCAAGATATGATGCTTCATGTGTTGGACACTTTGGTCTAGCTGAAGATGAATATCTACACTTCACTTCTCCGATTCGTCGTTATCCAGATTTAATCGTACATCGTATGTTACGTAAATATTGTTTCCAAGCAAATGATAACTTAGAACAACGTGCAATTGATTTAGAGAAATGTAAGTCACAAGCTGAACATGCAAGCATCCGTGAAAGAAACAGTCAAGATGCTGAGTATGCATGTGAAGATATGAAGATTGCAGAATACATGCATGAAAGAATCGGTAAGACGTATTCGGGTATTATTTCAAGTATTACGAGCTTTGGTATGTATGTGAAACTAGAGAATACTGTTGAAGGTATGATTCGTGTTGCGGACTTGGATGATGACTACTATGAGTTTAATAAAGATCGTTTTGAACTTGTGGGTCAAAGACGTAAGAAGACATATCGCATTGGTATGCCTATTAAGGTAACAGTTGTGGATGCGAATAAAGATGCTGGTACTGTAGATTTTGCGATTGCAAAGAAGCCTACTAGATTTGCATCTGGACGTACTCGTTTCTCTAATGATCGAGGTTCTAATCCAACGCGCAAGCCACGAGAAGATAGAAAATTTGGTGATAAGAAATTTTCTGATAGAAAGTTCTCTGATAAAAAATTTGGCGATAAGAAGTTTGGGGACAAGAAATTTGGTGATAAAAAGGATAGAAAATCTTTCTCATCTGATAAACGTGGAAAATTTGATGGATCTAAAACAACGCGTGCAAAACAAGGTGATAAGAAACCATTCTTTAAGGGAAAATCAACCGGAAGGAAGATGACGCATGGTAGAAAAGACGCATGAAAAAACAGTCGCTCTAAATAGACGGGCTTCACATGACTACTTTCTTGAAGAGAAGTTTGAGTGTGGTATTGTTTTGACAGGAACTGAAATTAAATCTGTTAGACAAGGAAAGATTCAATTCCAGGATTCTTATATCTCCATTTATCGTGGAGAAGCTTGGATTAAAGGAATGCATATCTCTCCATATAAGTATGGAAATATCTTTAACGTTGATGAAACACGTGATCGGAAGCTATTATTACATAAGTTAGAGATTTTCCGTTTACATCAAAAAGTAAAGTTAAAAGGTTATACTCTAATTCCTGTACGTATGTACTTGAAGGATGGAAGAGCTAAACTTGAAATTGCATTAGCAAAGGGTAAAGATCTGTATGACAAACGTGAAACAGAGAAATTACGTGATGCAAAACGTGCGATGGAGAAAGCGTTAAAATTACATTAATTAAAAATAAAATCCCTTTTTTGGGATTTTATTTTTAAACCTATAGTTTCATTTTTAGCAAGGTACTTGCAATGAATCTTGTAGCGTGATATATTCCAATTGCGTTACAAATAGCGAATGGGGCTGTCATGGTTTCGACAGGTTTATGTTTGATTTGTGCGGCAGTGGAGTGGTGACCTAATCACTAAATAAATTTAAACGCAAATAGAACAAATAGTTTCGCTTTTGCTGCCTAAGAACGCTAGATGCGTTGCAGCAACCCGATCAATGCTTTAGCCATTCTGCATTGATTGCGTAAATAAATGGATACGGTGAACCCAATGCCTGTAGGGGGAACCCGACAATTTACAGGTAAATTCAATAACTTGTTCGCTCACTGTCGTGGTTATTGTCTTACTTTACAGTGAGATAAACTGTAGATGCACAAATGTGGGACTATTCTTGGACAGGAGTTCGACTCTCCTCAGCTCCACTGAACGATAAAAACGACCTTAGAGTCGTTTTTATTATGGCCATGTATAAAGAATTTGAATATTGTGAATTACATTGTTAGTTATAGTGAACTGTGCTAATCTAAAACTGAAGGTAGCTTAAATTTTGAACTAATAATGAAGTTGTTACGTGTGTTTTTGACTGTAAGTATGATTGAAAGGAATAGTGATAAGAATGCTAAGTCAGAAAGAAAAGACAACAATTACAAGAAAGTATCAAAAGAGAATGAAATGTGCCTGTCAAAAATTACTTGCAAAACGGTATGGGGTAGATAGTGTCAATTCTTATTGGCAAAAGATAGAAGAACGATATAATCAAATCTTAGATGAAGCACCAGATATTGGTGGTGAAGCAAATTCAATGAGCCATAATCTCTACGAAGTAGCGTGGATAATTGCTCTCTATGATGTGGTAGGAAGAAACTTAACAAAGGAAGAGATAGATACTGTAATTCATGATGTTATGGAAGATGGTTTGAAAACTCTTCGAAAAATTCCTGGTAAGTTTTTGATGGAAAGAAAATTCATACGAAATCTTATTATTCAATCTTTAGATAAATATCAAAAAAACCTAGAACCACATCTTCACAATGATTGGCATAATACATGGGGCATGGAAGTACAACATGATATGGATGATGGCATTCACTTTGTACTAAGAGGATGTCCTATTAAAGACTATTGTGAAAAACATGAAATGATGGAGATCTTGCCACATTTTTGTAATATGGATCATCAGATGATACAAGCATTACAACTATATTTAATACGGTCAAAGACATGTTCAAATGGCGATGAGACCTGTGAGTATACAATCGTTACAGATGATAATCCTTTGGTAGAAAAGAATCCTATCATTGTTAAGGACGATGGGCTGATACTAACAAAAAGCATGTAATTTAATAATTAATAATCAAAGAGATTAAAACTTTGATGTGTATATAAAATCTTCTTTTTTATATAGTAAAAGCGAAAAATGATGTTTCAATTATATAAAATGCCATTTTATATAATTGAAATGATAAATAATATCCTATGATATTAAAAAACACTATTTTATATAATTGAAAATATGCACACTACATAATAGTAAAAATATGACCTAATGAAGTGCGCAATGATTAATTATATGAGTTTTTTGTCAAGAAGATGAGTTTCCTATTATTTCTTTTATGATTTTGGTGATACTATAGTTCTATGGAAAAGGGGTTACTATGTTAAAACAAATTAAGTGGAGATCGATATTAGTTGGAATTGGATATATTCTTGCAGGCTTATTATTAATCGTTTATCCAGAAAGTAGTAGAGATCTCATTGCATACGTGTTAGGTATCGCATTAGTTGTATATGGTATTGTTTCTCTTACAACATACTTTGTTATCAATGTAAAAGAAAGTTTGCGTCGTAATGAATTCTCAATCGGAATCATGGCAATATTTGCCGGTCTTATTATTATCTTTAAACAACAAATCTTGTTAGATATCATTCCAATCCTACTTGGACTTGTTATCGTTGCGGATGGTTTTGATAAGTTACAAAATGCAGTCGTTGCGAAACGTATTGGTTCATCTCAATACGCAACGTATATTGTATTAGCAGCGGTATCTATCGTACTTGGCTTTGTAGTCATGTTCTTCTTAACAGGTGTTGAACTACAGAAGATTTTGTTTGTTGTGATTGGTGTTAGTTTGGTTTATTGTGGTGTTTCTGATATTTTTGTGGTCTTATTTATCGCAGATAAATTCCATAAGTTCTTAAAGAGTTTTGAAGCAAACGGAAAGATTATCGATGCGGAAGTGGAAGAAGAAAGAGAAGAAACTACAGAAGAAACAGAAAAAGAAAATACGGAAGAAGAGAAGTCGGAATAGCCTGACTTCTCATTTTCGATACAATCACTTAAAATAGATATATGGAGGAAGTATTTTAATGTTTAATGACTGGTTTAAAATTGGTCCTGTAACTGTACATGGATATGGTTTCATGATTGCAGTTGGTATATTGTTTGCGTTTTGGTTATCAGAACGTCTAGCAAAGAAACAAGGACTAGAATATGAAAAGATTGATGGAATGATTTTCTTTATCATCATCTTTGGATTTATTGGAGCGAAGTTGCTCTATATCTTTACAGTATGGGATTCATTCGTACAGAATCCTGTAGTGATTTTGAGTAATGAAGGATTTGTGGTCTATGGTGGTATCATCGCTGGCATTATTGCGGCGTGGATTTATTGTAAGTGGAAGAAGTGGGACTTCATGAAGTACGCAAATGTACTAATGCCTGCTGTTTCACTTGGACAAGGCTTTGGACGTATTGGATGTTTCTTTGCGGGATGCTGTTATGGTATTCGAACAACGGCCTGGTATGGTGTAGAATTCCCAGCAGAGTCCTTGGGACCTGGTGCTGGTATCAAGGTTATTCCTACAGAGTTAATTTCTTCTGCAGGTAACTTCTTAATCTTTGCTTTCTTACTAAGAAACTTATTAAAGGGCAAGCATCCAGAAGATACAGCAGCGTGGTATTTAGTCCTATATGGATTAGGAAGATTCTTAGTAGAGTTCTTACGTGGTGATTTAATTCGTGGGCAAATTTGGATTTTCTCTACATCACAGTTTATTTCTATCTTTGTATTCTTAGCAGGAGCGTTCTTGCTATGGTATAGACAGAATCATTCAGATTTGAAGAAGGAGGTAGCCGCATGAGAATCGGTATTGCAAATGATCACGCATCTGTAGAGATGAAGAAGGAACTTGTTGCGTATCTTGAATCACAAGGACATGAAGTTATTAACTACGGTACAGATTTATCGGAAAGTACAGATTATCCTATCTGGGGTGAAAAGGTATCAATGGCTGTTGTAAATGGTGAGGTAGAACGCGGTATCGCAATCTGTGGAACTGGTGTTGGAATTGGGATTGCATGTAATAAAGTGAAGGGTATTCGTGCATGTATCTGCTCTGAACCATACAGTGCTAGATATTCTAGATTACATAACAATGCAAATATTATTGCCTTTGGTTCAAGAGTCATTGGAATCGAAACAGCGAAGATGCTAGTGGATGAATTCATGAATACTGAATTTGAAGGTGGCCGCCATGAACGTAGAGTAAACATGGTTATGGACATTGAAGCGAGAAACTTTTAACCGGTGAATGCCGGTTTTTTCTTTTGGCAAAAAGAAAAACCTTCACGAATGTGAAGGCTATTGTACTACTGGTAATTCAAAGTCTTCTTTCTTTTCAAGAATCGCCATGAATTCTTCGCCAGTAATTGTTTCTTTTTGATATAAGAACTGTGCAATTCGATCAAGATCTGCTTTATGTTCCGTTAATAGTTGCTTTGCTTTTTCGTGCTGTTGTTTCACGAGAGCTACAACCTTTTGGTCGATTGTTGAAGCTGTACCATCTGAACATGCTAGTGATGCATCACCACCAAGGTATTTGTTATTTACAGTCTCCATTGCGACCATATCAAACTCATCGCTCATACCATAACGAGTAATCATTGCACGAGCAATCTTTGTTGCTTGTTCGATATCGTTGGAAGCACCTGTAGTAACTTGTCCAAATTCAACTTCTTCTGCTGCACGACCACCTGTAAGTGTCGCAATACGGTTTTCTAATTCAGACTTTGTGTAAAGAGGATGGTTACCTTCTTCTACCTGCATTGTATAGCCTAGAGCACCACTTGTACGTGGGATGATTGTAATCTTCTGTACAGGTGCACTATGTGTCTGTAGTGCTGCAACTAATGCATGTCCTACTTCGTGATATGCAACAACTAACTTTTCTTTATCTGTTAAAATTGCATTCTTCTTTTGATATCCTGCAATAACAACTTCAATACTTTCTTCTAAGTCCTTTTGGCTTACTGCATTTCTCTTTTCACGTACAGCACGTAGAGCTGCTTCGTTGATGATGTTCGCAAGTTCTGCACCAGAGGCACCAGAAGCCATGCGTGCAACTACGTTATAATCAATACCTGGCTCTGTCTTAACTTTCTTTGCATGCACCTTTAAGATATCTTCGCGACCTTGAAGGTCAGGTAACTCAACTGGAACACGACGGTCAAATCTTCCTGGACGTAATAAGGCAGGGTCTAGATTTTCAGGACGATTTGTAGCTGCGAGTACGACAATACCATTATTGCCTTCAAATCCATCCATTTCTGTAAGTAATTGGTTTAATGTTTGTTCGCGTTCATCATTACCACCAAAGTTACCTGCATTACGTTTACCACCAATCGCATCGATTTCATCGATGAATACAATACATGGTGCTTTTTCTTTTGCGTCCTTGAATAAGCTACGAACTTTGGAAGCACCCATACCTACGAACATCTCTACAAACTCTGAACCAGAGATAGAGAAGAATGGTACGTTTGATTCACCCGCAACTGCCTTTGCAAGCATGGTCTTACCTGTTCCTGGAGGACCAACTAAGAGAATACCTTTTGGCATAGTTGCCCCAATCGATTTAAACTGATTTGGATCATGTAGATAGTTTACAATCTCCTGCAGATTCTCTTTGGCTTCATCCTCACCAGCTACATCGTGGAAACGAATTGTTGTCTTATCCTTATCGTAAACACGTGCATTTGATTTGCCTAGGTTGAACATTCCACCAAGGCCTCCACCTCCAAGTGGAGAATCTTTTCCACCACCTTGCATTGTACGGTTAACATAGCGCATTAACATTACCGCAATGATGATTGGAAGAATCCAACCAAAGAAGATGTTCATAAATAGAGAACCCTGTTGTACACGTGTACCAGAGAATTTCACATCATGACTTTCAAGACGATCAACTAAATCAGGGTCATTAATTTTTACAGTAGAGTATACTGTATCACCATCTTTGAGCTTGTATGTAATCTGAGAAGACTCAATCGTCACCTCATCAATTTTGTCATCGGTGGTTTGTTGAATAAATGTACTATACGGAACTTCTTCGATTTGTGCCTGTTGAATTACAGGTCGTAAAACCAAGTTGAGTAATACTAATACAATTGCGACAAATGCATAGTAGTACAAAAGAGGTTTTTTCTTCTTGTTATCATTCATATTTATAAAACTCCTTTCGGATAAAAAGATTTTAGCACATTCACATATAGAGTGCTAATAAAATACTATGTGATTTCGTGTGAAAATAAAGAAGAATTCCAAAAAGGATGAAAGGATAATTGTGTAGTGCTTCTTGACAATACTAGGTTTTATAATGGTAAGTTGAAAAAATGGGACATTTTTAATAAGATTTAGAATGTAGATATAGTTAACTAAAGGGGATATCATGGGAATATTTAAAGATGCTTTAAAGGGCGCAATGAAGGAAGCAATCGTTGGTGCAACAGTTGGTACGGGATTGTCTGTTATTGGGGGAGCTTTAAGTGTAATTGAAGAAAATACTAATAAATCACAATTAAGTAAAATGGCAAAGGAAAACGAATATTGTTTATTCGTGGATTGTGATAGGGAAATTGGGGAAGGTATTTATAGAGTTTATTCAAAAAAGAAAGAGGAACTATATAGTACTTTATTGACTATAAATAAAGATGGGTATTCTTTGGCTTTTTATGATGTTCTAAAGGGAAAGATAGGTAGTATTCAGAAAAAAGTTATTGAAGATAAATCGCTGTTTAGTAAAAAAGAATTTGTAAAATATTCATTTAATTTAGGTGATTCTTTTGGAGATATCATTATTACTACGGAAGGCAAGAAACGAGTATATAAAACAAGTTTTAATTCATGGATAGCAATGGGTGATTTCAATTTAGGGAAATATAGAATTATTGATACAGCTTCTGGAAAAACAATTGGATCTGTTATAAATACAACTTATAAATCTAAGAGATACGGTATAGTTTGCGAAGATGATGATAACAAATCAGTTCTCGTATTCCTAACTATTTTTATCGATCATTTTAACAAGTATCATTAATAATCTAAAACTCGATCAAGTGATTTATGTGAATGTTTCTCACGCATTAGCAATCCAAATACAGAAAAATCATGATTAGTATATAAAAGACTAGGATAAAATGAAAATAATATATTTAATGAGACACTCAATTCCTGAAAAGATTAACCTAGAAACAGCATTAATCCCTCTTTCGACTGATGGTTTGAAACTTGCAGAATCTAAGCGTGCAATATTTTTAAATATAGATTATTGCTATACATCTCCATATACTAGAGCAGTAGAAACTGCAAAGCAAATAAGTAATAATATTGAGATTTTATATGATTTGCATGAACGAATTATCGGGGAAGCTTATGAGGATTTTTGGCTAAAACAATATTTAGATTTTGATTATGCCAATAAAAATGGGGAATCTTTAAATCAAGTAAAAAAACGGATGAAAATTACTATCGATAAAATTTTGAATGACATAAATGAGGGTGATAAGGTTTTAGTTATTTCACATGCTACGGCTATCTGTGCATATCTATTGAATTATTGTAAAATTATAATAACCAATGCTGCAGAGAAAAGCAAAAAATTACTTTTAATAATGATGTGATTCTGAATGGGAAAATTGAGCCGACCAGTTATTTTGAAATTAAATATCAAGAAAACAATATTTATTCTATTACTTTTAACAAATAAATTTTTGAACTTATAAAGTGGTAAAAATAGAAACTGAAATAGTATTTTTGTATTTAACATTGGTTGCTGTTTGTTCTTTAGAACATATTTTGTAATCTATAATATTTTATACAGATTTTATAGTAGACAATTATTTTTAATGGTCATATTAATGGATAGGATTATATGAAAATGGATGCTAGAGAAATTAAAAAAATAACATATGATTATTATTCTTGCTTCTGCGTAGCAGATGTAAGTAATTTTGAACACGATATACAGTTTATTTGTACTGATGAAAGAAGCAATATATTAAAGGGGTTTGGATGCAAATATTCGATATATGTCTTGTGTAAAGAGGATGCTTGTATCGTGACTTATGCACCTAAATACCAATCTTATTTTAATGAACTTACACAACTAAAAGATGTTAAGGAGCTGATTGACACAATCAAGCAGTCTTATCCTTTAAAAGGATATCAATTAATGGAGTTCGCAGAGGAACGTGTTTTTGATTATAAAGATGCAAGAATGCTGAAAAGAGATGATTATCCGCTGTTTGAGATTTTTTTTAAAAAAGCATATCCATCAGTTTCTGAAATAGGTTGGCTCAAAGCCTATTTTGAAGGAAGAGTGGATAAAGGCTTTTTCTTTGGATATATCATTGATGATGAACTTGTAGCGTTATGTGATGCTCCAGATATGCCATATATGGAGGGGTATATTCAGCATACAGGAATAGTAACTTTACCAGAGTATAGAAGAAAAGGCTATGCAAAATTATGTGCAGCCCTAGCAACACATCACCATATTCAATCTGGAATTGTTCCTCAATGGGAATGTGCATTAGATAATATTGCATCGATTCAAGTATCTAAATCAATCGGTTATAAAGAGTTTGCTCAAGCATTTATCTTTGAGGAATCGTAAATTGAAAAAACTATATAAATGAAGAAAAAAGGAAATGAAAGCGTATCATACTAGTACATTGCTACTAAATATATAAAAATTATGATTAGTAAGTTTAGAAAGTAGGATAAAATATTTAATATACAAATTAATCTATTGATTTTAGGTAATATAGGAAAATTAGTAGGTTAATTCTAAGGAGGTGATACCATGAAAGTAACATACTTAAACCATAGTGGTATATTGGTTGAGCGCAAAGATTGCTATTATGTTTTTGATTACTACAAGGGAGAACTACCACCTCTCGATACTGAGAAGGATGTACTTGTGTTTTGCAGTCATTCTCATAATGATCACTATAATCCGTTTATTTTTGACCTCCTTGATAAGAAGGGGATGCGGTATCAAGCCATACTAGCAAATGACATAAGCGATGAAAAGAGACTGATGAATATAAAGCATAGCTTTGTTGAACCTGATCAATGCTATCGGTTTGATGGTGGAATTCAAGTTGAGACTCTACTTTCAAACGATAGTGGCGTTGCTTTCATTGTGAGTACTGATGAAGGGGTTGTTTACCATGGTGGCGATTTAAATGATTGGTATTGGGAAGGGGAACCAGAAGAGGAAAATCTAGAACTTCGCACTATATATCACACGGAGATTGGAAAAATTAAGGGCAGACATTTTGATGTTGCTTTTGTTCCACTTGATCCAAGACTAGAAGCACACTATGCTGATGGGTTATTATATTTTCTGGAAAGTGTGGACTGTGATTCTGTCTTTCCAATCCACTATTGGGGTGATCCTAGTGCGATTCAGCGCTTTATCACAGAATATCCACAATATCAGTATCGCATTAAAAATACTGAGAGAGCGAAAGGAGAAATGATATGAAATTTAAGATGATTCACGAGAATTTGAATGTATCCAATTTGGATAAATCCATCCGCTTCTATAACGAAGCTCTTGACTTACATGAGGTAAGACGAAAGACAAGCGAGGATTTTATCATTGTATATTTAAAAAGTGAGGTTGGCGATTTTGAGTTAGAACTTACTTGGCTCAAAGACCATCCACAACCATATGATTTAGGTGAGTGTGAATTCCATCTTGCATTTTGGACAGATGATTTTGAGGCTGCACACAAAAAGCATAAGGAGATGGGTTGTATTTGTTTTGAAAATGAGACAATGGGTATCTACTTTATTGAGGACCCAGATGGCTATTGGCTCGAAATTTTACCGTAATATCAAAAGAGGTTGTATGCTCCAGTAAATCTAGAAAATTTACTGGAGATATACAACCTCTTTATTGTTAATGGCGTCCTCGATGCGATTTGAACGCACGACCTACTGCTTAGGAGGCAGTCGCTCTATCCAACTGAGCTACGAGGACGTAGGAAATCATGAATGATACATTAGGGAATGCATATTAGACCACCATATTTAATATTATACTTTTTTTAATGGGTTTGTTATAGTAAGCACCTCTCTAGCATTTAAAAAATACTTTAGGTTGCTATGTTTTTGAATAATTATTCTAAATTCTGAAAATAAATTACATAGATTATGAAACTGTTTTATTGATAATAACAATAGTGAAATTACTAAAGTACGATAAAATAAGCATTTTTGACAATAAGTTTAGAAAAATTATATGAAAAATACACTTTCACAATACTTTCACGATTTCACCATATATCTCACACATGGTTTGGATATATTATAAGTGTCTTAAATGACAGAGAAATTATAAATTTCTTTCCCTCCCAAAAAATAAAAAGAAATCGAGACCTGTGCCAGCGGGTCTCTTTTTCATGTATTCTTCATTAGTTTAAAAATTAGAAATGGTATAATGATGAAAAATACGAGTAGAATTCGAACTGGAGGTTTTTTATGAAGACAGTTGAAATAAAAGTAGAACAGGGTATCCTGCGTGGGGAGGTCACAGAATCTAAATTGATATTTAAGGGTGTACCATATGCAAAACCTCCAATTGGGAATCTGCGTTTTAGTTCACCACAGGCACCTGATCGTTGGTTGGGTGTTAGGGATGCTTTGGAATATAGTAAAATCTGTCCACAACCTAAGGCATCGAATCCGTTCTATCGTAAAGAGTTTTATAACTATGAACAATATCCTTATCCTGAAATGAGTGAGGATTGTTTGTATTTAAATATCTGGGCACCAAACCATAAATCAGAACATGGACATCCAGTCGCAATTTGGCTTCATGGTGGTGCATTTGACCATGGTTATGGGAATGAAGCCCCGTTTGATGGAGAAGCGTTTGTACAGAATGACGTGATTCTTGTAACGATTAATTATCGTGTTGGTGTATTTGGGTTCTTTGCCCATCCGCAATTAAAAGAGGAAGATCCTGCACATTGTGTGTCCAACTATGGAATTTTAGACCAAGTATTTGCGATTCGCTGGATTCGTAAGAATATCGAGGCCTTCGGAGGGGATCCTGATAACATTACTTTATTTGGACAAAGTGCCGGTGCGATTAGTGTTCAGACATTAATTTCTAGTCCTACAACACGTGGTATGATTGCCAAGGCAATTATGCAAAGTGGTGCTGGGGTAGATAATCCTATCTTCAAACATAAGACGGTAGAAGAGGCATATGAGACAGGCGAGGAAATTATGAAGTTGGTTGGTGCGAAGAATATTCAAGCATTACGTCAAATTCCTGCGCAGAAGTTAGTGGATATTTTACCGAAGCTTTCCAAACATGATAATCGCCTACTGTTTGGGCCAGTGGTGGATGGCTTTGTGCTAGAGGATACTTTGGATGAACTGGCGAAGCGTGGTGATGTTCAGAATATCCCGTATATCACAGGTGCCAATGGTAATGATTTTGGCTTAGGTGTCGATGAACCAATGCGCAAGTCTAAGTACTATCAGAGTATGATTGATTTTGCGAACTTAAGAAATCAACATCAAGGTAAACCGACATACTTGTATTTATTCAACCGCAAGTTACCATCAGATGATGCTGGTGCTTTCCACTCTGCAGAGTTATGGTACATGTTTGGTACGTTAAGTCGTTGTTGGAGAGAGATGGAAGTTCGTGATTATAAGATTAGTGACGAGATGGTTTCCGCTTGGACGAATTTCATGAAGAACTCGGAGCCTGGTAAAGGTTGGAAACCTTATACGGAAGAAAATAGTTTTATTCGTATGTTTCTATAAAAAAAGAACACCGGCGTGTTCTTTTTTTGTTAGCATTATTTACTTTCGTTTCCGTCTGGATAGAATAGTGATTCGATACGATCGGAATCGAATACATTGTTGTATTGTAGGCAACGGTATGTATTGATATCTGGATCATTAATATCATTTACGGATTGATAGTACTTTCCACTTGCGTCATAACAACCATATAGACCAATAACAGGATACTTATCTTTTAATTCATATAGGAATTCCTGATATGGAGTCATTTGGTAGTTAGCTGTCTTCATGATGAGCGAAGATATGAAGTTGATACTTAACTTATCGAATTTCTGATCTGGAATATCATAGTTTGCCCAGATGGAGAATGGTGTAATGTACTGTGTCATGTCGTTTTCAGGCGTACCTGCATGTGGGAATAGAAGGTTATCACAATCTGCTCCTAATGATGGTTGATGGTCACCAAACATCACAATCATTGTAGGTTCTTTTACCTTTGAGAAGTATTCAATCAAGTTCTTGTAGTCTTGATCAGAGATCTTCATTAATGAGAAGTAGTTTTCCGCATGACCATATCCACCACCGATAGAACTGAAATTAACGGTCTTCTTTAGATCATCTTTATCATCATATCCACCGTGGTTTTGGTAGGTGATATTGAAGATGAAGTTCTTTTTATCTTTTTCCTTTTCGTAAGTCTCTTCTAGGACTTTGAAGTTCTGTGCATCACTTGGATATCCGTGGAGTGTTTCTAGACCATCGAATGTTTCAGCGAAGACTTTATCTTGGTATTGTAGTTTCTTCCATGCGGAAGCGCGGTTCCAGTTGGTGGATTTACCAAGGTGAATACCTGTAGTAGTAAAGCCGCTTTGGTTGAAATAGGAAATCATAGAAGGTACGTTTCTATGCATATACATGTTGAATGGATATACACCACCCGCAAAGAAGGCTGTTGTATTACCGGTTAATGATTCATATTCACTATTACATGTGCCACCACCACGTACATCGACGTAGAGGTTACCACGAATCGTATTATCTAAAGATAGAAAGTAAGGGATGATGTTATCGGCGTAGTTTGTACCACCAACATTCATATCCGCGAAGGATTCATTCATAACCATGATGATATTCGTTGGTTTTGTGACATTTGGATCAACGTTGGCTGCGGCACGTTCTTCAAGTTCCTTGCCAAGTTGTTTGAGGTCATCTACAGAATATCCTTCTGGTTTCTTTGGTTGATCAGAGATGTATTGGTTTACAAGACCTGTAAAACTAAGCGCTGTACCATCTGTTTGGAAGATGGATAATAGGTTCATATCCCATAGGTAGTATTGACCAACACTATTTAAGAAGAGTGCTACAACAATAATCAAGATAGGATATGTTGCGTAGTATACGTTAATCTTTGTATTATCGCGTGGTACAGCGCGCATCAAGAGATAAATTAAGATGGCGATAATAATTGCGATAACCATGAAGTAACGAATCTGAACATGGTAGTTTGAGATGACATCTGCAGCTGTGCCAATTGCGGTTAAATCCCATGGCGCGATTGGACGGTTACGGAACTGTGTTACGTACATGTTTACGATACCGAAGATTACAACAAATAAGTTACTAATCAGTACTGAAATTGGTAATCGACGGAATATTAAGTAGATTACTTTATATAGAATAATGTAGATGGCAACGTTATAGAAACGATTCATCAAGTTGATGTAGTAGTAGTTACCAGTACAGATTTCTGACATAAAGAAGCACCAGATAGGAGCCGCTATTAACATCATTTCGTTTTCTGGAACGTGTTTTGCCCATGTAATCTTTTTATCAATGAGATACGCAATGATCCAACTTATTACCAAAATGGATAGGTATACTGCAATCCAAGCAGCTTTTGGTAGGTACTCTTGGGTCTCGAGTTGGAGCCAGCCTTCAACACCGTTAACGGTTAGGTTAATGGTGTTTTCATTTGTATTGATGACCATACCTTGAGAGGCGATGATCTTGTTAGAGATACTCTCTGGTGTATACTCTGCAAGTTTAAATGGTCCAAATGAGACATCAATCTTTGAGATAGCGATGTCTGTCTTTACGTTGTTAAAACCTAAACGTAAAGAGTTTGTAACGATTGGGATGTTACTGAGGTGAATTACTTCCCAAGATGGTTGTGCATCTAGCCATGTCTTATGAGAGTTATAGTTATAGTTTGCAAAGATTTCTTCTCCACGGTCTGTATTGAAGTTTGATACGACTACAGTACCTTGGATACCTTTTTTCATGTGTACATCAAATGAAAGATGTGGCGCATAA
>JABZLM010000052.1 GCA_015256775.1 Solobacterium sp. | reverse complement strand
TAAACATGGGTAATCTAATATTGCTGATTATAATGATTCCTTCAAGTCTTTTGTTTACATGTATTGGGATTTATGCCTGGATGAGAAAGAAACCGATGTGGTTTTGGGCAGGTGATACTGTACCTGAAGATGAGATTACAGATGTTTGTGCATATAATCGAGCAAATGGAATCATGTGGCTTTGTTTCTCATTGCCGCTCTGGATAGGGACAATAATTGGTGCATGTCATAGCATAATTCTAGGCGCAAATATTATACTTGCAGATAGTACAGTTGGATTAGTCCTTATGATGATAACGTATACATTCATTCGTAAAAAGTATAAAAAGATATAACGTTGATTGATATTTACTAATTGGTATAATAAATATGCATGCATGTGTTCTTTGTTGGTAATTGGCTAAGATACTTTAACTTGGGGAAATTTAAAAGTTAGCAATATGGCTGCGGTGTAGTTAAGTGCTATAATGCATATAGTGAAAGTTATGAATTATGAGGTAACCTATGGACAAGAGTATTTCTAATAATAAAAAGGCGTTCCTATATTCTGTGATTACTGTTGTATGTACATTTATTCTAGGTGGAATTATCTTTGTGATAGCTCCTGAGAAATCTAATACGACAGCTAGTATTCTCTTTATACTATTGAATCTCATTCCGATGCTAATGGCATTTCTATTTACGTATCAGTCAAAAGAAGTTAATGGATTGTGGCAGTTTTTAGAGAAGGTCTTCTGTGGGGAAGAACGTTCTATTGTTTGGCTATTCGTCTTACTTGTACCAGTTGTTTATTATGGCATCTCCGTTTTATTAGGGAATGTAAAATTTACTGGTATGGCATTAGGTGCTGTAATAGCTTATTTTCCATGGACATTATTTCAAGGTGGACTTGAAGAGGTGGGTTGGAGATGGTATCTACAAGAACATCTTCAGTGTAAGAATTTCATTCTTAAAATGTTTGTAATATCTGTCATTTGGTTTGTATGGCATCTACCAATTTATAGGTTGCCATGGATTACTGCAGGATCTACAAATTACTTATTATTTTATTTGATGATACTTGGGAATACATTTATGCTTGGTGCAATCAAGGAATTCTCCAAGGGAGCGATACCATGCGTGCTTGCACATATGTTGATTGATAGTCTTGCGATACTTATGTTAGTGAAGAGCACGCTTGGACCACTTATCATTCTTGTAGTGCTCGAAGTGATACTATCGATATCTACTGTGTATTTCTTGAAAGATAAAAGCATCAATGCATGAAATAATACATGAATTTTGAAGCTCTCTGAGGGCTTCTTTTTGTTTGTGCATATTTTAACTATTGACGAGATATATAGCACGCTATATAATTTTCCCATGACAAGAAAAATAGATTGTGGTGAATATATTCACTGGATAAGTGATGTGTTAGAAAAGCGAGCAGAATTATTGTTGGCCAAAGGAGGTTTAACGTTATCTCAAATGATGGTCATTGAATCTTTTCGCCATAGTAAAGATGGATATCAAACTGTGCAAGATATCCAAAATGCACTTCATGTTGCACAACCTACTGCTAGTGGACTTGTAAAGCGTATGGAGAAAAAAGGACTTTTAAAACGCATCGATTCTAAGGATAAACGTGAAAAGGTTATTTCTCTAACAGAAGAAGGACATGCGGCAATCACCAATGCTAGAAAAGGAATGATATCAACAGAATCTATCTTGCTGGCGAGCTTAAGTGAAGAAGAAAGTAAACAGTTCCATTCGCTATTAGATAAAGTTTGGAATTCGCTAGATGAATTAAAAAAGGATAGGTAATTTTTATGAAGATCGGAACACTAGAAATTGTAGTGATTGTAATTGTTGCATTGTTTGTAATTGGACCAGACAATCTACCATCCTATGCGAAGAAATTTGGTGAAGTATTAAAGAGTCTACGTGCTGCAACTGCAGACTTAAGTAAAGATGTTCAAGAAAATATCGTAGAACCTTTAAACGAAGCACAAAAGCCACTACGTGATGCGTTACAACCATTACAAGAAACCGTTGATGATGTACACAAAAATATCTCTGCTGCCAAAGATTCGGTCGCAAGTGCAATCAATATTAGAAAGCGTGCAACGGTAGTGACGAAAGAAACGCTAGAAGAACGCAAAGCGAATGAATGGACTTGTCCGAATTGTAATAACATCAATCATGGTAAATTCTGCTCAGAATGTGGAACGCCAAAGGTGACAGAAGAAAACAAAACAGTACAAGTCGTACAAGAAAATACAAAAGATAAGGGTGAAAACAAAGAAGGAGTTACTATATGAAAATCGGAATGAATGAATTGGTTATTATTTTGCTTATTGTTGTAATTTTATTTGGACCGACACAGATTCCAAAGTTAACAAAGATGTTTGGTAAGAGCATAAAGGGTTTCAAAGAAGGCATTGGATCTGAAGAAGAAAATGACAACAACAAAGACAATACAAACGAATAAAGATGAACAGGGAGTGATGACACTACCGGGACATTTACGAGAATTACGTAATCGTATTGGTGTATGTCTGGTAGTTTTTATTGTTGGCTTTTTTGTTGCGCTTGCTTTTTCAAAACAGTTGGTACAACTATTAACCGACATGGGAACCAGATATCACTACGAGTTTGTTTATATTGCACCACAGGAGTTAATGCTTGTGCATTTTAGTGTCGCAATGTTAGCAGCTTTTATAGCGGATATCCCGGTGATTGTTCATCAGATCTATGCATTTAGTTCGCCTGCAATTGAAAATAAAAAAACCAAAAAAGTTGTCCTACTGGTGATGTTATTTGGCTTATTGTTTTTTGTTGTAGGTGTGTTATTTGCATACTACATAAGTGTGCCATTTATGCTGTACTTCCTAAAGGAATTTGGTGCAGGTTCTGATATTATCGCAAGCATTTCTATTCAAGAATATGTCATGTTTTTGACAACTGTATTTATGATTTTTGGTGTCATATTTGAAATGCCTGTTATATCGGTTCTCTTATCCCTTGTAGGAGTTTTAAAGGCAAAGTATCTAATCAAAGCGCGTAAGCCTGCAATCATTATTATTTTTATCGTAGCGGCTATTGTGACACCACCAGACATTGTTTCCCAGATTATGGTGGCAGTACCTATGGTTGCGCTTTATGAATTGAGTATAGTTCTCTGTCGTATTTTTTCGAAGAGTGATTATAAAAAATAATAGAAAGGGAAAGTAAAAAGGAAATTAGTATGAGTTACAAACTTTCAAGAAAAGATTTTCTAAAGGGAGTTGGTGCTGGTGCAATTACGATTGCAGCAGCAGGTACTTTAGTTGGATGTAAGTCTAACTCTGGTACTGGAAAAGGTATCTATACGCCTGGAACATATACAGCGACAGCCAAGGGTATTGGTACAGTTAAGATGACAGCCACATTTGATGCAAATAAGATTACAGATATCAAATTGGATGTTAGTGAGGAAACAGAAAGCATTGGACAGAAAGCTGCTGATGAAATTGTAAAGCAGTTGATGAAAGCACAGGGTACTGAAATTGATGGTATTACAGGTGCTACTGTTACTGCAAATGCGTCGAAAGAATGTTTAGAAAAATGTATTGCCCAAGCAAAAGGTGAAGCTGTAGAGGAAGAAGCTGAACCAGGACCTGGTGGACCTGGAGGTCCAAGAGGGCCAAAGCTTGACCGTGAAGCTGCCAAGAAGGCTGCAGCAGCTGATGGACGTGTATTTGGCTATGCGGCAGCTGGTAATAAGTGGTTAGGTGAAGCACCTAAGTATGATAAAGTTGATGAAACTGTTGATACAGATGTTGTAGTCATCGGATTAGGTCATGCTGGTGTTCAGGCTGTACTGGGCGCTGCTGAAAAGGGTGCTAAGGTTGTAGGCCTTGAAGCGCAGGAACAGGATATGTTCTCATGGTATGGAGAAGATATTGGTGCTTGGAATTCACAGTTTGCTAAGAATATTGGCATTCCTGAGTGGAACCTTGGAGAAGTAATCGATGAATTTGTTACCCGTGGTGGTGGACGTGTTGATCCAGGTATTGTTTCACTGTATGTAAAGAATTCTGGTCCAACTTTAGACCATATGATTGATATCGCAAAAGAAATGGGTGTTGATGAGAAGGTCTATACATATGACAATACTGAAAATGGATGGACAATCGTTCAAGTAAATATGGACTATGAAAAGATTAAAGCTGGCAATAATATTTATGATTGCTTAGATCTCACAAACTACCCACGTCATCCTGGTACTAAAACCTGGCCGGCAACAGTTCAATTTATGGGTCAGTATAGTGCTGAAGAAGTACAGGGTGTTGCGGCTCACTCTGTATTAAAATATGTACAGCAGGCTTCATTAGATAAGGCTGTTAAGGATTATGGTACAACACTATACTATGGCACGTCCGCAAAGGTTTTAATCAAAGATGATAGTGGACGCGTAACTGGAGTTATCGCCGAAGATGTAGACGGCAAGAAGATTCAATATAATGTTAAGAAGGGTGTTGTTGTTTGCGGTGGTGACTACGCTGGAAATGCAGAAATGTCTTGGGCATTATTAACAGAATACATGGAACGCTTTGAACGTGAAGGTGGTCTACAGAAAGACTTTAAGAGCGGTATGGGTGGCCGTGATGGTTCAGCAGTGAAACTATTATGCTGGGCTGGTGGTATGATTGAACCAGCACCTCGTGGAACAATGTTACTAGGTGGTGGAATCAATGGACCTTGGGGTAATAACTCAATGTTATGGCTCAATAGTGATGGTAAACGTTATTGCAATGAAGGAAATGTTACAGGTGCTGCTACAGCAACTGCTCGTCAAAAAGCAGGAGATGGTTATCTTGTGACAGATAAGAATTTTATGAAATCAATCTGCGCAGGTGGTATTGAACATGCAGCACCTAACGGTGGACGTCCACAATACTATCAAGATTTAATTGACGATATGGCTGCAATTCCTACAGGTAAGAGCGAACCAACACAGATTCGTGGATGCTTCGTTGCCGAACGTATGGGTGCAGCTGTCTATAAGGCTGATACATTAGACCAATTAGCAGATCTTATGGGTGTATCTGCTGAAAGTAAGCAAACTTGGTTAGATTCTATTGCACACTACAATGAGTTATGCGCAGCAGGTGCTGATACAGACTTTGGTAAGGATCCATCCGCAATGGTACCTGTTCTTGAAGCTCCATTCTATGGCTGTAAGGGTAACCTAGGTAACAATGCTACTACACCAATGATGGTAACAATGTCTGGTGTTATGACGGATTTGAACTTAAACGTTACAGATGTTGAGCATAACCCAATTCCTGGTCTATATGCTGCAGGTAACTGCTTAGGTGGACGTTATGGTACAGGTTATTCAACACCATGTGCTGGTAACTCTATCGGTATGGCAGTAACACACGGAAGATTAGCTGGACAGTTTGTCGTTGATAACGAAAAATAATAGTTGTACTGTGAGATAGCAGGAGACTGCTATCTCATTTTTTAAAATAAAGGATACTAGTGAAGAGAGGTATAGTACATCATATGGATACATATACATTATTAAAAGATATATTTCATACGATACGTAACGATTATGCTGGATTTGAAGAGGTGAAGGAACGTCATAATCCTTCTCCTGCGTTAACCATGCTTGCAGAGGCTCACTACAATCATAAGATGACCCCAACCATGCCACTACAAGCAGTATCACAATACCTATCAAATCTACGTGATCGTAATTTGAAATTTACAATGAATTCCGATGAAAACTATCAACCGTTCTCAAGAGGTTTCTATGTACGTAGATGTGAAGAAGGATTATTTGTTGATGAAGTGACCAGTGAGATTAGACTTCAAGTAGGGGACAAAGTCTTAACCATCAATGGACAGACACCAGAAAGAATTGCAAGTACACTACCAAATCCACTTCTAGCATCCTATATACCAGAGCGTGAACAGTGGACGGGCTATTTGAAACTCGCAAATCATATGATTGTTGAACACGTAGATGGAACACAAGAAGATATTGTATTTCAAAAATATCCACTAGATTTTCCAAAAGAACCACAGTTTAATAAAAAAGAAGATACAGTTATTTTAAAATTCTCAAAGTTTCAATCCTGTGAAGATACGGAGAAGTTTTTACAAGCATATCAAAAAGATATCGAACAATGTAAACGATTGATTATTGATTTACGTAAGAATATCGGTGGAAGTGAAGAAGGTTATCTACCATTGCTTGGATATATTGTAAAAGAAGATAGTACATTAAATGATATATATGGTAATCGTACAATTTGGACAAACTATTCTGAAACAAATTGCCAACGCTCCATTGATAACTTACAACCATACCTTGAAAGTGATGTTAAAGAGATAAAGGAGTATGTGCAGTCTGCAATCTCCTACTATGAACAGATGAAGGCAGTCGGATGGATTAAAGGTGAACAAGAATTATTTGCGGATCCGGAAACATGTATTAAAAAAATGGGCCCAGAATATGTTGCCATTCTAATTGATACTTGGTGTGAAAATGAGGCAGAACAGTTCGTGCGTATTGCTAAAGAACAAGGACGTGCAAAATTGATTGGTAGACCTACAATGGGTAATATTGATTATTTAAATCCAATTAAAGTACGTTATAAAAACTATGAGTTTTCTTATCCAATCTCAAAGACAGATGCGGCTAAAAATGGCAGTGGCATAAATGATAAAGGGATTGAACCTGATCAATATATTCCATTCAAAAGCTTAGAATTAATGGAAGAAACATTTTTATGATAATTGTATGATAATCACAATAGTGCTAAAATTTCAGTTAGCAATAGCTAACTGAAATTTTAAATTATTGAAAGGTGAAAAATATGAAAAAAGATCATCTGCCAATTTTGGGTGTTGGACCGTTGTATGTCATCACGATTGTTTTGATTACAATCATCAGTATTATTTTTTCTGCAACAAGATTTATTCCTGTCATTACATTTACTAATATGCGATGGATATTTATCTTAATTGGTATTTTGTGTTTCGCTATTGGAATTACTCTTTGGCTGAGGGCAGTTATAATCGATAAGCTTGATACACATATCATAAAGAATGAGTTGGTAACTACCGGTGTTTATGCATATGTAAGAAATCCAGTATATAGTGCGTTCATGTTTGTGTGCACAGGAGTTCTATTGATTTATGGAAATTTAGTATTGTTATTATTACCAATTATTTACTGGGGATTTATGACTGTACTAATGAAGTCAACAGAAGAAAAATGGTTAGAAGATTTATATGGACAAGAGTATATCCAATACCTTCAACGCGTAAACCGTTGTATTCCATGGAAAGGGAAGAAGCATGAATGATACAAGTTCCTTACAAGGAGTAGAAGATACCTTGTACATCCCTTTATATGCGAGAATATATGCATCTAAGAGATTTCCTGATTATTTCTATGATGAAAAAGCATTATTATTTGAACATAATATCTCTCTAAGGACAATTGCCCAGAATACATTTGAGTATTTCAATATGGCTAGTGTTTGTAGACAGCAGATCATTGATAAAAAGATTATTTCATTTTTAGAACATAACCATGCATGCAATGTTGTATTTCTGGGTGCTGGCTTAGAAACAGCATACTTCCGCATTAGAAATAATAGTTCTAACTTCTATGAAGTAGATTTGGAACATGTAATTGCAGTGAGAGAAAAACTTCTTGGTCATGGTAAAAATGAGATGCTCATCGGTTGTGATATGTTCTCGATGGAGTGGGCTGAATACTTAGATATCTCTAAACATACATTGATTGTTTTAGCAGGTGTATTTCAATATTTTACAAAAGATAAAATTATTCATTTTATTCATCAAATACAAAAAAGAATTCCAAAATGTGAAATGGTATTTGATGCGACAGATAGTATTGGATTAAAGCGTGCAAACATATTTGTTCGAAGAACTGGAAATGTGAATGCAGAGATGTATTTTGCGATAGATAATCCATGCGAATTCGCAAAAGATACAAACACGAAGTTAGTAAGTGTGAGTGGATTCTTTGCGGATGCTTTGAAACAATGCAAAGGATTAAAACTGATATCCAAGATAGTAATGTTTTTTTCGGATAGATTAAAACGTACTATGATAATACACTTACGTTTAAATCAATAGATTTTTAAAAAGTATTTCAGTGCTGAAATGCTTTTTATAATATGAGAAGTTTAGGTATAATGATTGTAATGAATTCAAGAGAGGATACATAATGAGTATTACAATCAATATTTACTATACAGGTATCAATGGAAATGCAAGAAAGTTTGCTAATGAGATGGAATCTAGTGGATTAACAAAGAAGATTCGAGAAGAAGATGGAAACTTACGATATGAATATTTCTATCCTATAAATGATGATGAAACAGTATTGTTAATTGATTCTTGGAAAGATCAGAAATTAATTGATTTTCATCACGCTTCGCCAATGATGGTAGAGATTGCAAAACTGCGTGATAAATATGATTTACATATGTGTGTTGAAAGATATATTTCGGATGATACAAACAAAAATATCGACCGCAAATTCATTAGAGAATAGAGATATTTAAAAGAAAGGTACCAAAATAATATGTT
>JABZLM010000012.1 GCA_015256775.1 Solobacterium sp. | reverse complement strand
AATTTCGTCAGAAGATGAATTACAGGGACCTTTACAACATGTTGTTGGATATAAGTCCTGATTTAAAGCTTGCGTATGAATTAAAGGAACTATATAGAGACTTCAATAAACGCTGCTCATTTGAAGAAGCTAGTATGAAACTTGATTATCTGATTGAGCTATTTGAACACTCAGACTTAGACTGCTATAAGGAATTTATATCTCTACTGAAACACTGGAAACCAGAAATCATCAACAGTTTCAGAAGGCCTTATGATGATAGACGACAATCCAATGCATTAGCTGAAAATATCAATCAGAAACTTCGATTACTGATCGAGGTGTCCAATGGATATACAAACCTAGAACGTTTTCGTGCACGTGCACTATACTGCCTTAACGACAAACTATTCTATTGCTTGACTACATGTCTATATTCCAGAAAACGTGAGCACAAAAAACGTGGCACATATACCAAACAAATTGGCGATACATTAAACAAATAAAATCAAACTATACTTCAATCTTTTCTAAAAAAGGATACCTTAGTCACCAGCTATGATGACATAGATATCCTTATTTTGTATATGATTGACCCACAACTGATTTCGTTGCGCATTTTAGTCAAACCCACGACTGATTTCGCTTAAGCCAAATATTTACTTAGCGCAAAACAGTTTTCTAATGTTGGTAAACATTCTCCACGTTCCCACTTGTAAACTGCCTGTACGTCTGAAAAACCAAGGTAATCTGCTAGCTCACTGGTCTTCACTTTACGTTCTTTTCGCAAACGACGAATATTATCACCAGTAGCACTTAAACTAACGATAGGATAATTCATAACTCCATCACCTCCAATATATTCCATAAAGATGGTATATCAATATACCATCCTTTTGCATGCATGTAAATACCAATGTGATGTTAAAAGTGAAAACACTGTAATGGGCTTTTATTCACCCTACATCATCATTGCAAAAATATTGTTATCCTACAGAGAGAAAAGAGGCTGTGCAAGGTTAGCAATTCCCTGCATCTCTTCCCTAGACTTTCATCACGAAGCTCTGGTGGGATTGATTACCCACACTTTTCACCCAACTCTTCAGCATTTGTTCTGTGATCTTATTTCTCCTGACTCAGAACCTGTCTCTAGGCTACTAAGAGAATCTTCTTCCATATCTTATACACGAATTTCTTCGCTTCACGACAGAGTGGATTATTGGCTATTCTTAGGTTTATATATAACGCCAATATATACCTAACTAAGATTCAGGCACTTTATTCAAGTAACCCTCTATTCTTCCACCGATATGTATTCTGGACTATATTGCACAATGATGTGTGCCATCTGTTACTTTCAGGAATTGCACCCTTCATCTAGTATTACTACTTCGATGCGGCCAGCCGTAAGAAAGTATCCTTTCTCTTAGCCCCGAGCTTCATTCCAGATACCCCAGCAGGTTGAGCAAACCATCTTCACTGGGATATTACAGTATCTTCACTTTTGACACCATCTTTCTTGGTACAGTTATTATTCTACCTACCACAACCATCATCCACAATGAACCTGTAGTTTAATTTTATTACAAGCAAGATACTTGCAAGTTTGAGTTAGTTAGCGTAAACTAATCATAGATAGGAGATGTAGATTATGAGAAAAACAATATATAAACGCATCTTATTCTTAGAAAAGCTATTTAACAAAATAGAAAACAAAAGTAATTAACAAGATTCTGCCAAAGAATAAAATATATAAAAGCACAAGAACAAGATGAATAAAGGGAGATACCTAGACTATTGTTAGTCAGGTATCTTCCTTTTAATATTTTTCAAATACTATAGTAATTTATAAAACTATTGAACAATTTTTGAGTTAAAAAATGTAGCAAATGATTTACGAATATTTCTATTTGGTTTCACGTTTCTTTCTCGCATTATTTCTATGCATTCATCCTCTGACATATTAATAATACAACTTAGTTTGAATTTAGCCCTTGATGTTCCAACATACATTAGCATTCTTCCTTCTTCATCAAATGATTTTTTATCTATATCAACTATAATAATAACATCAGATTCTAATCCTTTAAATTTTCTGCAAGTTGTAAACCTAACATATCCTCGTTTATATCTATATCTTGAGTCTTTACAGCACTCGGCTATAATACTACTTTCTTCAGTCTTACAAGTAAGTATTGTAACATCGTTATATCCTGCATCAATATATTTATCAATTTCTGCATTCAACAACATAATCGTTTCATTCTCATCTGTACAAATACCTATTTCGGGGTGTTCACCGACTACTGCATCTGGATACAGTTTCGGAGATTTTTCCAAACCTAAAAATCTTAATGAAGTCAATGCAATATTTTCGGTATTTCTACAATTTCTATAAAGTGTTAACTTACATTCAGCATTCTTAATATAATCAGGAATAACAGTTGATTGTACCATTTGATTTTTATCATAAAACAAATAGAATGTGCCATTTTGTTTTTTACTTTCAACCGTCAATTCTTTTAGTATGTTGATAATTTCTACTTCATCAATTTCTTCTCTCCCAAAATCTTGGCCTTCATCTATAATTACATGCTGAAACGGGAAGGTACCATCAATTAACATTTCTATCAATTTATCTTGTAAAGCTTTAAAATCAACTTTTCCACAAAATTTTTGTGAAAGTCCTGCCACTGTATAATATGCAATATTTGGATCTGAATATACTTCTCGTAAATGATCTTTTAAATATGAGTTATAGCAAAGGAATAACACTTTCTGGTTTTGAAGTGCATGCCGCCTTGCTTTCTCGACAGCGATAACTGTTTTTCCGGTTCCAGCAAGTCCATTTATAATAGCATTATTTTGATCTTCTAGATAGTTAAGAAGTGCTACCTGCTCATTTAACAAACGCTTGAAAACACTAATGTTCCTCTCTTTTTCAACTTGTTGTAATGATATTAAATTAAAGGATGGTGCAAGTACCCTATTCAGTATTTTTTTCACACTTTGATCAGATAATTTTGTTAAACATCTATCCTGACCTTCGTAGGCAAAAATCTTATCGATGCATTCTTGAATATGTCCAAATGCATCTGCAGTAAGAGTTATATTAATATCCCCTTCTCCTGGTAAATTGACATTATTGAAATTATCCAGTGGTACATCAGGAAACCATACTGCATGAATCTTCTTACAGTTATTGCTTTCATATTCCAGCCCGTGCGAGATCATGTAGTCTCTAAGTTTCCACTTGTTCTTTTTCGCTTGGCAATATGGGCCATTATGTTTCATAATCACGCCACTTCCATACTGCCAGTATCCTTTTTCATATTTAACTTGCCCTGCTTTCGCCTCAAGACAAATCAATCCTTTTCTAGGATGAAAAATCACAAAATCAGTTTCACTTTCTGTAATTACATTACCTTTTAAAGTAACAATTTCAAACGAATGGAAAACATAATATTCATCAGAGAGTCTATTTAGTTCTTCAAACATTGAACCTTCACGACTTTTGATATTAAATTCTTTTGGTATGTCCGGTATCATTATCGCCATAACTATTTACCCACCTTTGAAAGTAACTCCATCGCATCAAAACCTTGTTTAGTACTATAAACATTCCAACCCGTCTTAATTGATAATAGATAATCATTATATACGTCATTTAAGAATAATATAACTTTCTTATCGTACCAAATTAGACTTGTAATGAATTCCTCACCTGTTTCTTTTATCTTAACTGTCTTTCTATAATACGGAGCTGCAATCATTTCTGGACTATTATTCTTAAGTTGTGTAATAAGAGAAACTTCGTTATCATCAAAACAATCATCCAATAAATCAGACCAAATCTCACTTGCTGTTTCTGTACCGGGATTTCTACCATCTGTTCCTAGAATGAGTTGCATTTCTCTGTTTGAGGTTTTCTGTTGGTTAAGCCAACCAGAATTATTATTTTGGAAAGATTCTGCTGATTTTTCAATAGCTAATAATAGTTGTTTAATTTTGTCTATTGCAAATTTTCTCACCAATAAACCATGATGGGGCTGATTGTAATAATTTCTCAGGCAATTATAGCAAGATGTATTTTCATCACAACAATCTTTACTGACTTTATTCAGACCTTCTTGCAAAGATCTTACAACTGCCTCCTTGCTAAGTAACCGTTTGACATGTCCTGCACCGCCAGGAACATTATCATAAAGAAGTACATCATAGCTGTTCATTTCAAGATTTACTTCTACAACACCGTTAATATCAAATCTTTCTATACCCAATGCAATGCTTACCCCTTCAAGGAAGGCATATAGAAATGTTAAGGCTTCTGAATAACTAGTTTTTTCATTATTGTACAGCATTGGTATAGTAAATCTTGTGACATCAGTCTCAAATTTGTGACCTAAGTGAACCTTTTCTAGTGTATCGCATGAGCATGAATATTGTTTGAAATTTTTATGCTTCACCTTATTTTGTGGTGCAGAGAACTTACCTATGGCATTGTCAATCTCACTATACCCACATGTTGGACATAAATAGAAACTTGATTTGTTCATTACAAGCATTCGATCTTCGCTACTCGTTTCAATAAACATACAATTTCCAATTGCAAGCTTCTTATCGTCAGGTTTTCCTCCACCAAGATAGATGACTTCACCTGCATATGACCTTTTTGGTTTAAGATGTAAGCTTTCTTTTCCTTCACCTGTCTTAAATCCATTGCGAGGTTCAATATAATATTCATTCATCTCTGTTGAGATTTCCCGCCCACAATACTTACATTTTACTCGTTCATTTCTGCTAACAAATATATTTATCCTATCGCAATGATGACATTTAACAAACCAGTTCTTTGTAAACTCAGAATTTCTCTTAAGAGTGATGTATTTAGATGTGTACTTCTTTTTATCAACAATGACCTCAGAATCTGGTGCATATTCAGAAATAGCAACTTTCAAATCCCTGCTCATCGCATAGTTATTTTGTGGCACACCTTTTTCATAAATTTGGAGATCCACAACATCTACTGGGAATCCATACTTTGGAATAACGCAATATTTGGATAAATATTCTAAAACATTTTCTTTCTTTAGTGCCTCAATTTGACCTTTGTAATAATCTGAATCCGCCCCACGGTCATCGGCTATTGCCTGTTTCTTAGCCTCTTCGTATTCATCCATTATCTGCCAAATTGTATCAGCAAAATTACGCAGTTTTTCATCTTCCCCGCCCATCTGCTCAATCCATTTAAAATCCTTATAGTTATCATACTGTTTTTCCGGTAGAATTTTTTGATTTATATATTGATTTAAGTCATCTGGATGTGATTGTATATATTCATTGAATCGTTCTACTCCACCATTAAAGATAAATGCATCCAAATTACTAAATACTTCTGGATACAATCTGAAATAATATCCTAAGCTCGCTGCCATTAGATGTCTAACTATGATTTTCTTGTTTAGCACATTAAAGTACGGCGGATTTATCACTCCTGAGATCATTCTTTCCGGTTCCGAAAAATATGTATAATCATGCGATCCTGTTCCACAATATGTAAGAATATATGCCGCGCTATCTTTTCTTCTACCTGCACGTCCGGCTCTCTGCACATAATTTGCTGGAGTTGGTGGAACATTTCTCATAAAAATCGTTTCTAACCCGCCAATATCAATACCCATTTCAAAAGTTGTAGAACAACTTAAGATGTTAATCTTTTTATTCTTAAAATCAACTTGATAGTCCCTCGCTTGTTTTCTATTAAGTTGTGCAGTATGTTCTTGAATAACAATACGTTCTATTTTTTTCTCTTTATATTGTTTACGATAAAAATTATTTGATAAAACTTTATCTGGATCAGTCTCTATCAATGTTCCACTACAGTTGTCTTGAGGGCACTTTCCTCTGAGATTGTACGGCGTCAGTCTTCCACATTTATTGCATCGATAAAATTTAGACGTCTTGTAATTCTTAACAATATACCTGCTTACATTTATTTGGTATGAATCTTCCTTATCATGCTTTACTAATAGGGGATCGCTTTTACAATACTCATTTCCTTGAACTAAAATAGTAAAAATATATTGTAGTATCTTTATTGCATTTCCTGAAGAACAATCAAATACTTTTTTTACAAATCTAACTTGGCCATTATCATTTTTGTTAATTGGTAAAAAACTTCTAGTACCTCTCTTACCCTGACTACCTTTTTCAATTACATAGTTGTTAAACTGTCTATAACCTAAAAAATTCTCTTTTTCCTCTGGCGTAAGTGTAGACTTAGCATAGCTAATTGCAGGTGTTATTTTAAATACTGATAGAACTATTTGCATGAGGGTATTTAATTCATCCTTATTCATATTGCAGCCGAGTTCTGAAAATAAATCTTCAATTTCTTCATAATCTAACAGATCAATTATAGGTTGAATGTCTAAGTCAAAGTAATATAATCCTAGTGCTTCGCCATCATATGAACCATCAACTTTTAATAGATCTACCATAATTGCAGCCCATGCATTTTTATGTGAATTCATATCATTCTGAAATAGATCTTTTGTCTTTATTTCTTCAGTAAGATATGAAGCGAGTTCATCCACATTCATAGCTTTAAATTGATTTTTTACAATAATTTCCCATATCAAGCGTTTTCTTAACATACGGACATGGTTAGAATCGAAAAAGACTGCAGCAAAACTTGCTTGCTGTCTACTATCCGAAAAAGCAAGGAATTGTTTAGTCTTCTTTTCTGGTAACTTCTTAGAAGGATTATCTAAGGATTTTAGTGAAATTTTCTTAACACTTATAGGCTCTTGTTCATCCTCATCAATAGCCTCATATAATGTTTGAGCTATTAATGCTGTTCCTTCATCCTTACCTATATTCAATGCTTTTACTACTCCCATTTTACCCTTATGTCCACAACATGGGCATTGAGTAATATTATTATAGATTGAAAATTCATCTTTCTTATTCCCATGTGGAACAAGATAAGCAATAAAACGGTAGTCATCTCCACAATTACAACCTTTTGCGTTTAGATTACTTGGCTCATGGATTTCACCACATTTTGCACAAATACTATATTCCTCGAGTTGTTCTTTCTCTGACTCATCTTCACTAATAACATTTTCAAGCAAGAAATAATCTAATCTTACAAATTGATCATTTCCATAATTTTCATAAATATCTACTTCCTTATTTTGTAGAAGATAACTCAATCCATCACTTTCTCTTTTTTTTATTTTTCCAATAATATAAATTGAATTGCAAAATCGACAGTTACCAATCTCAAAAGCTTTCATTCCATCAATTTCATTAGTTTTTGTGAGGGTTAATTTAGGCTCTTTCCCATATGTAATATATGCACCGGAAAGTGGACGTACAAAAGAATGATATTTCAAATCGAATAACCCAATCCCATTTTTTTCAGCATTATTGATAATATCAATTAAAGCTATGAGTTCTTCCTCTAAAATAAATTCTTTAAATTTTTGATAAAGTGACCTAAATTCCTTTGCACCGTTTCTTAACAATTCACATAATTCATGAACATTTATATCTTTGGATAGTAATTCATATAAAACTTCACGTATATCTGAAGACTGGCAAGAATAATATTTATTTGTTATTTGTTGAATAATATCTAAAGATTCAAGGTTATTTTTTAATGCTATATAATCACTCCCTAAAACTCTGTATAGCCCTTGTCCTTTTAGATCAATTCTTTTTGAGAAAATTATATCATTAACCTCAAAATCAGCAGATGTTAAGTTATTTGCAAACTTGATAATATCTCCTTCTGATTTACCTTGTTGTCCTAAAGTTGCACTAGTCAATATAAACCTTGGGCGCTTTTGTGCCAAGCCTGTCAGTCTTCGCAATAATAATGATATTTCAATCCCCAATGATCCATTATAAGTATGTGCTTCATCTAGTATCACAAACTTCCAATTCTTTAATCTATCCTCTTCAAAAAGAGAATAATCATTTGGACGTATTAATAGATACTCCAGCATTGAATAGTTTGTAAATAACAAATGAGGAGGATTATTACGTATTTCTTCTCTCGATACTAGTTCATTATCGGGTATAACAGTTTTATTTTCTTCACCTAACTTTTTTCTTGTATTTGATGTTGCTTTTTCCGGTGTTTCTCCAGTAAAAAAGCCAAATGTTATCTCCGGACATGTTGATAAAATATTTCTAATTCGTTCTATTTGATCATTAACAAGTGCATTCATTGGATAAAGAAAAATTGCGCGTATCCCAACTTCCTTATTTCCTTTCTCAACATCAAAAAGTAAATCGTTAAGAATTGGATATAAGAAGCTTTCAGTTTTCCCAGAACCTGTTCCCGTAGTAATTACTGCACTATGTCCTTTCCCAATAATGCGAATTGCTTCTTCTTGATGAGAATATAAAGGTCTGGTAAAGTTAATATCATTTAGTTTTCGAAAAGACTCGCATATAATTCCTTCATCAATCAAGGATTTAATATTTTTCCCCCTTTGAAAAGGAAAATTCATATCAACATATGGGCCCTTGAATAAATTCTCTTTCTCTAGTTCTTCTAAGAATAAATTTTGTAGCCTTCCTTCACCAAAATTAAATGATGATTTCAAATATTCTTTATATCTATTCGTAATATAACGCGACTTCTCGATTGGGTTTAGTTTTTTCATTCTAAATTATCCTCCAATACAACTGTATACATGAAAATATCTGATGCTGTCTGTGAATCCATAGCATTTAAAACACCTCTATGCTCATAGTCAAATAGTAGTCCATCCCCTTCATTTGCCATATAAATTTCAACCGAATCATTTATGATACCGCTGCAAAGTTCTATCTCAACTGGGTTGATATTTGATAGATAGTAATTCCCCGTTGAATATTTTCTATAAATTTCGCCTTCAAATATACCTTCTTTTAAATCAAGTAATTTTAGAATTTTGAGATAGTAATTATTCGTTTCATAATGTTTTTCAGTAAATGCGCCCCTAATAGTTTTATGGATATAAATATCAGATATTTTGAACACTTTCCCTGTAAGATCCTCTCTTGCATAAAAAGTTTTGTTTACTTCGTATAGAGGTCTTGGTTTTAACTGCAACTTCTTTGTCTTTTCGAAAAAAATCAAAGTATATTCTTTAAATGATTCAAATTCGCTCAAAAAATCAGTTTCTCCACTTTCCAATAGTTTACTCTTATATATTTTTTCACCAGATTTATTTTTGATTTCATAATAGATTTTATTCTTTCCGCAGTATACTGGAGTAACCGCTATTTTTTTTGGATAATCAACACATTGTATTTGTGTTAATTCAGAGTCAATAACGCATCTATTATAAATTCGTATTAAAAATTTTGGTTTTCCATTTTCCGTAAATATTAAACTTACAAAATTGTATAAATCAGAATATGTAATTAAAAAATGTATCTTAAGTTGTTTATAAAAGTCTTTATTGATTATTCTGATCTCATCATCTTTCATTTTACCTACATCAGTCAAAATGAATACACTATCAAATTGTGTATTATAGATGTTTAAGACAGTATTTTCATTGATATCATCTACCCAAATATCTTCATCTACAAAGTGCCATTTCTCATTGTCGATTTGATAAAATTTAAACTCAAAAGGAATTAAATAACAATATTTATTCCCGTGAAGATCAAACTGAATAAAATCTAATCTGAAATTGCTACTATCTACCATTATCTCAAAGTTTTTATTTGCAAGGTGAGACTTAAAATTAACTTTATATTGCGATCTATTTATTAAATCACTTGAATATTCGAGCAATGTATCGTACACAAACTCTTTCTTTAAAACACATTCCACTTTTTCAGGCAGTAATTGATTAACTTCAATTCTATAGATGTCTGATTTATGAATTTCAAGTTTGATCACATATTGTGTTCTACCTAATTTTTCAATCGTTCTAAATTCAAGATCTTTCAGTCTATAAATCTTACCATTGATAAAAATTTCAAATTTATTTGAAGAATTATCCACCTCAAACATAACATAGCAAATTCCCGAATATACAGGCAACAGCTTATTTTGTTTATCCTGTCTAACATAACAATTCAGATATTTATCACCAAAAATACCAGGTTCATTCATCGAGGAAAAGTTGAAAAGTGTATCTCCAATTTGAATTACATCACCAAATTTTACTAGTTGATATCCTAAAGAAAAGTATTCTTTCTTACATATCATTTTACAATCACTATTGCTGTCCTGATATGCAATAATTATTTTCCCTTCATAATCTGTATTATTTTTTATTTCTTGCTTAAATTCCTGATTATCATCTTTAAAAACAATACAATCTCGATATAGTTTATCTCCACTATCATAAATTATCCTGCTACCTTCCATTAACTTATAGGTAACTTTCCCTAACGGCTTATTGATTTCAATATTATTTGTATTAATTTGATACCCACCAATAATCTCTCGTATATCACAAGTATTATTTCTATATAATTCTTCGTTACCATTCATAACAACAATAGCTAATTCTCTATAATCATAATCTGCTTTTATCCGATGAATTGGTGTAATCAGGTGCACAGAGTCATCCATTAATATAAATTTTGCTTCCCATTTAGACCGTAGTCCTTGTTTTGTCCTCTTGTTTTCTGACCATGCGAGATTCGGATCCTTAATACTCTTTTCCCAGCTTTCATATCCTTTTTTTAAATATGGATTGGAAATTTTGATATTACGATTCCAAAATCTCTTATCTATTAGCCTTACTATAATAATACTTAGTCTAATTAAAGCTTCCGTGCCATCAGTTCTATTAATTAACTGTTTAGTTGTAGCGATCAACTTATATGTTTTCTTAGTTACATTTATGGATATATCATCACCGGTTGTCTGTATCGATTTTTTTAGCCAATCAAAAACAAAGGCAAAGTCCTCCTGTAAGTCATCAGGGAGACTATATTCAAAATTTAATTTATAGATATCATAGATAAAATCAAAAAAACCATGTAAAAACGGTTGTGGGACAATTGAATTTTCCAATACAGTATTTATTCTTCTTCCTCTACTATTTGATTCAGAATTATGTTTGTAATTAGATAATACATCTCTAATCATCCCTTCAACTTTCTGCTCAGTATATTTTGAATAAAGGGTTTGATATGTTTCTCTTACACTATCGTAAAAATTTCCATTATATGCAAGCATAGCAATGAGAGTTAAAGAAATAATGATAATTTCGGACTTTGCACAATATCCACTATATGAGTTCATCATTTGAATTAATTTTCTTTCTGCCCTACTGTGGATTTCTTTAATTGCAGTTTCGTTATCTAATATATCAATTAGTTCCACCCCAATTATTTTTCTCTCTTCTGTAAGTTTACATAAATAATCTAATTTTTCTTCAAAAGCAATATTCTTTATTATCTTATCGAAATATTTAATTACTTCTGCTTGATCAATTTTGGCAAAAGAATTTTGTTTTATAATATCTTCTATTTCATTGCATAGTTTTTCACCTAGCGTATACTCTTTTACAATATAACCATATGAATCAATCCATTTTCTCAATTGCTCAAACTCAATGTCGTGTATTTTCCCATCACAAATAATTCCTTTAATAATTCCATTTAGTTCATAGGTTTTAGCATGCGCATCGGTTGTCTCTGATAAAATTTTTTTGCAAATTGCATAGATAGAAGATTTAGTATCATCACTAAGTTTCGATTCATCAATAGCATTGTCTATCATTTCGATTAGTTCAATATGCAATGTATCATTAGTAAGATTTCTATTTTTATCAACCCATTTTTTGATACAGTCAACTTCATTGCTATTTATTATATCGTCAAAAATAGCACCTTCTAAAATGCCAATAAGTTCATTAATATGTTTCATCCAAATCCCCCTTAAATTTAAAACATAGTCTTCCCCTAATGAAAATATATTGAGTTAATCACTATTTATTCAATAGATTCCCATTCGAATTTATGGTGCTATATATTTTTAAAATAATGTTAATTTAAATCCACAATATTAAAACACTAGATTTAAAATTAATTGCCATATTTTATTCGCAGTATTATTAGATGAACACATTAACACAAAATGTCACGTGTACTCGTTGAACACAGTTTTATCATAAGAAAAAATTAATTAATCTGTGTAAAGCAAACTAACGTTCTTCTTATTTATAAACAAAGAAAAAACAATCTGTCGCCATTTATTATATCATAATGCACCTAAAAATAATTAATACAAAGATAGCAAAAAGGAGTAGCCAAACTAATTCGGCTAACCCCTCCATTTAGTAACTAATTGATTATATGTTTAAACGATACCAAAATATGAAAGTACAATACTCAAAACTATTGTTCCGAGTAAGATAGTGGTTGTTTTAACCTTTTTTCCTAACAAGAAATACATTACTCCGAAGACACCTAATGGCAATAAAGCTGGCATAATTTGGTCTAAATATGATTGCAATGGTTGAACAAAATCTCCACTACCAACCATAAGAGGAATTTCAAAGCTGACTAATGATGCTGTCATACAACCAATTACCATTAAGCCTACTGTTGATGCTACATATGTAACAGTATCCATTATTCCAGAGTCTTGAATCTTCTTAAAGAAATTTGTTCCCATTTCATATCCTTTAAATAGGCAAACATATCTTAAAGGAATTGATGGCAGATTGATTATCAAAAGAAATAGTATAGGACCTAAAATACTTCCTCCAGCCGAAAATGAGATTGCTATACCAGCTGCAATAATACGTAGTGTTCCCCATATGAGAGAATCACCAACACCAGCGATAGGTCCCATTAAAGATGCTCTTACTGCGCTTATTGATGTTTCATCAAAATCCGAATTATTAGCATTTTCTTCTTCCATAGCTGCCAATATACCATACAATAGTGTGGATAAATGGGGTGTAATAGCCATAAAGTCCAAATGTCTTTGAAGAGCTCGAGCCCGTTTTTCTTTATCATCCTTGTATAATTTCCCTACTAATCTTGACATAGTATATGCAGAACCGAGGTTCTGTTGACGCTCAAAATTCCATACAGCATCTTGACGCCAAGATCTCCAGAATACTCCCATTAAATCTTTTTTATCTAATTTTGTATTAGAATTCGTTGTCATCAATAATATCCTCCTTTAGTACTACATTATTATTTTTCTTAATTGTTAAGATAACACTAACAATTACACACGCCATTAAAGCAACTCCAAATACTGGGACTTTCAAATATGCAGATAATAAGAAACCACCAAAGAAAAATGCAGCAACATCTTTCGTAATTATCATTTTTACCAACATTGCAAATCCAATTGCCGGGATAATACCTGTAGCAATCTGTAAGCCATGATTAATAAATGGTGGAATTGACGCTACAATATCTTGGATAAATGGTGCACCTAAGTAATAGGAAATTGCGACAATGGCAGATAATGAAGTTATTTCGAATACCCATCCCAGCTGTTCTGTTCTTTCAACACCCTTTGCATCTCCAGCTGCCGCACACTTATCTGCATGTGCACATATTACTGGTGAAGTAATAAGAACTCTGAGTCCATTTTTGATCATCAATACTAAAGTAGCTACTGGAACTGCTAACGCCACAGCAGCACTTGGATCTGCACCACTCTTTATTACAAAACTTGTTCCTATGATTGCACCTGAAACCATCTCTGGTGGGCAGCTTGCTCCAATAGGAAATGCTCCTAACCAGATCAGCTCTAGGGTTGCACCTGTCATTATCCCTGTTCTAAGGTCACCTAGAACTAATCCAACAAGTGGAGCAATGACAATCGGTCTATTCCACATTGTACTTCCAACACCATCATGAGAAAATCCAAAAGCCGCAACTAATGTAATTAATAAAGTTTCAAATAATAATTCCATAATCTATTCCTTTCTTTTAAATAAGATTCATTACATTTTGTTTTGCATCATCAGGAACCATACGTACTTCAAGTTCGATTCCCTTTTCATTTAACTTCTTCAACAATTCAACTTCAGCATCATTTACAGATATAGCTTTTGAAATTTGACGCTTTCCAGATTCATTTTTTATTCCTCCTAGATTAATGGACGTAATTTTGTCATATCCAAACGCCAACTTTGATGCATCTTCAATATTTTCACATAAGATCATCAGCTTATATTTATCTGTAACACCTGAATTTAATGCTTTCAGAGAATCCTCGATATTTTTCATTACTAACTTAACACCGTTAGGTTTTGATACCCTAAGAGCCGTCATTCTTAGCTCATCTTGTACAACTGCATCACTTGCAATTAAGATACAGTCTGTACTTATACTTTTAGTCCACGAAAATGCAACTTGACCATGTAATAGTCTATGATCTATACGTAATAAAACTATCATTTTAATTCCCTTTCTAATAATGCATCTCTTGCAGATATTAGTTTCTCTACATGGTTTTTACAAACAACTCCTGTTGCTATATGAGTATCCTTGAAATAACTACCAACAATCGCTCCATCTGCTATAGAAAGTTGTTTTGCACAATTTTCAGCTGTCATGCCAGCACCAACAATCAAAGGAAAATCACCAATTATATTTCTAAACTCCACTATCTTTTCCATACTTGTTTCTTGCCCAGTTTCATCTTGTGATACTGCAATTGCATCGCATCGCGTCATTGCAATTTTCAGATCATCTTCTAGACTTCTTCCTGATAAATATGGTTGATGTTTAAACCGTACTCCACCAATAATATATCCTGAATATCTTGAACGATATAATTTAATAAACTCTGCATAACTAATATCTTCTCGTTCAATTAGATGCCCGGATATAGCATCAATTTGAATAAAATGTGCCCCAAATCTTATTGCGAGCTCAAATGATAATGTATTTTGGTATAGACAGTTCACCCCATAAATATGATCATGATAATTTTTCTGAAGGTACTCTAGAATTGGGATCATATGGTGATAAGTCCCAAAATAATTTTCAACCAAAACAGCATCTACACCATTTTCATAATAGATATCAATCTCTTGTTTCGCTATTCGAAATACTTCTTCATCTGTACTACCTTTTAAATGTAACATTCCAATGACGGGTTTTTTATTAGAAAATAATTCCATAAATTTACTTTTCATTTCAACGTTCCTCCTTTCTTCTAAAACTCATCTTCAAGTTGTGCCTCAATCTGTTTTTTACACGTAATTCCAGCTCTGGCTTCATCAACAATCGTACGAAGATGATCTTCTGATAAATCTTCATAATCATCTAGCATAATTCCTAATACAAGATTTAAATTCATACCCGAGAAAACTATTACATTGTCTAGCGCAGTAAGCTGTAATAGTGCTGTATGAACACTTCCACCTTGAATATCTGCAATAATAATCCAGGTATCTTTAGTTCTCATTATTCTGTTTTTTAATTCATCAGCATAATCAAGTGGATTTTCCCCAGGATAAAGGCTAAATGTTTCCACATTTTTGTGTAGATCACCTGTAATCATCATAGTGGAATTAAGAATGCCCTTTGATAGATCACCATGCGAAGCTAATATTAAATTCACCACTTTAGCATCTCCCTCCTTTCAAGATTTTGTTAATCACTTTTATACAAGCATAATTTGTGCCATTACAATTTATAAATTAGTAAACTGTCTGGATAATAATAAAAGAAAAGAGCTGACCCCTTACACATACAGCAAAGTGCCAGCCGTGACATCTATATATAGGTGAGTCTAAAGTAATATTAATCTCACCGATTTTTGTAATACTATTTCTTTCATTAAATACTAAAAGTTATCAGATTCAATGGTTTCTTGTACATTAATATAGTCAAAGATATAACCTATTTCTTCTGTTGGGATTTGCACTTTGTAATAATATTCTATTTCTTTGAAAGAATCCTTTACATTTGAAATAAAGGCATTTTGCTTCGCTACAAATTCCTCTATATTTGGGTATGTTTCTATATCTTGATGCAAAATCAAACGTTCGATTAAACAACATACATGCATATATAATCCTAAGCATATTTTATTTGATAATTGTACTTTCATTCGATTTTGTAATTGTTCAAGTGCTTCCGTTACGTACTCAAGTAATTTATTAGGGTTTAAAATAGTTAAACTATTCATAATATTAGATAGCGAAAAATTTTTTAAAATATTCTTCTTAAAAACATCTAGATCTTCTGGTGATAGATAATCCTTAAAGTACTCATCAAAATTTTGACTTTCAGTATTTATTACTAGATCTTCAATTGCTATAAAATTTAAGCCTTTAATATTAGGGTTCATTGTTCCCACAACACAAATAACCTTATCATCTTCAAATAATACGTCATTCATAATGTTTTTTAATAAATCATAGTAATTATATGATTTAACTTTAATTATTGAATTCCCTGGTAATGAACGCAGTATAACTTCTCTAAGTCTTTCTGCAGCTCCCATCCCACTCATACAAGAACAAAGTATTAATGGAGTTTTTCGCAGATTATTTTCAATACGATATTTGATTGTACCTTGATTTGCCACACGATCAAATATTACCTCCAATGTTTCATCACGAAGCAAACTAGACCCTATTTCTAATGCAATAGAAGTAGTAACCTGATTTATAATTCCTATTTTTGCATTCCTTAAATTCAGTCCTGTGTATATACTCTCAAGCGATCCCATATCAACCAATAATATTAATTCCTCTATGTTATTTAATTTAGAAATATATGAATTTAATTGTTTGATGACTGTAGTGGAATCTACATTTAATGGAACATCAATAGAGTCAAAAATATATTTTCCTAAAAATTGATTCGCAGCCGAAGCAATAGAACTTGCTGTTGAAAATCCATGTGCAAGAATTACAGCGCTACGTCGTTCGATTGTATTTGTCACAGAATATATTTGTAAAAAAAGTAATAGCATAATTAATTCTAATTTTGAAAGCTTCATATCTAGATAATTTTCCAAATAATTGATAATTTCTACTGAAATACTATTTAAACGTAGATTATCATTTTTTAACTTTTCTAAAATTTCGCTAATATTATCTTCTTTATCACGTGACCACTCTGTAATAATCTGTGCATTATGCATGAAATCTATAAATAATCTACTCATTGCCAATATATTGTTATTACTCAATTCCAAATGATAATGTGTATTGACTAATCGTAAAATATGACAAATACCATCATTATAAAAGTCAGACTTGCTTTGTATGTTTCCATCAATTAAACTGTCATCCAAATATTCAAATATCTTTTTGGATACTCTATCATAAAATTGCTGATGATCTTTTTCTGTATATTCACAAATAATCCCTTCACAAAGCTTTATTATACGATTATTAACTCCTGTTACTTTCACTAAATCATCAACATAAATGAATTCTTCAGTATGATTAGTCACAATCTTTTCAATTCGAACTTTTTTCAAAAAATTTTCAGGTAAATTTCTTAAAGTAATTTCCATCTCATTTAGCGAATTAATTTGAAATAACGAATTTATACAACATGATTGAATTACACTTTTAAGTCCTCCAATATTCCCTTCATATTTACTAGATATCAAAAGATTATATACTTGAGAAGACATTTTTATCTTAATTTTAAGACGGTTTTGTTCCAGATTAAAAATATGATGTAATATTTCTATTTTCTCTTGCAATCCTCTATTCTCTAGTGAAGGAATTTCAATTATCATAGGAATTCTTCTTAAAAGTGTACGTAACAACACCTTATCAGGTTCCTCAGTTGTTGCAACAATTAATCGAACTTGAGAAGAATACCAGGTTTTATTATCACCAACTCTATGATATATAGATTGATCCATAAACTGAAATAGTTTTTCTTGGCACTCACCCTTTAAATTATGTACCTCATCTAAAAATAGAACACCGCCATCTGCTAAAGCGATTAATCCATCCATATCATGATCTGCACCTGTAAATGCCCCCTTAACATATCCAAATAAATTTGCCGTTAGTAATTCTGGATTATTCGCATATTCCGAACAATTTATCGAGACAAACCTTTTCTCTTTTTGAAGGAAATTATGATTTTTTGCATATTCATAGGATAATTTAGCTATCAAGCTCTTACCAGTACCAGTTGCTCCATGCAGCATCATGGGTAATCCGTTCGGCGGATAAGAAATTGTAGCCTTACATTGTTCAACTAACTGTGATAGACTCCTATTCCAACCTATTAATTTCTTGAAATCTTTAGGGTCACTACAGATCCCAGCAATATATGCTTCTAAATCATTTATATAATTTTCTTGTATCTTAACTTTATACATATTTTCAAATACAAAGCGATCTATAAAAAATACCGGATTTTCTGCAACCTTTAAAATTGCACCATCATCCAATAAAATCTTAATAGATTCAAGAATAGTCACTTTTGAAATTTTTAATATTTTACTTAAATTCACAATAGTATTTTTCTTGTACTCACCATTTTTGGTATTATCCCTGATAACTTTTAATAGTCTCTCTTTCATAAGTCCCCCCTACTATCGATAAATAACTTTTTACCTTTATCCCTTAAACATAAGTTACGATGATATAGAAAAATAATAGAAAGTTTTTTATAAAACCAACCCTGAATTCAACCTATTCGTTATTAAAATTAAAATTTTATATTAAGCAAAGAATATCTCTTATCTATACATTACATAATCATATTAGAACTGTAAAGTATCTTCATTATAATATTTTTTATACATTCATTTAAAAACAGATATATAATAAAGTTACATTAACATGCATGCAAATTTATAATTTTTTTGTAAAAAATCCAATTATCTATTTTAAATTTAACATATAAAATCATTTATAAAGGAGGCACATTTTGAAGCAAAAATTACAAACAGTTCAATCACTTAAACATTCTTTAAACTTGAGTCATATAATGAAACAATCATTAGATATATTAAAACTTAATTCAAGTGATATTATGGAACTAATAACTGAAGTAACCAATAATAATCCGTTGATTGAATATACACCTCCATCAGATATGGAACAACTAGTTCCTAATTTCCCCTCATCAAAAAAATCATTGAAAGATGATCTATATTTCCAATTACATACATGTAAATTCACTATAAATCAATATGTTGCAAATTATATTATTGAATCTCTAGATAATAATGGTTTCATTACTGAGACAATATCTGAATACGCGAAGAATTTAAATGTGAGACCTGAATTAATTAAAAAAACATTAAAAATATTACAATCATTTGAGCCTACTGGAGTTTTTGCATCTAATCCTTTAGATAGTATTAGCATACAACTAAACGCAAAGAATTTTACAAAAGCACAACATATTCTTATCAAATATCAAAAAGAGATTGTAAATGGGGAATACGCAAAGATTGCTACGTATGAGAGTTGCTCATTAAGCGAAATATACATTTATATGAGCCAAATAAAGACATGCATGCCATATCCATGTCAAGAATATCAGTTTGATACACAAAAAATTATTATTCCAGACTTTTCTGTTCTTATTGAGGATGAAAAAATTACTCTAATTCCAAAAGATTATGGTCAAATACAAATCTACAATAATTACTCAAAAGATATTTGCAATAACCCACATCTCATTAAGTATTTTAATGAGGCACATATCTTTATTGATCATATAAATAAGAGAAATAAAACCTTATTATTTCTTGCAAATTTAGTAGTTGATTTACAAAAGTCATATTTTCTTTATAACGATGAGTTAGAGACGTGCACATTACAAATGATCGCAGAAAAATCAGGATTTCATGAATCCACCGTATCTAGAACATTATCAAATAAATATTTTGAGTTTCAAAATGAAATTTATCCGGTTAAATCTCTTTTCACATCTCATACAAAAAAGGGTACGAGTAAAGACCTAATTATTAAGTTTATCAAATCTTCAATTAATAACGAACCATCTAGTCACCCATTAACTGACACGCAAATTTCTAATGAACTTGAATTACTTGGATTTTATGTTTCAAGAAGAGCTGTAACGAAATATCGTAAATCTCTATGTATACCTAACTCAAAAAAGAGAAATAAGATTAAGGAATAAAATTTACGAATTATATAAAATATTATGAAAAATTGTAATATATACATAGTTTCAAATTAATAATATATTTTGTAAATTACAACGTTTAAAATATTATTCTATAGTAAAGACTATTTTCAGAAAATTTTTTAATTAACATAGTTACCCTTCAGAAGTTCTCTTACGGAATCTACAATAACCAAATCAGCTGGAAGCCAATTTACTGAATCAAGTTGTTCCTTGCTTAGCCATCTAGAATCTTCCGCTTCTTTTAGTATTAAATTACCAAATAGTATGCTGCAAAAATAACATTTCATTGATAAATGAAATTCTGGATAATCAAACTCGACTGTATCGATGTAGTTATTAACTTTTATATTGATATCCAGTTCTTCTTTGATTTCTCTTACTAGTGCACCTTCTGGTGTTTCCCCTTCTTCAATCTTGCCTCCAGGAAACTCCCAGAAACCTTTATAATCCCCATATCCTCTTGCAGTTGCGAGCACTCTATCTTTATCTCGTATTACTGCTGCTACTACATTTATTGTTTTCATAACATTAAATCTCTTCGATTCCTAAACTTCTTAAATATTTGTAAGTACCATCATAATATTCTGGTAATCGTGTACTATCTTCCCAGTAACCATTAGGATTCTTGGTACCGTTGCCTTTTGGTACGCAAATAACCATGCCAACTCTTGCACGAGTAAGGAGCACTCTATACGCATTCAACATATATTTAATACGTTCTGAACTTGATATTGTGTTCGGCAATATTTCTTTCCATGCTGTTTTTCCGTTGAATCGATAAAAATTCCATTTACCATTTTCATAACGCATATCTGCATCCCACAGAAGACATGTATAATCTAATTCTAATCCTTGAACCTGAATCTCAGTTGCGGCATCTTCTAAATAATTAGAAGATCTAGTATCTTGTTTATCTTCAAGGAACCAATGGACTGCATCCTCATCTCCAGATGGTAATACATGTATACCTAATGGTTTATATCTTGCGGATTCTTTACTAATCAGGACACCTGTTCTCTCTGTTCCTCTCACTTTACCTTGAAGCCATTTCTTAGCTTTTCCCATGTCTCTTGTTAAAACAATCGGATACTTATCTTTTATCTCTGCGAAGATGGATGCTGCATTATCATTAATATCTAATAATGCATGTACAAAAGCAGATAACTTTTCTGCCCTATACGAACGTAAGGAAACTCCTAAATGCAAACTATCAGAGTAAGTGACATTAGGGTTATGTTTTAGTAGTTCATTGACTTGTCCTTCTGCATATTCTGCTTCTGTTAATTTTGGTGAGATATATACTTTCCAATGTGTGAACGTTTCGTTCAATGACTTAATCCATTCAGAAATACCTGCTTCACCTGTATTGATTTCTTGACCTCCACCTACTAGACATACGATAGTTGCCCAGTCTTCACGTTGATCAAGTGACCATATTAGAAATGATGCTTCAGACATAGGAAAGTTAGGAACCTTAAGCTTATTGCCATATGTTCCTCCTCGTTTTAGATAATTTGCTAATCTTTCATGCGTCCACGATCTTTGTGCTTCATCAAAAATTGCAACATGTTCAACTTCACCATATCCTGCATCCTGCACCTTTACTGCGTTTCCTTTATCAATTTCTAGAACCCCATTTTCAACAGGATTCTTTATCTTTGCAAGCATGGTATCTCTATATCGATGAATGATTTGTATAAATTTACTTACCTCTCGCTTGGAGTCAGACTTATTCTTCTTTTCACCTCTAGATCTACACTTCGTATAATTATCAAGAGCTAAAGCTTCATTTAACACTGCAACTAGAGGTCCATTCCCAGATAGATATATCGCACCTTCATCTAAAATTGGCGCATCAGTTCCTTGATATGTCTGTTTTACTGCAACATCTAAACCTACTAATGTTTTCCCAGCTCCAGGAACTCCAGTTACAAAGCAAATACTCTTCTCACCATTTTCCTTACTACGTTTAATAACTTCAAGAATATATGCAATCGTAGTATCCGTCATAACCTTATCAGCTTCATGTCTTGTAATATCCTCTACCGAATGGCTTTCGTAGAGTGTTCTGGCTGCTTCGATAATTGTTGGTGTTGGCGCATAGGGGCTGATAGTCCAGTTACTATCTATATCTTCTTCATCTGGATATAAATTAATAACCTTACCAATTAGTTCCTGAATTCCTCCTTCACCTGTTACAAGTGGATTGAGAACTTTATCGTTGTATACCGATTTCTGAATGATCGAGGATTGCTTTTGATATTTAGTCGCTATTAAAATAGGTGCTATCACTTTTGACTCACTAAACTTATGAAAGTTCCTTAAATCTAAAGCATAATCAAGCACTTGATCAATATCATTTTCAATAATCCTTGATTCACCCACTTTAAATTCCAAACAAAAAATAATTCCTTTTAAAAGTAGAACTGCATCAATTCTTTTCCCTAGTCTTGGAATATCGTACTCAAAAATGATTTTCCCATTTGAACACTTCCATGGTAATAACTCTTTTTGAAGAATCTTAATTTCATTAAGCCAAGCTTCTCTAGTTGTAGTAAGTGCATCTCCGTGATAACCTGCACACAAGTCACCAAAGACTGCATTACTCCCTTCACTTAGAAAGTCATGCAAACTACTCTCATATAAACATCGTGGATTCTTATTCATAATTATTAAATCCCTTCGCTCTTATTGAATATATTGTATCATTTTGTTTTATATTTTCCTTCAGTTTTATGACATTCGCATTTTTGTGTATCTCCAAAATATTTCATACTTCTGTAATATTCATATTATATAAATATTTTAACTTAATTGATATTATTATAACTTTCTTAATGTTAATATAGTATATTAATAGTTAATAAGGAGAAAAAACAATGAATGCTTTAGATATACTTGGTCTTAAACTTAATTACACAAAATGGAATAAAGAGAAACAACTGCCATTATTCATTTTAAATGATTTTCTTGTTCAGAAAGCTATCATCAATGATATTGAGTGTTTATCTTTAACTCCTAAGGAAGACCTACCAACTCTACCAGCATTTAAGAAACAAATAAGTATCATAAAGGAAATAGAAAACGTACCTATCTTTCTACAATTAGATGTTATTTCTTCATTCAGAAGACAAAATCTTCTTAAAAATAAAATTCCATTTATTCTGAAAGATAAAATAGTTTATCTACCTTTCATGGCAACTTATTTAACCAATACACAGTATGAAGAGAAAACTATTGAAAAAATATCTTTAGCGACTCAATTATTATTTACGTGGATTTTGTATCAAAATGCAAATAAGTATTATGTAAGTGATGCGGTTGAATCACTTGGTTTTTCAAATATGACTCTTACAAGAGCATATCGTCAACTATGTGCAACACAACTACTTGAAGAACATAAGGATGGAAGAAAAATATTTCTTACAAAAAAACTATCTAAAGTAGAATTATTCAATAAAATGAAACCTTACTTACAGTCCCCATTTTATACACAAGGGTATATCTTAAAAAAAGAAATCACTAAAGATATGATTCCAGCTAGTGAGTTTGCATTTAGCCAACACACTCACCTCAATCCACCTAAGCTTAAGACATATGCTATCGAAAAGAAGCATAGTAAGAACATAAAACTACAGAGAGAATGTTATTCATATGATGAACAAGTCGAGTTACAAATATGGAAATACAATCCGCTACTCTTTAGTCAAAACAAAAAAGACATCGATGACATTTCTTTAATCCTATCTCTATTAGGAAACGAAGATGAAAGATTAGATATTGAAATCGAAAATTTACTAAAGAAAATATTTAAGGAGACGTTTTAACATACAATGATTGGAATTGCATCATTCAAAGAATATTTTAAAGGTTTTGAAGATCAATATGTCATTATCGGAGGAACTGCGTGCGAAATTTTGATGTCAGATAATTCGTTAAATTTCCGTGCAACAAAAGATATTGATTTGGTACTCATTATTGAAACCCTAACAAAAGAATTCTGTGAGATATTTTGGCAATATATCAATGATGCAGGTTACGAACATATAAGCAAAACAACTAACAAATCTGAATGCTACCGTTTCTCAAACCCAAAATCTCCTGATTACCCTAAAATGATTGAATTATTCTCTAGAAAACAAGATTGGCTTTTATCATCCATAAAACAGAATATAATACCAATTCATATCGATGACGAAGTTTCAAGTCTATCCGCCATTTTATTAGATGATACTTATTACAACTTCCTTACCGAAGGGATATCAAAGATTGATGATATCTCTATCCTTAATGCAGAACACATCATTCCATTTAAAGCTAAAGCATGGATAGACTTAACATATAGAAAAGAACATGGAGAACTAATTGATAGTAAAGATATTAAAAAGCACAGAAATGATATTATTCGTTTATCTACTTTGCTATCACCAAACTTAAATATGACTTTACCAAATAAAATTAAAGAAGATTTATCATTCTTTATTCAAAAATTAAATGAAGAAGAATTCAATCTTAAGCAAATGGGTATAAATCATATTTCTAAAGAGGAACTCATTCAATTTCTAAATCAATTTTATAGCTTATAGAATTAGTTTATTTTATGACTGATTATTCTTAATGTACTAATAATATTTTAAAACCAGCAAAAAATATTCGCTGGTTTTAATTTCTGATTTCGCTTGTTTGTATTATTCCCACTCAATTGTTCCCGGTGGCTTGGATGTGATATCCATGGCTACACGGTTAACATGTTTCACTTCATTTACGATACGTGTAGAAATCTTATCGAGTACTTCGTATGGGATTCTTGCCCAGTCTGCTGTCATACCATCGATAGATGTAACTGCACGGATAACGACTGTGTAGTCGTATGTACGTTGGTCTCCCATAACACCTACAGAGCGGATATTTGGTAAGCATGTAAAGTATTGCCAGATATCTCTTTCTAGTCCTGCATTGCGGATTTCTTCACGTAGGATTAAGTCTGAATCACGAACGATTTCTAATTTCTCTTCTGTGATTTCTCCAAGCACACGGATACCAAGTCCTGGTCCTGGGAATGGTTGACGCCATACCATTTCTTCTAGTAGGCCAAGCTCTGTACCTAATGCACGTACTTCATCCTTGAACAACTTGTTTAATGGTTCAATGAGCTTGAAGTTCATATCTTCAGGCAAGCCACCTACATTGTGATGTGACTTTATTGTCTGTGCTGTCTTTGTGCCTGATTCAATAATATCTGTATAAAGTGTTCCTTGAGCTAACCACTTAATATCTGTTCCTTGTAAGAGCTTGGCTACTTCATCACGGAATGTATAGATGAATTCACCACCGATTATCTTACGCTTTTCTTCAGGGTCTGATACACCTGCAAGCTTATTCAAGAAACGTTCTCTTGCGTCAATCTTAATAAGGTTGAGTGACATATTACGTGTGAATGTTTCCATAACACCTTCTGCTTCACCCTTACGTAATAGACCGTGATCAATAAACATGCAGTATAGGTTCTTACCGATTGCCTTATCTAATAAAGCAGCTACTACAGATGAGTCTACACCGCCAGATAATGCTAGTAATACCTTATCATCGCCAACTTGTGCTCTAATTTCTTCTACCTGTTGGTTTACAAAATCTTTCATTGTCCAGTTATTTTCAGCCTTGGCAATGTTGAATACGAAGTTTCTTAACATATCTAGTCCATACTCAGAGTTACGTACTTCTGGGTGGAACTGTAATGTGTAGATTTTCTTTTCATCGTTTGCACTAGCAGCAAAAGGGCATGTATCACTGCTTGCTACGGAATGGAATCCTTCTGCGAGTGTGGATACTTGGTCACCATGACTCATCCATACAATTTGCTTTTCAGGCAAACCTGCAAATAATGGAGATGTTGTATCTACCGTAATCTCTGTACGACCATATTCCTTCTTGTCAGATGGTGTAACATTTCCACCATTCATGAAGTGTGTCATCTGCATACCATAACAGATACCTAAAATAGGTAAGCCTGATGTGAAGATAGCTGGATCACACTTAGGTGCATCCTTTTCATAAACACTGTTTGGTCCACCAGAGAAAATAATTCCTTTTACATCTTGCATTGCGACGATTTCTGCAAGTGTCATATCTCCTGGATGAAGTTCGCTATAAACTCCAAATTCACGAATACGTCGTGCGATTAACTGATTGTATTGACTTCCAAAATCTAAGACAATAATTTTATCTGCCATTCTAATCTCCTACTTTCTTATTACATTACAAATATCATACATGATATTTGTATTTGTTGCGCTGTGTTTTTATAATTGTTTCCCTTTTTTCATTGATGTTTAAGGTCAATTGTATATTTATGTAAAAAAATTGGAGAATATCTTTTTATCAGATATTCTCCAATCCATCCTTTTCTATTTAAAGACACCACCATTTTTCAAGAATTTCTCAAGAAATTCTCTTTGATGCTCCTGCATTGTGTATGTTCCACTCTTCATCTTTTTCATCTCTGTTTGTTCGTGTGCCAAGTTATTTCTTACAGCTTTTAATAATTCTTCCGCATCCTTTTGGGGAATTACAACAATTCCATCATGATCACCAACGATGATATCTCCAGGCATTACAACTTGACCACCACAACATACAGGTACATTCATTTCACCTGGACCACTGCGATATGGACCTAATGGTGTTTGAGTAATGCCATAAACGGGAATTGGACTATTCTTGATGTCATCAACATCCCTAATTGCGCCATTTACCACAAAGCCACCTAATTGTTTCTCCTTTGCGTAGGCTACCATCATTCCTCCAACAAGAGCACGATTGGTAAACCCCGCACCATCAATCACAATGATATCCCCAGGTTTTGCATAGTCTAAGGAAAGTTGTGCCACAAGATTATCTCCTGCTGGAACCTTAACCGTAAAGGCAGGACCGCAAAGTGGGATATCATTGAAGGAATGAATACCATCAAACATACAGTTCATCTTATAACAACAATCGCCGATATTAGCAGATGGCAAACTTCGATACGCTTCAATAAGTTTTTGTGATGGTCTTTCAAAGTCTATAAAGGCACGAAAACCAATTGCCATATTAGTTTTTATCCTTTCTCTTTCGAACGACATCCATGATGGTGCCATCTCTAGCTTCAATGATAGCTACAACCTTATCTTCATATTCTAATGGCGCAGGTTCTTTTGCCATATGATATGCGATATCACGCAACTCCTCGATTGTCTTAATAGGAAGATGTGCGTTTTCTGCAACTTCTAATAAGTCCTGTCGTTTTGGATTAATCGCAATACCGTAATCTGTGACGATGACATCGACTGTTTCACCGGGTGTAGTAACAGTCGTAACCTGGTTACGTATTGTTGGAATTCTTCCTTGCAGAAGTGGTGTAATGACGATTGTACATTTCGCACCAGCTGCTGTGTCCGGATGACCACCTTGTGCACCCATCAGTTCTCCTTCGGAGCTTACTACAACATTACAGTTGAAGTGAATATCTGCCTCTAAAGTTCCTAGAATGACAAAGTCTAATTTATTTACAACAGCACCTTTGCAGAAAGGATCTGCATATTCCTTCGTTGTGATGGAGTAATGTTTGGGATTAGAAATTAGATTCTCAATCGAAGGTACATCAAAGTCCTGTGTATCTAAAAGACAGTTTACAAGACCTTCTTCTAATAAATCACACATTGGTTTTGACATTCCGCCAGCGCCAAAACTCATGTGAATATTCTTCTCTCTCATCTTTTCCGCAAGACATTGTGCTGTAGCGATAGAAGCTCCGCCAATTCCTGTCTGGAATGAAAACCCATCCTGAAACGCTGGTGTACATGCGATAAAATCAGCACAGCTTTGCGCCATCATGAGTTTTCTCATATCTGTTACAGGACGTGCCGCACCTGTCGCAATCTTATCCGCATCACCAATCGTATCAACTTTGATGACATAATCAACATTTGTCATACTGATATCTGCTGGAAAGTTTGGAAATGGAACAATACAATCCGTTAAAATCACGACGTTCTCTGCATATTCTGCATCGATTGCGGCATAGGATAATACACCACAGTTACTATTGCCACCAACACCTCGGCAGTTTCCGTACTCATCACAACTCGGGGCACCAATAAAGGCAATATCAATCTTTGTTTCCCCTGTTTCAATCGCACGAACTCTTCCACCATGAGAGCGTAAGATTGCGATACCCTTTAGTTTCCCTTCACTGATAGCTTCACCAAGCTTGCCACGAACACCAGATGTTTCAATATGTGTTACAGTACCATCTTCCATCATTGGCACAAGGTCATCTTGTGCTTTACTTAAGGAACTAGCACAAATTGTAATATCTTTATACCCAAGTTCATGGATGATATTCATCACCTGCATTACCACTAGGTCACCTTCACGAAAGTGATGGTGGAAACTAATTGTCATACCATCATGCGCATTACACTTCTGTAATACTTCTTGAATACTACTTTCAAGCTTACTACCATTACCACCAATACGAGTTTTTGCCTTTACAGGTGCTTTTGTATATTCGTGTTGGTCAAATTGATATGTTCCCTGAAAGATTGTTTTTCCAGTTTCATCTAATACTTCTTGTGGGATTTCTCTTCCTACTGCATTAAGCATTGTCCACCTCCTGATATACACCTGCGGCTTTCGCAAGCGCAATCGTTCTCTTTGCACCATCATAAAACGCCACATCAATCATCTTTCCATCTACAGTAAATACACCGATACCCTGTGCACGTTTTTCATCAATCTCTTTCACAACTTTTTGTGCAAAGATAATGTCATCTTGACTTGGTGTATATACTTCATGAACAATCGGAATCTGTCTTGGATTAATAATTGATTTACCATCAAATCCCATATCATGAATTAGTTTTGTTTCTGCTTTTAGACCTTCCATATTATCAAGGCTTGTATAGACAGTATCGAAACATTGAACACCAGTCGCTCTTGCGGTAATTACCATTAACTGTCTAGCACCTGAGAGTTCAACACCTGTACCAGTGATAACTGTATGTAAGTCTTTTGTATAATCACCAGCAGATAGTGCTACCCCGAATAATCGTGAGGAAGCTGTACAGATCTCCTTTAGATTAATGACTCCTTTTGCGGATTCAATCGCAGCCATCAGTAAAGTATGCCCTTCTTCAACACCTGCTTCTTTTTCAGCCTTTAAAACTTCTGCTTCAACTGCTTGTACATCTTCAGCTGACTCTGTCTTAGGAATACGGATACTATCGCATCCTGCGTATACTGCACAACGGATATCTTCTTTCCAGAATGGTGTATCAATACCATTGATACGAACTACCTTCTCACAGTTTTGATAATCAACACTCTGAAGCGCATGCGCAAGCACAAAACGAGCCGCATCCTTTTCACCTAGTGCAACCGCATCTTCTAAATCGAATATCAAAGAATCCGGTTTGTAAATAAATGGATCTTTTAGTAAATTTGGCTTTTGTGCATTTAGAAACATCATCGTTCGACGTAAGCGATTCTTATTATTCATGTAGTAAATCTCCCCATGGAATTTGATCCATCTGTTTCTGACTACGATAGATTGCGGCTTCTAGTCTAGCAACAATCACATACTCAAAAGCACCCATATCTTCAATATCAACTGTTACATCGTTTATATGTAATTTTTTTAGTGTCTGAAGAATTGTATTTCTGATACTATCACCATATTGATATAAAACTTTTGAAGAAAGGTTGATTTTGATATCCCCTTCTCCCTTTGAAACTGTTACAAGGCAATCACATTTTTCAATTGTTCCCGCACTGGCTGTTTCTTTAATTTCCATACTACATCCTTTCCATAGATGTTAATTCAAATCCATCTACATCTAGAGTATCACTCTTCTTCAAATTGTACACGTGAAGAGAAAGTGATATTTATCTGAATATTATAGATATAAAAAAGCCATGCACTATGCATGCATGACCAATCTTAATGCTTATTCAGCTGGGATAACGGAACCATCAGACCAGTTCTTCTTGATGAATTCACGAATTTCTTCAGACTGTAATACCTTAACTAAAGCTTGAATCTTTTCATCCTTTTCATGACCTTCTTGGCAAGCGATAATATTTACATATGGGTTAGATTCATTAGCCTTTTCAAGGATTAATGCGTCAGATCCTGGCTTTAGACCAGCGTTGATTGCGAAGTTACCGTTGATAGCTACTAAGTCACCTTCACCATTTTCATAAGCTGTTGCAAGTAATTCTGGTTTTACTTCCTGGAACTTTAAGTGCTTTGGATTGTTTGTATCGTTATCGATATCTGCGATTGTCAAGTTTAATACATCTGCGTTATCTGGTAACTTCACAAGGTTTTCCTGTGCAAGAATTGCTAAGATACGACCGTTATCTGCTACAGAGTTAGAAATAACAACTGTTGAACCATCCTTGATATCAGAAACATTCTTGATTGTCTTAGAGTAGATTCCAAATGGTTCAATATGAATACCACCTACATTAGAAATCTTGTAGTTCTTTTCTTTCTTTTCTTTGTCAAAGAATGGAACGTGTTGGAAGTAGTTTGCGTCTGCTTCTCCGTTAGATACTGCTTCATTTGGAATGAAGTAATCATCAGTAACTGTTACTTCTAGGTCGATGTTGTACTTGTCCTTCAAGATGGACTTCGCTTCATCTAGAATCACTGCGTGTGGGTTAGCAGTTGCGATCACTGTTAACTTTGTGCTGTCTGAAGCTGTTGTGGATGCATTTTCTTTTTTGGATGTTCCACAAGCTGTTAAGCCTAATGCGAATGTAGCTGCTGCAATAATCTTTGTAATCTTGTTCATGAGTTTTCTCCCTTTTCTTTTTATATATTTATCGTTTGTCAATTCGTTTTACGATTGCATCACCGAACCACTGTATAACAAATACAATGATAATAATGATGATGGTTGAAGTATAAAGTATCAATTCATTTCTTCTTGCAAAACCATATAAGTATGCTAGGTTTCCAAGTCCTCCAGCACCAATGGCACCTGCCATTGCTGTATAAGAGATTAAGGAAATTCCTGTTACTGTGATTCCTGAAATCAAGGATGGTAATGCTTCAGGTAGTAATACTTTTCGAATAATTTGCCAGTTGCTGGCACCCATTGCTTTACTTGCTTCAATGGTACCTTTATTTACATCTTGGAATGCGATGATGCACATTCGTGCGTAGAACGGCGCTGCCGCAAACACCAGTGAAGGTAAGGCTGCTGTAGCTCCTAACATCGTTCCTACAATCAGCTTTGTAAATGGAATCAAGATAATCAGTAAGATGATAAATGGAATCGCACGTAATACGTTGATAATCACATCAATCACCCGATTGATAATCTTGTTTTGGAATAAGCCACCGGTTTGTGTACAGTACAATAGGATACCAATCAGTAATCCTAAGATTGTCGCAAGTACAAGTGATACAAGTGTCATGTAGATTGTTTCATTGATAGCTGTAAATAGCTGATCTAAGTTTAGTACGCCACCTATCATTAGAGCACCTCCACTATGACATTGTTATCAGTTAAGTATGTCACAAACTTGTTGTAGTCACTATCTACGCCACCACTGATATGAATGTATGTTACACCCATCGGTCCAACAGATGACTGTGAGATGTTTGACTCTACAATTGATATTTCAAATGGTACAAGTCTTGCCGCATTGATAATCGTTGGCTGCTCTGCGTTATTTCCTGTAAAGGATAAACGAAGTAACTTACCACTTGGATATTTCTCTTTTAAGCTTTCAGCTAATTCTTCGATTGTTTGGTTGGCTTCAATATTTTGTACAAACCTTCTTGTGACTGCGTGTTTTGGATGTTCAAACAATTGTTTAACTGTTCCTTCTTCCACAATCTTTCCATCACTCATCACAGCCATTCGTGTACAAATCTTCTGTACAACTTCCATCTGGTGTGTAATCATCACAATCGTGATTCCTAAACGTCGATTAATTTCTCTTAATAGTTCAAGAATCTGCTCTGTTGTATCAGGGTCTAGTGCTGATGTCGCTTCATCACATAGCAGAATTCTTGGGGAATTCGCTAACGCTCTTGCAATACCAACTCTTTGTTTCTGACCGCCTGATAATTCACTTGGATATGCATCTTCTCTTCCCGTTAAGCCCACCATTTCGATTAGCTCCGCTGCCCTTTGTTGTCTTTCTGCTTTAGGTACATGCGCAAACTCTAGAGGAAGTTCAATATTTTCAGCAACTGTTCTACTCCATAGGAGGTTGAAGTGTTGGAAGATCATGCCAATTTGTTGACGTTGTAAACGTAGTTCTCTAGGACTAAGTTCCTTGATGTTAATACCATCAATTACCACATCACCAGCTGTCTGTACTTCTAGTTGATTGATCAAACGAATTAACGTACTCTTACCAGCACCAGAATATCCGATGATACCGTAGATTTCACCATCGTTGATTGTTAATGAAACGTCGTTTACCGCATGGATGTTTTCCTTGTTTGCTTTGAATGTTTTAACTATGTTACTTAATTCAATCATCGCTACCTCCTATCTATATAAACAAAAATCCCGCACTTACACTTACATGTAAGGACGGGATATATAATCTCGTGTTACCACCTTAGTTCATATGCATTTCACAATACATACCTCATAGAGTACCAACATACTCTTTGTCTATAACGGGACATCCCGGTACTCCCTACATTTCGGAAGTACAACTCCAAGACCATCTTCACTAAACCTTCGTATATCCTCTTCTCAGCATTCGAGGACTCTCTGTGATACTATCTTTCAGCTACTCTTCTTATCATCGCTTATGCTTATAGTTTATTTTGAATTTAATAAATGTCAATAACTTTTTTGAATTTTATTTACAAATTAGTTTTTCAATACAACTAAACTTTTTAGTAATTGCAAAAATAGCCACCAACAAAATAAGTGTTGTTATTAAACTACCTTCTAAACCAAAACTGCCACCATTAATAAGCGCAGTTGCATCACTTAGTTTTGAAAAAAGAACAAATTGCTGATTACCATTGCCTGATACAGCAACTCCTAAAAGTGGTCCCTGCGTAAAATTCCAAGCAGAATGTAAAGCACTTATAAACCATAAACTATTTGAATGATAGCGAATTAGTGCAGTAAATACACCAAATATAATAAGATTAATAAATGCTAGTATTGAAATTCCATCGTTTCCCAAATGCATTACAGCAAATAGTAAACTTGTCAACGCAATCACCATTGGAAGTGGAAGAAATGTGTTTAGTCTTTTGTAAAGATATCCTCTAAATAGTACCTCTTCGCTCATTCCCTGAAAGAGATAGCCAACAAAGAATAAACAAAGCATAGCTATATTTCCATGTTTAAATATCAATTCAACCTGGAAACCGCCAAGCCCAAGAGAAATAAGCCAAATCAATGTAAATAAGATTAGACCACAAATATACCCTTTGATATATTTTGAAATGCAATTCTTACGTTCAAATGGCAACATATCTGGTTCTTTACGATGATATATTACATATAAGACTAATATTAAGATAATATTGAGTATAAGAAGGCAACCAAAAAATACTGGATCATATTCTAAATCATGAAAAATATAACTAGAAAGATCCCGTGAATTCATATTTTTTCCATATAACTGCAGCATTTTAATTGTGAATAAAACGGTTAAAATAATAACACTAATCAGTTCCGTTACTAGTTCCCATAAAATAGTCTTGAAAAAAATCCAACATACACGTAAGCCATTATTGACATACTTCATAAAATTTATCCTCTTTGAAGTACTACAAACGAACTTGGTCCGATTGTAAGAGTTTTATCTTCAATAGATGCTTTTCCAATTGTGTAGATTGGCTTATAACCTTGTAGCTCATCTAATGAGATTGTTTTTTCTAAACTACTTGGATTGATTGCTAGTATCAACTTTCCTCGCTTGTATACAAATGGCATCTTCTCTTTTTCTGCATAAATTACATTAAAGTCCGCATCAGCCTGTAAGTCTGCATGCATGTGTCGTAATGCCACAAGAGACTTTGTTGTCGAGTAGAGAGAATTATCATCATTCATTTGATCTGCTACGTTTGGCGCATCTTCAGATGAATCAACTGCGAGATAGAGTTGATGTGCTTCAGCAGTTGAAAAGCCCTTGTTTGCGCTGTTATCCCACTGCATTGGTGTACGTGAACCTGTACGATGGAAGCCACCCTCTTTGGAGCGAATATCCTTCATATAGCGCACACCAATTTCATCACCATAATAGATAAATGGAACACCTGGCATAGTTAAGATAAATGCATACGCAATCTTTAACTCGTCAGGAGTTAATGTATTTGCAGGACGTGGTGTATCATGGTTGCATGTAAACATGGAGATGTAACCATTCTGCTTTGTTGCCTTATACTTAGGCATATAGTCATTTAAGAAACGACAAATATCACCTTTACCACTCTTTAAGAAGAAACTATTATCTTCTCCACCTGTTTCATAATCACGTAGTAATGTATTGTATCCATTGTGCCAATGGTCCAAGTAGAAATCCATGTGGAAGCCACCACCATTGATTGCTTGTTCTGGATTGGACCATTCACTAACAAGTGCAGCTTCTGGATATTCTTGATCTAGCATATTACGAACATCTCGCCAGATTTTTGCAGTCGCTGATTTCTTGTTATCATCATTTTTTACAAGTGAGTCTGCCATATCGACACGGAAGCCATCTGCACCATGATCTAACCAGAAGCGCATGATATCTTTCATTGCTTCTTTGGTAGCGATAGCCTCTGGACTATCCACCGCAGACATCCAACTCTCCGTACGATCTAACCATCCGTAGTTGAGGGCTGGTTGAGACGCAAAGAAGTTTAACATATATGCTCCATTACGATCTGACATACCTGCCATATATGGGTGGTCTTTGACACCTACAAAGGCACCATTTGTCCATACATAACGACTGGAGTATTCATTTTCTTCAGGCTGTTTACTTGCGTTAAACCAAGCGTGTTCATCAGACGTATGACCAGGTACTAAATCTAGCAATACTTTGATACCACGCTTATGTGCTTCCTCAAATAAACGATACGCATCTTCATTAGTACCATAACGAGCCGCAACCTTCTTATAATCCCTCACATCGTATCCTGCATCCATAAATGGTGAGTCATACATTGGATTAATCCATAATGCATTACAACCAAGTTCCTTGATGTAATCTAACTTTTGAATGATACCTTCTAAATCCCCGATACCATCTCCATTTGTATCATAGAATGATTGTGGATAAATCTCATAAAATACTGCATCTTTTAACCATGTTGGCATAACTTATTCTCCTAAAATTTCTAAAATATCCCCTGAAGTAATGATTTGATACTGAAAGTTTGGATATTCTTGTTGTAATGTTTCTAATTCTTTCTGAATTACTTTGTCTTTGCGATGTGCTGTATTTAATAGTATACCAGTTACACCACAAGATGCCGCAACTTGCATATCACTACCTACTTCATTACCAATCATGACGCAATCACAAACGTCTAGCTTGTGGTCATCTAGTACTTTTTGCATAAATGCTTTCTCCGGCTTACGGATACCGTAATCAGCAGAGATATACATATGATCAAAGTATGGAATTAAATCACAGATACCCATCTCAGCTAGCGCAAAGGAATGTTGCGCATTTGACAGTAAGATGATTGGATGCCCTTGTTGCTTTAGTGTTTGTAATGTCTTGAGGGTATTGCGATATGGTTTACAACGCACTCTTGTTAAACGTCTAAACTCTGTTTCCACAAAGAGTAACCAGGTTTCTATATCTTGAATTGGTAACACTTCCGTATGAATCGGTGCTTCGTCAAATAGACGTTTGAATACATTTTTAAATTGAATATCTATATATGTATCAGGATGTAATTCTTCTACTCGCTTCCACTCTTCTTTATTGAACTTTAAATATGCTTGTTTAAACTGTTCTGGAGTGTAAATAGCACCATAACATGCATACATGTCTGACAGTACTTTCCACACCTTATGATTATGTAATTCTGTATGAATATCAATGAGTGTTCCATACAAGTCAAAGATATACGTTTTCATGTGAGTCCTCCTGATTCATATCTATCATACTACGATTTTACAAAGTAAACGGCAGGACCAAAAGGTTCTACCGTTTTTGTTTTGTTATCCTTTAACTGCGCCAGACATTCCTTCAACGTAGAATTTCTGCATGTATACGAATAAGATTGCGATTGGAAGAGAAATAATAACCGCACCAGCTGCGAAGCTTGTGTACCATTGGTTAATATATTCCTTCTGTAACATATTCCATAAACCGATTGCGACCGTAAATTGATCTGCGTTTGCACGAACAATAACTTTTGCAAAGATAAAGTCTACCCATGGAGCGATGAATGAAGTCATGACTGTATAGATAATGATTGGCTTTGATAATGGCATCGTGATTCTTGTAAATACTTGCCACTGTGTCGCACCATCCATAATCGCTGCTTCATCGACAGAACGTGGAATCGTATCAAAGTAACCCTTGGCAATTTGGAAACCTAAACCAGTACCAGCAGAATAAACAATAATTAATGCTAGACGTACTGCAGAACCTTCTGTTAAACCAAGTGCCTTTAAGATATAGTATTCCGCAATCATTGCCATGAATCCTGGGAATAAACCAAGAATCATTGCTAAGTTCATATATGGCTTACGTAGCTTGAAACGCATACGAGATAAGCTATATGAAACAGATAATACGAAGAATGTTGAAATAATACATGTGAATATTGCAATAATAAGTGTATTTGCAAACATACGTGGGAAGTTTAAGACGTTACGGTCTGTAAATAACTTAATGTAGTTTGCAAGTGTATATCCCTTAGGGAAGAAGGTACTTACATAGGATCCCTGTTCAGCTCTAAAGCTTGTTAGGATGATCCAGAAAATTGGTAATACCCATATCGCTGCTAGCATTGCCAAAAATACATGAACGAAGAAGTTACCAACACGGCTAGATACGCTCTTTTTATTACGTTTTAGTGTATTCGTACTCATTACATGAACGCCTCCTCATTCTGATAAGACTTCGATCTACGATATGTGATCAATGTGACTGTTGTTAAGATGATGAATGTCAAGATACCGATAACTGCACCTAAGTTGTAGTACTGTTGATCGATCGTTAACTTGTACAACCATGTTACAAGCAAGTCTGTCTGACCTGCAGTATCTCCAACGTATGTTGGTCCACCACCTGATAAGAGGTAGATAACGTTAAAGTTATTGATATTACCAACAAATGATGTAATCAAGTATGGTGTAGTAACAAATAACATGTATGGAAGTGTAATCTTAAAGAAGATCATCACCGGTCCTGCACCATCCATACGAGCTGCTTCGTAGAGTTCGCCTGGGATGTTTTGTAGGATACCTGTAACTTGTAACATTGTATATGGAATACCAATCCATAAGTTGATTACGATAATTGTGATTCTAGCCCACATCGCATCTGTTAAGAATGGTAGTGGTGCACTAATAACTCCACTATTCTGTAGTAATACGTTGATTGCGCCTGATGGTTGTAACATGATGTTCATAATCATCAAGGAAATAAACTGTGGTACTGCAATAGATAATACAAAGCAGAAACGCCAGAATCCCTTTGCCTTTGTTTCCTTACGGTTGATAATCATCGCAAGAATCATACCTGTAATGTAGTTTAAGAATGTCGCAACAAGAGCCCAAACAACTGTCCAAGCAAGAACATGCCAGAACTGTTTACCCATATTACCACTGAAGTTTAATACACGCTTAAACTGTGTTAGTCCATTCCAATCGAACAACTGTAAGTGTTCATCTTCTTTGGAATAAGATGTAAATGCCATACTGATCATATAAACCAATGGCACGATATTGAATACTAAGATACCAACACAAGGTAATGACATCAATGTGATATGTAAATTTCCATCTAATAGAGACTTCAAATCTTCCTTAAAGGAATTGATATGTTCATTATTTGCTTTCTTTAATTGTAGTTTGTATGCATGTTTGATCTGTAATATCCATAAAAGGATAAAACCTGCGATAACAAATAATGCGACAACACCAAATAAGAGAATGAGCTGTGAGTTATCTCCGGCAGAATATTCGAAAATTTGTTTTGCTTCATTCCATACTTTGCCTTGTGCTTGATCACCCAGTGACGGTAACAATGATAAAGCATGGATACCAGAAGTAGCCATATATAAGAAGAACGCTACTTCCAGAAGGAATATGAGGCAACCTTTGATTTTCTGCCCTTTCAAAAATACACCAAGTCCCATAAATGGGATGGATAGCTTCGTTTGTAAATCACCGGATGTTATCGCTTTTAACACGGTGACTTTGTCCTGAATCTTTTTATTTTCCATACGATTACCTCAATTCTATAAACGAAGAAGAATGCGGTTAAAATAAGTATCTCAACCACATTCTTTTAATCAGTAATGCAATATTATTGAACGGAAGCAGTGTTCATTGCCTTGTTCATGCTCTCTGTCTTTTCAGCAGCATTTTCGTGTGTTACTGTACCGGCAACGATTTCCTTACCCATTGATTCTGCTGGTGTCCAATATTGAGCCATGCCTGACTGTAGTGGCTGTACAATTGAAGCAAAGTCCATTGTATCCATCTGTGCCTTAGCCAATGCATCAGAAACATTCAATGATGTATCTGTAGGAATGATATTACGTAAGTCGTAGTGAGCTTGTTGAGCCTTTGCACTACCTAAGAATGAAGCTAATGCAACTGCAACTTCTGGATTCTTACTTGTTGGGTTAACACCAATAGCCTTAGAACCTGCGAATGCCTTTAACTGTAATTCCTTACCATTTAATGTGTACTTAGGAGGAGCTACAATACCAACGTTTTCTTTACCTAAAGCATCAACAACTGCCTTGTAATCCCAAGTACCTGAGAATAATGCATTGACTGTACCATCAGCTAATGTGCTTGGTGTTAGACCATATGCATCCTTGAAGTTAGGATTCTGAACTAAGTCAACTAAGTAATTTGTAACTGCTGTACCCTTTTCACCACCGAAATCGATACCAGCTTTAGCATCTGCTCCATTTTCACCGAATAATGTGCATCCGTTAGCTGCATAGAATGCTTGAATATACCAAGAGTTAGAGAGTGGGAAACCAACCTTACCCTTTGTAAGCATTGTGTCTAAGTTCTTAACATCATCTTCAGAGAAGACGCGCTTGTCATAGTACATGAACCATGTGTTTGCTGTAAATGGAACACCATATACAGAGTTTTCATAAGTTACTGTATCAACAGTAATGTCACTGTTGTTCTTCTTGATTGCTTCAACTGCAGATCCACCTAATTCAGCGATTGCGTTAGCCTTTAATAAATCTGGAATCTGGTCGTTTGCGAACATGTAAACGTCAGCTGCTGCTGATGGGTCAGCTGCTACTAATGTCTTCGCATCACCTTCAGG
>JABZLM010000051.1 GCA_015256775.1 Solobacterium sp. | reverse complement strand
ACTATCGTATTGTAAAGAGCTATTTAGATGGTAATGGTGCTTATACAAGAAATGATAGACAGCCAATTGCATTCTCAGCATTCTTACATCCAACTTATTCCAGAGTTGGTTTAAGCGAGAAGGAAGCTCGTCAGGCTGGATATAACATCAAGGTAGCCACATTACCGGTTACTGCAATTCCAAAGGCTAAGATTCTTGGCAATCAAACTGGTATTTATAAGGCAATTGTAGATGCAGATACAAATCAGATTTTAGGTACTGTATTATTTGGTGAAGAATCACATGAAGTAATCAATATCGTCGTAACTGCAATGATTGCCAAGCAACCATATACAGCACTTGCAAATCAGATCTTCACACACCCAACAATGGCAGAAGCCTTAAATGATTTGTTTGGTTTAATTAAATAACAGTAGTATCTAGGCTATGTCAGAACAGTTTTTGACAATAGCCTTTTATTTTGGATTGAAGAAATATTGATTACTTAAACTATCAACTCTAAATCATTACTTCTTTTTGTGCGTTATTTATTTTATAATAATGCACATAAGGAAGAAATATGAAAACTGACTTGATCAAGAATATTATCAAAGAGAATAATGGAATTATTACAGCAAGGGAAATAAAAAGTCATAATATTGATTCGTGGTATCTTACAGATATGATACGTAAAGGAGAACTTGAGAGAGTATCGCGTGGAATATATTTTGATCCTATGTTTAATAATTTTGATGAACTATTTTTTTTACAAAAACAATATGGAAAATGTATATATTCTTATCAGACCGCATTGTTATTACATGGGTTGACCGATAGAAATCCATTTATTAATGAAGTGACTGTATATCAAGGATATAATGCTTGGAGGTTTAAAAATAAAGTTAATGTGCATCAGATTAAGAAGGATTGGTATCAAATAGGCTTAACATATGTTGATACAATTATGGGAAATACTGTTACTGTTTATGATATGGAACGTACGATTTGCGATATTGTCCGTGATAGGAAAAAACAAGATCCGGAGATATTTTCAAAAGCATGGAATTTATATTTAAAAAAACAAAATAAAAATATTTGGAGACTTAGGGAATATGCTGAAATTTTCGGTATATCTAATCAGATAGAGGATATACTGGAGATTATTTATAATGAATAAAGATAGTATTGTTAACAAACTTAGAATTAGATCTAGTGAGTTAAATGTCAGTTTTAATGATGTATTAAGTCAGTTTTTTACGATGAATTTCTTAAACTTCTTTCAATGAGTAAGTATAATGAGAATTTTCTGCTAAAAGGATGTATGTTAGTAGCGTATAAGATTGGGTTACAAAATAGGTCTAAACGTGATATTGATTTTTTGATTAATGGGTTAGATTTTAATATAGAAAATATGAGAAATATCATTTCGGATATTGTTTCAATGCATACAAATGAAGTGTGGTACGAATTAATCGGCAATTGGGAGTTAATACGATTAGATGATATATACATAGGCGCACAATTCCATTTAATTGGTCATGTTTCAAATATACGTCTTCCTTTTACGTTAGATATTGCTACTGGTGACCCAATATATCCAACTCCTAAAAAAGAAAAATATAGAACTTTACTAGGAGATTTTATTTACCTTTATTTCTATTCTCTAGAGTCAGTTGTTGCAGAAAAATTACAAACGATTCTAGCAAGAGCAGAGAATAACACAAGAATGAAGGATTTCTATGATATTTATATTATTTTTAATAATAATGGCCTAGAATTGGAGTCTTTGAAATTAGCGATACGATATACATTTAGCTATCGGCATACAAATATTTCAAAAAAGAATGCATTAGATATAACAAAATTAATTTGCGAAAATCCTGTATTTGAAGAACGATGGATAAGATTTCAAAACAAAAATACTTACGTTATGAATATCACATTTGATAGTATATGTGATTGTTTAAAAGAATTAATTTGTAATACATTTTGAAATAAAATAGAATGAAGAAAATCTTTCTTCATTCATGCATGTATACATATCTTTATTTTGAAAGATATACTGAATATTGATAGAATGACAACAGTAGGGGGTGGATAGCATATGTTTTATATATCAGTCATATTACTAGCTGCTCTGATTGCGGTTCAGATAGCGAAGAAGTCCGGGATTCCTTCTTTGATGTTATTCTTGTCTTTGGGTATTATCAGCAGTTTAATTGGTTTTAACTTTGAAGATTATCAGTTTGCTGAAAACTTCTCCAAAATAGCTTTGCTAATCATTATCTTTTATGGTGGCTTTGGTACAAACTGGAAAGCTGGAAGAACTGTTGTAATTGAGTCGTTGATTCTATCCACATTGGGAGTCATCTTTACGTCATTACTGACGGGAACGTTAATTCACTTTATTCTTCGTTTTGGCTGGATAGAGAGTCTCTTAATAGGCTCTATCATTGGTTCTACGGACTATGCGTCCGTATCAAATATTCTTTCTTCAAAGAATTTAAATTTGAAATACAATACAGCATCTCTTTTAGAACTTGAAAGTGGATCAAATGACCCAATGGCGTTTACACTGACTTGTATCTTCTTAGCTTTAATTAAAGGTGAACAGATTTCTATTGGCATAATGTTATTCTTTCAGATATTCTGGGGTATTTTAATTGGAGTAATCGTTGCCTATGTTGTTCGTAAATTCATGGAGTATACTGACCTTCAAAAGAGTGGATTTATTACAGTCTTTATTATTGCGGTTGTACTGTTATCTTTCTCGATTAGTGAACTTTTGAATGGGAATGGATATCTAACCGTTTATATTCTTGGTTTGATTTTAGGGAATCAAGTATTTATTGCAAAGAAAGAAGTGACGTTCTTCTTCGATGGTGTATCTAACATTATGAATATCCTGTTATTCTTTATCTTAGGGTTACTAGCGACACCTTCACATATTTTAGTGAACTTATTCTTTGCGATTGTCATTGCAGTTGTACTTATCTTTATTGTTAGACCTCTCGTAGTATTTGGTTTGATGTTACCATTTGATTTGAAATTAAATCAAAAATGGCTAGTATCTTGGGGAGGACTTCGTGGCGCAGCTACGATTGCCTTTGCAATTATGGTGGTAAACCAGTATAAATCAAGTCCTGTGGATATCTTCCATATTGTTTTTGGTGTCTGCTTAATATCATCACTCATACAAGGTTCCTCAATGAAATGGGTAACAGAAAAACTACATATGATCGATTCTCGTAATGAAGTGCTAAGAACATTTAATTACTATGTAGGAAAAGGAAATATTACATTTGTAAAGTCAGTGGTTGATGAAGGTGGCATACTCGCACATAGACAGATAAAAGATATTTCTTTAGATAAGCACTTAATCATTGCAAAGGTAATTCGAGATGAGAAACCATTAGTTCCTAATGGAAGTCTTGTATTACAACCAAATGATATTATTGTTTGGAGTGGAGAAGAGTACTTTGATCCAAATGGACAAGATCTCATAGAATTTACAGTGACAGAACATCATGCATGGAATCATAAATATATTCGTGATTTAAATTTACCAGACAATAAGTTGATTATATCAATTAATCGAAATGATGAAATTATACCGGCAACAGGTAGTACGCTAATTCAAACGGAAGATCGTGTATTGTTATTTAAAGGAAAGAATACAAAATAATAAAATGACTCGTATTTATCTTTAAACGGGAGATATGCGAGTCATTTATGATTGTGCTAAATATGATATTTTTCAAAATGAATTCTATGAAAATGAGATGCGTTATTGAAACAAATCAATGGACGGATGATTATGTATATGGGATAGTCTTTACATAGGTAATATAGAAATTCATTTATTATCTTAACTTTAAGGAATTGGTCAGTCCAAAAACATTAAATTTTTATGACTAATGAATTTAAAAAATGGAGAATAGTATGAAATTGAAATTAGAAAATATAAAATCCGAAAAAGCACAAGAGTTAGCAAATTTAATCCGTTCATATAATCGATCTAATAGAGAACCGTCAAAGAGTGAATCTCTTAACATTTATATAGAAGATGATTGTGGTAATTTAATTGCTGGAATTGTAGCGGAGACTTTTGGGTATTGGCTCGAGATTGAATATTTGTATGTAAGAGATGATGTTAGAAGACAAGGTCTAGGTTCAAAAATTCTCAAAATGGCAGAACTTGAATCATTCAATAGAGGGTGTAAGTATTCTTTTGTTAATACATTTCATTTTCAAGCACCAGAATTTTATGAAAAGCATGGTTATAAAGAGGTGTTTGCATTAAAAGAATATCCATATACAGGTAAGCGATACTACTATACAAAAGAGTTATGATTTTATAAGTAGATTATAAATTGGAACCGTGTACTGTAAGTACTAGGTATAATCATAAAAACAAAATAAAAAGATCTACTATTACCAGTAGATCGCTATTAAAATAAATCATTATTAACTTACTAACCACTACATATTAAAAACTATATATTAGTTAGAACTTATTCTACTAATTTGATTGTTTAGAAATACAACTTATAATCTTGAACGAATTATTCCGATTACGAGTAAGTGTAGGGGATAGAATAGGTAGAAAAACCATTTGTTGAAAGTGAATTTGTTACCTGGCTTTCCATTATACAAATAGGTGATTGGAATGAAAAGTATCACACCAATTTGCCAAACTTGAGAATACCATGAAAGACCTTGTTGTATGCATACATATGCAGAATAACCTAGACTTAGAAAACTTATGCATGCATGACACAATGCTTGTAAGTCTTTATTTCCTTTATTTAGATAAAAGGATAGAGTAAATAGTGGTCCGAAGATAAACCAATCTGTGAAGGTTGCTATATATAAAATGCTGATTACGATTGGTATCGAAAGAATTCCTAAGCACTTATGGTGTTCTACAACTTCTAGAAGTAAGAAAGAGCAAGCTAATGTAAATAACATATTCCCAGTTGGAAACCATATACTGCCACTCATGTAGTAGGAGTAGGGAATTTGTGAAATACCCGCAAAAATGATAAGTCGCAAGAAATACTTTTTACGATCTGAAGTATGTATAAAACCTTGTGCTAATGCAAAGCACATTGCTGGTGCTGCAATACGACCGATTAGTTTTAGAATAATATAGCCAATGGCATCTGGTGCAAATAATACAGATGCCATATGGTCAAGAATCATTGATAGTACTGCTAAATATTTGATCTTATGAATGTTCATTTTGTATTCTTCTTCTGATATATATTGTGAACAATATACTTACAAAAGATGTACCCAAGATGAGTGACCATGCAAGAGCATTGAATGAATCACTTGTCTTAACACTTTCTCCACGTTTATTTGGAGTAACTGTAGTATCTGTAGGGTTAGTAGGATCTTCTACAGCAGGTGTAACTAGTTTGGTATTTGTGATAGTTGTTGTTAAACCATCTGGAGAAACGACAGTCGTTGCTTGATATCCTTCAGGGATATTCACTTCTACAACTGACCATGTATAACTATCATCAAGCTGTTGCCAAGTGTATGTCCAAGCATTGGCATCATTTAGTTCTACTGGTGCACCATAAGGAGTACCATCTTGCAATAATTGAACTTCAACAGAAGATTCAGAACCATTTTCCCATAGTTTATTGACAGTGTGATTTACATAGTGAATCGTTGTATTATTAAACTTAAATTTTAGAAAAGTATTATAGTCTTCAGTAAAAGTTCCATCAGGATTTTGAATTAGTCTTTGTCCTATATCGCCATATAGTTCTCCATCAACTTCATAGTACTGGAATTGATTATGTCCACCAAATGGATCAGGAATAACAGTATAATATACATTAATGTTGTATACTTTAGAGTCGAATTTCATATTCGGTACATTTGTTTGAACTTCTTCTAGAGTAAATGTTACATATGATTGCGCTGGATCTAGTTGGTGATTATTCAAGTAGATATCGACATCGTCTTTCAGAAAGAATACACCATAAAAATATGTAGGGTTACCATCACTGTCAGGGTTGGCAGGGGTGTTATTTTTGATTGTTGGACCGACAAGATTACCTTCTGGATCTTTTAATACAAATTCAAATTTATCTTTATATTCCTCTCCAGCAGGTTGATCGTCTACATCTTTGTCGATTGGGTTAGTAGGCATGTAACTAGCAGATACGTTTGTGAGTGCTAGTAGGCTAATTGATAAAACAGATATAATTACTGCTATAACTTTTCTTATGTTCATATTTTGTCTTACCTTTCCCTTATTTGAAACGGTGATAATATAGCATATCAATTTTAAGGTGTATATATACAAAATTAGAAAAAACGTAAAAATAAGTTAAAAATGTAATATCATGAAAATTACTGGGGATTTTTGTGAAACACAATTATAATCGTTTATCTAAAAGTATGTATCAGATACTTTATGTAATTTTAACTATTGCAAATTAACTTTCTGTAAATAGAAAAAATATTTTCAAGAATAAACAATTTACTAAATATAAAAAACCACTAAAAAGCATTATATTTTACAAATGATACATGATAATATATATTTGATTTAAAGCATTTTTTGTTGTGCTTTGATGAATTGGAGGGAGAAAAGACTATGAGCAATACTGATATTTCTACAAATATCAATAAAACGAAAAAGCGTACAAACGCAAAGAAACTATCGTTTAAACTCATGTCGGCCATGTTAGGTTGTACAATGTTTTTAAGTCCGATTAAGGTTTCTGCTCAAGGAATTCAAACAAGATCGATGGATAACCAGGTTAACTATACGTTAGCTGGTGAAACAGATGGTGTTTTGGATTATGCGAGAACAGATTTTACAAAAGAAGATAGTGATGGAATACACCTAACAGTAACAAAGTGGGCAAAACTTCCAGGAAGTTGGGGTGATACAAATAAGGGTCCATATAATGGAAGATATTTACTAAATTTCTTCGATGATGAATTTTATAAACAAATCGACTCAATTACTGTAAATGGTAAACAATTTGAAAAAGAAGCGGATGGTGCATTATGGAAGGTTGAAATAAGTAATGCGACATTCCAATCAGGTCTCATTGGAGTTATAACAAATACTGATGTAGTAATTAAACTTAAAAATGGCGCCACTTTAGATAGTTTAGGTTTAGCTTCTAAGAAAATCGACTTTACAACTGTATGGGTGAGAGGTGATGGTAAGGCTGATAAGGGTGGCTATGCTAATGGATTTATCTTAAAGAATAATCCTAATGTGCCAGAACTCCCTTCAAACCCTTCGAATGGTAATGAAAACTACTTAGGAGAAGGAGTGAATGGATTTGGTACCGATGGTACTCAGTCTAAGGACGGTAATTTCTCTGGTGGTTATGCGGGTAAGATGGTATCTTATGATGCACAAACAAAGACGATTAAGTCTACTGTATCTTTTAAACCTGACCAAAATTTTTTACAGGCCAATACTGGATGGGTTCTTTATATCAATGAAGTAATTCCACAGGAATTATTACAGTATATTGATACAAATAATGTAACACTTGGTGTATCTACTCCAACTGGAACAATCACAGCTTCTAATCCTATCAAGCTTGTGGTTGATCCTAGTGGTAATGGTGTAATCTCCACAAAGGATACACCAGAGCTAAGCATTGTGGGTGGTGACTGGAATAAGGTTGATCAAGTAAGAAAGAAACTTGACTCTCAAGTATTCTATGGTGTTTTAGGTCAAAGAAGATCTTACACAATCGAATACAAGTTAAAGAGCAGTGTAACAAACCAACAGTTCGCAGAAGCACTAAATAACTATATTAATACAAATGGTAAACAATTAAATTTTGAATCTTGGTTAACGGCTGACTTCGTAGATTCTACTTCTTGGTTCCCTAACATTAGAAAACCAGATGGTGGTAAACCAAATAAGATTGTTCAACACACATATTCAACAGCATTCTTACAAGTACTTGATACAGATAAGGATGGTTTATATGATTTCGTTGAGGATGAAATTGGTACAGATAAGTTTAATGTAGATACTGATGGTGATGGCGTACCAGATGGACAGGAATATCTAACAGATCATACTGATCCAAAGAATGCGAAATCTTATCTTGTAGTAAAACCTAACGTAACTACAACAAATATCGAAGCGAACAGTCCACAAACAATCGTGGGTACAGTTCCTAAGACAATTTATCCAAATCCTGCAAATACTAGTACAAATTTAACAGCTACTAATACAGATGCTGGTAACGTAATTGTAAAAGCATATAAGTATATTGCAGATAATACAGACTACACAACACAACCAGTTAAGGCACAGACAACTATTCCTTACTCTGATTTAACAGCTGGTAATTTCACGGTAAATGTACCAGCCGGAACATTCAGTGATGGGGATAAGGTTATCCTTGTGGCATATTCTCCAGATGGAAATAATCCAATGGTATCTGATACAAAGGTAAACGTTGGTGCAATTAAAGTTACATTTGATACAAATGGTGGTAAGTGGTCAGATGGAACAGATGCAGATAAGGTGGTAAATGCAGTAGGTGGTACAGCTACCCAGCCAGAAGAGCCAACAAGAGATGGTTATCAATTCTTAGGTTGGGCTTCAAGTGCGACTGCAACTGCTGCAGAGGCAAATATCTTAACAAACATCACAAACGCGAAAGAAGTATTCGCAGTATGGAAGGATGTTACAGCACCTGTAATTACAACGATTGGTGATCAAACTATTGTAGAAGGAAATCCTATTAATGAGATTACAGTTACAACAGATGATCCAAACGCAACAATTACAGTAAGTAACCTACCAAATGGTGTAACTTACAATCCAGCAACAAAGAAGATTACAGGAACACCTTCAATCACTGACTGGACACCAACAGAAGAAACTCGTGAAATTACAGTTACTGTGACAGCGACAGACGATGAGGGTAATACATCCACAAAGAC
>JABZLM010000011.1 GCA_015256775.1 Solobacterium sp. | reverse complement strand
CACTATCTCATCTTGCACCATTTGTTGAAATATCACGTCAAAAGCATCGTCGTAATGTAGCGGAAGAATTAGCTATAGCAGGTATTGAAGTTGATAATGACAAGGTTAATGCACTTGCGGAATTGCGTGTGCGCAAAGAAATTACAACAGGTGTACAGACAATTCAGTATCAAATCATTACACTGATGACTACAAATGGACAGGCACCTTTCGTAACAGTGTTTATGTATCTAGATGAAGTGGAAGCTGGTCAGACAAGAGATGACCTTGCGCTTATCATCGAAGAGATGCTTAAGCAAAGAATGACAGGTGTTAAGAACGAAAAAGGCATCTATATAACACCGGCATTCCCTAAACTTATCTATGCATTAGATGAAGATAATGTATATGAAGATAGCAAGTATTACTACTTGACGAAACTTGCGGCTGAATGTACTGCGAAGAGAATGGTACCTGACTATATCTCTGCTAAAGTGATGAAGAACCTTAAGAACGGTGATGTATATCCATGTATGGGATGTCGTTCCTTCTTAACAGTAGATCGTTTTACAGATAAAGATTTAGGAAATATTGCAGAAGCAGAGAACTATGATCGTAACCACCATAAATACTATGGAAGATTTAATCAGGGCGTTGTAACAATTAACTTAGTTGATGTGGCATGTTCTTCAAAGGGTAATGAAGAAGAGTTCTGGAAGATCTTTGATGAAAGATTAGATCTCTGCTATAGAGCATTGATGATTCGTCATAAGAGATTGCTTGGAACACCATCTGATGTAGCACCTATCTTATGGCAATATGGTGCGATTGCTCGTTTGAAGAAGGGTGAGGTTATCGATAAACTATTGTTTAATGGATATAGCACAATTTCATTAGGCTATGGTGGCCTATATGAGTGTGTACACTATATGACTGGTACATCTCATACAACAGAGAAGGGCAAAGAGTTTGGTATGCGTGTAATGCAGCACTTGAATGATGCTTGCAACAAATGGAAGTCTGAAACAAATATTGACTTCTCCGTATATGGAACACCGATGGAATCTACAACATACAAGTTTGCAAAGTGTCTACAAGAGCGTTTTGGAATAATTAAGGGTGTTACAGACCGCGCGTATATTACAAATAGTTATCATGTACACGTTGCTGAAGATATCAATGCATTTGATAAGTTAACGTTAGAATCTGACTTCCAACAGTTATCTCCAGGTGGCGCAATCAGCTATGTAGAAGTTCCGAATATGCAAAATAACATTCCTGCAGTACTTGCACTTATGAAGCATATCTACAATACAATTACATACGCTGAATTGAATACAAAGAGTGACTATTGCCAAGTATGTGGATATGATGGCGAAATTAGTATCGTCGAAGATGAACACCATAAGTTAATTTGGAAGTGTCCATGTTGCGGTAATACAGATCAAACAAAGATGAATGTAGCACGTCGTACTTGTGGTTATATTGGAACACAATTCTGGAACCAAGGAAGAACACAAGAAATCAAAGAGCGCGTACTACACCTATAAGAAATGAGAGGATGTGCATTGCATATCCTTTTTGTGTGATAAAAATGTCATAAACCTAATGTAAATTACAACAGAAATATAGTTGATATTATTAATAGTTTCTTAAATTGTTAATGTAAACATATAGGGTTATCATAATGGAAAGATGTAAATGGCTATATTGTATGCTTAGATTTAATGAGTAGAAAACTCTATGAAAAGTATCGGTATAGCCATATATATTGGAAACCCAAAGGGATGTAGGTTTATACAACAAGTTACAACATAAAAGTGGATAGAATCTATTCGTTGGTTGTCGTAATATCCTTTGGGAGAATGACGATTATGGGAGATGGCAAAATGGAGAGAAAGAAGTTTTTTCGGTATGTATTATCAGTTGTAATGATGTTTACTTTGTTATTTCAAGGTATGATGTGGCGTGTTTCTGCGGCTGGTCCTGCTAGACAAGTTCCATCTACAGTCACTTCATTTGAGATACAGAATAGTTCTGGCCAAACTGTGAATAGCGTATGGTATAAAGAGCGCTTCTTAATGAGGTTGGATTGGGATGCTAGTGGAACACAATTACAGGCTGGTGATTATTTTGATATTGATTTACCGCAAACAATGAAGTTTCCATCAGATACAACAACTTATGATTTCAATGTTATGAGCGATGATGTAACAGCAGTAATTGCAACGGCACATATTACACCTGGTCCGGGGGATGTAGGTGGTAAAGTTCGTCTAACATTTACAAACTGGGTAACAGGTAGAACAGATGTTAGGGGAAATATAAAGATTGCATCGAAGTTTTTGTATACATCTTTATTGGTCAATCAGAATAATACATTTTCAGTTTCTGTAAATGGTCAAGTTGTAAATAAAATTATTAGATTAGATGGCCCAACACCTTTAGATAATGACGAGGTTCTTAAGAAGAGCGGTGAGGGAGTACCGGGTACTACAGATCAAGCTTTATGGAAGGTACGTATCAATTACAAGAAAGCAACTTTGACAAATGTTGTGATTACGGACCATTTAACAGGTGGTAATGGTACAGAAACGTATATTCCTAGTAGCTTTGAATTATATAGTGTAGATTACTCAACTCTTGGAGAAGCAAGTAATCCTGTTGCGGTAAGTTTGGCTGGAAAAATCACATTTGGTGCAGATAACAGAAGCTTTACAATCAATCTCGGTACAATAAATGCTACACAATATCGTCTAATATATAAGACAACATATACACCAGATACTAGATTAACAAACCATGTAGATCTTACATCGACTGAGCAAAATGGTGGAGATAGTGGGTATTATCAAACACTTAGTTCAAGTGGTACAGCAACAGGAAACTTGGCTAATAAAATCAAGCTGATTAAAGTGGATGCGGAAGATAATGCGAATCGTTTAGCGAATGCGGTATTTACAGTTACTAAACCGGATGGTACTACATTTGAACTAACTACAGGTGCGGATGGTACAGTTACTTCAGCTGCACTCCCTGTTGGAACATATAAAGTGAAAGAAAGAGTAGCCCCTCAAGGATATGAATTGAATGAGGATGAATATACGTTACAGGTAACTGCTACGGATGGTGCGATACAGACTATAAAAGATAATCCTATCAAGATCGATGTTGCAACAAAGAAGAAATGGATAGGACCAGAAGGCACTTCAGTAACGATTCATCTATATGCTGATAATGTAGATACGGGGAAAACAGTTGTATTGAATGCAGCGAATAACTGGTCGGATACATTTGTTGACTTAAGAAAATATCAACTAGGAACAACCACTGAAATTAACTACACGGTTCTAGAAGATGCTGTTTTAAATTACGATTCTGTAGTGACTGGAAGTATGGTAAGTGGTTATACAATAACAAATACAAATACTGAAATAAGATCGATTGATGTAGAGAAGAAGTGGGTTGGGCGACCGGCAACATCTATTACAGTTAAACTTCTTGCAGATGGTTCTATCAAAGATACAATCACAATCACATCTGCTGATAACTGGAGACATACATTTGCAAATCTACCAAAATATGATGCAAACGATGGACACGAAATTATCTATACAATTGATGAAGATAGAATTGCTGGATATACGACAAGTATAACTGGCGATGTACAAACAGGCTTCACAATTACAAACTTTAAGGAGACACCAAAGACAGCGGATTACTTTAATCCAATGATGTATACAACTCTTATGGTAATTTCTCTTTCAATCATGATTATGGTAGTGGCTAAAAAGAAAACAGCAACAAGATAAGAAAAAATTGGAAACTTAAAAACGCTATTAAATACGTACGATATAGGTTGATAAATACAATTCTATAAAGTATTTGAAAGAAAATTTTAGCAAATGAAAATTATTTTGTTTGACAGATAACAATATATGCATTAAAGTAGTTCACATACAAAAGCAATGAAGAGAAAAGTAGTTACTTTAACACTTCTTAGAGAGTTCGGTTAGGTGAAAGCGAACAAGTTAATGAGTAATGAAAATGGTCTTGGAGCTGTTGTGTCGATAAGTAGGCATGACCGGGCATTCCCGTTATAGGATTAGAGTATGTTGGTACTCGATGAGGTTGTTTCAGTGATGAAACAATAAAACAAGGTGGTAACACGTGATGATATATCCCGTCCTTGCAGTATACGAATGTATATTGTGATGACGGGATTTTTTGTATAGTACTTTACGCCAACACGATAAAGGTACAGGGAGGAAAAGATGAGTAAATTTATTAAAAAGTTTGCAGTAATTGCAACAACAATTTCCTTGCTTGCAGGATGCAGTGCAGGAAAGTCCAGCTCTACAGCTGAAACAACAACTGAGAAGAAAGTATTACGCTTCGGACAAGCCAATGCAGGAACAGGCTTAGACATGCAGATTAGTACATCTTCTGGTGCTGCTTCGATTGCAGATGAAGTAACTGAGTCACTCTTACGTTTCGATGATAACAATGAAGAAGAACCAGTATTGATTGAAGATTTCCCAAAGGTTTCTGAAGATGGAAAAGTATATTCCTTTACATTAAAGAAGGGTGTTTACTTCACAGATGGTACAGAACTACATTCATCAGATGTTAAGTATACCTTTGAACGTATGTTTACACCTGCTACAGGAGCCAAGTCAACAACATACTTCTCAATGATTGCAGGTGCGAAAGACATGCTTGCAGGAAATGCTACAGAGCTTTCTGGATTTGAAATCGTTGATGACTATCACTTCAACATCACACTAGATTATGCATTCGCTCCTTTTGTTAAGAACTTAGGAACTTCATATGCAAATATTTTCCCAGAGAAAGCAACAAAGGAAGCAGGTGCTGCTTGGGGTACAGGTACAAACCTCATTGGTACAGGCCCATACAAGATTCAATCAAACGATGATACAACAGAAGTAGTACTTGTAAAAAATGAAAAGTATCACGGTGGTGATGTAAATCTTGATGAACTACATTTCCTTTACTATGATGATGCACAGACAAAGTTAATTGCTTATGAAAATGGTGATATTGATTTAGCGGATTTACCTGCAAGTTTATTAGAACAATATCAATCTTCTCATAGTGATGAAATTCATACATATCATCCATTAGGAACATCATTCATCTCACTAAATCTCAAGAGTGAATATATCTCTGATGTAAATGTACGTAAGGCAATCTCACTCGCTATCAATCGTGAAGAATTAGTTAAGACAATTCTTGCTGGTGCTGGTATTCCTGCAACATCATTCTTGAACAACCAGATTCCTGGTCATGATGATTCAAGAAAGGTATTAGAATACAATCCTGAAGCTGCTAAGAAGTTATTAGCTGAAGCAGGTTACAGCAATGGAATCTCACTGACAGCTGAAATTCGTGAAGCAGATAAGACAGTATTTGATGCATTACAAGGTTATTTAGCTGAAGTTGGTATCCAGTTAACATTGAATATTGTTGATAACGCTACATGGAACTCTGATCGTGCTGCAGGTAACCTTGCATTAACAGGCATGACTTGGAATGCGTTATATCCAGATGGTGACTTCCAAATGTATAACTACTTCTACTCAAAGAACTCTGTAAATCGTGGTGTGTTCTATGATAACCCAGCGTATGATGCAGCGTTAGATAAGGGTAGAGCTTCTACAGACGAAAAAGAACGTGCAGAATTATATAAAGAAGCAGATAAGATTCTTACATTCGACGACTATGCATGCATACCTCTATACTATCCACAGAGCCAATTCATTGCGAAGTCATACGTTAAGAACTTTACAGTAGGTAACTTAATCTACCACTTCTGGAATGCAGATATTGATGCACAAGCAGCAGCAAAAGAACAAAAGTAAAAAACATTAGGATAGCAGTCTGTGTGTGATGATTCCATACACACAGACTGTATTTCTGTTATTGATGAAAGGATATAGGCATGGGTAAATATATTTTAAAAAGAGCACTGTTGGCAATAATGATTATCTTTGCGATTTCCTTACTTACATTTATCGTTTTAAATGTAATTCCAGGAGACGTCGTAGCCGCAATGCTTGGTGAATTTGCAAGTAAAGACGCAATTGAAACTGCTAGACACCAACTAGGTCTTGATGTGCCTTTGCCACTCCAATATTTGCGTTGGCTACAAGGCCTACTTACAGGAAATTTAGGCACTAGTTACTTCCAACGTAAAGCAGTATTAACTTTAATTTTACAAGCATTTAAATATACATTTGTGATGGCGATTGCGGCATACATTATCGCAATCGTAATCGGATTATTATTTGGCGTATTAGCAGCGGTATACCACAATCGTATTATTGATCGTATTCTTATGTCGCTTTCTGTCTTTGGTATCTCAGCGCCATCGTTTTGGATTGCGATTATCTTACAGATTTTTGTTGGTTTGAAACTTGGCTGGTTTCCAGTATCAGGTGTGAAATCTGCAATATGGTGGGTATTACCGTCATTTTCGCTAGGCATTCGATCTGCCGCATCGATCGCGCGCGTTACACGTACGTCGATGTTAGAAGTAATGAAACAGGATTATATCCGTACAGCATTTGCGAAGGGTATTAGTTATCCAAGAATCATCTTCTTCCATGCATTCCGTAATGCACTAATTCCAATTATGACGATTCTTGGAAACGACTTTGGTGTGTTACTAACAGGATCGATGATTACCGAGAATGTATTTAATATTCCAGGTATCGGTAAGTTATTGATTGATGCAATCAATCGTCGTGATATTCCGCTTGTACAAGGCGGTGTCATCTATGTGGCAGCGATATGTGTACTTGTATATTTTGCGGTAGATATATTATATGCAGTTGTTAATCCAAACATACGTTTAACAAAGGAGGTTAACTAATGAAGAAAAATAATTTCTATAGTGAATCCTTCCAACGTTTTTGTAAAAATAAAGTCGCAGTTGTATCAGCACTCATTCTAATCAGTTTGATTATTATTTGTTTTATCGCTCCACTGATTACTAGTTATGACCCTGAAAAGCAAGCATTGTCAGAGCGACTATTATCACCTAGTTTAAAGCACTGGTGGGGTACAGACCAGTATGGTAGAGATATCTTTACACGTTGTGTGTATGGTTGTCGTGTATCACTATCAGTAGGTATTATTTCGCAATTAATTGCGACAATTATCGGATACTTTATGGGTGTTACAGCAGGCTATGTCGGTGGTAAAACAGATGATGCAATTTCATTTGTAATGCAGGTATTTTCTTCGTTTCCATTTTTGTTATTTGCGATGGCATTAATGTACGCATTAGGACCAGGTATTACAAATCTATATATCTCACTGGGTTTATTGAGTTGGGCAAGTACTGCCAAATTAATTCGTGGGCAAGTAATGCAGCTAAAGGGCCAAGAATACATTCAAGCATGTAAGGTAGATGGTGGTTCTACATTACGTATTATCCTAAAGCATTTATTCCCAAACTGTATTCCAATGTTAATTGTTTCGATTACGTTAGGTATTCCTAGCGCAATCTTATCGGAAGCTAGTTTAAGTTATTTAGGTTTAGGCGTACCTTCACCAAAGCCAAGCTGGGGATCGATGATTGCGGAATCACAGGATTTTATTCGTAGTAATACGTATTACAGTTTATTCCCAGGTTTATGCATTATCGTTACAGTAATGGCCTTTAACATGATGGGTGATGGACTACGTGATGCCTTAGATCCTAAATTACGTATTTCAAGAGGTGAACTATGAGCCAAAATACAGTATTAGAGATTAAAGACTTAGAAGTAGAACTCTTGTCAGAAAAGGGGCCACTTCCAGTTATCGATAAAGTAAATTTATCTATCAAAGAGGGCGAAATTGTAGGTATTGTAGGTGAAAGTGGTTGCGGCAAATCCATGCTGGCATCTGCGATTATGAATCTTTTGAATTCACCCGCAAAAATCGCAGCTGGTACGATATTCTATGCAGGCCAAGATATGACAACACTCAGTCCACGAGAGTTTCAAAGAATACGTGGAAAAGATATTTCTATGATTTTCCAAGAGCCAATGACTTCATTAAATCCGTTGATGAAAGTTGGTAAGCAAATTGAAGAAGCTATCAAAGCACATGAGAAAGTTTCGAATACTGAACTTAAAGAACGTGCAGTCGCTGCGATTCGTGATGTAGGGATTCCCCAACCGGAAAAGGTTTATCATGATATTCCATCTCGATTATCTGGTGGTATGAGACAGCGTATTATGATTGCGATGGCACTTGTGTGTCATCCAAAGCTTCTTATCTGTGATGAGCCTACTACAGCTTTGGACGTAACGATTCAAGCACAGATTCTTCGCTTAATTAAGAAGTTGCGTGATGAAACAAATACTGCAGTTATTTTTATCTCCCATGATATGGGAGTGATCTATCAGATGGTTGACCGTGTTGTTGTCATGTATGCAGGTCAATTTGTGGAAAGCGCTCCATGTAAGAAGTTGTTTGAAAAGCCATTACATCCTTACACGATTGGTTTACAGAATGCAATTCCACAAATTAATAAACAACAATCTTCTCTACAAGATATCCCGGGTTCAGTACCGATGCTGGATAACTTGCCAGAAGGATGTTTGTTCGCACCTAGATGTCCATTTGCGAAGGTCGAATGTTTTACAAAGAAAGTTAGCCTCAAGCATTATGATGATCATGACGTTCGTTGCTTGTTGGTAGATGAAGGAGGATGGCACAATGAGTGAAATCATTCTTGAAGTTCAAAATCTAAAGAAATACTACCAACAAGGCACACTATTTCAAAAGAAAGAAAGTGTAAAAGCAGTTGATGATGTTAGTTTTGTACTACATCGTAAAGAGACACTTGCGATTGTTGGAGAAAGTGGATGTGGTAAATCGACAACCGTAAAATCATTGATTCGTTTGACGGAACCAACTTCAGGAAAAGTCATCCTAAATGGAGAAGACTTTACAAGTTTAAAAGGAAAAGAGTTACGCGAAGCGAGAAAGAAGTTAAAGATTATTTTCCAAGATCCATATTCTTCTTTAAATCCACGTATGACAGTACGTGATATCATTGCGGAGCCAATTGATATTGAAAAAACTTGGAAAACACGTAGTGAGCGAGAAGAGATGGTATTAGAAACCATGAAACTTGTTGGACTAGATCAAACGTGGATTAATCGCTATCCACATGAATTCTCTGGTGGTCAAAGACAACGGATTGGAATTGCGCGTGCAATTATCTTGAAGCCAGATATTGTTATCTGTGATGAACCAGTATCTGCGTTGGATGTTTCTATCCAAGCAAAAATTATTAATCTATTAAAACAACTACAAGAAGAATTGAACATTTCTTATATCTTTATTTCACATGATTTAGGTGTCGTAAAACATATCGCAGATCGTATTCTAGTAATGTATTTGGGACATGTTGTTGAAGAGGGTACTAGTGAAGATATTTTTAATCATCCTTCACACCCGTATACGCGAACATTATTAAATGCGATTCCTACAATTGGTGTAGAGATGAGTGAAAATACATTGATTGAAGGTGATCTTCCATCACCATCTAATCCACCAAAAGGTTGTGTATTCCACACCAGATGTCCTTTTGCGAAAGAGGAATGTGCACTCAAACAACCAGAAGTTAAAGACCTAGGAAATGGTCATCAATATGCATGCATATTGAATATAGAAAATGAAAGTGAGTAAACTTATGGAATTTAATCGTGAACAAATTGAAAAGAATTTCCGCCAGCGTATCAAAGGATTATCATCTGTATTTGGACCTAGCGGTTTTGAAGAAGAAGTTGCAGAGCTCATCAAGCAAAACTTGGCTGATTCAGACTTCACACACTCTACAGATGTGCTTGGAAATTTAATTTATCATCGTAAAGGAACTGGTGATAAAAAGATTCTCATCGCAGCACATATGGATGAAATTGGCTTGATTATTCGTCATATTGATAGTAAAGGATTTATCTGGGTGGATACATTAGGAGGTTTCGCACCTCAGCAGTTCTTTGGTAAGCGCGTCATCATCAAGACAGATGAGGGTAAGCATATCAACGGTATTATTAATTCACTCCATCCAGGAAGACCTGATCGTTGTACAACAATGCCATCTTCCGTACATGAATTCTTCATTGAGGTTGGTTGTGAATCCCGCCAAGAAGTATTAGAACTTGGTATTGAAGAGGGTAATGCAGTTTCGATTGACTATCCTGTGATTGAACTTGGTAAATACAAGTTAGGTGGTAAGGCGCTGGATGATCGTGCACTTGTATTTATCTTGGAAGAAGTTGTACGTTTACTACAAGGTAGAGAAGATATTCCTGATCTATATACAGTATTTACAACCCAAGAAGAAGTGGGTGCTCGTGGTGCTATCGTAGCCGCAACAAATATTAAACCGGATATTGCGATTGCCTTAGATATGAGTCTTGCGACTGATATTCCTGGTGTTCCAGAATCTGAATACATCAATGTATTAGGTAAGGGGACATCTATCAAGGTGATGGATAAACTCTCTACTTGTATCGGTGGCTTGATTGCCCATCCACAACTTGTACGTGATTTAAAGAAAGTTGCGAAAGACAATCAGATTCCATACGGAATCGAAGCGTATGCGGCTGGTGCGACAGATGCTAGCTTTATGCAGACATTAAACGGTGGTATTATAGCTGGTGGTGTTCAGATTCCAATGCGTTATGTACATAGTTATGAAGTGGTTGATGTACGAGATGTCGTTGATACAGTTGAATTATTATATCGATACATCCTTACACAGGCATAGGGAGGTAATTTACCTCCTTTTTTGATGATAACGATAGGAGATTTACATTGTCTACGATATAATAGGCGATGTGAAAGAGGAAGATTATGACATGGTTAAAAGACTGTTTAAATAAGAGATTTTTCAAGATTCCAGTGTATGGATATATCGCTGGAATAGGCATGTTTATTTTGCAGAGATATATGTATCTTTGGGCAAATGATATTAGTCTTGCCCTTGGAATTGGGTGGCATACAACTAAGATTGCATGGTTAGATGATTTGATTCCACTATTTCTTCCTTTCATTACTGTTTACATCTTGTCGTATTTTTTCTGGATTTATGGTCCTATGGCCGTTGCGAAGGATGGAACAAAGGACCATTTCAAAGATTTCTTGATTGGAATGTTTGTGGCCTATTTAATTGGCGCGATTGTATTTACAGTCTATCCTACACGTATGGATCGTGTTGCAGAGAACCTTCTTAACGATAATTCTGGTGTGCTAAATCAAGCACTACAGTGGATTTACAATATGGATGGTGGCCGCTATGGTACAAACCTAGCACCAAGTTACCATTGTTTGATTAGTACTTGTTGTTATATGGGAGTCGCAAAACGCCCTGAGTACGCAAAGTCCTATCGTATCTTCTCCGCAGTATTCTGTGTGTTGATTTTCGCAAGTACGGTATTATGTAAACAACATTATTTCATCGATATTCCTGCAGGGATTATTATTGCGTATATCTCAATGAGACTAGCATTAAAACATCACTGGGGAAAAGTTTTAACATTTTAAAGTAAAGAGGTAGTCATGAGTATATTGAACGTTGAACATTTATCACATAGCTTTGGAGATCGTGTCATCTTTGATGATGTGTCTTTTCGTCTTTTGAAAGGTGAACATATTGGTTTAATTGGCGCAAATGGTGAAGGTAAGTCAACGTTTATGAAAATTGTGACTGGTCAACTCATTCCTGAAGAAGGCAAAGTGGAATGGGCGAAACATGTCATCACTGGATATATGGATCAGACAGCCATCTTAACAAAAGGTAGCACAATACGTATGGTCTTACAGACAGCCTTCGATGAACTTTTTGAAATGGAAAGTCGCATGAACCAACTTTATATGGATATGGCAGATGAGTCCATCAGTGAAACACAGATGGATGAGATGATGAGTGAAGCGGGTTCATTAGCGGATGTACTAAATGCACATGATTTCTATATGATTGATGCGAAGATTGATGAAGTATCACGTGCATTGGGTCTATATGATTTAGGTTTGGATAGAGATGTTGTGGATTTATCTGGTGGACAACGTACAAAGGTCTTACTAGCCAAACTCTTACTCCAAAAGCCAGATATCTTACTCTTAGATGAACCTACAAACTATCTCGATGTAGAACATATCACATGGTTACAGAAATACTTACAAGATTATGAGAATGCATTTATTTTAATTTCACATGATATTCCCTTCTTGAATAGTGTCGTCAATATTATCTATCACATGGATAATAGTGCACTTACAAGATATGTAGGTGATTATGATAAGTTTATGGAAGTCTACGAAGTTCGCAAGGCACAAAAAGAAGCTGCCTATAATCGCCAACAAAAAGAAATTGCGGAGTTAAAGGACTTTGTGGCTAGAAATAAAGCACGAGTCTCTACACGTAATATGGCGATGTCACGACAGAAGAAACTGGATAAGATGGAGATGATTGAAAAGACAATCGAAAAACCAAAGCCAGAATTTTCATTCCGTACAGCACGTACACCAGGTCGCGTCATCTTTGAGACAAAGCAACTCGTGATTGGCTATGATACACCACTTTCCAAGCCACTTGATTTCCTTGTGGAAAGAAAAGAGAAGGTGATCCTCAGTGGTGCCAATGGTATTGGTAAGACAACACTTTTAAAGAGTCTACTTGGTATTATTCCACCGTTATCCGGTGAAATTGAAAAAGACCAATATTTAGAAATTGGATACTTTGAACAAGAAGTGTTTGGTAATAATGATAAAACATGCTTGCAGGAAATTTGGGACACATTCCCATCTTGGACACAATATGAATGTCGAGCAGCACTTGCTAAGTGTGGTCTAACAACAAAACATATTGAAAGTCGTATTCAAGTACTTTCTGGTGGCGAGCAGGCAAAGGTCAGACTTTGTAAGTTAATGAATCGTGATGCGAATATACTCGTATTAGACGAACCTACAAACCACTTGGATGCGGATGCGAAGAATTCATTAAAACAAGCATTATTAGATTATCAAGGAACTGTGCTAATGGTATGCCATGAGCCAGATTTCTATGAAGGTTTAGCAACTCGTGTTGTGGATTGTACTGAATGGACAACACGTATTATTTAAGGAGTTCTATGAAAAAATTAACAATAAAAGAATATCTATTACTTGGATCAATGTTGTTTGGAATGTTTTTTGGTGCAGGTAATTTGATTTTCCCAGTATACATGGGACAGTTATCCGGTGCCAACAGTATTCCAGCGATTATTGGTTTCTGTATGACTGGTGTAGGTTTACCACTACTTGGAATCGCCGCAATCGGTATCTCAAAGAGTGAGGGGCTATTTGATGCCTCAAAGAAGGTATCCACAGGGTTTAGTTACTTCTTCACAGTTATCCTATATTTGAGTATTGGTCCATTATTTGCGATTCCAAGAACAGCGACGGTTAGTTTTACAACAGGAATTACACCATTTATTTCTGCTGATCAAACACAACTTGGATTATTCATCTATACATTAATCTTCTTTGCGCTAGTATTATTATTTTCTTTGCGTCCATCGAAGATTATGACTTGGATTGGAAAATATATTAACTCAATCTTCTTAGTATTATTATTCTGCTTATTGGTATTAGCATTTATCAAACCGATTGGAGCTTTTACATCTGTACAACCAGTAAATAGTTATGTATCACAACCATTCTTTACAGGTCTTTTAGAAGGTTACAACACGATGGATGCCTTAGCCTCTCTAGCATTTGCAATCGTACTTATTAACGCAATCAAGGAATTTAAAATCAAGGACGCAAAAGAAATTGCGAAGATTACGCTCAAGAGTGGAATTATAGCAGTCTTATTAATGGCAATCATCTATTTTGGATTAACTATCTTAGGTGCACAATCTGTACTACTGCAAGGTACGAGCGAAAATGGTGGTGTTGCCTTAGCAATCCTTGCAAAACATTATTACGGCTCAATAGGAAATGTATTGCTTGCAGGAATTATGATTTTCGCATGTTTAAAGACAGCGATAGGTCTTGTGACTTCTTGTGCAGAAACATTTGTTGAGGTATTTCCGAAGTCACTATCCTATCGTGTTTATGCGATTGGCTTTACACTCATTTCATTCCTATTATCAAACTTTGGATTAGATCGTATTCTTAAGTACTCATTACCTGCATTACTATTCCTATATCCAATTACAATCGTATTTATATTATTGTTGCTGGTTGGTAGTTTTGTGGGAGAGAATAAGGTAATCTATCAATCTACGATTATCGCTACAATTATCGCTGCGTTTATCGATACCTTTTCTAAGCCATCCTATACATTCATGCATAGTGCATTTACGGATGGATTAGTAAATCTATATCAGAAATCACCAATGTATGAAATTGGATTTGCATGGGTAATCTTCTCTGTGATTGGATTAATCATTGGTTTCATATTATCAAAGACAATAAAAAAATAGCCGTAAGGCTATTTTTCGTTACATGCATTCTGCTGGTAAGCTTGGACTTCAGAAAAAGAAAGATCTAAAACAACTTTACAAATAATATAATCCTCGGATTTGAAGGTGACGACTGCTTCTGCAGTTTGTCCAATTTTATCATAGAGTCTACCAGCACTCATACATTCACCAATCACAGTTCGAACGCTATTTGCGACATAACCGATTTTACCAAAAGGGATATGATTTACCTGAATGGATTCTGTATCGTATTCGTTATTAGTATCTTTCTTGAGATAAAGGATATCTCCTTTTTCGACCATTTCTGTACCATAGCGGTAGAGTGTTCCTGTAACTGTTATATAAACTTCTTTCATGGATAAATCCCTCCTTGTTTATCTATTAGTACTATATAGGATGGGTTGTACATAAAATATGCCAGATTAGAATTACTTTTAAGAATTTGGTTAAATATAAGAATTATAAATTTAATTTAATGCAATTATACTGATTGAAAGTATCATAAAATTATTGTTTCAATCATATAATACGATTGAACTAAGGAAAGAAAACAATTATTGTATAAGCATAAAGATGTATAAATTATAATTTTGGGTGATAAATATGGATGTTAATATAATACGTACAGATTTCCCTATTTTTTCAAATAACGCTAATTATATATATTTTGATAATGCTGCAACGACTTTTAAGCCTAAATGTGTACTTGAGAGAATAAAAAATTTCTATGAGAATAGTACGTCTAATATACATAGAGGAGAGTATTTAATTGCACGTGAGAATAATGAACTCTTTGATCAAACTAGAACGTCATTAGCTCGATTAATCAATTGTAAAAGTGAAGAGATTATATTCACTTTTAATACAACGCAAGGATTAAATCAGATTGCATATAGTTTTGGAGAAAATCTATTAAAATCTGGTGATGTTATTTTGACTACAAAAATTGAACATGCATCAAGTCTGCTTCCATTTTTTAGACTTGAAAAAAAATATGGTATAAAAATCAAATATATAGATGTTGAAGAAAATGGAAGTATATCTCTAGATAAATTGGAAAAATCTATCAACGAAAGAACGAAAGCAATTGTGATTGCACATGTAACAAATACGCTAGGCGGTGTTAGACCAATAAAAGAAATTTGTAAAGTTGCACATAATCATAATATGCTTGTTGCTATAGATGGTGCTCAGTCTGTTCCACATATGCCGATAGATGTTAGAGATTTAGATTGTGATTTTATGGTTTTTAGTGGGCATAAAATGTGCGGGCCTGATGGGGTAGGTATACTGTTCGGAAAGTATAATCTACTAGAAAAGATGGACCCACTATTAATGGGTGGCGATATGTCATATAGATTTCAAACAGATGGAACATTAATTCTTAAAAGTATTCCATATAGGTTTGAAGCTGGAACACCGAATATTGAAGGAGTGATAGGATTGGGTGCTGCAGTAGATTATCTGATGGAAATTGGTATGAGTAATATATATCGTTATGAACAGAAATTGCGAAAATATCTACTAGATAGATTAGTGAATTTAAAAAATATCAAAGTTTTAAATCAAAATTCGGATACCGGTCCAATTCTATTTAGTGCATATGGTGTTATTGCTTTGGATGCAGCTAGTTTTCTTTCTAGTCGTGGTATAGCGGTTAGAAGTGGTGATCATTGTGCGAAAACTTTAAACGAAGTAATAAAAAAATCATCTACTGTTAGAATTTCTTTATATTTCTATAATACTAAGGATGAGATAGATAAACTTGTTGATGCAATTTCTGATATTTCAGTTGAATCTGCGACAGGATCTTATTTCTAAATGAAAATTATATTGAGTAATTAAATGTGAGTCTATTCATAGTAATAAATTATTTTGAGGAGGTAATTATTATGTATGATTTGTCTCAAATGACATATATTGAAGCTAAGAAAAAAATTCTTTTATGTGATGCAATAATTGTGCCACTTGGAAGTGTGGAACAACATGGTTATGTACTTCCGCTAAATACAGATAATATAATATGCATGCATATTATAAATGATTTGTGCGAAAGGTTTAATTTAGCGCATTTACCTCTAGTTCCTTTTGGACAGACTTGGAGCTCTTCAAATTTTCCTGGAACAATTTCTATAGCTCCAACCAATATGCAAAATTATATTTGTGATATCGCTCTCTCATTAGAAAAAGCAGGGGCAAAAAAAATAATATTTTATTCTTTTCATAATGGGAATCAAGAAGTAATAAAGCAATGCGCAAGATCATTGTACGAACAATATAATAATATTTATTATCTTAACTCCAATAATATGAAAAGAATATGTGAGAATATTGAAGAAATAACATTTAAACATAATATATGGCATGCAGGTGAAATAGAGGTTTCTTTAATGATGTATTTATCTCCTGATGACATCCGAAATAATAAGCTGAACAATTCTGAGGTGGATAATAATATTGCGGATTTAAAACCAATGAAATGGGATAGATTTAATCCGAATGGATCATTTGGTGATACAACTCTCTCATCAGTTATTAAAGGCAAAAAAATTTATTCAAATTTATTGAGGGAATTGAATGAACAAGTCGAAAAAATAATTAGCGATAATCAAAGAATTAGTGATATTGAATTGTTTGTGTCGGATTTAGATGGAACATTATTGACAAATAACAAAATGGTTACTACATATTCAATAGAAGTTATAAATAGATTAAGAGAAAATAATGTTGCTATATGTATTGCTACAAGCAGAAATATACATATGTCTAAACAGATTATAAAGGCGATTGGGGATAGAGATTTATATCTGATATCTGATAATGGTGCATATGTATATGACTGTATGAAAAATATGCCAATTTATGAGAAAAATATTAATCTAGAGGATGCAGAAAATGTAATTAAATATTTAATAAATAATAAGCATAGATTCGTAGCATATTCTTCATCTGCGATGTATTGTTTCTTGTTAAATGAAGAGATCAAAAAAAAGATAATAAAAGTAAGAAGAATTGAAGAAGAGCAGAAACTAGATAATCTGCTAGTTACAAAAAAAATTAATAGTTTTGATGATATTGATTATCCTGCTAAGCTACTGAAGATAGTTATATATTTAGAACAAAAAAATGATATAAACGATATTTCTACTAATCTAAAAAATGATTGCGTAAGTTTCGAGCAAACTGGCGAAAGATATTGGTCTATTTGCCACAGAGTAGTTTCAAAAGAGAATGCATTAAGATATTTGCAGAAATACCTTTTTATAAATTGCGAAAATACAATTGCATTTGGAGATTTTGATAATGATATTTCTCTATTCAAACGTGCGAAGTATAAAGTTGCAATGTCTAATGCATCAGACTCATTAATTATGCATTCTAACTACATGACAGATACGAATGATTCTGATGGTGTAGCAAAATTTTTGAGTGAAAAAATACTTTAAAGATATGCATACATGAAAATTGATTTCAAGAATTACTGAGTATAATTAGCCCATTAAAGAGAGAACCATATAATTTGAAAAGGAGGATATAATATGGATAAAATTCTCAATTTATTTTTGCGACAGATTCTTGGACAGCCGTTTTTATTAATTCCTATCGTTGTTTTGATTGGCTATTTGGCAATGGGGCAAAAAATCCAAAAAGCAATAATAGGTGCAATTAAAGCTTCGATTGGTGTTCTTGTAATGGGAATGGGATCGGGAGCATTGATTGGTAATTTTAATAAGGTTATTACAGCTGTAACAACAATTACAGGACTCAAAGGAGCTGGACTAAACACTTATCCAACAATGACAGCAGCCTATGAAGTTATGGATAAAATGCTGGGTGATGGTACTGGAGCTTCTTGGGGTATCTATGTACTCTTATTTGCATTCTTGATAAATGTAGTCATGGTAGCACTTAGAAAATATACCCGTATTCGTGCTCTTTATTTGACAGGAAATGCAATGATTGTACAAGCTGGAATTACAACATTCTTAGTTTGGAAATTTTTAAATACTGGTGCGATTGCTACAATTGCAATAGCTTCTGTAATTACAGCATTATACTGGGGTATTTTCTCAACGTTACTAATTAAACCTACCCAAGAAATTACAGGTGCTGATTTTACAATTGCTCATCAGCAGATGTTCTCTAATTTCTTAGCATACAAATTAGCCCCATTTATTGGTGATCCTAAAAAAGATAATATTGAGAAAAAGAAATTGCCAGCATCACTGAGTGCGCTACAGGATAATATTATTGCTACATTCATAATGATGTTCATTTCCTTAATAATTATTTTCTTTATTATTGGTAAAGATGGTATTGACTGGCTAAGAGGTGCTGATGGATTAAAACAAGCTGGTCTTTCAAATAATGTAATATTCTTGCTCTGGACATCGCTGACACTTACTGCAAATATATTTGTATTACTTGCCGGTGTAAGAATGTTTGTTGGTGAAATTATGATGTCATTTAAGGGTATTTCAGAGAAGATTCTACCTGGTGCTGTTGCTGGAGTAGACTGTGCTGCATTATTTTCTTTTGCACCTAAGTCTGTCGTTTTAGGTTTGATGTTTGGAACAATTGGACAGTTAATTGGTTTATTACTATTAGTAGTGTTTAAATCACCAATATTCTTGATTCCTGGATTTATTCCATTGTTTTTTGATAATGCGACAATTTCAATTTATGCAAATCATTATGGTGGTTGGAAGGCTTCTGCACTAATTGTAACGATTAACGGTTTGATTCAGATACTTGGATCAGCTCTTGTAATATATTTAGTTAATCTACTGTGGTGGCAAGGAAGTTCTGATTATTCAACAATTTGGCTAGGAATAACAGCACTCTTGAAGTTTGTTGGCTCATTATTAGGTATTACACCTGCAGCTTAGTAATTGGAGGGGAAGACTATATGATTAATGTTCTATGTGTGTGTGGTAATGGTATGGGTACAAGTACTATTACAAAAATAAATGTAAAAAAAATATGTGACAATCATAATATCGATGCAAATTTAGAATCATGCTCATTTGGAGAAGCTCTTTCATTCTTACCTACAACGGATATAGTAATTTCTACACCTGAATGGGTATCAACGTTGCCTCCAGGAAATTATGAAAAAATTGTTGTGAAAAATATATTTGATAATGAAACAATTGATAAGTTTCTGGTGCAACTTATGAAAGATAATTTTCCAGATGAAAATTGTGAATAACGAAAGTCGGTATTAAATTAAGAGGAGGAAAAGTATATGGAACACTTAGATAATACAAGTGCTTTAAATTTAAAACTAAATGTGCAACCTGTTTTTGTTAGTTTAATGCATATTCATGAATTTATGGGGCCATGTCGATACGGGTGTGGAAAAGAACTGAGTTATGAATATGATAGAGAACGCGCAATGGAGGCAAATGATTTATTTATTGATGACTTAGAAAAATATGTGAATCATAATTTAGTTAATTTATTACCACCAAAATTTTTAGAATGGCATGAAGATTTTTATGTGAAAGAAGAAGAAATTAATGATGTATTAGAAAAAAATAACATAGTAGATGTTTATTTGATTTCAGGTACAAGATTAGTATCTTATGTATCGACTATAATTGCAAAGAGATCACATCGTGCAATTGCTTTTTGCCCATTATCCAATAGTATACAATCTAGACTAGGTGGAATCGATGCTTCAGCAAATCTACATGCATTAGGTATACATGATATTTGTAATGCGCTAAATTATGATGATCTAAATAAGTATTTCCGATTGAAGCGTGCAATTAAGGCAATTTCAAAAACAAAGTTAATGTTTGCGGTAAGAACTAATGTATTATCTTATGGATGTGTAAGTTCGTTTATAAACTTGCAAGATATTACAGATAAATTTGGAATGGAAATATTAAATTGCAGCGGAGTTGAATTCTTTAAGGATTTAGATGAAATGTCTGAAGAAGATAATAAACGAGCACAGGAAATTGCAGATGCATTGGTTGCAGAGGCCCATGGAATGCATATGCCTGCAGAAAATGTTGTGAATGATGTTCGTTTCTATATTGCTGTAAAGAATAAGTTAAATGCTTCTGAATGTAATGCATTTACTATTCCGTGTTTTGAAATGTGCGCTACACGTCAGTTAAATGCTAGACATCTTACCTTCTGCTTAACAAATTCTTTGCTTAAAGATGAAGGAATACCAGCAGCTTGTGCAGCTGATGTTGGTTCTGTTGTTTCTCTATCAATTCTAATGAATTTATTCTTTGCAGCCCCACATATGGGTAACTGCATGGTTATGCTAAAGGACATTGATAAGAATCAGATGAGAATATTACATGATGTTCCTTGCAGAAGAATGAAAGGGTTTGATAAACCTGATTTACCAATTGAATATGTCTCCTTTACTCAAGGTAAATGGGGTGCAACAATGAGATATGATTTCGCACAAGATTCCGGTGAAAAGATTACAATGATAAATATGAGTCCAAGAATGGATAAAATGATGATTGCAACAGGAACAATAAATGGCTGTGATGACTTCTTGCGCGAAGAATGTCGCTTAGCTGTAGATTTTACAGTTGCTAATGCAAGGGACTTCCATGCAAAGCAAGAATATTTTGGACAGCATTATGCATGGGTTTATGGAGATGTGAAAGAAGATCTAATTAAATTCTGCAATATGATGAATATTGAGGCTGTAATTGCATAAAATATCTAAGATAAAACGTAAAAAGCAGGTTTATGAAAATCTGCTTTTTACTTAATAGTTCTATTGTAAGTTATTGATGATTAATTGCTGTTGAACTAAGTGGTTCAACGGTATGTATAATGATGCTTGGGTTAGAATCTTGAATCTTTAAAAGTTCATCTTCAGGTGCATTAATATCCGTGATAAGAAAATGAATTTTACTCACATTAGCTGAAATGTAATTGTGTGTTTGTCCAACCTTAGTATAATCGCAGATAATAAATATATTACCTAAAGTATTTCTGACCATAGTTTCGTTAATTGCTGTTTCTGAGAAGATTGCAGTAGTAACACCACTAGTATTACTAATACCACTACATCCTAAAAAGCATTTATTTGCACGAATTTTAGATAAGTTATTTAACGCAAAATCACCAACCATAGCTTCCTTTGGATAACGTAGTTCTCCACCAGTCAATACGATACTAATTAAAGGACTATGTTTGACTAAGACCATTTTTGCGTTATTAGTAATTATGGTACAACGCTTATTTAAAATATACTGTGGGATGAGCAGAGCTGTAGAACTTGTATTAATGAATACGGTATCGCCATCTTCGATATAACTTGCTGCCATTTTGGCGATGGCATGTTTATAACGCTCGTTTGTGAAGTCACTATTATCATGGTCAACCATATGTTGAACGATTTTTGCACCACCGTGATAACGGATAATCGCCCCACGATCTTCCCAATATTGTAGGTCACGACGAATAGTAATCTCAGAAACATTGAAATCATTCATTAACTGCTTGACAGTAACATCTCCTAATTTTTGGATAATCATCATAATGTCATCACGACGTTTTTGAACAATCTGATAGTCTACTTTCATATTTTGTTCTCCATCTTTGAAATGATTATATCATTTAATGAATGAACAATCATAAAAACTTTTTGAATTTATCAAAATCATGTCAAAATGTACTATACAAATATATAAAAATGATTAAATCTAACAAATAAATCGTAAAAATGATTAAATGAACATATAATTCTTTGATAATCAAAAAATGTGTTGGTATGATAAAACCATCACAAAGGAGGTTATCATGCCAAAAGTAAATGAAATTACAAGGGAGTCTTGGATTTTAGGTGCATTCCCAGAATGGGGAACATGGCTAAATGAAGAGATTGACAACACAGTTGTTGAACCTGGTACATTTTCAATGTGGTGGTTGGGATGTGTAGGTGTATGGTTTAAAACAGAAAATGACACAAACATCGCAATCGACTTATGGTTTGGTAATGGAAAGAGAACACAAAAAGTATCATCCATGGCCCCATACCATCAAATGAGAAATATGATGGGCGTTGAAAATCTACAACCTAATCTGCGTGCAGCACCAATTGTTTATGATCCGTTTGGTGTAACAAAGTGTGATGCAGTATTAGCAACTCATTATCATAACGATCATATCGACCCATTCTTTGCGGCAGCTGTATTAAAGAACTGTAGCGATGATGTGCCATTTATTGGACCATTAGAGTGTGTGAAAAAGTGGGTTGGCTGGGGTGTTCCGGAAGAGCGTTGTAAAGTTGTTAAGCCAGGGGATATCATTACAATCAAGGATACAAAGATTCATGTATTAGAATCCTATGACAGAACATGTTTAGTCACTACTGAAGTTGGTGAAGATATTGCAGGTATCTGTCCTACAAACATGGATCAAAAAGCAGTCAACTACTTAATCGAGATGCCTGCAGGAACTGTATATCATACTGGTGATTCGCACTATAGTATCTGCTATGCGGACATCGGTAAGAAGTACAACATTGATATTGCCTTCGGTGCGTATGGTGAAAACCCTGTAGGATGCCAAGATAAGATGACATCTGTTGATATGTGCAGAATGGGTGAAGCAACTAACGCAAAGGTAATTATTCCTTTACACCATGATGTATGGACAAATATGAAGGCAGATCCTGAAGAAATTATGTTAGTATATAACTTCAAGAAGGATACACTGAAGTATAAGTTCCATCCATTTATTTGGGATGTGGGTGGTAAGTATACATGGCCATTAGATAAGGACTTATTGAAGTTCCATTATCGCCGTGGATTTGAAGACTGCTTCACAAAGGAACGTAATGTTCCATTCCCAAGTATTCTATAATTGGAGAAAATAAATGTTATTACAAGAAATACTAGATAATCATCTGACTAGCTACCATCAAGATTTTCCAACCTGGCAAGATGCCATCAAAGGGTGTGGAGAAACGTTGATTGAACAAGGGTTCATCGATAATCGTTATGTAGAAGCAATCATTAAATGTGTTACAGAATATGGACCATACATCGTAATTTGTCCTAATGTAGCAATGCCGCATTCTACGCTTGGTGCAGAGGGTGTATACAAAACTGGTATTAGTTTTATGAAAGTAGAGAAGCCAGTTGCATTCGATGATAATGATAGAGAAAAAGACGCAAGGCTATTCTTTACACTCGCTGCTGTGAATCATGATCAACATTTAAATAATATGATGCAGCTATCTGAACTATTAATGAACGAAGAGGTCGTAAATGACTTACTAGAAGTTCACAATGATGATGATTTAAGAAATGTCATCGAAAAATATAAATAATATAATTAGGGGGAAATATGAGCATTTTATACGGAATTTGGGTATGGTTCGCAAGTAATATCTTGACCAAACCAGCATACTTTATTGGTTTAATCGTTTTAATTGGTTACATTCTTCAGAAAAAGACTTGGTATGATTCACTAGCCGGCTTTATCAAGGCAACTGTTGGTTTCTTAATCTTAAGCGTAGGTTCTGGTGGACTAGTTAGTAACTTTAGACCAATTCTTGTTGGATTAAAAGATCGCTTTAACTTAGATGCAATGGTTATCGATCCATACTTCGGACAAAATGCAGTGCAGTCAGCAATGGAGGGAATTGGACGTAGCTTCTCACAAGTAATGTTCCTATTGTTAATTGCATTTATCTTTAACTTAGTTCTTGTTAAGTTTAACAAGATTACAAAATTACGTGCAGTATTCACAACAGGCCACGTTCAAATGCAACAGGCCGCAACAGCATTCTGGTTAATTCTATTCTGCTTCCCACAGTTGGGTGATACACCAATGTTAATTATCATGTCACTTATTCTTGGCTTATACTGGGCAGTTGGTTCTAACCTCACAGTTGAAATTTCTCAGGACTTAACAGATGGCGGTGGCTTCTGTGTAGCTCACCAACAAATGTTTGGTATCGCATTCTTCTCATACTTATCCAAGAAGTTATTTGGCAATAAGAAGAATTCTAAGAGAATTGAAGATATCCAATTACCTGGTTTCATGTCAATCTTCAATGAAAACATGGTTTCTACAGCTATCTTAATGATGATCTTCTTTGGTGCTATCATGGCTGTATTAGGTAAAGATTACTTCATTGAAACGAAGGTTCTTAAAGAAGGCGCAAGCTTCTTCATGTATGTAGTAGATACATCACTTAAGTTTGCTGTATATCTAGCTATCTTACAACTTGGTGTACGTACATTCGTAACAGAATTAACAAACTCATTCCAAGGTATTTCCAATACATTCTTACCTGGTGCAGTTCCTGGTATCGACTGTGCAGCTACATATGGATTTGGTAGCCCTAATGCAGTAACAATCGGTTTCTTATTTGGTGCATTAGGTCAGTTTATCGCTATCATCGCATTACTATTATTGAAGTCTCCAACAATTGTTATTGCAGGGTTCGTTCCAGTATTCTTTGATAACGCAACAATCGCTGTATACGCAAATAATAAGGGTGGCATAAAGGCTGCTATGTTATTCCCATTTATCTCAGGATTATGCCAAGTATTCGGTAGTGCTTTAATCGCTGGTGCAGTAGGACTTGCGGCTCATGGTGGTTACTTAGGTATGTGGGACTGGGCAGTTGTATGGCCAATCTTCACTGTTATCATGAAGTATGCAGGATTTATTGGTTTAGCAATTATCTTAGTAGTGCTAATCTTGATTCCACAGTTACAATATCGTAGTCATCCAGATACATATTTCTTATGTGTAGAGGATTACGAAGCTTATAAAGAAAAAGTAAAGAAGGAGTGAACAACAAATGATTAAAGTTTTAGTCGCATGTGCAAATGGAGCCGGAACATCTTTGATGATGAAGATGAGAGTGGAAAAAGCATGTAAAGATTTAGGTGTAGAGGTATCTACAATTCATCACTGTTCTTTATCAGAAGGTAAGAGTGCGGCAACTCAATATGATGTTGTATTTTGCCCACTAAACTTTAAGAACATGTTTACAGATGCAGAGAAAAAAGGCGTTAAAATCTGTGGCATGAAGAACGTACTATCAGATAAAGAAGCGCAAGCACTTTTAAAAGAAGCAGGCTTTGCAGAATAACAACGAAAGCTACTGCTAAGCAGTAGCTTTTTAGAAAGGTTTACTGAATGAAAGTAAATAAGAAAGTATTGGGTACTTTAAATAAGTGTTATGCATTAGCACAGGTAGAATTCGATGGGAAGAACTATCTTGCATGTGCTGCTGAAAAAGAAGACCCATGTTACTTATATGATTATGAGGGAAACTTTGTAGAAAAGTTGTGGGATGGACCTGGTGGTGTGATGTCACTAGAACAGTATCCAAACCAGACATATCCAACATTACTTGCGACTTGGAAGTTCTACTCTCCAAATAATGGAGCAGAATCTAAGATCGTATATTACCTCAGAAAAAATGGCGAGTGGCAGATTCATACATTATGCAAGCTTCCATTCGTACATCGCTTTGGTGTGATTGAAAGAAATCACCAGAAGTATCTTGTGGCTTGTACGCTAAAGAGTGCACATGCATTCAAAGATGACTGGACATGTCCTGGAAGAGTGTGGGTAGCTAAGTTACCGGAAGATATCTCCATCTATGATGAAGATCATCAGTTAGAACTTACACCGTTAATCAGTGGTCTGACACAAAATCATGGCTTCTTTAAGACAGAAGAAGAGGATTATCAGATTGCCATCGTTGGCACAAAGAATGGTATCTTCAAGGTCGTTCCACCAGCATATGAAAATGGTGAATGGACATATGAACAACTTACGACTGATCCTGCTTCCGATATGTTATATCTAGACTTTGATCAGGATGGACAAAAGGAACTAATGACGTTCGCACCATTCCATGGTGATACATTAGCTGTCTATAAACTAGTAGATGGCTCATATCATAAGGTGTGGGAAGATGAAAGAAAGATGCCATTCTTGCATGCAATCTATCCATTAGAGATGAATGGCAAGGTATATGGAATCTATGGTTATCGTAGGAATGAACTAGAGCTCAACCTACTTTCTTACGACAAAGAAACGAATACATATGTCAGTGAAAACTTAGATCGTAATGCAGGTCCTACAAATGCACTAGCGTTTAAAGATGGAGATGTACAGAAGATCTTTGTATCAAATCGCGAAACAGATGAGATTGCACTGTACACGATTGAGGAATAACTATGCTAGAAGAATTAAAACAAAAAGTATATGAGGCAAATATGATGTTGCCTAGAAATGGACTGGTAGTCTTCACCTGGGGGAATGTTTCCGGTATCGACCGTGAAAAGGGTTTAATGGTTATTAAACCATCTGGTGTTGAATATGATCAATTAAAACCAGAGGATATGGTCGTCGTAGACGTAAAAACAGGTGAAAAGGTAGAAGGTAAATATAAGCCATCTTCCGATACAGATACACATCTAGTGTTGTATCGTAACTTCCCTCATATCGGTGGTATCGTACATACCCATAGTAAGTGGGCAGTAAGCTTTGCCCAAGCTGGGGTAGGTGTTCAACCGATGGGAACGACACATGGGGATTACTTCTATGGTGAGATACCATGTACAAGAAAAATGAGCGAAGAAGAAATCGCGGGACAGTATGAACTGGAAACAGGAAATGTAATCGTTGAAACATTCAAGGACAAAGAACCAGATGATGTTCCTGCAGTACTCGTACATAGCCATGGACCATTTACTTGGGGAACAGATCCATTCAATGCAGTACATAACGCAGTTGTATTAGAAGAAATCTGCTTTATGAACTTCCATGCATACATGTTAAACCCACAAAAGGGAAATATGCAGCAGGAACTCTTAGATAAACACTATCTACGTAAACATGGAAAGAATGCATATTATGGACAATAAAGCTTATCGTTTGGGCATGTATGAAAAATCCATGCCTAAAGAATTATCTTGGGAAGAGAAACTCACTATCTGTAAAGAATCTGGCTTTGATTGGTTAGAGATTTCTATCGATGAAACGGATGATAAACTAGCTCGCTTGGATTGGAATCAAGAAGAAAGAGATACAATCAAACAAGCAATCATAAAGACAGGTATACCTATCCATACGATGTGTCTAAGTGGACATCGTAAATACCCACTCGGTGATCTGGATCCAAAGATTGAAGAAAGAAGTCTAGCAATCATGGAGAAGGCTATCTACCTTGCACAAGATTTAGGCATTCGTATTATCCAATTGGCTGGATATGATGTTTATTACAAGGAAGGTAGTGCGGAAACTAAGAAACGGTTTATCAAGAATCTTCACATCGCTACCAAGATGGCAGCCAAGTACGGTATCGTCATGGGCTTTGAAACAATGGAAACACCATTTATGGATACAGTTGGAAAAGCGATGGAGTATGTAAATATCGTTGATAGTCCATACTTACAAATCTATCCAGATATTGGAAACCTAACAAATGCTGAGAAGATATACAAAACCTCAGTCATCGACGATATTCAAAAAGGAAAGGGCCATATCGTAGCAGCTCACCTAAAAGAAACAGTACCTGGTAAATATCGAGAGATACCATTTGGGAGTGGACATACTGAGTTTGTACAAGATATCAGATGTCTTAAGGATTTGGGCGTATGTATGTTTACTGGTGAATTCTGGTATACAGGTGAAGAGAACTGGAAAGACATCTGTAAACATGCAGGAAGTTTCCTAAGAGATAAATTGAATCAAGTATTTGAATAAGGAGCGTATAAAAAACGCTCTTTTTAAAATGAAAAGGTGATTATTATAATCACCAAAAAATTCAACTTAAAAGTTTTTTAATCATTATCTAAAATAGAATGTATACCTTCATTTACACTATTTACATGGGTTGGGAATAACTTATAAATAGATGGTACAGCTGTTTCCATTGAGATAGGATAGCCACATGCTTGTAAGATTTGTCTGTCATTATCATTATCACCAAACATCACAGTATTTTCTGTCGGTATGTTTAAATATGCGAGTAATTTTAAAAAACCTGTACTCTTATTTACACCTTTTGGTGTACAATCTAACCAACATTTACCACCAATCTGTACAGTAATCTTTTCATTAAACATATCTACATAATCCTGATAATGCTCATATACACCATCTTTAAAATAAGCGGATATTTTTGTGTATGGCTCAGGAATGTTGAGTAAATCATCAACAACAGTCACATGATTTTTAACTGTAGTTGTTAAATGTTCATAATAACTTTGATTCTTTGGAGTGATATAGCATGTTTTCTCGCCAGAAACTAGGACTTCCGCATTTGAATCATTTTGTATTGTTGTGATGAGTTTTCTGGCGATGGTGGTATCCATGATCTCTTTTGATATGCATTCATTATGATAGAAGGTTAAGCAACCATTTAAGCAAAGATAAGCGATATCATCTGCAACAGGTGCAAATAAATTACGCAGATTTGTATACTCTCTACCAGAAGCTGCCATGAATAGTATGCCTTTTTTATGTAGTTCACGAATCAGTTTGAAAATCTCGGAATCTAATGCCTTTGCACCATTTAAAAGAAGGGTTCCATCGATGTCACTAGCAACTAATTGAATATATTTCATAACTATATACTACAATACTTTAATGACTATGTATGAAATTTGTTGTGTGGAATGGTATTGCTTTTAGGAGTGTAGAGGACCATAATGGAATTAGCAATACAAAAAGAGAATCATTCTCATGCATCATAAAGATATTTCACCATAATGCATGTTCAATAATGTATCCGAAATAGAAAGGAGATGAAGTAACATGAAAGGGGATAATATTTTATTGACTAGAATTGATAATCGTCTTGTACATGGACAAGTAGGAGTTACTTGGACACAAACATTAAATGCAAATTTGATTGTAGTTGCAGATGATGTTGTTGCAGAAGATGAATTACAGAAATCATTGATGACAGTAACTGCGAAATCAAGTAATGTTGGAATTCGCTTTTTCACTATCCAGAAAACTGCTGATGTGATTGATAAAGCATCTCCTGATCAACATATTTTCTTAGTTGTACGTAATCCACAAAGTGCTCGTGCATTGGTAGAAAAAGGTGTACATCTAAAAGATTTAAATGTCGGTAATATGCACTTTGCACCAGGTAAGAGAGAACTTTCTAAGAAAGTATATGTTGATGATACAGATATGGACGATTTGAAATTTATAGTCTCAACAGGAACAAATGTATTTATACAGGATGTTCCAGGAACACAAAAAGAAATGATTAAATAATAGAGGAAATCAATATGGAAATTACATTTATACAGGGATTGTTATTATCAATCGCTGCAATGATCTTCGGCATCGATTTCTGGTTGGAATCATTCTTTATCTTCCGACCACTAATCGTTTCTACAATTACAGGTTTGATTCTTGGGGATGTAAAACTTGGTTTAACAACAGGTGCATTAACGGAACTAGCATTTGCGGGATTAACACCTGCAGGTGGAACACAGCCACCAAACCCAATTCTAGCAGGTGTAATGTGTACAGTAATCGCCTATACAACAAATGTTGATGGACAAGCTGCACTTGGACTATGCTTGCCATTCTCATTTTTGATGCAATATGTTGTGTTATTCTGCTATTCTTCATTCTCATTCTTTATGGGAGTATGTGATAAGGCTGCAGAAAATGGCGATACAAAGAAGATTGCACAGATGAACCTTCTGATGACAGGTATCGTAGCACTACTCTATGGAGTGGTTGTATTTGCATGTACATTCTTAGCACAGGATGCGATGAGTGCGCTAGTTAATCATATGCCTGAATTCTTGACTCATGGTTTAACTGTTGCGGGTGGAATCTTACCGGCTATCGGTTTTGGAATGTTACTAAATGTTATGATGAAGCCAAAGTACATTCCATACTTTATTGCAGGTTTCTTAGCAGTATGCTTTATCGACATGAAGAATTTACTTCCAGTCGCATTAATGGGTACAGCTTTTGCATTATTTGATTTCTATAATGCAAAGCAACGTCAGGAAGAGATTAAAGAAGCAGTTAAAAATTTGAAGGTGGATGGAGGTGACGACCATGTCGGAATCTAAACGTGTACTAACAAAGAAAGATATTACGAATCTTGCAATTCGCTCATCATTATTACAAGCTGGTTTCAGTTATGAAAGAATGCAAGCTGCGGGTTGGTTATATGCACAACTTCCTGCATTAGAGAAGATTTATAAAGATGATAAAGCAGGTCTATCTGCCGCAATGGTAGATAACATGGAGTTTATCAATACACATCCAAACTTAGTTGGATTCTTAATGGGGTTATTAGTTTCATTAGAAGAACAACATGAAAATCGTGATACCATCAAGGGTTTGAAACTTGCGCTATTTGGCCCTATCGCTGGTATTGGTGATGCAATTTTCTGGTTTACATTATTACCAATCATCGCTGGTATTTCATGCTCATTTGCTTCACAGGGTTTGATTTTAGGTCCAATTATCTTCTTTGCATGTTATCTCGTTATTTGGTTACTTCGTATTGTTTGGACACATATGGGATATAACCTAGGTATCAAGTCATTTGAAAAGTTACAGGAGAATTCATCGATTATTGCTAACTCTGCAACGATTCTAGGTATCACTGTTGTTGGTGCATTAATCGCAAGTTACGTAAATATTGAATTACTACCTGTTATTACAGTAAGTGGAGATATTTCAGTAGGAGTACAGGAAGCTTTCTTTGATACAATCTTCCCTAAACTACTCCCGATGGCATATACCTTACTTATGCTTTACTTCTTAAAGAAGAAACAGGTATCACCAGTTATCTTGATTGTCGCAACAATCGCTATTTCAATTATTTGTTCCGCAATTGGACTTCTATAGATTTATGAAGCTATGCAAACTATCGATATAACGATATCTATGCATAGCTTTTATAATGGGATTTATGTAGGATGAAATACTAACGGACTTTATATATTGACGTATAAATATGGAAAGTCTCAATATAAACAAATATAATAAAGAAGTAGTTTTACTCAGTTTTAAGATTCACCAAGTATTGGGAGGAAAAATGAAGAAAATTATTTTAGTAGCAATTTTTGTGGTTATAGTTGTTGTATTGTATTTATTAAATCCATTACTTGCAATTTTAGCTGCTGTATTGGGAGTATTTGTTCTACTAAAGTTATAATTAGGGAGAGAATATGAAAACAATTAAGAAATTTCTTGGAATTAAAATATCTTTATGGGTATTATTGCTGATTTGCGCAATTTTATTAGGTACTTATCTATATGGCTATACACAGAATAATTCAAAAAATAATAGCCAGTCTTCATCTATGGTTCAATATATACAAGAGGCTAATGAAGTTGTATTTTTAAATGTTGGTATTGAAAAGGTAGTTACCGCAAAGAATCAAACAACAATTCCATGGACAGATATTGGAATCCCTTTTTCAGAGAAAAAATCTATTATTATTCTAAATTATGCTGCAAAGCTTGGAATTAGAACACATGTCAAAGTGGAACAAGTTAGTGAGAAAAAGTATAAAATCATTGTTCCTAAATATGAAGTATTAGGAATTGAATTAGACAAAACAAATCCATACCAACTTTATGATAGTTCTGGGGAGTTATTAAGTTATTCTACACAAGATATTGATACAGGTACTCTTGTTGCTCATACACTATCTAACGAAGAACAAGAAAAGTATCTAGAGAAATATGTTGAGAATATTAATGACTCTGCGAAGAGTTACTACAAGGCATTATTCCAGTCGATTAGTAAAGATATTGAATTAGAATTTGAATTCTCAGGGCAAGCCAAATAGGCTTGCTTTGTGCATAGGAGACTAACTATGGCATGCAATTGGAAAGATAGCAGTAAACAAATGCAAGAATATCATGATCAAGAGTGGGGCATTCCAACGCATGATGATCAGAAGTTATTTGAGTATCTTGTATTGGAATCCCTACAAGCAGGGTTAAGTTGGGAATTGATTATTCGTAAAAGGGAAGTGATACGAAAGTGTTTTTGTGACTTTGATGTTGAAAAAGTTGCGTCTTTTGATGCTGATGACATTGAGCGTATCATGCATACAGATGATATGATCAAATCTTTAAGAAAAGTGAATGCAATGATATCAAATGCGAAAGCATTTAGAGATGTTCAAAAGGAATTTGGTGGTTTTGATAAATATTTATGGTCTTACAGTAACGATAAAACAATTTGTTATAAAAGACATGAGCAGGGAATTAATATTTCTAAGAATGATTTATCTACACTCATTAGTACTGATTTAAAGAAACGTGGGTTTAAGTATGTTGGACCTGTTATTATTTATTCGTATTTACAGACTTGCGGTATGATCAATGATCATGATAAAGACTGCATTTGTTATCAGAAAATTAAGAATCACTATCCATGCATTACAATGGATGAGGAAGATATCTATAAAATGTTCTAGAGGTTAAGTAAAATACAGCAGATTAGTTTATCTGCTGTATTTTTGAAGTGTGAGTTCTAATTGTTCTTTCATTGTTTTGCGTAAGTTATCTGGCTCAATTATTTCAATTGCTTCCATGAATTGTTGAGCAAGAAAGAGAATGCCTTGTTTATTTACAAGAACACTAGTAATAAATGATTCATCATCTCGTTTTAAAATTTTCATCTCTGTACCGAATATATCAATCATCTGATCCATAATGCGATTTTCGCAACGCAAACGAACATGAAGTTGTTCATCGGAATACATGAATAATTTATTCTTCGCATAGCGATATGCGTCTTGTTCACTTTCCTTCATGAATGGATTCACTTTCTCTGTCGTTATTGAAAGTTTACAGATTTTATCAATACGATAATGAGCAAAACCAGGATGTGTTTTACTTGTTGTAATTAAATAAGGACGACTATCTTGATATACAATGAAACGAGGTTCGACTGTATATACCATTTCTCGCTTTGGAACTAATTTCTTATTTGAATCGTAATGCATGTATACAAATTGAATGACTTTTTTCTTTTGAATAGCTTCGGAAAGCTTCGCAATATTATCGAATAAAAGATCGTTAGGGGATTTTTGCAGATTTGGCATGTAGACTGCATCGTGGTAATCTTTTTGGTCATATTTATTGAGAGTCTTCAATAAGTTTGCAATCAATGCATTGCTTTGTTTGTTAGAGATAAAATGAGAAGCGTGAATAGCATTACATAAAAGTAAGACTTCCCCCTTACTAAATTGACGCTTTTCAAGATAATAGCCTTTCCCATTATCTGAAAACTTATTAATGATATAGCCAGCTTGCTCTAAGATTTCGATGTTTGAATAAAGGGTACGACGTTCAATACTAATACCTGAGCGCATTTCGATATGATCAATGAGTTCGTTTGTTGAAAGAATATGAGATTCATCGGAAAGTTCTTCGAGAATTTGTAGCACAATGAATGGTAAAAATTTCTTTTCTGCCATAACTTTTCTCCTGTTTATTAAATTTTATCATAACTGGCATGTTTTTTGTACACTGTCTATTTTAATCTAGAACCATAGACAGGAGGTGGATTGTATCAGAAGATATAATCCGAAATGAAGATGAAGAAAATTATAAAATTCATTTTAGTAGTAATTGTATTATTTGGTATCACCAAAGTTTTTGGTAAACATGATGACCAAAAACAAAGCGAAGACGCAACAACCGTTACAACTACAGCAGAAACAACATCTACAACAACTCCAAATTCAGAACAAGAAACACCTAAAAATGATACAAAAGAAGAGAAGGTATCTGAAGCTCGCACAAAGTATCAACAAATTGTATTAGGAGATCCAATGTATGGCGGTGAGGGTGGAACATCTTTTGAAGATGTTAAGGCAATCTTAGGGGAACCAGATTCAGTAAGCACGAATAGCTATGGAGATACACAGTCAATGTTTGTGACATGGCATGATTCATCCCTAAAGGGAATTGCTAGTTTTACAGTTTCCTTTACAAATAATCTAGCAACAGGAAAAGGCTATTCGGGTTTTAGTTTGGTAAACCATAATGAAAAAGTTACATTAGATGAATTTAATGCAATTGTTACAGACGGATCGTTCTCTTATGATCAAGCTATTGCACAGTTTGGTCAACCAGATAGTGAGTCAGAATCACTGTTCTACGGTTCCTATTCGAATATCGTCTCTTGGCATAACGCAAATGGAAGCTTTGGTGCTAACTTTGATATTACCTTTAAAGATGGATACGCAACCGGTAAAGGGCAGTACGGAATGAAATAATGTTTACTCCATATCCGCAATGATATGGAGTTTTTCTTATCAGGCAGTTTTTTTGTACCTATGTTTATCTATACTAGAATCATCAACAAAAGGAGTGAACATATGAAAGAAAATGATTTTATAACTATTACCAATATTAAAGAATATATTGAGATGGGAATGATAAAAATAGGTGAAGTACTACATTTAAAGAAAGAACCAGAGAATGCATATGATATGGAAGCGATCCTGGTTGAAGATAAGAATGAAATACCTATTGGCCATGTTGCAAACTCGGTTCACAGTGTTGCAAAAGGAACACACTCTGCAGGGTATATCTATCAGAGTTTTAAGGATTCAATTCTATGTACAGTGAAATTTATCTATCATGATATGATGATTGCACAGCTACAATTACCACAAGAAGATAGGGAAGACATGCAGAAATAAATGCATGTTTTCTTTACATTCTACATAGTTTATACAATTATTTTGAAAACATACTTGCATGTTTAATATTCAAATTGATAATATAGTAATTACAAGAGTTGTGTGCTTGATGCAGGAGTGAGACATTCGTCTTACTCGGAGGATATATGAATCATAGAATATTAAATGTGGTGGCTACCTCAGCTGTGCTTTTGAGTGGATGTGCTGCTTATTTAAAACCCGCTATCAAACCGGGGATAAAGACTGCAAAGGTAGCTGATGGTACATATGAGGGTAAAGCAGAAGCTTATGCAGTTGATGGTGAGATGAATCTCAGCGTTACATTTCAAGATAATAAAATTATATCGATTAAGACAATCAATTCAGGCAGTACCGCAAGTATTTATAGAGCGATTGAGGAACGATTATTTCCACGTATCATCAATAGCCAATCTATCAATATTGATGACATAACTGGTGCGACAATATCTAGTATCTCCGCAAAATATATCATACAGAATATCATTAATGAAAATGGTGGTAATGCGGATGAATGGAAGATGGAGAGTCCAAAATCGACAGATGTTGTTAAAAAAGATGGCTATGATGTAATTGTGGTCGGTTTAGGCTCTTCTGGTATTTCCTCATATTTAAGTGCTGCTAGTAATGGAGCGACTGTATTTGGCATGGATTCAGCTGCTAAGATCGGTGGTAATGGTGCGATGTCTGCTGGTGCTATGGCTGTGAATCCACAAACACAGGTTGCGCTGAATGATGGAAATCCTTTTGTGAATGAAGAGGATATGATTGAAGATTGGCTTTCCTATACGGATGGTGATGCCAAAGAAGAAATTATTCGCAAAATCGTTCAAGAATCAGGTAAGACTTTAGATTGGTTACAGACAAATTATGATTTTCATTTTGGTGAAAAGATGTTTGCTTTCTACCATCCAAAATTATGGCCGTTATGGACAACCTACACGGATAAGTCAGGAACGGATAAAGATACTGCATTTATAAACTCTATGAATCAAGCAACTGTTCTAAATTCTAAAAACGAATATATGACAGAGCTAACCGCAAAAGAGTTACTAAAAGATACTGATGGAAAAGTGGTTGGAGTAAAAGCTGTTTCATATGATGGTACAACCTATGAAATTTATGGAAAGTCTGTGATACTGGCGACTGGTGGCTTTCTTGGAAATGAAGAGATGTGTGAGAAATACACAGGAAGTGTTTGGCATACTTATGGTATGACTCAGTGTAATGGTGCAGGAATTCAAATGGCACAAAGAGTAGGTGGCTCACTATTAAACCCTGATGCAGGGGTTGAAACACATATTGCACAGATTGCCAATATTATTCGCTGTGATGATGTGAGTGCAGATGACAAAGCAATTCTCACCTCATTACTTTTAGATACTAATGCAGTCATGGTGGATTCTTCAGGTAATTCTTTTAATGAACAAGCAGGAAACAATTTATCGTTTAATGCATGGTTAGCAGGAAAAGAATTTTATACTATTTATAATGCAGAAGAGATTACAAAAATGAAGACGAGTGGTATATCTTCCTTTTATAAACCAACATTTTTATCGCAGGGTGGTAGTTATGAAGTGAATACCCCGATTCCAAATATTGAAAATATTCTAGCAATTGGGGAAAAGTATGATGATGTAATAACAGCAGAATCAATTTCTGAACTAGGAAATAAGTTAGGATTTAAATTATTGATTTCTGATGTACATGGTAAAACAACTGGAAAGTTCTATGCTATCAAAGGGGCAGCATATATCTATTCCACAACTGGTGGATTGGATGTAGATGAAAACTTCAACGTATTAACAAAGGAACACGAACCTATTTCAAATGTATATGCGGTTGGAAATGACTCCATGGGCGTGTTATTTGCGTCTAAAAAAGCATATATTACATATGGTGGTGTTGCACAAGGATATGCATTAACTTCTGGACGACTAGCAGGATACAATGCATCAGTGAATACTAAATAAACAAGAGAGCCGAACGGCTCTTTTGTTATGGTAAGATAATATAAACAAAGGAGAATGCCTATGGCACAATATGATATCAAAGCTGTTTTCTTCGATGTGGATGGGACACTTATTTCACATCGTAAACATGCAGTACCTGTTTCTACAATTCGTGTGATTGCACGTTTGCGCAAGCAGGGGATATTAACATTTGTAGCTACCGGTAGACATCCGATTGAACTAAAGAAGTTATTACCGGAAAGTTTGGAATTTGATGCATACCTCTGTTTGAATGGAATGTATTGCTTTAATCATCGTGAAGTCATTAGTACAAAGCCAATTCCACAAGATGATATAAAAGGACTGTTGAAGATATTAGATGAGAATCCATTTCCATGTACATTCATTACACAGGATGAAATGTATATGAACTATGCAAATGATTTGGTGGCGGAAGTGCAGCGAGATATTAGTTCTGATGTATCAAACACTAAGGATATATCAAATGTACTACAGGAAGAAATTCTACAAGTAATTCCTTATGGTCTAGATGATATAGAAATTAGCACCGTATTAGATTATATGCCTCATTGTAAGGCGACTTCTTGGCATAAGCGTGCAAGGGATATTATTGTCAAAGAAGGTGGCAAGGATATTGGTATTCAGGAAATCCTACAGTACTATAATTTAGACTTGTCTCAAATCATGGCTTTTGGTGATGGGGATAATGATGTAAAGATGTTAGAGATTGCAGGCATCGCGGTTGCGATGGGTAATGGAAATGACAATGTGAAAGCTATGGCTGACTATGTAACAGATGATATTGATGAAGATGGTATTATAAAAGCGTTGTATCATTATGGTATCTTTCATGAAACACTCATAAAATAATGATGGATTCTACATTATAATGAAGTAAGAAAGAAGGTGTGAAATGAAGGAAGTAAATTATGCGGATCTAAAATTTCATCCTACAAATATGCTCGCAAATGAATGGATGATTGTATGTGCTGGAAATCAGGAAATGGGATACAATGGTATGACAGTTTCTTGGGGACATTTTGGCTCTATATGGGGATATGATGGAAAACATAATCTTCCTACGATACTTGTATATGTTCGACCTTCTCGTTATACGCTTGGATTTATGGAGAAGGAAGAATACTTTACAGTAAACCTTTTACCACAATCACTAAAGAGAGCTTTGGCGATATTCGGTTCAAAATCAGGTCGTGATTGTGATAAATTTAAAGAGGCAAATGTAACACCAGGATTTACAGATTGTACTACTTATATCGAAGAGTCCAAGTATGTCTTTATATGTAAGAAGTTGTATACAGGTGATTTGAAAGAAGAAGGATTCAGTGTTCCTGCAATCGTAGAGGATTGTTATCCGAATAAAGATTTTCATCGTTTCTTCATTGGAGAAATCGTAAAAGTTTTACAGGCGATAGATGGTGAGTAATGAGTATAGTAATTCATAGCCTATCGATTATACTAATTATTCTTGTTGGTGCTTGGCTAATCTATTATGCAAAATATAAACACGATCCGATGGGCAACCGTATTGATGTAGAAAAGACGCATATGCTTGTAGGTTGTTTGATTGGTGCCGTAATTGGAATTTTATGTGGGATGTATCTGATAGGATCAGCTACCTTAGGGATTGGCCTAGGCATGTTAATAGGAATGATAATTGGTGTTACAGTACCAAAAATAAAGAAGAAGGAGAGAACATGGCAGCAGAAGTAAAAAAGGAAGTTTCATTTGATGTATTTGGACAATTAGATTTTCGTGTAGGTACAATCTTAAAAGTGGAAGATGTAGAGAAATCTACAAAACTAACGAAGTTAACAGTTGATCTTGGTGAGGAAGAACCACGTACAATTGTATGTAGCCTTCGTGAAGTACGTGAAGATTACAAGACTGTTGAAGGAAAACAGGCGTTATTTTTAGTGAATCTTGCGCCAAGAAAAATCATGGGAATTGAATCTCATGGTATGTTAGTAACACTTGGTTATGATGATGGAATTGCGGATACATTATTATTCCCAGAACATTCATTACCAAATGGTACAAGAGCTTCCTAAAAGAATTTCGTATGAATACCGGTGTATATTTGATATACATCGGTATTTTCTTTGATAGATGAAAGTGGCTCAATCATCGCTTTAGTTGAATTTGAGGATATTTAGGAGATAGTCGTGATAAATATAGCGTGAACACTTTAGTGGTATGTTTACTAGATTCGCGTTACAATTGGGAAATAGTAGAGGGAATCATGATTAATGATTCTACTTATATAAGAGAAATTACACATGTTGTGTGATTAACAAGCATAGGGAGAGAATATGAAAAATATCGCAAAGAAACTGTTGACTACTATATTATCTGTAGCACTTTTGGCAGGATGTGCACCAACAACAAAGAAAGAATCATCCACACCGAAAGAAACACCAAAAATAGTTGATCCAGTTGATGTAAACGTAGCAGCTTTAAAGGGACCAACATCAATGGGTATGGTTCAAATGATGAAGGAAAATGACGAAGGTAAGATTACATCCAACAATTATAAGTTTGAAATCTTATCTGCAGTAGATGAAGTTACACCAAAGATTGTAAAGGGAGATGTTGATATTGCGGCAGTTCCTGCAAATCTTGCGTCTGTACTTTATAACAAGATGGAAAAGAATCTACAGGTATTGGCTATCAATACATTGGGTGTTCTATATATCTGTGAAACAGGTGATTCTATCCACTCTGTAGCGGACTTAAAGGGTAAGACGATTTATGCAAGTGGTAAGGGTGCTACTCCAGAGTATGTACTTAATTACATCTTAGAAAAAAATGGCCTTCAAGTAGGAACTGATGTTACGATTGAATGGAAGAGTGAACACGCAGAATGTGTTCAGGCTTTAGCACAAGATCCAAACGCTATCGCAATGTTACCACAACCATTTGT
>JABZLM010000050.1 GCA_015256775.1 Solobacterium sp. | reverse complement strand
CTTGATTTCTTTTGATAAAGTTGGATTTAATTGTATCATTAATTTTACGTATTTCTTCTGCAAGTCTACACCGCAAATATAATACGATTCCAAAGTATCCTGATATTTTTTAAATATATCATCGTAGTTACATTGAAGAATTTCTTTTCCAAATACAGGAAGTTTTAACTGTGCTTTACAGAGATTAATGAGTGGGTCTTCAAACGTTGCTTGTAGAAGATCAAAGTGAAATTCTCCTAATTCCGTCACATCATTTAGATTTTTAAATGGCAAGAATAGAACTTTAGATTTTTTATCATAATTGAAGTTATCTCTATCGCAAGCAATCACGATAACATCTATCTTTTTTGCTTGTAACCATTGATAAAAGGATGAAATCTGACTTAATTTGTCAAATGGATATTCATTTGTTAAAAATCCAATTCTCATTACTCACTCCTTCTATAAAAAAATACTCTTCAATATGTAACAATTATACTATTTTGACCACTCTATCACAACGAAACAGATAAGTTTCCAATCTTAACAAAGATTTTATATTTAGAAAATCATCACGACTTGTTCATATGATGTTCACATTCCACCGATATATTAAAAGCAACCAAAGGAGGTTAATAGAGATGAACGGCACAAAACTATATCAAAAATTAGCAATTGTACCAATCGTAGCACTTGGCTTAGCAGTAGCCGGTTGCAACAAGCAAGCAGATAACGAAACAGCAAATTTTTCTACATCTGCAAATACTTCTACAACGACAACTACAGAAAAGAAGACTACCCTTAATTATTCAAAGAATTCTCCTTTAGATACATCAAATATGTTTACACAAACAGATCTTGCACAGACTGTCGATACAACTAACGCAAAGAAGATAACTTTAGAAGATGGTAAGGATGTGACTATCGATGCAGCCGGTACTTATGTTATAACCGGTACAGCAAAGAATTCCACGGTAATCGTTAACGCTTCTGCAGATGCGGAGGTACATCTTGTATTTGATAACGTATCTATCACAAATACAAATAAGCCAACTGTATATGCAGTCAATGCGAAAAACGTATATGTGACAACAACACAAAACTCCACAAATAACCTAAAGGTTACTGGTGAGTTTACTGAAGACGATGGAAATGAAATTAACGCAGTTATCTTTGCAAAAACAAATATTACTCTTAATGGTTTAGGTACCCTAAATATCGATTCATCCGCAAATGGCATCGCTTCTAATAGTGACTTAAAGATTACTGGTGGTATTTACAACGTCAACACAATAAAGCATGGATTCAAAGCTCTTAACAGTATTCGTGTAGCAGACGGAACATTCAATATTAACGCAAAGAAAGACGGCTTCCATTCCGAAAACGAAGATGACTTAACAACAGGATATGTATATATTGCTGGTGGTAACTTTACAATCAACTCCGAAGATGATGGTATCCAAGGTACAAGTATCACAGAGATTGATGGAGGTACATTTGATATCAATGCCGTTGAAGGGATTGAAGGTACTTATGTACAGATTAACGATGGTACAATCAAAATCTACGCTACAGATGATGGTATCAACGCATCTGAAAAAGCGACCAACTATGATGTACAGATAGAAATTAATGGCGGTAACCTAGATATTACAATGGCTGAGGGTGATACAGATGCCCTTGATGCGAATGGGACATTAACAATCAACGGTGGTTATATCAATATCACAGCACAGTTTGCATTCGACTTTGATTTGACTGCATCATTAAACGGTGGAACAGTTATTGTAAATGGAACACAGGTCACATCAATTACTAACTCCATGATGGAGGGTGGTGGAGGTCCAGGCGGATTTGGTGGTCCTCAACACTAACCATGATCAACTCTATCCAAAAATAGAGTTGATTTTTTTATACAGAAAAGGAAGGTACTATGACCTTCCCTAATTCTCTTTCTGTGCTTTAATGACTTTCATACGTGAGAACTCTTCACGTTCTTTTTCTTCCAAAGATTCAGTCATTTCTTTAATAGATGATTGATAACGAGGTATCACAACATTCTTTAGAGCATTTGCACGTTTTTGTGTTTTGGAGATTGCATTCGCAAGACGATAGATAGAATTATCTACTTCTGCTAAAACCAATGTAATCTGTTTTACTTTCTGAAATTGGATGTACGCTTCATCGATACGTGACGATGTACCCTCTAGACCGTATGGCACTTCTATACTATCAGGTTGGTGGTAGATGATATTTGGAACTTCAACACCCATAACACTACGATATGTGAGTTTGATTGAATCATCTACTTTAATATGTTCTGTGATAGCAGTAATCATACCACTCGACATATTTGCCTGTTGCAGTAAGTAGTATCCAGTTTGGTAGGCACTAGTAATCTGTTCACGTAGAATCTTTACCTTCTCTACCTGAGACATCATTTCACGAATCAAGATATTACGCTTACGATCCATTAATTCAAAGCCGTTTTGAGCAAGACCCAGGGATTTGCGGGCTTTGATAAGATTACCCTTTGTCGCAACTGCCTGCGCTGCCATAACTACTCTTCTCCTTTAATAATTAACTGAATCGTATGCTCAGCGTGTTCAGAGTCGTAGTTAGCTTCAATGATCTTTGGATCAAGACGATCTAACGCTTCCTTAGGAAGTAAGGATAGTAATGCCCAACCAAGTCCAAGTGTTTCTTTCATAGAACGATTGACACGATATCCCTGTCCTAGGAATATCGATTCAAATCTCTTACCAAACGCAATATATTGTTTATCTAATGGAGATAATTCATCTTCACCGATAACACTTGCTAAAGATCTTGCGTCCTGTACTTTTGCATAACATGCAAATAACTGGTTTGCAACATCTTGGTGGTCTGCTCTTGTATAACCTTCACCGATACCATCCTTCATTAAACGGGATAATGAAGATAGAATTCCGATTGGTGGATTGATGTTATTGAGATATAAGTCACGATCCAATACAATCTGACCTTCTGTAATATAACCAGTTAAGTCAGGTACTGGATGAGTAATATCATCATTAGGCATAGTTAAGATAGGAATCTGTGTAACAGAACCTTTTCCACCTTTGACGATACCTGCTCTTTCATATAAAGAAGCCAAATCAGAATACATGTATCCAGGGAAACCTTTACGTGAAGGAATTTCACCTTTAGAGGATGAGAACTCACGTACAGCTTCACAATACGCTGTCATATCTGTCAAGATAACAAGAACGTTCATATCACATTCATATGCAAGATATTCAGCAGCTGTTAACGCACAACGTGGAGTCATAATTCTTTCAAGGATTGGGTCATCAGATAAGTTAATAAACATACATACCTTATCCATTACACCTGTCTCTTCAAAAGAGCGTCTAAATGTATCTGCTACGTCATTCTTAACACCCATTGCACCAAACACGATACAGAAGTTTTCCGCATCTTGTCCTGTAAGTGACGCTTGTCTAACAATCTGGCTAGCAAGTTTATCATGTGGTAAACCTGAGCCAGAGAAAATAGGTAATTTCTGTCCACGAATTAAAGTATTTAATCCATCAATTGCAGAGATACCTGTATTGATGTAGTTACGTGGATATTCACGAGAAACTGGGTTTAAAGGCTTTCCATTTACATCTTCATATTTGTTGATGTATACAGGACCAAGATTATCAATTGGATCACCTACACCATTAAATGTACGACCAAGAATTTCTTTGGATACACCTAATACCATCGGATGTCCTAATAACTTTGTCTTTGTGTTTGTTTTACCTAATCCATCTGTTCCTTCAAACACCTGAATGATGGCACGTTCCCCTTCAATCTCAACAACTCTACCTTTACGTCTTGAGCCATTGTTTAAGAGAATTGAAACCATCTCTTCGTTTGAAACATTCTTTACATGATCCAATGCAACAAGAGAGCCTTGGATTTCATCTAAACCTAATAACTGTAAACTCATTGAAATCCTCCTCTCTTATTGAATTGATGCTAATGCAGCATCAATCTTTTCATTGTATGCATCTAGCAATGCTAGATTGTTATTTGGTACATCATATTTCATCTTGATAACTTCATCAAATACACCTGTCTGTGTCATGAGGGATACAGGAATATGCTTTTGAACATATGGTGTACATGCTTGTCTTAAGTAATGAATTACCTTTAACATCTTGTATTGTTTCTCAAGAGAAACGTAAGTATCTTCTGGATGGAAAGAGTTTTGTTGGAGATATCCAACACGTACGACACGTCCAATCTCTAGTGTTAACTTTTGATCTTCAGGTAATACGTCAGAACCAATTAACTTAACGATTTCCATTAACTGTGCTTCTTCATGTAGGATAGACTGCATCTCTTGACGTAAGTCAATAAAGTCATGTGCTACATTTTTATCATACCAACGCGTTAAATCATCGATATATTCAGAGTAACTATCTGTCCAGTTTACAGCTGGATAGTGACGCATATATGCAAGTGATTTATCTAAGGCCCAGAAACTACGTACGAAACGTTTTGTATTCTGTGTAACTGGCTCTGAGAAGTCACCACCCTGTGGGGATACTGCACCGATTAAAGTAACAGAACCCTTCTTACCAGATAACGCATCTACCATACCTGCACGTTCATAGAACTGTGCGATACGTGATGGTAAATACGCTGGGAAGCCTTCTTCTGCTGGCATTTCTTCCAAACGACCAGAAATTTCACGTAAGGCTTCAGCCCAACGAGATGTAGAGTCGGCCATAAGCGCCACATGATATCCCATATCACGATAGTATTCAGCCATAGTAACACCTGTATAGATAGATGCTTCACGTGCAGCTACTGGCATGTTTGAAGTATTCGCAATCAATACCGTACGGTCTAACAATGGCTTGCCAGACTTAGGGTCAATTAATTCTGCAAATTCTTCTAGAACCTGTGTCATTTCGTTACCACGTTCACCACAACCTACATAGATGATGATATCCGCATCACACCACTTGGCAATCTGGTGCTGTAACATTGTCTTACCTGCACCAAAGCCTCCAGGAATTGCAGAAGATCCACCCTTAGCAATTGGAAACATTGTATCGATAACACGCTGTCCTGTAATCAAAGGGATTGAGATTGGCTCACGCTTAATAATTGGACGTGGGTTACGAATCGCCCACTGCTGCATAAGTTTTACTTCAACTTCTGTCTCATCAAAGTCGTTCTTTACAACAAGTAATACATCATTAACAGTATATTCTCCACTTGGAAGCGCCTTGACAACCGTACCATTTAAACCAACAGGAATCAAAGAACGGTGTTCAATCAATGATGTCTCTGGAGTTGTAGCGAAAATCTGTCCTTCTTTAACAGTATCGCCTTCCTTGACTAACATTGTCACATTCCACTTCTTTTCAAGATCAAGTGCAGGAACAGATTTACCTTCTGAAATAAAGGCACCCTGTTCTTTTGCAATCTCATCTAGTGGTCTTTGAATACCATCATAGATATTACGTAAGATACCAGGTCCTAATGTAGCGTTTAACAAATGACCCGTTCCTTTAACTGGTTCATTTGGTCTTAATCCTGTTGTAGATTCATATACCTGAATCATTGTTTTATCTTCATCAACACGGATTACTTCACCTAGAAGTTCCTTCTCACCAACATACACCATCTCACGCATGGAGAAAGATTTCGTGTTGATGACGGAAATAACTGAACCATTAATCGAATAAATTACATCACTCATGATTGTCACTTCCTTCCGTAATGATGAATCCAGAATGTTCACGGAATAAGAGACGTGCTTCTTCAAGCTTCTCACTCAAATCGCAACGATATTCCAAACGATTTTCCAAATCCGAATATGTAAATCCACCAAAGCGGAAATATCCAGTTTGAACATTCGCTGTAATATTTTTCTCTTTTAATAATTCATTAAACAATTCTTCATCTTGTTTTCTAACTGTAAAGATACCTGTAGGGGTAACCTTAATCAGATTAATATTCTCTACAAGATATTCTTTATATTGGCTAGACTTAACAAAGTCTTCAATCTTCTTACTAGCACCTTCTAGCAATTGATTAATAAAATCCATACGAAGCTTTAATAAATCGTGCTTGATCTTTAAAGTTTCTTGGGATAGCTGTGAAGAAGCACTTAAACGTAAATCATTTGTTTCTTTTTCAAGATAAGCTTCTGTTTCCTTCTTTAGTCCTACTATGAAGTAATTCAACTGTTCATCGTGCATCATTTGAATTTCCTTCATAACAGTTTCTTCTACTAAAGTAGATTGGTTCAGCATATCGGATTTAATGGATTTGATTATTTTCTCTTCAAATTCTTCCATTGCTCACCTCTATAGTTTTACGCCAATTGCCTCACTGATATAACGGTCAATTGTTTCGCCAATCTTAGCGGAACCATGACGATCAGAAATCTCAGTGATTAATGGACGTTGTAATACTAATTTCTTTCTTGCGACAACATCAGCAACCTGTTCCATCGCTTTGGTTGTCATTAAGACAATCGCAATATCTGGATCAGCAATTAACTGATTAAGTTTATCTAATATTTCTTGACGTTCATGTAATACGATGCCTTCAAATCCAGCAAGACGCATTCCCATTAACGTGTCGGTATTATCACTAATACAATATGCTTTCATGCAGCTTCCTTAGAGTGCATTGATAATCAAGATAGAAATTAGCAAACCGTAAATCGCTACACCTTCACCAAGGGCAACGAAGATAATAGCACGACCGAAGTTATCTCCATTTTCAGAAACAGCACCGATAGCAGCTGGAGCAGCAGAAGCAACGGCTAAACCAGCACCTAAGCAAGCACCACCAACAGAAAGACCAGCAGCGATAAATCCTAAACCTTTTGCTAAATCACCTGTAGCAGCAGTCTTACTAGCCTCTTCAGCTAAAGCAGTATATGAGTGAGCTTGGAATAATAATACAACTAAGAATACGCCAGCAAAAATTGCAACCTGAGCAAGAATTCTTGTCTTAGCGTTTGTAGTATTGATTCCTTTACGCAATAGAATCCATAATGGTCCAACAACTAAAATAACAGCAATTAATGGTAATAAAATTTCTTTTGTAGATAATAACATGATTTCTCCTCCTAAGTGTTTTATTCTGCATCTTCGGCAGTATATGCCTGATATTTAATTCCACCACCGTTATAGTAACGGCTAAACATTTCGTAGTATTCCAAACGTAATGTCTGAATACCAACGATCAAACCTTCTAACGCCATAACGAAGATATTACCAAGTACTGCAATGATGATACCTGCATTACCTGTCATCTTTACTAGCGTCATTACAACAAGCATCATGCCTGCATGGCTTAATACGAAACCACCAACACGCAGATATGACATGGAGTTTGTTACAAAACTCAACAGTATTTCAAATGTTTCAAAGAAACTCATCAGGAAGTAATTTCCCCATCCATCTTCAGGTTTAAATGAGTGTCCTTCAAACTTTCTTTCAAAAGCTTCCTTCATCATAAATAAGATGATTGGAACAACAATAAATGGAACAACAAACAATGGTTTTAGTACGTTCACCTTAGCTATAGCTAGTAACACAGCAGCCACAATGATAAATCCATAGAATACAAATCCTGCAACACCATTTTGTGAAAACAAGAATTCAGCCCACTCTTTCTTACGAGCACGATTCCACATATTCATAATCATCGTAACTAAGATAAGTACTGCACCAATCGCAATTGCACCAATCAGAAGCACCATCGTACTAGAGGAAGCCATAACTTCAAATAATTTATCTCTTACTCCAAATAAAGATTGATGTACTGGATTTAGAAGTGTTTCATGTCCAAAAACAGATCCAAACAAGAAGCCAAAGATGGATGATGTAATACCAACTCTACCAACAATACCAAATAGCTTGCCCTTCTTTTCGAATAAGAAACCAAGAATCATCAGTACAAGCCCTTGTCCAAAATCGCCAAACATGATGCCAAACAAGATACAGTACGTGATTCCAATAAAGATTGTTGGATCAAAATCATCATATGCAGGTAGTCCATACATCTCGATAAACAATTCAAATGGTTTAAAGAACCAACTATTCTTTAATAGCGTTGGACACTTAATATCTTTTACTTCACTTGGCTCTTTGATTCTAAAGTCAACCGGCAAACCATTAAAGGCCGCTTTATATGTTTCAACGTCAGAAGCCTTTACAAATCCACTAAGGATTTGTTTCTGGTCTAGCACTGCAACATATGGATACATATTGCAGATAGAACTTTGACGTACACAATAGGAATACATATCAACCATCTTTATACGGCATTGTTCTACTCTTTCCTGAATATCAAACTTTGGAATTGTGATTGGTTCAAAGAATAAGCTCTGGAAAATCTTGAAAGCTTTAGCAGCGTAAGTATCACTTGTTACATATACAAGCCACACATATTGTGCTGTGGAATGTAAACGATGTAATACAAACATCTCTTCACGATACAAGGATAACTTCTTAAAACTATCCATCGGTAATCTACCAAAACCAAAATTTAGGTAATTACATGCATGCATCTTTTCAAAGTTTAATACACTTAATTCTTTTAAAGCCTTCTCATCATCAGGCGATAATGTTTCACTTTGTGCAACATTATCTAAACCAAACTCTTCGTTTAATTCTTTAATATATGCTTCAATTTCAGCATTGGTATAACTAGATGTAATCTTTTCTTTTACATTCAAATCACATCCAACTGCATGCGCAATACTCTTAAATGTCTGTACATAATCCTGATAAGGATTTTCTGTACTAATGACGCTTCCATTGTTATCATCATTGATAATTTTGGTTGCTATCACTGGCTGTACCAGACCTGTGTTCATCCCCGCTAGTAACATCGCATCTCGATGCTCTGGGTCTGTGCATGCACTGATGAACTTCATTTTTTCTATAGCCATGTGCAATCCTTTCTTAATAAATCAGCAGAGCTTTCACACGCTCTTGTGGAAT
>JABZLM010000081.1 GCA_015256775.1 Solobacterium sp. | reverse complement strand
GAACAAGGTGCGGGTGATCAGGGGTTGATGTTTGGTTACGCAACCAATGAAACGGAGAATTACATACCTGTTTCGCTCTATTTATCACATCTTTTAATGAGCACATTGGCTGATATTCGGCATGAAGGTAGAGTCATGACCTATCTTCGCCCCGATTCTAAAAGTCAAGTTACGATTGAATACAGCGACGACAATATTCCACAACGCATTGATTCAATCGTTGTAAGCACACAACATGATGAGTTTATAAACGATGATGACGCAATGTTGATTAAAATTCGTGAGGATATTATCAATATTCTTATCCCGCGTGTAAAAGCACAGTTGAGTGGAAAAGTATTAAAATTATTCAATGATGATATCAAATATTTTGTTAATCCTACAGGGAAATTCGTCATTGGTGGACCTCATGGAGACACGGGATTGACGGGACGTAAAATCATAGTTGACACATATGGCGGTAAAGGTGCCCATGGAGGTGGAGCCTTTTCGGGCAAGGACTCCTCCAAAGTAGATCGTTCAGCCGCTTATGCCGCACGTTATATCGCAAAGAATATGGTGGCAGCTGGCGTGGCTGATGAGATGCTGGTACAATTGACTTATGCTATTGGTGTAGCTCATCCCGTGAGTATTTATATTAATACATATGGTAGAAGTAATGTTAAAATGACAGATGGAGAGATTGCAAAACTGATAGGTAAGTTGTTTGATTTACGTCCACGTTCTATTGAACGTATACTGAAGTTACGTCAACCAATGTATCTTGAAACAGCCACATATGGGCATATGGGACGTAAGAATGAAGTGGTAAAGAAAACTTTTACAAGTTATTCTCATGAGCAGAAGACTATTGATGTAGAGTTATTTACATGGGAAAAACTTGATTTGATAAAAACCATATCTCAAGCATTCGGATTTACTAACGTATAATAAAATCTTAAAATTATGAGAACAAACATTTTTTCTATTTTCAAGGGCATTTTAACAATGTTCCTTCTTTCAGTTTCAGTTAGTAGCTTAGCACAAATTAAGTACACCTCACAAGGAAAACTAACTGTGGGTAATGTAACGCCGTACAGTTTCTATCCAACAACTCATTGGGGAAGTATCTATCTTAAAGATAATCAATCCAATTTCCTGCAATTCGATATTACTCCTGCTGCACCAAGAATAGCGGGACATGGAGACGAGGTTGTTTTCTATAATACACAAACGAGTACTTTTAATAGTATTCAAGTTAAGAATGTATATAACTATTCGGATGCTAGAGCCAAGATCAATATTCGTCCATTAACTAATAGCCTTGGCAAGTTAAAATTGTTGCGTACGTACTCTTACAAGTTTCGTGAAGATACTTCTATGCCTACCACACGCGCTTTCATCAAAGGAGGAAATGCAAATGAGTATGGTATGCTGGCTCAAGAAGTAGAGAAAGTATTGCCAGAATTGGTTATTACTGATTCAGAAGGAAAGAAATTGATAAACTACACAGAGTTAATCCCTATGCTGGTAAATGCTGTTCAAAATCTATCTTCTGAAGTGGAAAAACTAAAGGCAAAAGTAAAGTA
>JABZLM010000010.1 GCA_015256775.1 Solobacterium sp. | reverse complement strand
ACTTTGATCATCCGGAAAAAGTAGAACAGCCAGATGAAAAGCAGCGCGAAAAATTACGAAAACAATACATACGTAAATTACGTTGGCAGAAGATTTTGACTGTATTTATGGTTTTGGTAGTCAGTATTTATGTCGTTGGTGGCATCTATGCCGTACGTTATGCTAATAAACTGTTAAAAGGAATGCCAACGTTAAACGTAGATGATTTAATTAGTACAGAATCCTCAAAAATCTATGATGGTAACGGTACACTACTAACGGAAATCGGTACCTACTATCGTGAAAATATTCCTTACGAACAAATGCCGGAATCCTTAATTGATGCATTCTTATCTGTTGAGGATTCACGTTTCTTCGAACACAATGGATTTGATATACCACGTTTTACGAAGTCTATACTAGAAACTGTTTTACATCATAATACACAAGGTGGTTCTACTTTTACGATGCAGTTAGTTAAGAATACTTACTTCTCCATCGAAGATGGCGACAACAGTACAGAGCGCTCCGCTACCCTTTCCTACAAAGCACAGCAGATTGTTCTGAGTATGCAATTAGAAAAGCAACTCAGCAAGCGAGAAATCTTTGAGTTATATGTAAATAAATTAAACTTTGGTGATCGTATCCGTGGTGTACAAAAAGCAGCTCAATACTACTATGGCAAAAATGCAAACCAACTTACACTTGCGGAATCTGCACTACTTGCTGGTATTATCAATTTACCAAATACCTATAACCCATATAACTATCTAGACTACGCAACACAGCGTCGTAATAACGTATTAGATCTAATGCAGTACCATGGCTATATTACAAGTGAAGAATGCGCATTAGCCAAATCAATCAAAGTCGAAGATACGCTTGTTGGTAAATCTAATTTCAATACAGGCAACACCCGTTTCGCATCTTATTTAGATGTTGTGCTAGATGAAGTACAACGTATGACAGGACTTGACCCATTATCAACCGGTATGTCTATCTATACCGCATTAGATCCAACGATTCAAACGGAAATCGAAGCAATTCAAAATGGTGAAGTTGTCAACTTTGAAAGTGACCTTGTTCAGTTAGCGATGATTACTTTAAATAACAAGAACGGCGAAATCGTTGGTGTTGGTGGAGGTAGAAACTATGGTGGTGATGGTGGATCACGACTATTAAACCGTGCTCTACAACAATACAAACAACCAGGTTCTAGTATTAAACCTGTATTAGAATACGCTCTTGCATTTGAATATTTAGGTTTTTCATTAGATGAAGTCTTGATTGATAGACCAATTACCTATCCAGCAGAACAACGTGTTCTTGTAAACTATAACGGAAAATATGAGGGTGATGTTACATTAAAAGATGCAATGGCAAACTCCTTAAATACCCCTGCAATCCAAACGTTAGAGAAAGTTACAGCCAAGATTGGTTCTGACGCAGTTGTCGATTACCTTAAGAAGATAGGCTTCTCGCAAGTAAAATATGGTAATTATCACCTATCCTACGCAATCGGTGGCAACGACTTTACTGCTTCTGTAGCTGAGATGGCAGCTGCACATGCAATGTTAGTGAATCTAGGTATTTATAACGAACCACATACTATCCGTCGTATACAAACTGATGACGGTAATGTATATGAGCCGCAGAATCAGAATATTCGTGCACTTTCGTCCGGTAGTGCCTACCTCGTAGACCAATTGATGGAAAATAATGTTAATCAAAACAAGTATTATAACCATATGCAAATATTACAGAGTGGTTATCCAGTCTATGCAAAGACTGGCACAACCGACTGGGGCAATGATGGTTTGCAATACGGAATTCCAAGTGGTGCCGCAAAAGATAAATGGATGATTGCGAGTACATCTCAATATACCAATGCAGTATGGTATGGATTTGATCAAGCAATTGATGGTGAGATGACATACTTCCCTACTTGGCGAGACCTGAATACACCTGGGCAAATCAATCGTCACATGCTAGACATTGAATCCTATATCTCTCCAGATACAATTGGAGGTGTATCTCAACCAAGTGATGTACAAGATGTAACTTACCTTTATGGTACATATCCACACGTTGCAAATGATGGTTCAAGTTATGGCGGTAAGACAATAACTTCGCAAGTATCATCAAGCGGTTTAAATTACACACCAACACAATACGCAAGTTCTTATCGTAACAATAGCAGTTATTTAGCAGGACTTAACGCTTCTATTTCAAATGGAATTGTGTATATTAATTGGCTGACTCAAGATACATGTTCTGGTAGCCGTAATATATCTCTCAAAGATAACTATAACAACATTTCTAAATCTGGTGCTTGCCTTGCATACAACAGTTTCCTACAAACATCTGCAAACGGTAAATTCTATGCAGATTTATATCAGGATGATGTCTATATCACTTCAGTAACAAGTAAGACGAACATGTATGCAGGTCTACCAGAATATTTCAAAGGAAAAGTCAAAGCTTGTGGTTACTTTGTGACAAGTAGTGGTAAGAAATCAGATACCATCTGTACAGATGCTGGTTATTATGATCCGGACGCTACTGCCGCAAAGGATGCAAAATAAACAATAAGAATCTATAGCGATATAGGTTCTTTTTTTTATAAATAAAAAGCGAATAATAGAAATACATCTATCATTCGCCACTGTATACTACTTTCCCTCTGCCATAAGCTGTTTTACAGGGTCTGGTGCAACAATCTCGTTGACTTGGTTAATACCACTGATATATAGCTGGAAATTATCCTCAGTAGACATTTTTGTTTTTGTTTTCTTGTTGTCATATTGTGTGTCAATTGAAATATTTACTTCACTAGGAACGAGTTTAAACTCTCCATTTTCCATCTTTTCAAGTACAAGATGAATTTGTAAATCGATAGATGTTATACTATCTTTTTCAGATTCAAAAAGTCCACTATCTAAGAACGTCGATCTAAATGCAGAGACAACATCATAGTTATCTGTTGCGTCTCCTTTAAAGTCTAGAAATACAAATTGTTCATCTTCTGTCCTTGTAAACTGATCCGCAAATGTTTTACATAACTTATAGAATTCATCACTATGTCCTACCTCCGGATCTTTCTCTTCATAAATACCTTCCAAGGACTTTTTCCAGCTGTTTATATTTTGCCATCCCAAATCCCTTCTATCATTGATATAACTGGCGTAGCTAACCCCTTTGCTAGGAGAATAGTAAAACAGTCTATATCGATAATAGGCCGGTTCCGTAACCCTAAGAAGGCTTTCATCAATGCTATCCTTATAACCTTTACTTTCATCATAATCAGCAAAGTGACGATAGAATTGCTCATAATATGTTTGTGGTTCAAATATAATTTCCCCTTGTCTACCAAACATTGCAAAACCATACTGTCTTGTTTGTCTGAATTTTTGTAGGTTCTTAGTATAATAAGAACTCTCATATTTTAAACTTTTTGCATCATGAAGAATTGTTGCAAAATTCATAACATCTTCAGCCACATGTTCTGTAGATGTTTCTGCTGCAGAGTCCTCTGGTTTTCGACAAGCAGAAACAGTAACAGCTAAAACAACCGTAAGGAATGTCAAAAAGATAGTTCTTATATGTTTCATTTTAGTTCCCCCTCATCCGAAATTGCATTTTCAACTCCACTAGGAGCTTCTACATGAATTCCAGAGTTAATATTAGAATACGTCACTTGACTAACCATTTTCTCCTTTGAAGATGAATATGAACGTCTAGAACATGTAAACGTAACTGATAATGGTGTACAGTCTTTTTTCGATACTGTTAAGTCAATGTTTAATTCTGCACTTTTATCATCAGGAAAAAAATGAAAGCGATTATTTGCTGATGTAGCAAATAAATCTGAATTTTGACTCAAGAAATCTATATCAGAATTTTGATAATGTATTGTGATAGTTTCTTTATCTTCTGTAATTGTAAATTGATCTTTTATTGTTCTGAAATATGAAATTGCATCACGCTGGATTCCAACTGGTCTTTCTTGTTTATCTGTATCGTATTTCTTGCGTTTCCATTGCGATTGAGTTTCTAATTTGTAATATAACTCACCATCTTCATAATAATAATCATAAACAACACCAGCTTCATTCTTAAATTTACCTAAAATAAGATCTTGTCTTAGGTAAAATGTACCCGTAAATTCTTTTTCATTGTGATACGAAGCTGGTTCACCTGGCAATGGAGTAGAATGTTTACCGTCTTCTGTATTAACGATATGTATTTCACCTGTCTTCATTCTTTCAAAGCCTTGAAGAACCTTATCAATCTTTTCTTCATCTGCTGCTTGCTTATTTGCATTCTTACTGTCAGTTGGATTACAGCCAACTAAAGTAGTAATCATCAACAAGCCCAAAATACTCATAAGTATCTTTTTAAAGTTAAGCATTAAACATGACCTCCTAATCATATACCCCACAAGTTCCATCATAATTATAAATATAAATCAGAAATATCACAATTTTACTACTTATATTAATCACCTCAAATAAGAAATGATAACAAAATAAAACGGTGTATTTTTTTCATTTTGTATGATTTTTGATAATAAATAAGGACATCTATATAGATGTCCAATATACTATTCTGCCTTTAAATCTCTTGCCATTAGATCTTTCATTGCATCTAATGGTACTTTTCCTTCATAAAGTACTGCATATACTTCATTTGTGATAGGCATTGAAATGTTACGTTTCTTCGCTTCTTCATAAACAACTTTACATGCAAATACACCTTCTACCGTCTTTTTATTTTCTTCCCAGAACTTCTTCGCACCCTGATCTAAACCAATCTGATATCCAGCCATAAAGTTACGGGAATGACGTGATGTACATGTAACAATCAAGTCGCCTACTCCATCAAGTCCAAGATATGTTTCTTGTTTACCACCTAAGGCAACACCATAACGAGTCATTTCCGCAAGACCACGTGTCATAAGACCAGCTCTTGCATTATCACCCTGTCCACTACCTTCTAAGATACCACTAGCAATCGCCATGACATTCTTAATCGCAACACCAATTTCTGCACCAATCACATCCGCATTACGGTATACACGGAAATATTGGTTGGAAAATAAGTGCTGTACCGTCTTAGCTGCTTCTTCATTATCGCTTACCGCATTAACAGAAGTCATCAAACGTAGAATAACTTCTTCAGCATGGGATGGGCCAATCAATGATACGATAGCCTTACACTTTTCTTGTGGGACAATCTTAGAAATCACAACACTCAAGCGTTCATGTGTAACAGGATGAAATCCTTTTGCTACATTGATTATAATCGCTGGCTTTGTTAGATGTTGACTAGCTTTTGTAAGTACTTCTTCGAGTGCCATTGTTGGAACTGCTGCTAACACTACATCCGCATCTGCTACAACAGATAAATCTGTACTTGCATGAATGTTATGATTGATTTCCGTTTCAAAAAACTTTGTATTATGATGATTCACTTCGATATCTTCAACTTCACGTGGATCAATACCCCACATGATAACTTCTTGTTGATTATCTGCCAAAACCTGCGCTAGAGCTGTACCCCAGCTACCTGTTCCTAATACACATATTTTCATTCGGATACCTTCTTTCTAACAACAATACGAATTGGTGTACCACTAAAATCAAATGCTTGACGTAATGAATTCTCTAAGAATCGTTCATACGTAAAGTGCATGAGTCGTGGATCATTACAGGAAAGTACAAATGTTGGTGGTTGAATTGATACCTGTGTACCGTAGTATACACGGAAACGTTTTCCATTACGAGCTGGAGCTGGTGTTGTAATCTGTGTATCTGTAATTACCTCATTGAGAATATTTGTAGCGATACGACGGCAAGAATTTTCATATACTTGATCAACGACTGGAATAATTGTATCTACTCTTTGATGTGTCAGAGCACTTACAAATACAATAGGCGCATAACTTAGATACGCAAATTCAATCCGAATACGTTCGATAAACGCATTCATTGTCTTATCATCCTTCTCAACTGCATCCCACTTATTGACAACAATAACAATTGGTTTCCCTGCTTCACAAGCATACCCCGCAACGTGTTTATCTTGTTCACGGATACCTGCTTCCCCATCGATAACAAATAAAGCAACATCACAACGTTCAATCGCTGTCATCGCTCTTAATACAGAATATTTTTCAACAGATTCATATACCTTACCACGTTTACGAATACCTGCTGTATCAACGATAACATACGGTTTGCCTTCATAAACAAATGGTGTATCTACCGCATCACGCGTCGTACCTTGTACGTTAGAAACAATAGAACGTTTTTCCTTTAAAATAGCATTAACAAGTGATGATTTGCCAACATTTGGTTCACCAATGACAGCGATATGAATACCTGTGTGCTTGTCTTCTTTATCCTCTTCAGGCATCAAGCGTAAGCATTCATCCAAAACATCACCAATACCAATACCATGTACACCAGATACAGCAATTGGATCACCTAAACCAAGGTTATAGAACTCATAGATATTCATCATACGAGTTGAATCATCAATCATATTTACGGCAAGTACAACCGGTTTTGTCTGTTTCTGCAAGATTCCTGCAATATAAGAATCATCATCTGTCAAACCCATCTTACCATTTACAACAAAAAGGATAACATCCGCTTCATTCATTGCAATCTGTACCTGGGCACGGATTTCTTCTTGATAAGGTTGATCTGCTAATTGGATACCACCTGTATCAATCAGCTGGAACTTCTTTCCAGTCCATTCACCAGTCGTATAAATACGGTCACGTGTTACACCAGGAAAATCTTCCACAATAGATACACGAGAACCCGCAATACGATTAAAAATTGTTGATTTTCCAACATTCGGACGACCAACAATTGCGATTACTCCACTATGCATTACAAAACCTCCTTTTCAATAAAAGGCTTAGCAAGATCATAGATACGTTCTGTTACTTCTTCGATTGACATATCACTTGTGTCAATTTCAACCGCATCATCTGCTTTTTTGAGTGGCGAATTAGCACGTGTCATATCTTGTAAATCGCGTTCTGCGATTTCCTTCGCTATTTCTTCAATACTTCCAGTCGGAATATTCTTAGCGATATTCTGATCATATCTACGCTTTGCACGGGCCATTGGCGTAGCTGTCATATAAATCTTCACTTCTGCATCTTTTAAAACTACAGTTCCAATATCACGGCCATCCATAATAAAGCCCTTCTCTTTTGCCATTTCTTGTTGGCGTGCAACAAGCATACGACGTACATTGGCCAACTTAGATACAAGACTAGCTGCCAGGCTTATCTCATTCGTACGAATTTTATCAGATACATCTTCTCCATCCAACAAGATAGAGCCATCTATCAATAATTGAATCTTTGTATGTTCTAACATTTTACAAACAGCTTCTTCATCTTCTAAACAAATATGATTTTGTAAAGCCTTATATGCTGTACTACGATACATCGCACCCGTATCTAAATGTACATAATTTAATTTCTTTGCTAGACACTTAGCAATGGTACTTTTTCCAGCTGCTCCAGGTCCGTCAATCGCAATATTTATCTTCATCTTATGCCCTACCACTATTCATTACAATGCCATAAACTGCTAGTAATAATAAGATTACAAGCAATAGAATTAGCACAACAACCACAATATTTAGCACATGGTTTGTATACTGCATCTTCTCATTTACATCTGTTAGATTTGCTTCATAGTTATCCAATTGAACACGCATCTGCGTTGTTTCATTCAATAGACGTTGATTTGTACTTTCATAATTCTCCGTCTTTCTTGGAAACATCGCAAACGCATCATCATTATTAGTTGTCTTACTTATTTGCTGCTCACTACGTGGTTCTTGTGGATTCATTAAATCACCAAATGCATCACTAAACTGCGCAGTATTTTCAAGCGGTGGAAAACTAGTTATATTCTGACTCATATAGTCTCTAGAATCCATATGACTAACACGTGGTGTAAAAGCTGGAATCTCAGGAAGAGAATTTTCTGGATTAGATCTCTTCTCGTTCATTAGATTCTTTACTTCCGCCATGATGTCTTCTTTTGTAAGACTCATCGGATCATTAATATGGTTGTTATCACCTGTATAAGGTACATCAAACAGATTATCCTGCTTTGATGGAGTTACAGGTTTTGCAGGTTGAGATGTACGTTGTTTGTTTGATGACATAAATGGAATGTCAGTTGTACCTGTACTATTAGAATATGGCTTTTTAACAGGTGCTTTACGTGCTTCCTGAATCTTCTTATTCGCAATAGAATCACCCTTTATCTTACGTAAGATATCCATGGATGTATTTTCTAAAGAAGAGTTTCCCTGTTCGATATTATATTGTTTAACTTCACGAATATACTGATCTAGATAGTCATTGTCATATCCCACTAAGTCATTTACAGTCGTAAAAGCACCAGCCTCAAAGTTTGCCAATGTTGGTGCTGGTTCTTCATGTTCAAAAGAAGTGACTGGTTCAGAAATCACTGGTTTAGCAGGTTCTACATCTTTGATTGGAGCACTTACACGGCGGTGAACACCTTCGTTAGCACTCTCTGTATAATCTCCACTTCTGTGGAAATTATTCGCATCAATCTGATTCAATCTCTTTTGAAAACGAGATAATTCCTTGGTTGTTGTTACGTCGTTACTATCTAAATCTTGCGCAATTTTCTCGCGCAAATCTTTATATTTCTTAATACGTGATAATTCAGCCATATGTACATCTCCCAATAAACAGAAATATTATACCATATCCATATTTATTTCACTTACTCGCTTGGACATTTTTATCATTTACACACGAAAAAAGGCGTGTTATTACGCCTTTTCACTGAATTTTCAAATTAATGCAAAAAACCTGAGATACGCTTGTACAGTAGTCTAGTGATGACACTTACAACAAAGCCCTTGATTAAGTTAAATGGTAATACACAAACAAAGAGCAATCCCCATACACTCTTAATAAATGGGAAAATTGCTGCACCCATCTTAACAAACGCATCAATAGGCATTCCATATAGTGTTGAATAGAACGGTAATAGCACAAAATAATTCGCTAGAATACCAACAGCAGCCATTACAAGTGTACCCACTACCATACCAATTAAAGCATTTCTCTTAGACTTATGCTTACGGTAAACAATCGCAGCTGGCACAGTGAATGCAACACCGATAATGAAGTTTGCAAGTTCACCTACAAACATCGTCTGTGTAGGCTTAAATAATAATTTCAAGATGATTTTGATTGCTTCAATCAGAACTGCTGCCCATGGCCCAAACGCAAATCCACCAATCAATACACTGACTTCACTAAAATCTAACTTGTAAAAGTTAGGCGCGATAAATAGTAACGGAAAATCAAATAGCATCAGCACAAACGCTACCGCACTGAGGACCGCTACATTCGCAATAAATTTTGTTGTTAAAACTTTCTTACTTCCTGACATGGTTTCATCTCCTTGCCTCAAAATAAAAGAGGCTATCTAAGATAACACCTCGGGTAAAAATTGATGATGAAAAAACTGTTTACTCTTCCATCCAGACTATACTGTCGCCATCGGAATTGCACCGATTCAACCTTTCGGTTCGCGGGGTATACCGCCGGTCGGGAATTGCACCCTGCCCTGAGTTTTATCTTCTTTAGTATATACCACTTTACTTACACTTACCAGTAAAAAGAAAGAAGGATTTCTCCTTCTTAGATATTTAATAATGTTTTTAGCATCTCCACTGTGCTTTGCATTGTAAGTGGAATATAGAAGTATGCAGTACAAATAAATCCAGTGACTACTATCATCAGAACAATCATCTGTGCACTTGTCGCAAATGGTGCAGACTTAATATATGCCTGAATACGTAGATATACACCAGCCACCATACCAAGAGTTCCTAGTAAGAATCCTACTGACATAGACTTCGATAACAATAGAATCGCAAGAATATACATCACTGTTGGAAGTAAACTTGCGATAGAAGTTAATGACGCAAGTTGATGACGATAGTTATAAGATACCTTGATATTTGCGATATAGCCACTAATTACCAAATAGATTCCTTCAAATAAGATGAATAAGAATGCTAGTTTTAAAGACATGATAAATGTGTCACTAAAGTTCATTCTAGTAAATCCAAAAGGTGAAAGATTAATATAACTAGCAAGCATTGCAGATAAGAAATACGCAAACGCAATCCAATGGATTGAATTACGAATCGCAACACCTATGAACATCATAAAGTCATCGTGATTTTTCGCAAGACGATCAATCGCATACGCTGGGAATAACAGTCTTGTTAAGAAGTCTGTCTTTGCAGTACTAATATCTCTATCTGCTTCCGCAATCAATCTTTCTTTACGCGTCATCTTGATGGGCTTAGACTTTTCTTCTACAGTCGATTGTTTTCTATCCGCTTCTTCTGTTTTCGAAACTTGTAGTGTCTTCTGTTTTTCTAAACGGTCTTCTTTTTTCTTTTGAAAATCATCTTTTAGCGATACATATTTTTCCTGTAATAGTTGCCATGCATGCTTAGAAGATTCTTTTGCTTTATTTCCAGCATCTGATAAGAAAGATTTCATCTTTCCACCTACATTGCCAAGTACAGCTTTTGCTTTATCAAGATTCTCATCTAATTTGATATCTTCAACAAACTTCTGAGGAATCAATTGATTCATAACTGATTCTGACTTAGATAATTTCTCACTTTTATAAATTACATGTTGTTGAAACGGTCTATGACGATACTGCACAACACGCTGACGATAGCTAATAGGAGTATTTGTTCTTCTTTTACTGCCAATAAATCTTACTTTCTCCATGAAACTCGCCTCCAGTAGTTTCATTATAAACAAAAAGACTATCTTATAACACTCTTAATTATGAAGAATCTGAAAAAACATCGCTTTATCGAGTGACCTCATAATCTAACACAACTTTTTTATCTGGATCATATTCCACAATAACTATCTCATTTGTCAGTTGGATATAAATATATCTATCTCTGATTTGATATTTATCTTCTAAATTCATTTCAGTACATAATTCTTTTTTTAATAGAGCAATCGCTGAAAGTTCTTCTTGTTGATAGGCATAGATTATATCTAAGTTCTCTAGTGTTTTTGCTTGGTAATTCAAATTGGCACTCAGTACTGTCACAAGTGTTATTACATATAGAAAGATAACGAGAAAATATGCACTGATAAAACCTTTATTGTTTACATAAGAATACTTCATATTCTTGGTTCTCTCTAACATACCGTAGAATCACGCTATCATTTTCTAAGTAAAACATTGCACTCTCTATATCCATTAAGAATATTTGTGTACCTGGCTGTATGATAAGATTCTGATTCACAAGACGTAATCTCATTTCTTCATGTTGTCTTTGAAATGAAATCATAGTTGGTTGTAATTCAATGTCATACGCTACTGCTAGATAATGCCGTAATTGCACTAGCGCAATCTGATCTTGTAATGGTGTTCTATCTTTAAAGACATTACGTGTTATAGAGATAACTTGTACTGTCATTGGAATGCAGATACATACTATTAAAATACAAATTAAGATTTCGATGAGTGCGAACCCTCTTCTATTTGACATGCTTGTAAACACCCTTCTATATCATTCATCGCTTCCAACAATGACTCTTCCATCTCACGTATCTTTCTTTCAAATACAGTATGCTGTGCGTAATTTGCTTGTATGATACTTGTAAGTAAACCAACCAACAATAATGTGATACTTAAACTAACAAATGCTTCCATAGTAAATAATCCCTTTTTATTGAATTGCAAGTCTACCACCACCAAGTTCTACAATGATTGTATGTTCATTTTTAAAATAGATTGTTTTCGCTTGATTCACATTTCCCTTTTGATTAAAACGTACATTATATTCTTCAAAAGATATACTTTTTGCTTGTTTCATTGCGGTACTTTGTAAATATAGATATTTATCCACAAATGCATAATATTCAGTATCTGGTAAATGTATGCTCGTCGGTAATAACATCATAAATACCGATATCACAAAAAGAAGTACACACATTTCTAGTAAGCTAAAACCTTTATTCGATATACGCATGTCCATCACTGATTACAAGACTCTTCTCGCCATCACAGGTAATCTGCTGTTCTGTTAATAATCCAGCATTCACTAAATCACTCACACTTCCAGGATAACTATCGTATTCTAGTTTATACTGGATAATCGCAGAGTCCGCAATCTTCTCCAATGCCTTACAACCTTTATCGTTTACAATCGTTAGTGTCTTTTTAATATTTGGTATTACTAATAAAAACAGTATTGAAATAATTAAAATAACAATCGTCATCTCCAGTAATGTAAATCCTTTTTTATTCATCGCTCACCTCCTAGATATTCTGTAACATCTGCATTGGTAACATTAGTATCTGATAAATCACAAGCAGTATTAATCCTATCGTTCCATAACAAGATAGTTGTACGCTACGCGTAAAGATACGTACTTGTTTGATATGTCGTTGTTGGTTCATCACTAGATATCCTTCTAGCATCTTCTCACAGTTTGAACCATGTAAGGCAATTTGAAAGAATTGTTGTAATGCATGTTCTACATATGGTGTATGTAATGTATTTTCAAATGATTCGCCTTTACATAAAGATTCGTTCAACTCTTCTGCTATTAAACACACCAAAGGTTTCTCTTTCATATCCAACAAAATTTTCATTGTTTGTATCGTTGGAATACGTACCCTAACACATTCAAGGAAGTATCTTGCAAATTCTGCAGATGCCTTTTGAACCAAAAGTGAATCTGGCACGTACTTTACAAGCAAACGATATAACCAACACTTTCTTTGTGGATGTTGAAACACAATCCACAATAAGATTCCTATAACAATTACAAAAGTCGCTAGCCACGATAATAGTTGTATTAATCCTCGTAAGAAGTAGTAACTTGTGACATTCACCTCAAAACTAGTCATTAATGTAATCATCTGTGGAAAGACAAAACCATTAAACAAATACATTCCAAAAAACATCACAAATAACATGACAATCGGATAGATCATATCCTTCATCATCTTAAGCTTTGTTTGTTCTTCATGGCTTGCAAGTTCAATTGAAATCCGCATACTATCAAGTACTGGCAGATAACGAATAAAGTTATCAAAGTACTTTCTATAACAAACCGGTAATAGTGAAGAAAATGCATCTTTAAACGTCTGTCCTTGTTCAAGTTTTTCTAATACATGCTTAATATGCTGTTGATTTCTTTTTGTCTTCAAAATTTGTAATGTATCGGTAAAACTAAACCCATTTTCCATCAAACTTACAATTCCTTGGCATTCTAGTTTATCAAAGCGTGTATTCCTCAAGACAATCCGACGCAATATATCCCTTCTTAACTGCATTTTGTAATTGTTTTTGGAGTGTGATAAACGTTTCGGAAACACATCGATGTTCCAAGGCATAAGCCACCTCCTTCCGGTTCATATATTCATACACACCCGAGCGTTTTCCAGCTCCCAAATTGAATAAGCGTTGATTAGAAATGCCTATCAGCACATCTTTCAATTGATACATATCCACCCCTAAATCTAATAGACGATCAATCGCAGACATACAATTTTGACTATGTAAACTCGTCACCACCAAATGCCCTGTTAGTGCACTGCGCACTGCCATTAAGGCGGCTTGACTATCACGAATTTCTCCAATCATGATGATATCCGGATCATGTCTCATGAGTTGTTTAATACCCTCGTCATAAGATAAATGTTGGTGGTCATTGATCTGTATTTGCACATAGTTTTCGTGATACACCTCAACCGGATCTTCCAGAGTAAATATCTTCTTTCCCTTAGTTTCATTGAGAATGGTATATAACGTTGTTGTCTTACCAGAACCTGTTGGTCCAGAAAATATAAAAAGCCCTGATGTATGTTTTGTAATATTCCTTAGCCATATCGAAGTATCATAATCAACTGTTAAATCTTCAATATGTAGAGGTGAATGCTGATTCAGAATACGTAGCACACCTGATGTATTGTGATAACTTGAAACTAGCGCAAAGCGTAAAGATACTGGTTGCCCATCGATTTCCATCTCAAATCTTCCCGTTTGTGGATGGTGGATATCTGATAAGTCTAGATTTGCTTTATACATCAAATAACGAAATAAACGAATATCATCTTCTTTTGGGACCATTTGCTTAACATCCTGTTCAATCTTCATCTCGATACTCAAACTTTCCTTAGGATATGTTTTTAGATGAAAATGGATATCGGTCACATGAAACTCCATCGCTATTTTTAAACACTCAATCAATCGTTCTTCCATAGTAGTCCTCACACTTTTGTATTCACTAAAAATACGAAAACTCCATAAAAAAATGTTCGATTTTCTCGAACATTAGTATTCATAGTTTAAATCGAATTTTCCATCCGACTTCTGTACAATCAGATAATAGTAACCTGGAGGCGTCTGTGTCGTTTGATCATATTCTCCATATCCTTCAATATTTACCATTTCCGCAATAAGGTTCTGTTCTAAATCATATAGTTTTGCCACAAAAGTACCTTGACCTGTATGCTTACCATAGATTCTTAGACTTCCTGCATTAAGATAGAAACGCACAATGTAAAGTCCTCCAGAATTTTGAATCTCCGTTGCCTGTTTACTCGTGGCAGAATCTGGATCATCGACCGTTGTTGGTAAATCAAATTCCTTTTCTTTTTCATCCTTCGGTTTTTCAACAGTATTATCAGTAGGTATTGTCTTCTCCTCAATCATCTGTGTAATACGATGATCAACAGCCCCAAAAGAGCTCTGCAAGTAGATAATATCATCATGGTCATTCTTATTGATGGAAACCGTATAGAGAGAGACCTGTTGGGTCATTGTACGTCCATTTTTCTGATACGTGTATATACCATAAACATTGTTACCCTTTATAATTGTCTGGGTGACAGTACATTCATACTGTGGAAACTGCTTCTTTAGTACAGACTCCACCAATTTTTGTGCATCTGCATCTTTAAAATCAGTTGTAGAAATCGAAATCTGATCTTCCTTCGCTACGTAGCTTGATTTGTCTTGATGACAACCTACCAGTAATACCGAACTCAAATATAAACCAATCAAAAATTTCTTCATATTACTTCCTCACTTCTATTCTACACGAAACTAAGATAAAACAACTTTGATTTATTCTAAAAGTAAGAAATCATATAGGGATTATTACGAACTTCAATTCCTATTGTACTTGCAGGTCCATGCCCTGGGTAAATTTGTAAATCATGTGGAAGTGTCTTGAGATAATCCAGTGTATCACGCATCTTCTCATCACTACCAGAATATAAATCTGTTCTACCACAACTAGACGCAAATAGCGTGTCGCCTGTAAAAAGAATATTCTTATAGCGAACACAGATACTACCATCCGTATGGCCAGGTGTATGATGAATTTCTAAAGAAAATGTTCCAATCTTAATTTGTTTCTCATTTAAATCATGTATTGGCGCATATACAGGTGCACTATAGCCATAATGTCCGGCGTTACTTGGTAATACAAGTGGTAAATCATGATGATCCATAAAAACAGGACAGTTGTATACATCACACAAATCATCCACAGCCCCCGTATGATCAGAATGTCCATGTGTCAAAACAATACCATCAACAACTTCATCTTTGCCAACACACTCCATAATCTTCTTGTAATATCTTCCTGGATCAACAAAGAGCACATGACCATTATCATGTAGTACATAAGAATTCTCTTCAAATTGACCAATTGGTAATATATCTAATCTCATACAAAATATAAAAAAATAACCAACAAAGGTTATTTCTTCTCCTTATGCAATGTCATTTTGCGTAAACGTGGACAGTACTTCTTAACTTCCAACTTTTCTGGGTGCTTACGCTTATTTCTTGTAGTGATGTAGTTTTCTTCACCACATTCTGTGCATACCAAGATTACATTCTCTCTTGCCATTGTTAATAATCCTCCTAAGATTTTGCATGATGAGTATATCATATTCATAAATCAATTCCAAGTGCTTTATGGTTTTATGAGATGAAAAACTCGATAAAATTTTATAATCGTGGGATAATAGTACTCATAAAGGAGAAAAATAATGAAACGTACTGAAACACGTGCTTTATTTGTAGGAAATGTCCAAATTGGTGGGCAAAATAAATGTATCTTACAATCCATGACAAATGTCCCTGCAAAGGATGTAGAGCGCTCAGTCGCGCAAATCAACGAACTAGCCGCAAATGGCTGCGAACTTGTCAGAACAGCCGTATTAGATGAAGAAGATGCTCGTGCTATTCCAGCAATTAAAGCACGCATTAATATTCCTCTAATCGCAGATATACACTTTAACTATTTACTCGCCCTCATCTGTCTAGATGGTGGTATTGACGCAATTCGTATCAACCCTGGTAACATCGGTTCTCGTAAGAATACAGAAGCTGTCGTTGCCAAATGTAAAGAAAAAAATGTACCAATTCGTATTGGTATTAACGCTGGTTCTTTAGAAAGAGAACTATTAGAAAAATATGGTGGCCCATGTGCAGAAGCTCTTGTCGAAAGTGCTCAACGTCACGTTGATATTCTAGAGAGCATGGATTTCTATGATATCTGTCTATCATTTAAATCTTCGAATGTAGAACTTACGATTGACGCATATGAACTTGCCGCAAAGACATTTAACTACCCTCTTCATTTAGGTGTTACAGAAGCGGGTGGATTTGCGGATTCTGCTGTAAAGTCTTCTGCCGCCTTAGGTGTGCTCTTACATGAAGGAATTGGTGATACAATTCGTATTTCTGTATCTGGTCCTCCAAAGGATGAATTGATTATCGGAAAAGCATTACTACGTAGTTTCCGTTTGATTGAAGATGTACCTGATTTAGTCGCGTGTCCTACATGCGGAAGAATCCAGTATGATATGATTCCACTTGTCAAAGAGATGGAGGATTATCTCCACAGTATCAAAGCGAATATCACAGTCGCAGTCATGGGCTGTCCTGTCAATGGTATGCAAGAAGCTAGCCGTGCCGATATTGGTATTGCGGGTGGTTCAAAATCCGGTATTCTCTTCCGTAAAGGAAAAGTAATCCGCACTGTTCCACAAGCAGAAATTAAACAAGCATTGATTGAAGAAATCGAAAAGATTATAGAAGAACAGAGAAGCCAAAAATAGCTTCTCTGTTTTTACTTATTTCTTTTGAAATACAATTGGATCCGTCAACTTGATATAAACAACCAAGTATCCAAGTGAAAATAAGAATCCCGCAAATACGTCAGATGTATAATGCACACCCAAATAAATACGGCTCAAACCAATAATGATAATCAATAGACTAAAACATGTCATCAAAGTCCAACGCAATTTTTTATTTCGGACATTTTTATAAATCAAATAGATTAGATATCCATAGAATGCCATACTTACCATAGAATGGCCTGATGGAAAACTATATCCCGTTTCCGTAATCAAACGAAATCCAGTAGGACGAGCACGACGTACGATCAATTTTAGTATGTTATTTAGTAGTGCAATCAATACCAAGTTTGATACAACACTGACTGCGATTCTTTTATTTGTAATGAGAACTAATGAAGCGATAGCCCAAACAATCATCAAAATAGTACCACCAAACTGTGTAATAACTATCATAATTGGGGTTAAGGTATCTGATATAAAATGCTTTATTGCAAAATTATAGACAGAAGTATCAATCGGTAATACATGACTACCCCATACTGCTTGCATCAAATATACGAAGATACTGATACAAACCAGTACAATAACCCACTTTATATTTTTCTTTTGAAAAACCTGCATGCATATCTCCTTTTAAAAATCGACGCATCTGCGTCGATTAAGCAACCTGAGGTTTATTACCACCTTGGATGAAGTATACATCATACCAAGTGATAAATGTATAAAGTGTCCAAATCTTACGACGAGCATCCACTTTACCTTGGAAGTTGTCGTCTAATAGTTGTAACACTGCCTTTTGGTCAAAGAATTCACCAACGAAGTCTTTTGATAATTCTTCACGTACAATCTGATAGAACTTCTCAGTACGTAACCAGTCTTTAATAGGAACTGGGAAACCAAGCTTAGGACGTGCAGCCCACTCCTTAGGAATATGACGGAACGCAGCTTGGCGGAAAGCATACTTCGTATTGTGCTCATTGAATAAATACTTTGTAGGAATTACCTCAGCGCATTCCATCATCTTTTTATCTAATAACGGAACACGCAACTCAAGAGAGTGTGCCATAGACATCTTATCAGCCTTCAACAAGATATCTCCAGGCATCCATTGATGCATATCTAAATACTGCATCTTCTTGATTTCAGATAAGTTCTTAACCTTCGCATACTTATCCATCACGATCTCTTTCACAGATGGTGACTTACGATATTCAGGTTTTACAATCGCTGTTGCTTCCTCTTCTGTAAACACAAGTGCTTGTCCAATAAAGTATTCTTCAGCTGGTTGTACGGCCTTTAATAAATGTAACTTGCCTGGGAAGTTAGGCAACTTCTTTAAGTACTCAGATAACTTATGACGCTTACTTTGGGATAACTTCTTAAGAGCTTCACCAAGCTTACGAACAGTCATAGAGTTGGAATGCCAACCATAATCAATATAACCAGCAAATAACTCATCTGCACCCTCTCCACTCATAACAACCTTCACATCGCGAGCAGCGAGTTCTGATAAGAAGAACAGCGGAACTACTGATGGGTTTGAATCTGGTTCATCTAAGTAATATTGAATCTGTGGGAAGTATTGGAACGCTTCCTCACCTGTTAATGTACGAGACGTATTGTGTAATCCTAAAATATCTGTTAAAGCTTTTGCTTCTGTAGACTCATTGTACGATGTTCCAAAACCAACAGAGTAAGTCTTCGCAGGTTTCAAGATAGACGCAACCAAACTAGAGTCTACACCAGAGGATAAAAACGAACCCACTTCTACATCCGCAATCTTATGTGTAGCGACAGACTCCTGTACGGTTTCATCAATAAAGTTTACAGCCTCTTCTAGAGTCATATCCTTTTCTTCTTGATGTAGGTCCCAATACTGTTGAATATCTAACTTACCATCCTTCAAGATGAAATAATGTCCTTCTGGTAAACGATATACATTCTTAAAGAAACACTCTTTGATTGCTGGATATTGGAATGTTAAATATGGTTTTAATGCTTCCTTATTCAATTCCTTTTTAAAGGATGGATGGTGTAAGAAAGACTTGATTTCAGAACCATACATAAATACTTCATCTGTATTGTAGTAATAGAATGGCTTAATCCCGAAGTGGTCACGAGCACCAAACAATTCCTTCTTCTCTGTATCCCAGATAACGAAGGCAAACATACCACGCAACTTTTGTAAAAGTGCTACACCATACTCTTGGTAACCATGGATCAACACTTCAGAGTCAGTATTCGTTTTAAAGTGATACCCCTTTTCAACTAGTTCCTTACGGATAGACTGATAGTTATAAATCTCACCATTGAAAGTTAAAACTTTTGTTTTATCTTCGTTATATAATGGCTGACTACCACCTTCCAAGTCGATAATACTCAAACGACGAAAACCTAAAGCCGCATCATCATCAATATATTGACCAGCGCTATTTGGACCACGGTGGATAATCGCATCCATCATGTCCTTAATAATCACTGCTTTTTCACTCTGTGTTTTTTTATCTACAAATCCTACTATTCCACACATAGAACCACTCCTTTACACAAACATATTTGCATTAGTTAGTATATCATATATATCTATTGATTACTCGCCCCTTCCAACAAGCATTTTCCAAAACTTTTTATTGAAGTATCGATTCTCATTTAGTATAATCTATTAGCAAGCTTCAATAACGGCGCGTTGGTGAAGCGGCTTAACACACCGCCCTCTCAAGGCGGCATTCACGGGTTCGAATCCCGTACGCGTCACTGCTAAATCGACTACAGTCGATTTTTTTATTTTAGTCAAAAAAAGAAAGACTTATGAAAGTCCTTCTCTATCTTTTCTTGCACGTTCTTTGTACATAGCCTTCTTTTCTTCACGGATTTTACTACGAATCATTTCGCGTTTCTTCTGACGATGTACACGATCAATTGCGGCTGCACGTTTCTTCTTGTAGCCTGGCTTAACCTTTGTATTCTTCTTCGTCATAATCATGGCTATCTTGTTCTCTAGCTCATCATCTGTCTTAAGACGTCTTTGTCCGTATGGATGCAATGTCTGCCATCCCGTTGTACGATGACGGGCATGATCAAACTTAATGCCACGCTTTTGTAAGGAACGAATTGCTTGATCATCACTTTCTTGATACAAGGCATAACATGTACCTGTAGAACCTGCTCTACCTGTTCTTCCTGCACGATGAATATAGTATTCTAAGTCTTCTGGAAATCCACAGGAGATAACATGTGTTACTTCTCCAATATCGATACCACGCGCAGCTAAGTCAGTAGCCACAACGTATGTATGTTCTGCATTAGCGATACTCTTCATGGCTTGCTTTCTCTTACGGCTTGTAAGGTCACCGTGAATTTCACTCACAGACACTTTATTCTTACGAAGCTCTTCCGCAATCGCAGACGCTTCTTGACGTGTATTAGCGAAGATCAAACATACATAAGGCTGAAAGCCTGGTAGGATTGATAAAATTGTCTCTGCATAACTATGATGATAACAAGGTACTAGCACGTGTTTAATATCTGGATTAAAGCGTACCTTCTCACCAATCTGATATGTAATTGGATGATGCATGTACTTATTGATAAATGGCTTTAGCTGATCTGGCATTGTAGCAGAGAATGCTAGCATCTGTAAATGTTCGCCTAGTCTTCCCGCAAAGGCATCAATCTCATCTAAGAATCCATATTCTAGAGTCATATCCGCTTCATCGACCACAAGCATATTTGCTTTATCGATACGCAATGCGCCACCATTTAAGAATAAGTCCTTAATTCTACCTGGTGTTCCGATAACGATATGTGGTTGAGATTTTTCAAGTTGTTCAATATCCTTACTTCTCTCACGTCCACCAACATATAAACGTACACGTATTTCTGGCACAATCTCAGTCATGACTTTCGCCATCTCATAAATCTGTGTCGCAAGTTCACGTGTAGGTGCAGTAATAACAACCTGTGCTTCATCCTTAGTAGGATCTACCTTCTCCATGATTGGAATTAAGTATGCATGTGTCTTACCAGAACCCGTACTAGAAAGACCAATCACATCTTTGCCACGTAAAGCAGCTGGAATCACCTGTTCTTGAATTGGTGTTGGTTGTTTGAAATGGTTTTTCTCAATAAAGGCCATTGTTGTATCTTTTAGATTAAAATCTTCAAATTTTTTCATCTTATCACCTATAATTAGTATAACCGATTTTATTTACGGTTTGAAAGGACTCTGATATGGAAATCATAAAAGTCATCCCTAGAGGGTATTGCCAAGGTGTTGTTCGCGCAATTCTCATTGCCAAAAAAACTGTCAAGGAAAACCCAGATACCCCTGTCACAATGTTGGGTATGATTGTACATAATCAATTTGTAGTTGATGCTTGTCGCAAGTTAGGTATCAACTTTGTTGAGGATAAAAATAAGACTCGCATGGAACTGTTAGAAGAAATTCCTAGTGGTATCGTTATCTTTACTGCTCATGGTGTTAGTGATGATGTAATCGCAGCTGCAAAAGCCAAAGGATTAACCTGTGTTGATGCGACTTGTCCTGATGTAATACGCACCCATAACCTCGTAAAGGAACATAGTGCAGTTGGTGATATCATCTACATTGGCAAGAAGAATCACCCTGAATCAGAAGGAACTGTTGGTATCTCTGATAAGATTCATCTTGTAACATCTATTGAAGATGTAGATGAATTAAAGAATGTATCTCTTGAGAATATTCTTATTACCAATCAAACAACACTTTCCATGTTAGATACAGCAGAAATCATCGCACATTGTAAGAAACTCTTCCCTGACGCAATTGTCGCAAAGGAAATCTGTAACGCTACTAGCAAGCGACAAGAAGCGGTACTACAACTACAAGATGTTGATTTACTCATCGTTGTTGGTGATGCACGTTCCAATAACTCTAATCAACTTGCCAAGATTGCCAAACACGCAGGTATACAAGAATCCTATCTCATTGACAGTGTTCTAGATTTAACTCCAGACATGATTAATGGACATAAGCGCATCGCAATCACAAGTGGGTCTTCTACACCAAACTCTATCACCGACCAAGTCGTTGACTTTTTAAACGAATATGCACGCACAGGCATCTGGCAATTACCAGAGACTGTTAACGTGCAATTAATCTAAGATCTTCTAATTCCTCTTTGGTAAGAGGTCTATATTCACCTGGTTTTAAAGTTTCATCTAAAACAAGATTCTTCATACGAAGACGTTTCAAATATACAACTTTATCACCAACAGAATTGAATATGAATTTAATCTCATGATACTTCCCTTCTCGAATAATCAGTGTACAAGAAGTATCAGAGATTTTTTTATATACTGCTGGTTTATAACTTACACCATTGTATGTAACACCAGATTCAATCTTTGCGATATCCTCTTCTGTCAGTGGCAGTGTATGTTCTACATAATACTCTTTTTCAACATGTTTCTTTGGTGATAAGAGTTCATGTGCCAAAGGACCATCATTGGTTATCATAAGTAATCCTTCAGTATCTTTGTCTAAACGTCCACATGGAAACATGCCTTTATAGTCTTCCGCAATTAAATCTAAAACTGTAGGACAGTTTTTTCCTTCTGTAGCACTGATATATCCAGCCGGTTTATTTAACATGTAATAAACATATTTTTCATAAACCACAGGAATATCATCCACAAAAATCTCTGCTGTATTTTCATCAACACGCATGTCAGATGACTTTGCGATTTCACCATTGACACGAACACGTTTCTCTTTGACAAGTTTTTTTACTTCGCTACGACTGCCAACACGTGCATTTGCTAGAATACGATCTAGGCGTAACATTTAGGCACCTCGACGTAGAATACGATTGAACATTCCACGTAAGTCACGATGGAAGATAGATTTAGGTAGACGGAATAATTCACTACTAGCAAAGTATACTCCCATTCCTAATGTTCCAATGATAGCTACGAATATAATCGCTAATAAACGAGAGTATTGTGTTGGATCAATGCCAATCCAACGTACAATAACATAGATACCATTCATCGCAAAGCAACAAATAAGAATCTTCACTAAACGAATGATCATATTCTTCACACGTACTGGATATGTCTTTTGAATCTTATAAATACTAAGCGCAATAAATGTAATTTCACAAAGAATACTGGAGATAATTGCGCCTGAATATCCAAATAAATAACAACATGGATAGAATGTCACAACCTTTACCAAGAATCCAATTGAGAAGTAAATCAAAGTATGTCTTCTCATCTTTAAAGATAATAAGATAGATAGTAATACAGGTGTTACTGTAGTACCAAACGCTAAGATACTAGACCAGAATAACGCTACCTGCCCATATTCTAATTCCTTAGCGCCATACATGATGTAATAGATAGGACCTGATAAAGCAGCCATCGATACACAGACCGGAATGACAATATAGAATACTGTACCAAGACAGTCTTCTAGCGACTTACGTAGTCCCTTCCAATCCGCATGAACCAAAGAAACAGTGATAAATGGAACCGCACCAGCCGCAAAACCATTACCGATAACCTGTGGGATGGAAGTTAACTTATCACAGTTTGTCTGGATAATACTCAATAACATTGTTGCTTGGCTATGTTGCATACCTAAGCCTTCCATCACAGACACAAAGAAGTTTGTATTCACGAGTACCTGTGAGTTTGCCAAGATAGAACTTAATAGGAATGGAATTACATACATCACAAACTCATGAATGAGTTCTTTAATTGCGACTGAGTTTGTAGATTGTAGTTTGGCTTTTTCCTGTACATCCCTAAAGTGTTTGCGGTCAAAATTCATAAACTGTAGTAAGGCTACCATCGCACCGACACCAGTACCACCAACTGCTGTATAGATATACACAATCTTTGGAAGATGAAGGATGTATACCACAAACCAACCTGCACCAAGTAAGAAACCTACACGTACAAATTGTTCAATTACCTGTGATAAGGAATACTGTTGCATTTCCTTAGCACCTTGATAATATCCACGATAACTGTATAAGACAGATACTAAGAATAGCGCCATTGCAAGAATGACAAACGAGTTCTGCATCGCCGCAAGTTCATTCGTCGAGTAGGATGTACCACCTAATGCTCGAGCTGCTAAAGGACCTGAAAAGCCAATGAATAACATAGCCATCACAAAACCAGAAAGCATTAATAAACTTGTCGCTAAGATACGTACTAACACAACCGTCTTATAGTCATTTTTAGAAAGATACTTTGCGACGAGTGCTGCTAAAGCAAACGGGATACCCGCACTACAGATTTGTAATAGAATCGTATAATAGTCAAACGCTGCAGAATAATAAATCATATCCTGCTGACCAACGATTGCTTTAAATGGGACAATATAGAATAAACCGATTAACTTTGTAATAAAGATACCAGCAGAAGTCGTTAAGGAACTGGCAATAAACGATTTTTTAATTGTATTTGTTTCTTTCATGTATCCAACTCCTCTTACTTCTCATATTTCAACTCTTTTTGTATATATTGTTTGACAACTTGTTTATTTGCTTGATCACGCCATTCCACAACAAATTTCAAGTTGATATGATCTTCAGAACTTTCACCACTGATGACAAGCCCTTTCATTAGACCTTTCGATTTATCCACTCGATTTGGCACAAGTGATACATCCGTATCGAAGATACCTAATGATGGCATCATCTTGTCATTATCCGCAAACGCAATATCATTTTCCACCGCAAAAATACGGCAATGATACATCTCTGTCTTGGGATTATCTATAATCACATAATAACGATAGGTACCATCAGATAACTGTGTCATCTCTGTACTAATTGAAAAATAATCACTAGATTCTAGATAGTTTTTTGTATTTAGAACTTCCGTATAATAACTTTCATATAATTCCATAGCCGCATTTGTTTCTGTGTCTTTTTTAGCACAGCCAGATAACATGCAGATACAGATTGCAATGACCAATAAATATCTATACATACAAATACCTCGCTTGTAATTATACCATAGAACAGTTATAAAAACGGATAGCCTTTTGACTATCCGCATGCTTTAGAATGTTAATACAAAGTAATTCTTTTTACCTTTTTTAAGGATAGAGAATTCTTTATTAATAGCTTCTGACTGATGTAATACAGCCTGAATATCTGTAACCTTATTACCGTTTACTGATACTGAACCTTGTTCAATTAGCTTACGTGCTTCTGATTTAGACTTGCAAACTTCTGCAGTCACAAGCGCATCAATCAAAGTTACACCATCTTCTACAGCTGCCTTCTTGGCATCTGCTAGACCTTCCTTCATCTCCTCTGGAGATAGAGTCATAATATCACCCTTGAAGAATGTCTCAGTGATACGTAATGCCTTCTCTAAACCATCTTTTCCATGAACTAGTTCTGTGAGTTCAGCAGCGAGTGCTTTCTGACCTTCACGCTTTTCAGGTGCACTCTTAAGAGATTCCTCGTAACCCATGATCTCTTCTGGTGTATGGAAGCTAAGTCTCTTCAGGTAGTCTACAATATCCGCATCTGGTGTATTTAACCAGAACTGGTAGAATTCATACGCATTTGTACGAGTTGGGTCCAACCAAATATTCTTACCTTCCGACTTGCCAAACTTAGAGCCATCACTCTTTGTGATTAATGGAGAAGTAATACCAAATACCTTCGCATTATCTCCTTCCATCTTACGAATAAGTTCCATACCTGAAGTTAAGTTACCCCATTGGTCAGAACCACCAATCTGAATCTGACAGTTGTACTTCTTGAATAAGTTATACCAGTCGATAGACTGTAAGATCGTATAACTAAATTCTGTGTAAGAAATACCAGAATCTAATCTCTTCTTGATGGTATCCTTCTGTAACATGTAAGAGATGTTAAATAACTTACCATAGTCACGTAAGAAGGCTAATAAGTTCATCTCACCCAACCAGTTATTGTTGTTCTCCATGATGGCTGCGTTAGAACCCTCGAAGGATAAGAATTTAGCTAACTGTTCACGAATGCACTCGGCGTTATGAAGTACTTCTTCATGTGTTAATAGTTTTCTTTCTGTTGTAGGACGTGGATCACCAATCATACCTGTAAAACCACCACATAGTGCAATTGGTTGATGTCCTTGTAATTGATAACGACGTAACAATAGGATTTGTTGTAAGTGTCCTACATGGAGAGAATCTGCTGTAGGATCAAATCCACAATAGATTGTTGTTGGATTCTTAAGTTGTTCGCCTAGTCCTTCTTTATCTGTGCAATCTTTGACTAAGCCACGCCACTGTAATTCTTCAATAAAATTCATATACTAATCCTTTCCTAGCGCCATAATAAAAGGCGCCCATATTTCTAAGGACGCCTCAGCGCGGTACCACCTTAGTTTACGAATCATCGTACACTCATTTCTCTTTAACGCAGAGTAACGGTTTACCTTTTGAGATAAACAGCTCCTAGATGTATTCATCACCGATACAGAATTCCTTTCACCAACCGGAATCTCTCTACACATGCATACATGTGACTACTCATTCTATTCAACGCTTTTAGTTCTTAGTTGTCTGTCTTGGAGTAAACAGATAACTTAATTCAATGCTTTCGCCCTTTTCTTCGTGATTTTCTTCTTCATTCTGCAATAACTTTGTCATAACACGCATTGAAACTGCGCCTAAGTCATAAGATGGAATGGAGAAACTAGAAATCTGCGGACGTACCATGGAATTATACTTCGTATCGAGTACACATACAACTTCCATTTCATCTGGAATGGAAATATTGTTTTCTCTACTAGCATTTAACAATGCGAAACATTGGGAATCTCTATTTGCGATAACAACATCATAACGATGGTCTTTCATCCACTTTGATAAGAATGCATAAGATGTACGTGCATCAGCAGGAATCGAAATTGCGCCAGTAAACTTCTTACCCCGAGCTTCATATGCTTTCTTCGCTCCAGCAACCATCTTTTCATACTGCTGTGGATTCTTACGATCTTCTAAGATACCAATGTTATCTTTACCTTCTTCTAAGAACTTCGAAACAAGTTCATAGACAGCTTTCTTAATATCGACATAAACACTACTGATACCCTTACCGTTAATCTTATTACCAATCACAACGATTGGGATATTGTATTTGCTTAGCGCATCCATATCACCAGCTACTAACTTATCATTGAAGATAACAACACCATCCACATGTGACTTGATAATGTCTTCAATCACAGTATTAATATCTGTAATACCAGCAGTGATTGTATGTAACATGATATTGTAGTTATAAATCTTAGCTACATCAATTAAGCCATTAATAACTTGGCCTGTATATGTAAAGCTTGCTTCAGGAACCACTAAACCGATAGAAGTAGACTTCTGTAATGCTAGACCTTGCGCAATCGCATTTGGTTTATAACCTAACTTTTCAACAGCAGCTTCAACACGCTCCTTCGTAGGTGCCTTTACAACGTTTGAACCATTGATTACACGGGAAACGGTAGCCAGCGAAACGCCAGCTTCTTTAGCGACATCGTAGATTGTTACTCGTTTCATCGTATACCTCCTACTTCTCATCCTTTGAATGAATCATATTTCTTACTGTTTCAATACCCTTATCTACAGCTTGTTTTGTAGTATCCTTCACTTTTTGAATCGTATCTTGCACATCAGGACGACTTACAAAATCATTTACCTTCGTAATTGTCTTTTGTGTTGTATCCTTGATAACATTTGTAATTTCTTTTGTCTTAGGTACGATATAATCTTTGGCTTGTTGATAAGCATCACTAGCCTTATCTGATACATCCTTAACTTTAGGGTCCTGCTTGAGTTCATCAAGTTTAATCATCGCTGTATCATAAGCCTTAGTCGCATTCTTTTTAATATAATCTAATGTCTTACGGATATCTTCGTTTTCGTTAAGCTTTTCAGCCTTTTCCTTTACAGCAGACGCTGCTTTCTTTGTCTTATCGACAACTTCCTCTTTAACCGTATTAAAAGTCTTCACAGTGGTATCCTTCATCTGTTGTAATGTTTCCGCATGTGGTGCAATAAAATCAGGAATCTTAAACTGTTCATCTTCTTTTTCAGAAGTTTCCTCAGTTGTAGTCTTTCCTTCTTCTTCCGTACTTAGTTCTTGAATTTTACGTTTAAGATCCTCAACTGTCTTTTGAATTGATTCAATAGGCTCAGTACTGTCATCAAACTCGTTGAATGTGGATTTTTCATCTTTCTTTAATTCATCAGCCATTTGTAGTCTCCTTTTCAACTTCCTGAACTTGTACAGGAAGATCTTCCTCTGGATTTACACCAGTCTTAATTGTTTGTTTCAATGAATCTAATTTATCATTTGCAAAATCTGTCATCTTGCCAATCGCAGCAGATGTCTTGTCATGAACCTTATCAAAGGTCTTGCTGTATTTAGCAACAGTATCTAATGGTGCTTGAACCTTCTCGATACTCTTATCCACTAAACGTAACGTAGGATCTAAACCTTCAATTGTTTTCCTTAAAGCGTCGATAGTCTGCCACAGCTTTCGTAATAAGATACACAAAAACACCAACGCTACTGCTCCTATAATTGGTAATAGTTGTGTACATACGATTTGTAAATCTTGTATCAATTGATCCATATGATTACCTCTTTCCACCATTATAGTCATTTATGAAAAAGTTTTCAATCATAGAATATGCTATTTCAAATAATCCTCACAATTGATAAATTCGCATTTTTATAACATTATTTAATATTTTCGGTGCAATTATCTACTTATTATTCGATTGTAAGTTTCAACATGAACATCCGTTTAATTATCATATATATGAAAGAATTTCAAAAATAAGTGGTTACGCTTACGATAATTTGTAGCAAATATATTTAAATCATATTTACGGTCTATCATTCATGCAATATAAATTTCTAATGCATATTATAGGCAATTAAAAAAGAGTCTTGTAAATTATTTAATACATTACAAGGCTCTTTGTTAAATAGATTATTCTTTGTCTTTGTTAACGATATTTTTGATACCGTCAATGGTACCTTCAACAGCATCCTTTACATTATTAGCGAAGTTATTTACCTTTTCAGCAACATCATCCTTATTTTCGTTAACAATATTCTTAACGCCATCTACTGTTCCTTCAAAAGTATCCTTAACACCTTCAGCTACTTCTTTAACTTTAGCAGTTACCTTTTCCGCAAATCCTTCTTTTTCTGTTTTCACATCACCAGTTAATTTGCCTACTTCTTCTTTTACTGCACCTTTTACTTGATCGATTTTATCATTCAATGACATAGTATGTCCTCCTTTTCTCGAACAATTTTGATCGTAGCTCTAATACAAATAGTAGAGTTTTGCATTGAGTATACTAATAATATGAGAAAAGTTGTCCCAAGTAGTTTCATATACTTTTTGCAAAGTCATCATAGCATACATATTGTATTTTATGTAATGATAAACATCTTAAGATTGAATAAATAACAAGATTTTAAAGTTATATATGTAAACAAAAACCGACTGGATAATCTCCAATCGGTCAATCACTATTGTACAAGTTTTGGCCCAATATCAGTTACATTACCAGCGCCCATGGTAATACATAAGTCGCCTTCTTCAAGATGACTACGTAGATAGTCTTCAATTTCCTCAAACGTTGGTAAGTAGAAGGAAGTTACTTTACTTTGATCCATTAACTTCGAGATATCTTCTGCACTAACACCTGTTGTATTCACTTCACGAGCAGCGTAAATTTCTGCAAGTATTACTACATCCGCATTCTCTAAAGCTTTTGCGAATTCAGGTAATAACGCAATTGTACGTGAATACGTATGTGGTTGGAATACAACATATAACTTTTTGTGAGGATAATGTTTTGCGGCATTAAGTGTTGCTTCAATTTCCTGTGGATGATGTGCATAGTCATCGATAACCGTCGCACCATTACACTTACCCTTATATTGGAAACGACGATCAACACCACTATAACTTACCAGACCTTGTTTAATTGCAGCGAAATCAATACCGATACTATATGCAGTCGCAATCGCAGCCAACGCATTATCCACATTATGCTTGCCTGGAACAAGTAGTTGTACATTACCTAATTTTTCATCCTTGTAATATACCTCAAAGCCAGGGTTTCCTAATGCATCGTATACAATATTTCTTGCATGCATATCACCATCTTCGCCAAAAGTAATGACTGTCCCTTTAAAATCACCAATAATGTATTCTTTATCATGAATACTATGATTGATAACGAGTGTTCCACCCTCTTTTATTCCAGATGCAAACTTTCTAAACGATAAACGAATATCATCTATATCTTTAAAGAAATCTAAATGGTCTGCTTCAACGTTTAAGATGATTCCAACAAGCGGTTTTAACTCTAAAAAACTATTTGTGTATTCACAAGCTTCTGTTAGGAATGTCTCTCCTCTTCCAACACGAATATTACCACCAATATGTGCAAGCATACCACCCAAGCTAATCGTTGGATCTGTATTAGCTGCCATCAAGATATAGCTTAACATCGATGTTGTAGTTGTCTTACCATGTGTACCACTAACAGCGATACTGCTCTTGTAGTTTTCCATCAGCTCTCCAAGTAATTCTGCACGTGTCATCATAGGAATCTTCTTTTCTACACTTGCTACATACTCAGGATTATCTGGATGAATCGCAGCTGTATATACAACAACATCAATATCATCTGTAATATTCTCTTTCTTTTGGCCACCGTAGAATACCTTCGCACCATGTTGTTCTAACATCTTAGTTAGTTCTGTTTCGTGGTTATCTGATCCACTTACATGAAAGCCACGATCTACCAACACTTTCGCAAGACCACTCATACTGATACCACCAATACCAATAAAGAAGATATGTACTGGCAAATTAAAATCTAATGTATATCTTTCCATAAGACCTCCATAAAATAAACGGTCGACATCGAAAGCGAATCTCTTTCAAACGTTAACGACCGTTTTGATTAACTATTTATGTGAACTGTGATCGTTCAACTTTGAACGAGAGATAATGGTTGTGCTATCTTCAGCCGTTTCTTTCTCCAAATCACCAAAACTTAAATTTGGGAATAATTGGTCATCGTTACCAAAATCAAACTCAGAAGTTACTGTAGATCCAAATAAGTCATCATCTTCCTGCTTTGGTTCTTGATCACGAGTATTTAGAATATCATCTAAAGAGAATTCCGGAATCTCATCCTCAACTGTAGGTGATGGAATCTTTACAGGTTCACTCTTCTTCACTGTTTCAGTCACAACAGATTCTTCAACCTTCACAACTGGCTTAACTGGCTTTTCAACAGCGATACCATACATAGGTGAAAGAATTGGTGTCACATTCTTCTCAAACTTAGCTTTTTCCTTTTCAGTGAGTTTAGAAGTAGTTGTCTTAACCGCATCCATATCCTTTTCATCGATACCAAAGATAGGACTGATTACTGGGTTAAAACGATATTCCTTAGAAGGTTTAACTTCTTCACGTTTTACCTCTGGCTTAACAGCTGGCTTCTTTTCTACTGGTTTACTATCCTCATCATCAAGATTAATCATTGTTGACTTCTTAGGTTCATTATCTAAAAATACTGAGGATGTTTTTACAGGTTCTGGTTCAACCGGTGTTGTTGGTACTGGTGGAATCTCAGAAACTGGCTCAGGCTGAACTGGAATTTGTGCTGTCTCCTCTACAGGAGTTACTTGTGGTTGTACAGCAGGTGTAACTGGAGCAGAGGCTGAAACTTGTTCCGCTTCAGTGTTGTCTTCTACAAATTCGTCATCATCCTCAAATAATAAGTTTTGTAATTTCTTGAGCATAAGGTCTATCCTTTCTTATATACAATAGTATTTTATTCTATTTCTCTTTCCTTGTTAAGTTATATATTATCATAAAACAAAGCGTTTTATTTATGATTTCATCAATTATCCGTTGTTTTATTCTCATCTTTTTTATTATCGATATGTGTTTTATCCTCAATTAACTCTTGTAGGGTACCTTCTTCAGGTGCAATATCCTTATAAAGATTGATTGCTTCCCCTTCATAATCGATTGCGCTTTCATGTGAATACACTTGTAAAACAACATCTTTACGTACAATTACACTACGAGCAATAGAATACATTTTTCCTGCAAGCTCTGCTGCATCACCAGCATATGTAACCCCAAACAAATTCACAGTTGATGATGTAAAAAACACAGCATAATAACGATCAACCTGATAAATTTCACATACATAACTTACCGATTCATCCAACATATTTTGAAAACTTCCTGTATTTTTCGCAATCGGCTTTTGTGTATAGAAAGATTGTGCAATATCAGTTGAAGAATCCATAATTGCTTGAACGTTTAGATTCATCACAAACTTTGTAGATTGATAGCTAAACTCATTCGACGTTTCGGTTGAACGATAATGTCCAATCGATGGTTCTGTATAGTAGGTATAAAATGGTTTTCGATGGCTTGCACTTGGGATAGGTAAAGCACTCACTGCTGTAATCTCCTCATCCAGTCTTTCTTGCATAGTTTGACTAGATTGCATACAACCAGTTAATACAATACATAATAGGACTATTAAAATCTTCTTTCCCATATCTTACCCCTTTGCATTATCGTATCACAGTTTATTTATGTCTGCATGGCTTGGCACAAAGTTGATAAATTGGTTGTCCAAGTTCCATAAAACGTGTTTCATACTCAGTAATCACGTCTTCCGCATGGTCTTTACGACGGAAATCTACAGAGAATTCTGTGAGTGTAAAATCATTCTGTAAGAAATACAATACTGAATCTTCAAATAGATCTTTATTGTCTGTCTTCATACGGATATATCCATCTTCTGTGAGGATATCACGATACATCTCTAAAAACTTTGCACTACTAAGACGACGTTTATGATTACCTTTCTTTGGCCATGGATCAGAGAAGTTTAAATGAATGACATCAACTTCTCCATTCGCAAACCACTCCTGTAATTGTTCGGCATTGGCTATGATAAAGCGTTTATTCTCTAGTAGTGGGTTTTCTTCCTCTACCGCATGACGTGCAGCGACTGCACCAGCACTGACATCTTTTTCAATTCCTACCCACGCTTCATTAGGATAAAGTTTAGACATACCGTTGAGATATCCACCTTTACCAGTACCAATCTCTAAATGTAATGTATCGCGTTGTAGTAACTCTTTCCACTTACCTTTGTTTTCCACTGGGTTTTGATAGACAAAATCTCGATGTTCTTCAATCCATGGTTCTGCCCACTTCTTTTTACGCATACGCATAGTTACTTTCCCTCCGAAAAAGAAGGCTGTACGCCTTCTTTTATTGATTATTCAGCGTTTTCTTTTTTCTTGAAAACTCTGCGTTCCACGTTAGCACCTTCGCGCTTTTCATGGAAATTTGGTTTACCTTGTGGTTTAAAGTTCTTCTTTGGTTCTACATAGCCTTCTGGCTTCTCTAGACATTCCTTGGCAGAAACCTTAACCTTACCTGTTGCATCAACGCCAGTAACTTTAACCTTAATTACATCACCTACATGTAATGCATCCTGAATCTTCTCTACACGAGTCCAAGCAAGTTCACTGACATGGAGTAATGCATCTGTTCCTGGGAACAATGTTACAAAGGCAAATGATTCACGTACTTCTGATACTGTCGCATCATAGACATCACCAACCTTCGCCTCACGGATTAAGTCACCAACAATCTGCATTGCCTTATCAATCATATCCTGTTTTGTATGATAGAATACGCACTTACCATCATCTGTGATATCAATCTTGATACCATCACAAGCAGCGATAATCTTGTCAATCTGTTCGCCACCCTTACCGATAACAACGCGAATCTTCTCTACTGGAATCATCATCTGAGCCATCTTTGGAGCCCATTCGGATACGTGATCACGAGGTGCAGAAATTGCTGTCTCCATATTGTCTAAGATTTCCATACGACCCTTGTGTGCTTGTGCTAAAGCTTCACGTAGGATTTCTTCAGAAATACCAGTTACCTTGATATCCATCTGTAATGCAGTGATACCATTACGTGTACCAGCTACCTTAAAGTCCATATCACCATAGTGGTCTTCCATACCTTGAATATCTGTCAAGATAGAATATGTATCTCCAACTGTAATTAGTCCCATCGCTACACCAGCTACCATTGCCTTAATAGGAACACCAGCAGCCATTAATGACATTGTGCCTGCACAAATACTTGCCTGTGAAGAAGAGCCATTTGATTCTAACACTTCAGCACAGGTACGAATTGCGTATGGGAATTCTTCTACTGTAGGTAATACCTGTAAGAGCGCTCTTTCACCTAAAGCACCATGACCAATTTCACGACGTCCAGGAGAAGACATACGTCCAACTTCACCAACAGAGAATGGTGGGAAGTTATATTGATGCATAAATCTCTTTTCTGTTTCTGTTGTTAAGTCATCAATCAATTGTGCATCGCTTAATGGACCTAATGTTGTTACAGATAATACCTGTGTCTCTCCACGCGTAAACATTGCGGAACCGTGCACACGTGGTAATAAATCAACCTGTGAATCCAGTGGACGAAGTTCATCTAATCCACGTCCATCTGGACGAATCTTTTCTTCGGAGATTAAACGACGTACTTCACCTGCTTCAACTTCAACACCATATTCATGTGCTTGTTTAACAGCCTTTTCACGTGCCTTATCATCTTCCCATTCTAACTTCGCAACTTCTTCTTCCATTTCAGCAATCAATTCATCAATCTTGCCGTAACGTTCAAGTTTACCCTTGATAGAAACTGCTTCACGAATACGCTGTGCACCCTTTTCATCAACCAGTTGCTTAACAATTGGGTTGATTTCGTATAAGGAGACTTCCATCTTTTCCTTTGCGCAAGCAGCGATAACTTCTTCTTGAATAGCGCATAATTCCTTGATTGCGTTATGACCAATCATCAAGGCCTTAAGCATATCTTCTTCTGATACTTCCTTAGCGCCTGCTTCAACCATGTTGATGGCGTTCTTTGTACCAGCAACTGTTACATTTAAATCAGAATTCTTTTCCTGTTCAACACTTGGGTTAATGATGTATTCACCATCAACACGAGCAACCATTACACCTGCTACAGGTCCGTTAAACGGAATATCTGAAATACATAGTGCTAATGATGAACCGAATAAAGATGCCATCTCAGAACTAGCGTCTGGGTCGCATGATAATACTGTATTAACGATTTGTACTTCATTACGGAAACCTTCCGCAAATAAAGGACGAATTGGTCTATCAATTAAACGTGCTGTCAATGTTGCATGTTCTGTTGGTCTACCTTCACGACGTGTAAATCCACCAGGAATCTTACCAGCCGCATACATCTTTTCCTGATATAAAACTGTTAATGGGAAAAAATCTGTATCCTTTGCTTGGTTGTTTGCTGTTGCTGTAGATAGTACTGTTGTATCCGCATAGCGAATGACTACAGAACCTCCTGCTTGTTTGGCAATTTCACCGTTTTCGACTGTCAATGTACGGCCATGAAATTCCCAACTCTTCTTGTACTTTTCCATTTTTCTTCTAACCTCTGTCTGTTCTCGACTTTTCAAATTTTCAACATTCCCATTGTATCACAGCCACACTGTAAATTGAATATGTCTTTATTATGCTTCGATACACCAAAGACCATGTTGATTACAGTATGCATAGACCGCAATGACAGGCTCATCTTGATAGAACTTTACTTCTGGCTTTTCACCTTCATCAAAATATACAACACGATAACCCTTTTCATATTGTAAAATCACAAAGGCAATATGATGGTCAACTTCCATTGGATGATCATCACTGGCAATATTCACCGAGAAAAAATCTCTATTACGATTGATAACCGGTTCATGAGTTTCCCAATCTTCGTTATTTTGAACCGGCAATTCAACAAATACTTCGTCCTTACATAAAATCTCTGCAGCCACATCATTCATCTCCATGATGACCTTACCGCTACTTGGTGCATAGAGAATGTGTAATCCACGGTTAAACTTTGCTCTCCTAAATTTCTCTTTATCAAATAGTTCCACATTTGTTAATGGACTTTTAATCAACTGTGCTTTTTCTTTCTTTGTCATTTGTTTGATCCTCCATTCTCTCCGCATCGCTCCCTTCTTTGTCGCATGCATTTCATAATATGCGATGCGTAAAGGACGATGTGACTTTGTATACTTTGCCCCTTTTCCATTCAGATGAGACTGAAATCTTTTTTCTAAATCATTGGTCCATCCTGTGTAATACGTATGGTCTTCACATTCTAATATGTAGGTATAATTCATTATTCCACACTCTTTAGACTCTCTACCATCTGGATGTCATTTAGTCTCTTTGTCATCATACGATTTACAATCACACTAAATAGTATCGTTAATACAAATGCATAGAAGAAACTCGTCCATTCAATATTTCGTCCAAACATCAAATAGTCCATCTCAACCGTACGCATAATATAACGATGTAATGCAATACCTACCGGAATTCCAACAATACCGCCAATTACAGCAAGCAAATTATTTTCTTTAAAGATATATTTCTTTACTTCATTTCTTCTAAAGCCAAGAACTTTTAAGGTCGCAATTTCACGTTGTCTTTCACTAATATTGACTGTAATCAAATTACTTAGCACAACAAATGCCAGTAACATACTCGAGAAGATAAGTACCCAGATAATTCCATTTAAACCTTTGACCATAGAATAGAAGTTATCCAGTAGTCCACTGTATAAAGTAACACCCTCAACACCTTGTATTGTTGATATCTGATTTGCCAATAACTTCTGTGCTGCCTCATCACCCATTGTAGATAGATAAACAGTATTAATACCAGCATCCTTGCCAAATACTTCTTCATAATATTTGCGGCTCATCAAGACAAAGTGATTGACATACATCTCAGTGATACCAGTGATGTTTACCTCATGGGGATTTCCTTCCACATCTTCAATTGTAATCTTATCTCCAATATGTACCCCCAGATTCTCCGCCAACTTCTCGTTGATGATAACGCCATCATCTGTAAGTGAAATAGATTTATGACCAACACGTGTACGCAAGTTAAACTCGCGACTTACATTTTCTTTATCAAACACATGCACAGTTGCCGTCTCATCTACTTTATCATCATATGTTTTTGTCATATAAACAAAACCCATCTGTGCATCCGTGACATTCTCAGTTGATTGTATTTCTTTTAAAGCTTCCGCTTTTACTTGTTCACTTGCGTCATCTTCAAAACTAACCATGCCATCATACTGAATAATTTCTTTAAAGTTAATATCAACCATGTTTGAAATGGAATCACGAATACCAAATCCAATTAACATGAGTGCAGTACATCCTGCGACACCGATGATTGTCATAAAGAAACGTTTCTTATAACGAAAGAGATTACGCGTTGTTACTTTATCTGTAAAACCAAGATGATTCCAAATAAATGGAATATTTTCTAAGAACGTCTTCTTACCCATTGGTGGTGCTTTCGGGCGCATTAGTTGTGATGGAACATCCTGTGTATCTGCCTTGCATGCAAACCAAGTCGCAATACCCATTGCAAAGATAAATAACATCGCAGTAAACCCAATGAGTCCCAATGGAACAACAAAACGAATCGAAGGTAAGATATACATCATTCTCCATGCATGATAAATAATCAGTGGAAAAGAGCTGAGTCCTAGAATACTTCCTACAACAATACCAATGAGTGTAGCGGAAATCGCATAAAACAAATACTTCGATGTACATTGCCACCTTGTATAACCAAGCGCACGTAGAGTACCAATTTCATTTCGCTGTTCTTCAACAAGACGTGTCATTGTCGTCAAACATACAAGAGCCGCAACTAAAATGAAAAATACTGGGAATACACGAGAGATAGCTTCCATTTGATGAATCGTATTTTTGAAAGTCACACTTGCATAATGAGATTTACGGTCAAGTATCGTCCACTTCCCTTCTGCTAAATCATCAATTTTCTTTTTCGCATCCGCTAGTTTTGCCTTAGATAGATTCAACTCTTCTAATGCATCATTTAACTTCTTCGTACCTTCTGTAATTGCAGTATTTAATTGCGCTTCTCCATCCGCAATCTGAACTCTAGCATCTGCTAGCTTATTTTCGTTTGCGAATATTTCTTGCCAACCAGCATCAATCGTAGCTTGACCATCCGCAATCTTTTGATTAAGTGTTGCTTGTCCTTGATCAAGTTGTTGTTGACCTTGGTTAACTGCAGCCAATCCATCTGTGATTTGTTGTTGGGATGCAGGAATTATCACCGTCAAAGCATTCTGAATTGTAGCTAAGTTAGTAGTATATTGCGCTTGTAAGTTTTGTAACTCAACCAATCGATCTTCTTTAGTAGATGCGGTTAAAGAGAAGTTCTGGTCAATTTGTTGTAAGCGATTATCCAAAGCAGTTTGTAAATCACCGATTGTTTTACCAGCATATCCTTCTGGAAACATCGCATCACAAAGCTGTCTTAAATCAGATCGAAACATAATTAAAAGCGATAAAGATGTTGATGGACTGATTCCATAATGTGCAATTCCCTGACGAAATTGAATTTCTGTTTGATATAACGTAATCGCATCTGGAAGCGCAGCTAAGGCTGTTGTTAAGTCTTGTTCATTCCGTTCAAGACTTGTCTTTTGGGTATTTAAAGATTGCTGACTGGATTGTAGTGTTGCACGGTTCTGGTTGAGAATTGCTTGTTGATTATCAATCTCTGTCTGTCGATTAACCTTTTCTGTATTTAATGTACTCTGTGCATTGTTTAGATTCTCTTTGGCATTTGCAATCTCTACTTCGCCAGCTGATACACTCGCTCTACTGTCAGATAATTTTTGTTGCGCATCCGCAATCTCTTTTTGATAGGCATCTAATGTGCCCTGGTATTGTTTTGTCCCATCGATATACTTCTGCATACCATCGTTATATTCATGCATTGCGTCTTCTTTAATTTTAAGTGCAGTTACTTTTTCTTGTGTTTTCGCAAGTTCTTCAATCTTCTTTTTGACATTTGCGATATATGTTTCATATGAATCCGAAAAAGAAGATAGACCTTTACCATCATCTGTTAAAATATTTACTTCTAAATAATTTGAAGAGTCAAACGCAGTCGAAGGAATGTATAGATACGAATTAATTGGCAAGTTATCCAATGTACTAGTTTCCTTCGACATGTTGAGATACAACGGTGTATCAATAACACCAACTACAGTCACTTCCTGAACAGGTAAAACCCCACTTCGAGAGCCATCTGGAAGCGATAGTTTTACTGTATCTCCTACTTCAAAACCAGACTTTATATTTCCGTTTCTCTCCGCAATAACCTCATGGTCATTTTCAGGCATACGGCCTTCTACAAGTTTAAAACGATTAATTGTATGTGTTGAATCATATGAGTGTATACGCACAAGCTGTGTTCCTTTTTCATCTGTCGCAATTTCATCTACGAAGTATGCAGGTTCAACCGTATGTACTGAATCAACCTTCTTTAAAGCTTCAATATCATCCTCTTGGAAACCATAATTGGAATAGATTGTAAAATCCTTTAAGTCATAACTATCATCGTAGGAATCAACACTAGCAGCCATCATCGGTGCACTAGCACTCACACCAATGAAGAATGCAACACCAATCGATACAATTGCGGATAGCGAAAAGAATCGACCCTTTGTCGACTTAATTAAGCGCAATGCATTTTTGTGAAATACTTTTTTCGACATTACCACTCAATCTCCGTTATATCCTTTGGATGATCATTCTTTTCCATTGAGATGACTTTTCCATTTTTGACATGGCAGATTAAGTCTCCCATCGGACAGATGGCAAGATTATGTGTAATGATAATAACCGTCATACCATGCTTACGTGCTGTATCCTGTAGTAATTGTAATATCTGTTTCCCTGTTACATAGTCTAGTGCGCCAGTCGGCTCATCACATAAGAGTAACTTTGGATTTTTAGCAATCGCTCTAGCAATCGCTACACGCTGTTGTTCACCACCAGATAACTGTGCAGGAAAATTATTCATACGATCTTGCAAGCCTACCTGTGTTAAAACCTTCACTGGATCAAGTGGGTCTTTGCAAATTTCAGAAGCTAATTCTACATTTTCTAAAGCAGTTAGATTCTGTACTAAGTTATAGAACTGGAAAACAAAACCAATATCAAAACGGCGATAGTCCGTTAACTCTTTCTCATTCATCGCATCAACGTGTTTACCATCCACAACAACAGATCCACTTGTGACAGTGTCCATTCCACCTAGAATATTTAGAATTGTACTCTTGCCAGCACCGCTTGCACCAGCCACGATGACAACCTGTCCCTTTTCAATTTCAAAGTTAACTCCATCCAATGCATGAATATCGATTTCACCAACATGGTATGTCTTTCTTACTTCTTGAAATGTAATATAGCTCATTACTTATGTCTCTTTTCCTATCTAATTGTACACCTGAAACACGAAAAAAGCAGTTCAATGACTGCTTTCTGAATTACTTTCTTAATCCTAACTTCTGAACTAATTCACGGTAACGGTTAACATCATGCTTCTTAAGGTAGTCGAGCATCTTTCTTCTACGACCAACCATCTTTAATAGACCACGGTTAGAAGAATAGTCCTTCTTATTAGCCTGCATATGTACTGTTAGTGTGTTGATCTGGTATGTTAATAGAGCAACCTGTACTTCAACAGAACCTGTGTCGCCTTCCTTACGTCCAAAATCTTTAGCAATCTGTGCTACTGTTTCCTTTGTTAACATTTTATTTTCCTCTTTCTTTCTATAGAACTTCCAAACCGAGCATAACTTTTGAGGATACGTCATCCCCAGCAAGAAAGCCTTTAGATAATAGCATATAATCACTATGTATGCAATATTTAATACCGATTGATACTACATAAACTCTAATAAGATACTATTTAAGATTTCAAATCCTTTTTCACTACAACGAAGACGGTTTTTCTCAAGGATGAGTTTTCCTTCGTTAAGTAACTTATTAATCTGAGTACGATAGACTTCTACTACAGACGTATGGAATCTTTCTTCAAAGAGTTGGATATTCATTCCCTCTTTCAAACGTAATCCCATCATGACTGCCTCAAACATTTGTTCTTGGAGTGATAAATCAATTGTGTCTTTGATAGATGGATCTTCGATGTATCTTCTTACGTTCTTTGGAATATCATAACGTGTACTTCCTTCTAGACCACTGGCACCACAACCAATACCATAGAAATCTTGATAATCCCAATATGCACAGTTATGTTGTGAAATCATACCTGCTTTCGCAAAGTTACTGATTTCATACTGCACAAAGCCATACTTTGGAAGTATCTTACAGATCCACTCATACATATCTGCTTCCATATCATCATCAAGGTGTTCATATCCCTTTTTCGCAAAAACCGTATTTGGCTCTATTGTTAGAGAATATAACGATAGATGTGTAGGTTCTAATGCAATCGCATCCTGCAAAGACTTCTCTAATGATTCCATTGTCTGTGTAGGCAAAGAATACATTAAATCTAGTGAGATGTTATCGATACCATACTTACGTAATAGTTTCATCGTTTCTGCGACATCTTCTAATCGATGATGTCGGTTCATCATCTGCAGTAGTTTTTCATCTGATGTTTGAAAGCCTATGCTTGCACGGTTTACACCGTGTTTTTGTAATATCTTTGCTTTGTCTTCATCAAACGTTTCTGGATTAATTTCAATCGTATATTCCTGCACCATGCTTGCATAAGGATCCAACAAGCAAAGCAATTGATCTAGTTGTGATGAAGATAGTGCAGTTGGTGTACCACCACCGATATAAATCGTTCGTAGATTCTCATTGAGATGACGGTTTTGAATATCGGCTTTGATTGCGTCTAACCATTGATTTGCGACTGTTTCTTGATAGCCTACGTGGCAGAAATCACAATACGAACAAATCGTTCTACAGAATGGTACATGCAAGTAAAGATGCTTTGGTTTAGTTATCATCATCC
>JABZLM010000080.1 GCA_015256775.1 Solobacterium sp. | reverse complement strand
TAACTGGTCAGACAAAGAAACTTGAAGAACTACAAAAGAATGCTGGTTCAGAAGATTATCGTAATGCCCAAGGTATTATGAGACCTACCTTCGTAAAGGTGGTTAATGATGATGTTACGGAGCTTTTACCTTTGGTGAAGTGCCCAGTATTACTTGTATGGGGCGATTTAGATACAGCTGCACCATTATGGATGGGAAAACAGATGGAGAAAATGATGCCAGATGCAGGTCTAGCGATATTTGCGGGTGATGACCATTGGGCATATTGGCACCAAGCAGACCGTTTCAATCGTGTTCTGGATATATTCTTAAAGGAGACGGCATAGTATGGAAAGATGGATACTTGCAGTTGCGACAATTGTCGCAATGTTGATACCAACAAAACATGCATTACACATGTTTCAACAGAATCGCTATGAAATAGGCAGATATAGTAAATGGCTTGTTGGAAATAAAAAGATGATACAGGACATGCTCGTTACAACGCTTTGCTATATCGTTGTTGCAGGATTGTTAACATATTTTGCAGGATTTAAAATCTTTGCATGGGTATGGTTTGTACTGCTACTTCTTGTTACGGGTATTAATGTTATTCGCGAAAAGAATAAAAAGTACATAAAGCCACTTGTTTATACAGGCCGTGTAAAACGCCAAATCATAATCATGGCTCTATTGCAAATTGGTTTGATACTTCTCAATCATAAATTCTTACCACAGTATGCATGCATATCTACACTAGTGATTATCTTACCTTGGATTTTAATCTTCTTTGTAGGATGGATTACTTCACCAATTGAAACATTTGTAAAACAGTGGTTCATTGGACAAGCAAAGAAAATTCTTCGTGAAGATAAAGATTTAATCAAGATTGGTATTACTGGTAGCTATGGTAAGACATCCACTAAGAATGTCATGCAGGCAATGATTGGCGAACAGTTTAATACATTAATGACACCAGCTTCTTACAATACACCGATGGGTATTACAATTACGATTCGTACTTTATTAAAACCGATTCATAAAGTATTTGTATGCGAGATGGGGGCTGACCATGTTGGTGAAATTACTTACTTAATGAAGTTTGTACAACCATCGATTGGTGTTGTAACTTCGATAGGACCTCAACATCTAGCAACATTTGGCTCTCAAGAGAATATCATCAAAGAAAAGATGCAGATGATGGAACTGTTACCAAAGAATGGCCTTGGAGTCCTGAACTATGATAATGACTTTATCCGTAACTATCACCTAAAGAATCCAGTTAAGACAGTTAGTTATGGAGTAAAGAGTAGAGATGTAGATTACTACGCAGATGATATTACTTACACACGTATGGGTTCATCTTTTACGGTCGTTCATCGTGATGAACGTGTACGTATCGAAACAAAGCTTCTTGGGGAATTAAATATTCTCAATATTCTATCCGCAATCTGTGTCGCAAGACATCTCAATGTGCCATGGTCAACGATTCAACGTGCAGCTAAGACAATGAAACAAGTAGAACACCGCTTAGAACTAAAGACAATCAATGGCTATCGCTTTATCGATGATGCGTTTAACTCTAACCCAGTAGGATCCGCAATGGCACTCGAAGTATTATCAATGATGCCAAACACACGTTATGTTGTAACACCAGGTATGATTGATCTTGGCGCAATTCAAGATGACGCAAATAAAGAATTTGGTCGTAAGATGAA
>JABZLM010000001.1 GCA_015256775.1 Solobacterium sp. | reverse complement strand
TTTATCACAATCCCCAACCGAGGCTATCAAAATAACCACAAAAAACCAATAAAAAAGATATCGAAAGAAATGGTCCAAACGCAATACACTTCTTCTTACAAATAGCCATCCACAAAATCGCAAATATACACGCAATAGATAACAACATCCATATCTTTTGGAACGAAAGAAATAAACTCATACAAGATACAAGTTTTAAATCTCCACCACCAATGCATTCCTTATGGAACAACTTCTGACAGAAAATGGAAATGATACACCCACCAACAAATATAACTGACATACGTATCCATGGATGTAGACTTATATTATTTATCATACATGCATGTATGATAAATAGAATAATGATACCGATATGTATCTCATCAGGAATCTCCATGATGAGATAGTCGATATAACATACACACCAAAGCAGAGCGAACAAAAGAATCCTTATAATTACATCCCACTTGAAAATATCAATGTTCCAAACAAGGAACATTGATAAAAACCCTGTTAAAATCTCCGCAAGGATATATTCTTTTGAAAGCTTTTTACCACAATAACGACAGCGTCCTTTTAACCATACATAGCTTAGTATAGGTATTAAATCATACCAATACAGTACATGATGACATGCATCGCAATGACTACGTACGGTAAATCTTTTTTGAAGATAGCTGTGACACATACATAATAAAAAGCTTCCTAAATGGAAGCCGAATACCCCAATCCATATCCGATACATTTTATCACCCCATAAAATATACAGATATCATTTCTACTTTCCTTATAATTTCTCTAAAATCTTATCTTTGTTAAATAAGATAACCACAACAGAAATTACTTGAATCGCCACTGCAAGTGCAGATACGACATAGTTTCCTTCTGCTAAGAAGTGACCCGAGATACAGCTTAATAAAATCTGTATCCAACTAGAACACAATATCGCTAGAGAGAAATCTTTTAAACTTATTTTAGCATGTGCAGCTACATAAGGAATGATACCATTTGGTATCCCCGGTAACATACATGATACCGCCACAACAAAGATTGGTTTTCCCTCATTGATTTTCTTCATTAACCAGTTTTCTTTTGGTGTTTTATTATTCATTGCAATGCGGATAGACTTACCCACACCACGCAATATCGCAAACACCAAGACATTACCAGCAGTAAAACCAAGCCAGCATAGTAGGAAAGCTCTCCACCAACCAAATAGGAAGGCACCCGCAAACTGGATAATGACACCCGGTAAAATAACACTGACCACTTGGAGCACACTAATCATAAATAGTGCAATATAGGCACCATAATGGCCCTGTCCTTGGATATATTCTGCTAGATCTGACTGATTTCCAGACTGTAATATCTGCCATACCTCTTGAACCACCGGCCCAAAAGCACGGTATACTAACCACCCAATGATTGCAATAATCACCAAGATCAATAGTATAATCGCAGGCTTTCTTAGTCGCTTGATTTTTCTAACCATGTTCCCCCTGTAATGAAATACAATTTAAAACAATAACATATTTTAAAAAACACGCAACTATATTTTCTTTAAATAATCCGACTTAACACTATGTTCCTTCAAAAAGTTTCTAACTTCATCAAACTGGTCTTCCTCAAAGAAAAGTGCAGTTTGAATCTTATTTCTCGCAAAATAAATACTATTATCTGAACGTGAAAGCATTACCTGCCCTGCCTTATGGAATTTAATCAGTGAGCCCATCATTACAATGCCCTCATCGGATAATCCAGATTTCATAAAATAGTACATCACTCCCAAAATAATTGGAACGATAAATTGTACGATACGGAATACACCCTCATAACGTACAAAGCCAATCACCGCAATCGCAAGAAATAAGACAGGAATCATCCACTTCATCTTATTACCAACCTTAGTCTCTATCTTTACGGTATTTGAAACCAACAACATTCTCGCAAACGCAACTAACATCACTACATCAAATACATATAAAATCAAATTCTGAATATCCATACGGTCCTCCGTGTTCTTTATTCTATCATAAAAGGTTCTGCGCTTGCAGAACCCCATTTCATCTACTTCAACCAAACAACAGTCTTACCTTCTGTTGTTGTTTGGACAACATTGGTAATATTGAATCCAGCTTCCTGTAGAATCTTTGTCATCTTATCTACCGCAACCTCACCAGTTGCCTTAACGACAACCTCTGAGCCACGGTCTGTATGATATACAGCGATGTTTTCTACATTTGCATTTTCTTGTGCAAATAACTTCGTTACCTGTGCAAATACACCAGGTTTATCATCAATCAACATGACAAATCTTGTACCTTGACGTTTTAAGCCCATTAAGTCAACAAATGTTAAGAATATATCCTTTTCTGTAATAATACCAATCACGTGATTCTCTTCATCCACGACTGGTAATACATTGACCGTATTTTCTAACATCACTTGCGCAGCTTCTTCTAAGAAGACCATCGGAGAAACTGTATGCACATCACGAATCATGATGTCCTTTGCCTGAGTACGAGATAACAGGTAATTCAATTCATAGATGGATAAAGAAGTTGCGTTCTTTCCAGATGTGTCATTTACTAGCCCTTCTGTGATCAAACCAATCAGTTTATGATCCCCATCTACAACTGGTAAACGGTGGAAATGATTCTTACCCATAATTTCTAGTGCTTTGGATAACGGTGTATCCGCAGTAATTGTAATGGGATTTGCCGTCATATGATCTTTAACGTACATTGTTTTATCCTCCTAGATAAACTTTCTGAACTTGCTCGCTAGCAGCTAACTCTTGGCCACTACCCTCTAATGTTATTTTGCCCGTTTCTAGTACATATGCACGATCAGCTATCGCTAAAGCCATCTTTGCATTCTGTTCTACTAGTAATATTGTAGTACCTTGTTTGTTAATTTCTTCAATAATTCTAAAGATTTCTTTTACAAGTAATGGAGATAAACCCATGGATGGCTCATCCAATAATAGAATCTTTGGTTTAGCCATTAACGCTCTACCCATTGCAAGCATCTGCTGTTCACCACCAGATAAGGTACCAGCTAATTGTTTCTTACGTTCTTTTAAACGTGGAAATAACGTATAAACACGCTCTAAGTCTTGTGCAATCCCTTCCTTATCTTTTCTTGTAAAGGCACCAAGATCAAGATTTTCTTCAACCGTCTGTGAAGCGAATACTCTTCTACGTTCAGGAATCTGTGCAAGCCCCATCGTAACAATCTTATGGGCAGGAATCTTTGTAATATCAACCCCATCCAACAAAATAGAACCCTCTGCAGGTTTTAATAAACCTGAGATCGTATGCATGGTCGTTGTCTTACCAGCACCGTTGGCACCGATTAGCGTAACAATTTCACCATCATTGACTTCAAAGGAGATACCTTTGATAGCTTCAATCATTCCGTAACGTACAACTAAATTTTCTACTTTCAGCATATCATCACTCTCCTAAGTATGCCTTTACAACATCTGGGTTTGTACGAATTTCCTCTGGTGTCCCCTCTGCCAACAACATACCATAATTCAATACCGAAATCTTTTCACAGATACCCATGACGAGTTTCATATCATGTTCAATTAATAAGATAGCGATATTGAAACGATCACGTACCAGACGAATTGTTTCCATGAGGTTCTTTGTTTCCTGAGGATTCATACCTGCTGCAGGTTCATCCAACAATAATAGTTTTGGATGTGCACCTAAGGCACGGATGATTTCTAACTCACGCTGTTTACCATATGGTAAATTCTTTGCAAGTTTATCCGCATCCTTTTCCAGATGGAATACTTCTAATAAAGACATAGCCTCTTGATCCATATCTTTTTCCTGTTTTAAGGAATTTGGTAGTTTAAACATACCCGAGAATAATCCATAACTTGCTTGTGTATCCAAAGCAGCTAAGACATTTTCTTTCACTGTCATATCTTTAAACAAACGAATATTTTGGAATGTACGTGCAATTCCTAACCGAGTAATCGCATATGGCTTCATCCCATTAATCTTCTTACCTTCAAGCTTTACCGTACCATCCGTTGGTGTATACACACCCGTTAACATATTAAATACAGTTGTTTTACCAGCACCATTTGGGCCAATTAAACCATATAGCTGACCTTCTTCAATCTTCATTGAGAAGTTATTTACAGCACGTAAACCACCAAAGTTAATACCGAGTTCATCAACTTCTAGAATATATTTCTTCTCACTCATGAATGAACCTCCTTATTCCTTTTGAAACGATGGAAAAACGCCTGCATTTGTGGTGCATGTTTCACTAACATCATCAGAATCAACACAATCGAATATACGAGCATACGATAATCACTCACACTACGTAGTACTTCTGGTAATAATGTTAGAACACTTGCAGAAACGATAGAACCAAAGATATTACCCATACCGCCTAATACAACCATTACCAAAATCTCAATTGATTTATCTAATGTAAATACGCTCGGTTGTAAGAAGCCCATGTAATGAGCGTATAAAGCACCACCTACACCCGCAAAGAATGCGGAGTATAAGAACGTAATAATCTTATATTTCTGGGTATTGATACCAGAAGATTCAGCCGCAATCTCATCCTCACGAATCGCAATAATTGAACGACCATGTCGAGAATGAATTAGCGATAACGACAAGAATACCGTAATCGCAGCTAAAGCGAATGCCCATGTAAATGTAGTATTCTTTGCGATTGCGGAATAACCACCAGCACCACCCAACACTTTCAAGTTAATCAGTACATTACGCACAATTTCACCAAAGGCTAATGTAATGATTGCGAGATAGTCTCCACGTAAACGTAGGGTTGGTAAACAAACAAGAAGACCTAAAATCATCGCAACGATACCGCCGATGAGAATCGCAATTGGAAATTCAATAATAGGTAATAATCGCATTGACTTTGTGAATACCGCAGAAGCGTAAGCTCCCGCTGCCATAAAAGCCGCATGACCTAGTGCAAGTTCACCAAGGAAACCTGCTGTCATATTTAAAGATACCGTCAAGATTACATTGATACAGATTGTAATCAAGATGCCTTGCCAATAACTCTTTAATACACCAATACGCATTAACACAACGAGCAAGATATATCCTAGTGCAGTAATGCCAAATTCGAGTAGGAGTCTGTTTTTTAAATTAAGTTTTTTCATCACTTACACCTTCTCCTTTACATTCTTACCTAGAATACCTGCCGGTTTAAATACCAACATCAAAATTAAAATCGCAAATACAATCGTATCTGTTAACTGAGAGGAAATATATGCCTTGGTCATAGCTTCCACCATACCAAGGATAAACGCACCAAGTACCGCACCTGGGATTGAACCAATTCCACCCAGTACCGCCGCAATAAATGCCTTAATACCAGGTAAAGAACCTAGGGTTGGATTAATCATTGGATAACAATTTGCATAAAGAATACCCGCAATTGCCGCAAGCGCACAGCCAATCGCAAACGTTAAGCTAATTGTAGTATCAACGTTAATTCCCATTAACTTAGCAGCGCCTTCATCCTCTGATACAGCACGCATCGCCTTACCCATCGTTGTCTTATTTACAAATAACGTCAATAAGATCATCAGCAGTACAGACACACTAAATGTAATATAATAGTTTGCCTGAATTGAAATACCACCAAGATTTAACGCTGGTAAAGTAATAAACGCATGATATGGTTGTGGATTTGCGCCAAAGATCAATTGGAACAAATTCTGTAGGAGGTAACTAATACCAATCGCAGTAATCAATAATGAAATACGACTTGCGTTACGTAAAGGTTTATACGCAACTTTCTCCATTACAACGCCTAAAACAGCACATGCGACGATAGAGATAATGACCGCAAGCCACCACGGTAACCCAAACTTCATACTGATAAAACTAATATACGCACCGACCATGATGACGTCACCATGCGCAAAGTTAATTAACTTTGCAATACCATATACCATCGTATAGCCTAGCGCAATCAGTGCATAAATTGAGCCGATGTTTAATCCATTGATAAATTGCATAAAAAACTGATTCATGCATGTCCCTCCTTACCACAAATAACGAAATAGGGAGTATTGCCTCCCTATCTCAAAGTACTACTTCTTATAAGTTGTATATTGACCGTTCTTAATTTGAACGAATACTGGTTCCTTGATTGGGTCACCATTACTATCAAAGGAGATACTTCCCAAGATTCCCTTGTAGTCTGTAGATGCAATGCCCTTTACAATATCGCTAGCCTTAAGAGAACCAGCCTTTTCGATTGTTTGTAACAACAACATTGTTGAGTCATATGCATTGATACCAAATGAGTTAATATCTGTACCGAACTTCTCCTTGTACTTCTTCATGATATCCTGAACACTCTCCATATCTGGTGAGTATTGGTTAATGAAGATAACACCTTCAATTGCGGAAGCATCGTTACCAGCTACACTAGTAGCTCCATCCCAACCATCAGCACCAACAATCTGTGCCTTAATGCCAAGATTTCTTGCCTGCTTTGCAATCTGTACATCCTTTTCATAGTAGTTTGGAACAAATAATACATCAACATCTTCAGCCGCAATCTTTGTTAACTGAGAACTGAAGTCCTGATCAGAAGTAGAGAACGCTTCAGAAAGAACAACCTTTCCACCCTTACTTTCGAATTCAGCCTTGAAAGCTTCCGCTACACCAGTTGAGTAATCATCATCACTGTTATAAATCATAGCAGCCTTCTTTAAGCCTAATGTCTCATATGTAAAGTCAGCTACCTGCTTTGCTTGCTGTGGGTCTGTATAACATGCACGGAATACATTTGGTCCACCTTCATCCGTAATATTCGCAGCAGTTCCACTAGGTGTAATGATAGGAACACCAGTATCCTTACTCTGTACTGCAATCGCATAAGATTCACCTGAAACAGTACCACCAATAATACCTGCAACCTTTGTATCAGAAACAAACTTGTTATAGATATTTAATGCCTGTGTCTGATCACCTTGAGAATCCTGTACATCCACCTTAATGTTTGTACCTTTCGCAGCGTTGTAATCTTCAACCGCAAGTTTAACCGCATTTGTTACTGCTAGACCATATACTGCATAGTCACCTGTTGTTGGTCCTAATGTACCAATCGTATATGACTTCAAATCTCCAGCCGCAACATAATCAGAAGTTGTTTCTGTTGATGTAGATTTACCAGAAGATCCTTCGGATGCTTCACAAGCCGCTAGTGATAGAGCCATGAGTGCCGCAAGGCCACCTTTTACCAATTTCTTGAAACTCATCATTTCCACCCTCGTTTTCTAATCTCTTATTTAAGATGTTCTTATTATATTGATGTAAAAATTTAAAATCAACTATATTCAGAGTATTTTTACACATTTCTTTCACATTTGATGTAAATTTCTTTCAGAAATACAGATTATTTTTTCAATGTGTAAAATTTACTCAAATTCACAAACTAATTTTTTGTGTTCACCTAACACAATACATACCAGGAGGATAACACAATGCATGACACATGGAACCCTTGGCATGGATGTAAGAAGATTAGCGAAGGATGCGCAAACTGCTATATGTATTTTCTCGACCAAATACGCGCCCAAGATGGCTCACTCATCCGCTTAACAAACAACATGAAAAAACCCTTAGCGAAAAATCGCAAGGGTGAATATAAGATTAAAAGCGGTGAACTCATACGTGTATGTATGACCTCGGATTTCTTCCTAGAAGAAGCAGATGCTTGGCGCACACAAGCTTGGGATATCATGCGTATCCGCAGTGATGTAAAATTCTTCCTACTAACCAAACGACCAGAACGTATACTCTCCTGTTTACCATCTGATTGGGGTGATGGATGGGAAAACATCATAATCAATGTTACAGCGGAAAATCAAAAGCGTGCTGATGAACGTATCCCCATCTTTTTGGATTTACCCTTCAAACATAAAGGAATCATGTGTGCCCCACTCTTATCAGAGATATACATTGAACAATACCTATCCGACAAAATCGAACAAATCATTGTCGGTGGAGAAAACTACAGCGGTAGTAGACCTTGCCATTACGAGTGAGTTAAAAGCCTCTATCACCAAGCCACCAAACACGATATTACATTTGCCTTCATCGAAACAGGAACACACTTTGTAAAAGATGGAAAAACATATCAAATTCCATCCAAAACCATTCAATCTAAACAAGCCTTCCGCTCCGGCTTACAACACCAAGGCAGAAAACACAAATATATACTTATCGACCAATTTAATAACTACATTCCAGAAGAGCAAAGATACCAACGCCAATTTGATATCGACTGTACAGAATGCGGTTCTAAACTAATATGCAATGGAATTGAACTAGGATAATGTACGAATTCTACTCAAAAGTAGAAATAGAATCACACTTACAATGAATAGAATACTCGCTACCAAATACATTGCAAAATAAAGATTCATGAATAAGATTGTCGAAAGAAGTATAGGTAAGCCAACCATAAACAAACTAACCAGCATCGTTAAACCAACTTGCAAATTTTGCTTAATTGGAACAACTTCATTGTCCCAATTATAATTAGCGAATCGATAGTCTAGCGCAAATCCCAAAATTGCAGTAAAGATAGAATATGCTAATGGAATAAGTAACACCGCAATCATCTGTTCAACTGATAGCGAAAATCGCAAGAATACAGCAATGATTGCGCAAACATATCCTATTAAATGTAAAGACAATGTCACCGATATCTTGCTGAATATAATATCTAACATCTTGACAGGAGCAGTCTGAATAATCCATAGATTCTTCCCCTCTAATGATAAGGAAGAAGCCGAAGGGAATGTGAACGCCAGCATCCCTGCAATCACAAGTGGAATATAGTCCACCACATTTACAGGAATCTGCGAAACTTTCAACATAGAAAACAGTACTGTTGGTGGTACAAGCACCAACAAAACACTCCCTATCACTAGCATAATAATACCAAACCCCTGATTAATTATCGCTAAATATGAGCCAAAGAAACGTTTCATTTCTTTTTGGTATAACGCATGTAATACTGAATGATGCTTGAAAGTTACATCATGGTATATAACTCTACGTTTTGTGGAAAGCTTATGTAGAACTTCATATTTCCATGTAAGCATATAGAGAATTAATACAGAAACGATGATTGATATGCATGCATATAATAGGTTAGACTTCAAAAAGATCAAAGATGGCAGGTATATCTGTAACATTTTTAATCCCATCAGAGTAGATAAACCGCCTACACTTTGGAGAAAAAAACATCCTATCATTAAACCAATAAACAATAAAACAGATAATAGTATTTTTAATACTGTTGTATGTTTAGCAAAAGACGCTACATAAAGAATGCCCACACCAAAGATGATTGCAATTCCTATCGGTATTACCGGAACAAACACAACAGAGAAAATACCGAATACAAACTGTATGTATGCATGTGTACTAAGTACATGCACCACCATACCTGGTAACATCATTCCACAGGTGAAACAAAACGCAAAGATATAAACAATCAATAGTTTACTTGCGATAATATCTCCTTTAGAAACTGGCAGTGACTGCAACATTTCATAATCATTACCTTCAAACAATAATGCATTCAACGTAAACAATAATAATGTTATTAAAGCGATACTCGTTAGCGACAACAAGCTTGCATACACATATTCCACAAGTCCTGCATGTATCAAGTTCATTGTTGTTGTGACAGAAAATGACCCAATATTTATTGCCATATAGACAATAACAACAACGAATAATACCGCTATATTACGTTTTTGTTTATTGTTTCCGCAAAAATCATTTATGGGTAGTGTATTTAAGAGTTTTGCTTTTGATAAATGAATGATTTGATTCATTATGCATCCACCTCCATAAAGAACTCTTCTAATGACTTTGTTCCCTTTACGGTATCCGTATTACCACATGTAACAAGTTTTCCTTTATGGATGATAGCAATTTTATTACAGAGTTTCTCTGCTACATCTAAAACATGAGTCGAGAAGAAAATTGTACATCCTTTCTGTGTCATTTCTTTCATAATATTCTTGAGTTCAAATGTAGCTTTTGGATCTAACCCTACAAATGGTTCATCTAAGATTAATATCTTCGGTTCATGTATAAGAGCCGCAATAATTGCAGTACGCTGTTTCATCCCATGTGAATATGAAGAAATCATATTTCCCAGGGAATCTGTCATTTCGAAAAGATTCCCATATGTTTGTATGCGATTTTTTCTATCTTCAGAAGACACATGATACAAATCAGCGATAAAGTTAATGAATTGATACCCCGTTAAATGCTCATATAAATCAGGATTATCTGGTATATATGCCACTTGTTGTTTACATAAGATTGGCTCACTTTGAATAGAATGACCATTTATTAAAATATCACCTTCATCAAAGCCATGAATACCAACGATTGCTTTTAAGGTAGAAGTTTTCCCTGCACCATTAGCCCCAATAAAACCATAGATATCTCCATCAGAAACAGATAAAGATAAGTGCTCTACAGCAACTTTCCCATCATACTTCTTCGTTAAATTTTTAATTTCAATCATAAGTCTTCCTCCCGTAAGGTTTCTACACAGAACCCTTTTTTATTACAACATGGACAAGTCAGTTTTCTAGTACGATACGTATGTCTCGCCCACAAAACCTCTTTTCCATTTGGCCTGAAAACGGTGTGACATTCAGGACAGATATAGGCAACAATGTGCATATATTTTTTGAACAAAATTGACCCAAAGATAATTATCAATACCTCAATAACAAGATATATCCACCACTTTCCGCTAAATAGCGAATACACAAAAGATGTACCTTGTATGATTCCAACTATGATTCCAATAATGAAAAGCTGTATCCGGTAATGTTTCAATCGTTCTTTCCGTTTCAAAATATACGCAATATTTGGCATTGATGCTGGTGTTATCACTGGTATTGCATTTAATTGTTCACGAAAAGATTTTGCATCTTGAAGTTTTATTTTTTGTTCCTCAACTTCTTTCTCTATCGCAAATATACGTTCATCAATTAAAGCCTTAATTATATTCTCACCATTGTCTTGCTGATAAATACTGGCAATATCATCAATGGATAATCCTAGAGAGCGCAAATAAATTAATAATCTTAATTTTTCTACATCCTCGGAAGTATACATACGTCTACCACCTTCACTTAGTTCAGTAGGAATTAGTAGTCCTCGTTGATCATAATATTGAACAGTACGAACAGTAATACCGCATAATTTCGCAATCTCACCTGTCGAATACATTTTTTGCTTAGTTCTTTCGATAGTATCGCGCATGTCTCTCACCTCATAATAATGATAGTTTATCACGCAACGTCACAAGCAAGTCATTTTTGAATTTTTCTGTAAAATTAAAAATTTCGAACAAAAAGACAGAAATTTATCTTAAAACCTCTTGCAAAGATAAAATTTAAATTATATAATCATAAAGCATTAGCGAGATGGTTTCTTAGCTCAGTTGGTAGAGCAACTGACTCTTAATCAGTGGGTCGAGGGTTCGAGCCCCTCAGAGACCACCATAAACAAAAGGGAAGTTCCGAAAGGTTCTTCCCTTTTATTTATGAGTAAGCTATATTTCAATTATATATGCATGAGTATTGAATGGTATTATCGCACATAAATCCAGCATTCACCTCGCTTCATTAACTTATGGATTCTATCATTGAAATATGATGTATAATAATTGCAACAAATATAAATGTTTATCTGTATTGAAAGGTGATTGCCTTCGTATTTTAAAATCAACATTCCCATAATCAACTCACAACATTTTCATTATCTATATCTATCACCAAATATGTTCAAGCACATGGAGGTACTATACTACAATGCAAGAGTTAACAAAGAGTATTATATGCAATAATATTAGTAAAAAATACAATCATTCTAGAATTTTTAGTGATTGTAGATCTACTATCGCTCTTGCAAATATCACTTTTTCTGTTTCCCATGGTGAAATATTAGGAATTATAGGGAAAAACGGTGCAGGTAAAACGACACTTATTAAAATATTGTCAGGTATTATGGTTCCTGACAGTGGTGAGGTAGAAGTAACGGGAACCAACCCTTTTAAGAGAATTAAATCATACAGAAATTCCGTAGCAATTATCATGGGACAAAAAAGTCAAATGGACGAAGATATTTCCATATATGATAATGCGCTGTTTATGGCTTCTGTATACGGGATCAATAGAAAAACTGCGGACATTCGCATTTCCTCACTCTCATCTAAGCTTGGACTTACTACCCAATTAAAACAACAAGTAAGAACATTATCTTTAGGCGAGAGGATGAAGGGCGATTTACTTATTGCTTTTTTACATACTCCAACAATCATCTTTTTAGACGAACCAACGATAGGCTTAGATTATTCGACTCAATGCTCCGTTCGTTCATTTCTGAAAGAATATGTTAAACAAAATAATGCATCTTTGATTCTAACCAGTCATAATATTGATGATATCAAAGAACTCAGTGACAATATATTGATTCTCAACGAGGGCAAGCAATTATTCCTAGGTACAATTAGTGAATTATATATGATTGTTAAGCCAAAAAAATTTTTAGAATTTAAGATGGATGATGAAACAATAAAACAAGTAGAAATACAACAAGATAACCAAAAATTCATAGAAACCATAGGAAAAATACCTTCTGATAGATTAAAAGAAATTAATTTAGTTGATATGGACTTGAATGAGGTAATAGAGGAATTATATAGAAGGAGTAAATAGTGATTACAAGTTTGCTGAAAAATTCATTCAAACAATATATCTCGTATCCTCTCTATTTCATTGGAGAAGTACTGGGATCTGTACTTTTCCCAATTGCGATTAATTGCTTTTTTATCATCAGTATTATGTCAACTACTGATATTAAAGCATATACCAATAGCGGGATAATCCTATATGTTATTATCTCTAATTTAACCTACGTGGTAATTACCATGGATGTATCTAGAGCAATCGCAAAAGATATCAAAGGGAATGGTTTAGGTCAAAAGCTGCTCTTACCAAAATGTTACTTTGTACTAGTTATTTTCAAAGCTCTAGCAAAAATGGCTGTCCGCATTATTTGCGTATATATCCCGATTTTTACAGTAAGTATATTTGCATTGGGAACTTCTAATATACTTGCATGCATGCTAAAAGCTATTCCATTCTTACTATATGCATGTTCGATTAGTATTTTGATTTCTATCCTAATTGGATTATCCGCTTTCTATTTCACAGAAATATGGGGGTTAAAAGCATTTATTTCATTCATATCTTACGTTTTATCCGGATCATTATTCCCTTTCGACTTAACTCTCAAATCAATTCAAAAAATACTTTTACTGACACCATTCCCATATATTAGTTATATACCAACAAAAATTATTACCGATTCCAATTTCTTAATTGAGCCATTTATGTTCATAATTCCACTTATTTATATCATAATTTTTTTAATCATCTCCATATTTATTTGGGGAGATGGAATAAAAAAATATCAAAGTTGCGGAGTGTAATATGTTTCAATATATTGTATCGTGCTTACGATTCTCATGGAAAAAAGCCACCGTTTATAAGGCTAACTTAGCAAGCTGGATGCTTGCCGATTTAGGCATGTATCTTTCTACTATCTTTGTATACCTTTTATTAGGAGGAACTATTTTCCTTTTTGCTGGCTACAACAACTCCCAGATGCTATTGTATATTAGCAATAGTTTTCTCATTAATAATATCTATTCAATTTTATTTTCGGAGGCCATTGATACTATATCTATTGATATTCGCAATGGCAAAATGTATTATTCGCTTTTAAAACCTTTACCTTTAACAGTATTTTATATTGCAAAAAATCTGAATTTGAAGTCTCTTGTTATTACTCCGTTTTTAATAGTTTTTAATGTATATTGTCTTTACCTAAATCATATTTCGCTTCATATAATGAATTTCTTATTCCTTCTGGTAGCAGTATACTCAATGGGTGTAATATTTCTATTAATTATTTGTCTTGATTTTATAGGACTTCGATCGGAAGCTATTAATCCAATTATGGTAGAATTACTAGAATTACGAGATCGACCTGATAAAATTTTTAATACTTTTATTCGTAGTATTTTCATCTATATCATACCTATTTATTTAACAAGTGCTATTCCTACTAAAATGATGATTAAAAACTGTAATCTGATTGAAAACATATACTTTTTCCTTTTTCCTGTGATTGGAACTGTTTTATCAACAGTTTGTATTAAAAAATCAATTAAATACTATACCTTCGGGACGGAAGAGGTATAATTCTTCACAAGAAATTAAACCAGCAATTCACTAAAAAAGATCATCTATGAAAATAAACGATACCTCAACAATCTGTTAATTTAAAGAATAAAATACTATGCTTATTTCATTTTTAAATTTAATGTTTATTGTTTCCGCACTATTTTCATGTGATCTTTTTTTACTTCATTAAAATATCTGCGTTAGCTTCATTGTGAATCTGTTCTGAAATATCACGCATCGTGATAATCGTTACTGGTATTAGATAGAGTACCGCGCCAAGCCATGCACTTTGATCAGCCCACGTAATCGCATTAAATCCAAAGTCTGCTACCAAAAATACACAGACGGCTGTTCGACAAATCATTTCAACAACACCACAATAGATTGCACGCATCGCATATCCTAATCCTTGAATACTCATACGCACAACATTCAAGATACCTAATAACCACCAAGCATATCCCGCTCTTCTTAGATATAAATCTGCCGCAGATAGTACTGTTTCATCACCTGTAATAAATAAAGTACTGAGTACTTTTCCAAATAGAATCATGAAGATTCCTGCTAGCACACCATACGCAACACCAACATAAGTACCCTTACGCAAACCTTCTTTGATACGGTCTTCTTTCTTTGCGCCGTAGTTTTGTGAGACAAAGGTAGAAACAGCAGTAGCTAGGGCATCAAATGGACACAACAAGAACTGCTTAATCTTGACACCAGCGGTAAAGGCAGAAACATACACTGTTCCAAGAGAGTTATTTGCTGATTGCATAATCATTGAACCGATGGCTGTGATTGAATACTGTAGGCCCATCGGAATTCCCATTATCAATAATCGTTTTGATAGTTCAGGATCAAACTTTCTTTCTTCTGAATGAATATGTAAAATTGGAAATTTTATCACAATTAAAATTAAGCATAAAACTCCTGAAACTGCTTGTGAGAATACAGTCGCAATCGCTGCACCAGCAACACCCCACTTCAAGTTAATGATACAGAATATATCCAAAAAGATATTCAGTACAGCCGAAATCGCTAAGAAGATAAATGGTGTTTTAGAGTCACCGATTGCACGTAGGATACTCGATAAGTAGTTATATAAAAGTGTAAAAGGTATGCCAATAAAAATCACAATAATATAGTTATATGTATCCTGATAGATTTCAGCTGGAACACGTAATAAATCCAAGATTAATGGACAGAAGAAGCAAGTCGCGACAGTTAAAATCACCGCAATAATAAATGTCCAAACACAACCTTGAAATTCAAATTTATGCATCCCCTTTGAATCATTTGCACCAAAGCGTTGGGCAATTGGTACCGCAAATCCTGCCATTGTACCAATACAAAATCCCAATACCAAAAACTGGACACTGCTGGTCGCACCAACAGCTGCTAGCGCTGCAGGACCTAGTGTTTGTCCTACAATTGCGGCATCTGCCACATTATATGTTTGTTGGAATAGATTTCCTAACAAGAGAGGAATTGCAAACTGTAATATCAGTTTTAAAGAGTTTCCCTCAACCATGCTTTTTCTCATCGTATCGTTCCTCCCTTCAAAGAATAATGTTCATTATATATCAATTCATTCAAAAAAGAAGAGTAGATTTTGAATTTCTACTCCTCTGTTTCTGCTTCAACTTCTTTGATAACGCATTCATCACCTTTTACAAGGTATGTCTCTTCACTACCGCAATATGGACATATTCTTCCATGTTTTACTGTCTCATATTCCTGTTTACACGATTCACAAAATGTCACGGCAGGAATTGTCTCTAGTTTTAATTCACACTCTAGTAATAGAGGATACTTTACTTTGAAATAATCCCAACAATCTACGAAGTAATCTGTCATGATACCAGACACTTCACCAACCTCTAGGGTTACTGAGCCATATTTTGTGACCTTGTTTTCTTCTGCCATTTCGGTAAGAGATTTCGCAAGGTGTGTAACGATTCCCATCTCATGCATGGTTATTTACTCTTCTTCTTGAATAAAATCTTAAGCTTACGTTTTGCGGCGTAAGGAAGAACAGCCTTAATCTTATCTTCACAACGATACATTCTTGACGCATCTGGTAAATCTCTTTGTAAGTGAATCGCATCAAATTCACAACGTGTTGTACATAGACCACAACCAATACACTTATTGAGATCAACGAATGTCGCACCACAACCCAAACAACGTTTTGCTTCTGTACGAACTTGTTCATCTGTAAATGCCAAACGCATATCGTTGAATGTAGCCTTTGGATTTCCTTGTTTATGTCCAGGAATTTGACGCTTGGCTGTATCAAACTCTTCTAATACAACATCATCCTTATTTAATTCAATGAAATGACGTAGGTCACGGTTGATTGTCAAAGATTGTCCTGGATGAACGAAACGATTAATGGAATCCTCTACAATTCTACCAGCCGCAATCGCATCAATCGCAAATCTTGGACCTGTGTATACATCGCCACCAACAAAGATATCTGGGTCAGCAGTCTGTAATGTGACTGGGTCAGCCTTAGCAGTATTGTTGCGATTGAGTTCAACCTTTGTCCCTTCTAAGAGTTTGCCCCATTCAATCGATTGACCAATCGATAGTAATACATTCTTGCATGGAACTGTGATAGTTTCATTTTCATCGTATTGAGGATTAAACTTACCATCCGCATCCTTTACAGATAAGCACTTCTTAAATACAACACCCGTAACATTTCCATTTTCAGTTAGGATTTCCTTTGGACCCCAGCCATTCATTACAGAAATATCTTCTTCCTTGGCTTCTAGTACTTCATCTCTAGCTGCAGGCATTTCCTTTTCACCTTCAAGGCACAACATTGTGACTTTGCCTTCTGTTAAGCGAACAGCAGTACGTGCTACGTCAACCGCAACATTACCACCACCGATAACAACTACATCACCTTCTAATCCATGTCTTAAAGCTTCATTATTTGCCTTACGCAAGAACTCTACACCTGTTTGAACACCATTTGCGTCTTCACCAGGAACACCTGTCTTACGTCCACCTTGGGCACCAATCGCAATATAGAATGCTTTATAGCCCTCACTACGTAATGATGGGATTGTTGTGTCCTTACCAATTTCAATGTTGTATTTAAACTCAACACCCATTTGACGTAGAACATCGATTTCAGCTTCGATAATATCTTTTTCTAAGCGGAAAGATGGAATACCATTCAGCAACATACCACCTGCACGGCTTTCCTTTTCAAATACTGTTACAGGATATCCATGCATACGGAGGTAATAGGCAGCTGAAAGACCAGCAGGACCAGCACCGATAATCGCAATCTTATATTCATCAGACCACATTCCACCATCGTCCTTTTCGCATAAAGGAACGAAGCGTGTTTCGGCGTTTAATTCTTGTGCGGCGATGTATTTCTTGATTTCATCAATTGCGATAGGTTGATCAACCTTACCGCGTGTACATGCGTCTTCACAACGACGATTACAGATTGCACCACATACCGCAGGGAATGGATTATCTTGCTTGATTAGTTTAAGGGCATCCATGAATCTTCCTTCAGAAGCCATCTTTACATATCCTTGTACTGCTAAGTGAGCAGGACAAGCAGTCTTACATGGCGCAGTACCTGTGTCATAGCAGTTAATCTTAGAAGTTTCGCGATAATTTGGATTCCAATGGTCTTCGCCCCATTCTGTCTCATCTGGTAATAATGTTGTTGGATACTTGATTGCACCTAAACTTGTACATAACTTCTGACCAAGCTTCGCAGCTCCAACTGGGCAAACTTCAACACACTTACCACAGGCAACACACTTTTCTTTCTCGACATGTGCTCGATATGCGGAACGAGATAGGTTTGGTGTATTGTACAACTGTGATGTACGTAATGCATTACATACACCAGGTGCACAGTTACAGATACCTACAATCTTACCTTCACCATCAATATTTGTAATTTGATGTACAAAGCCATGACGTTCACCACGTTTTAAGATTTCTAGGGCTTCATCATAAGAAACATAATGTGCCATACCACGGTCAACCTGATATTCAGCCATGTCTCCAACACCAATACAGAATTCACCATTAATTTCACCAGAGCCTTCGCCACGCATCTCTTGTTGGCGACGGCATGTACATTGGCTGATTGAGTACTTGTCATACTTATCCAACCAATGACTTAAATGTTCTACAGATACGGATTGATTTACATGTTCAATTGCCTTTTCTACAGGAATTACATGCATACCAATTCCGCCACCACCAAGTGGAACCATTGGTGTTACAGGTTCTAATGGCATCTGTGTCATTAGGTTAAAGAATGTCGCAAGGTTTGGATGTGCTGCTGTTAGTTCATCATTCATCATCATAAACTCAGCAGAACCTGGAACGAAAATAGGTACATTATACTGTTTCTCGTTCTCTGGATTTTCACGGTTCATCTCAATCAAACCAATCCAACATAGATGGTCAATCATCTTCTGTGTTTCTTCTAGCGTCATGTTATTTTTCTTCGCTAGAACTTCTGGTTTATATCCTACACGTGTCTTCTTGAATGATAACATGAACTTTACTTCTTCTTTTGTAAGTAGTTCATCTAGCATCCAGTATTCAGGATCTTCTGTTTTAACAGAATGCGTTAACTTTGCCTTGATACGGTTTGTAATCATGCATGCAAGGTCAAGTAATAGTTTCTCCTTCTCTGGATCTGCAGCTACATAGTTTGGATCTGGAATGAAGTCACGTTCATTTGTCATTCTCTTCTTTGGGGCAGTTGTCATAATTATCTTCTCACTTTCCACTCACCTGTTTCTTCTCGTAACCAGTTGAGCCACTCTTTCATACCCTCTTTGGTTTTAGCACTTAGAGGGAAAATTTTAATATTTGGGTTTAAACGCTTTACGCGTTTGATACATGTTTCTAAATCAAAATCAAAATATGGTAGCGCATCAATCTTACTGATGACTAGGGCATCACTCTTTTCAAACATCAATGGATATTTGAGAGGTTTATCATCACCTTCTGTCACACTTAGAATCATGACATTCTTTCCAGCACCTGTATCATATTCCGCAGGACAAATTAGATTTCCTACATTCTCTAAGAATGCTAGGTCAATGTCGTGTCCCTTCATCGCATCAATACCTGTCTTTGTCATCCCTGCATCCATATGACACATACCATCTGTATGTACCTGTACTGCAACAGCACCTAACTGTTCAATTCTTTCCGCATCAACTGCAGATTCAATATCTGCTTCAAGAACCGCTATCTTAATTTTTTCCAACATTTGGATTGTAGAACTTAATAAAGTGGTCTTTCCAGAGCCAGGAGAACTCATTAGGTTGATGAGTAGCGTTCCCTGAAATTTCATTTGCATGCGTAGTGCATCCGCATCCTTTTCATTTGATGCAGTAATACTCTTATGGAGTTCTATAACTTTCATTTCGTATTCCTCCACGCTTCGATACGCTCGCGTATCGCATTCATCATGTCAGAAAATCCTTCCCCGGTCTTTGCACTAATTGGATAAAATTCCATCTCTGGATTTAGTTTACGAACATGTGCCTTACAGCGCTCTTCATCGAAATCAAAGATTGCCTTAGTATCGATCTTATTAAAGAGTAAGATATCACCTACCTGAAACATCAGTGGATATTTCAGTGGCTTATCATCACCCTCTGGAATACTTAGAATAACTAGCTTTAAATTTGCACCAGTATCAAACTCAGCCGGACATACCAAGTTACCAATATTCTCTAAAATCACAACGTCTAAATCTTCAATGTTCAGCCTTTCCATTCCACGGGCAGTCATGTCCGCTGTCATATGACAGCTACCACCTGTATGGAGCTGGATTACTTTTACTCCTAGATTAGAAATTGTCTTTGCGTCCACATCAGAATCGACGTCTGCTTCCATCACACCTACGCGGTAATCCTTCTTCAACTCCTCTATCATTCTGACAAGTGTTGTTGTCTTACCTGCACCTGGCGAAGCCATCAAATTGATTAGATATACACGATGTTCTTTCAATGTATTACGTACTTTTTGGGCTTCCAAGGTATTATCTGCACTCAATCGTTCTTTTGTCTCAAAAATCTCGTACATGTTTACTCCTTGTTGTTTGTTTCATTTATTTTAATATTTAATTAGTTTTTTCACAATATAACAAAACACTACAAAATCCCGTGAAAGTCTAAAAAAGAATGCCATTTATTGACATTCTTTTCTTGTATGCATGGTTTGATAAAACTAACCAAAAAAGATATCGATGAATATCATCGATATCTAGTTGTTACTCAATTCCTGTAACTGTATAATCTTCTGCTTCAACAGCTTTACGTAACTCTTCATTAGATACTTCTTTATTTAATGTTACGATAGCCTGCTTACTAACATGTGATACTTCAGCAGATGATACACCATCAATCTTTTCTAGTGCATTCTTTACAGCCTTTTCACAATGACCACACACCATACCTTCAATCATAATCTTCTTTTCCATTTGTTTTTCCTCTTTTCTTTCTATATGTTTTTCTCTTTGAATATGTTTTTCTTCAATATCTTTATCAATCTTAAATAAATTCAATCTTAAAGCATTCATGCATACTGTAACACTTGATAGAGCCATCGCTGCTGCACCAAACATTGGATTCATCGATAAGCCAAATAAACCAGCTGCTAATGGAATACAAATCAAGTTATAGAAGAATGCCCAGAATAGATTTTCTTTGACATTACGTAGTGTTGCGCGACTAAGTCTTACTGCTCTAACAACATCGGTTAATGTTGAGTTAGACAATACGATATCTGCGGAATCAATTGCGACATCAGTACCTGCACCGATTGCAATACCAATATCTGCTTTTGTCAGTGCCGGTGCATCGTTGATACCATCACCAACCATCGCAACTTTACCTTGTTTTTGAAGTTCTGAGATAACTGCTTCTTTTCCATCTGGTTTCACACCAGCCACAACGCGGTCAACACCTGCAACCTTCGCAATCGCACTAGCAGTACGCTCATTATCACCCGTTAACATAACTACCTGCATACCCAGCTTCTTTAGCTTTGTAATTGCGTCGAATGAATCTTCCTTGATTGTATCTGCAGCGGTAATCATACCTATGAGTTTTCCATCTTGTGCAAAGAATAATGGTGTCTTACCTTCACTTGCATATCCATCTGCTTTTGCTTGAACATCAGATGAGATATCTGCGATTGTTCGAATATAACTCATTGAACCTGCTTGTATCAAATGATTGTTGAGTGTCGCTTCAATACCGCTACCAACTACATTCTTAAACTGTTCTGTTGGTAATACTTGAATGTTTTCTTGTTGGGCTTTTTCAACGATTGCTTTCGCAAATGGATGTTCCGATTTCTGCTCTACAGAATATGCGATTTGCAGTAAATCATTTTTACTCATATCTCCAATTGGATAGATATCTTTTACTGTTGGCTGTCCAGTTGTAATCGTTCCTGTCTTATCTAAGGCAATGATATTCATCTTTCCCATTTCTTCTAGAGCTTCAGAAGTCTTAAATAAGATACCATGTTGGAAGCCTAAACCGTTTCCAACCATGATGGCTACTGGCGTCGCAAGTCCCAATGCACATGGGCAAGAGATAACTAGTACAGAAATTGCTCGTTCTAGTGCATATACAAAACTAGCTCCTGCAAGTAACCAACCAATCATCACAATAATGGAAATGACAATAACCGTAGGCACGAATACTGCAGAGATTCGATCAGCTATCTTAGCGATAGGAGCCTTCGTAGCTGCCGCATCACTAACCATCTGAATAATCTTAGAAAGTGTAGTATCTTTACCTACATGTGTAGCCTTTGCCTGTAAATACCCAGAGATATTTAAAGTGCCTGCACTAACCGTATCATTGACACTCTTATCCACCGGCACTGACTCTCCTGTCAAAGCAGATTCGTTGATAGAACTATCACCTGAGACAATCACACCATCTACCGGAATACTTTCACCAGGTTTTACAACGAAGATATCGTCTAACTTCACTTCATCGATATTGATGATTGTCTCAATACCATCTCGAATAATAGTGGCCTTCTTTGGTGCCAGCTTCATTAAGCTCTTTAATGCGTCTGTAGTCTTACCCTTGGATTTTGCTTCTAACATCTTACCAATGGTAATGAATACCAGTATCATTGCGGCAGATTCAAAATACAACTGACTATGATAGAGTGGCATCAGTTCCATGTTCGCTACACCATCTGTAATCTGTACTGTCATCACATACAATACATAGACCGACCATGCAAAGGATACAGAAGAACCTAATGCGACTAATGTATCCATGTTTGGAGAACCATGCATGAATGACTTAAATCCACTGATAAAGAACTTCTTATTAATAACCATCAAAATTAATGTTAGAAACATCTGTGTTAAACCTAAACCAATATGATTGTGATTTAGGAATGCTGGTAATGGCAAGCCTAACATGCCATAGCCCATCGTGATATACATTAGGATCACTAAGTAGCCTAGTGAATACCATAGACGCTTCTTTAATTTTGGTGTTTCATGATCCTGTAAAGCTTCCTCTTCTGCAGAAACACTAGCTGTATCTACTTTTTCGGTAGTAGTCTCTGACTGTAACTTTGCACTGTAACCCGCATTCTCGACAGCTTTTATAACCGCATTTGGATCTGCACTACCTTCAACTCCCATGGAATTTGTTAGTAGACTGACTGCACAGGATTGTACACCATCTACCTTGGATACAGCTTTTTCAACTCTGGCTTGGCAAGATGCACAAGTCATACCTTCTACAATATATTTTTCCATAAAACCTCATTTCTAATTACTTCATTAACTTTTGAAGTACTGTTACGAGTTCATCTATCGACTCATCTTTTCCTTGTCGTATATCTGTTGCGACACAACCACGAATGTGACATGCCAATAACTCTTTATTAAAACTATTTAGTGCACTTGTAATAGCGGATACCTGAACTAAGATATCTGGACAGTATAAATCATCCTCCACCATCTTCTGTATTCCACGTACCTGGCCCTCAATACGCTTTAATCTAGTCACAAGCTTCTTCTGCTCATCTGCAGTTCTTTTTTTATGTTTCACTTCACATTGATGCATCTCACACCTCCGTTGTATACATCTGTTATATACCCCCACAGGGTATATGTCAACTACTATTATCTCAAGAAAAAAACGTAGATTTCTCTACGTTTAAAATTTCGCATTGAATCTTCCCATATAGGCATGGTAATCATTAATCACTTGGTCACACCATAAGTCAAACTCAGGATCTTCAATTCTTGATTCACTATGTTCCCAAATATATTGTGTATAAAGTTCAATTCCCTTATCTAAATTGATCAGACATTTAAAATCAGGAATTAGTGTATCTCTTACGATATCCGTATATAGATTAGAGAATTGCTTATCCCCAGCAATCTGTTCTGAAAGAGGATACTTTGTGCTCATTGCGAGCGTTTCAGATGCGATATGTACTTTCTGTACTTTACGATTTAATGCCTTTCCTAATGAATCGTAAATCATATCCCAGGTTACAATCTCTGGATTAACAAGGTTAATCGAACGATTGATCGCATTCATATTTCCAATCAATTGGATAAAGTTATACGCAAAGTCAAAGCTGTGCATCATATGCCAAATAGATTGGCCATCTCCATGGATGATGACTGGTTTATCACTCAGAATTCTCGATACAACGCTCCAGCAATTCTTACCTTTTACACTCAATGGGAAACGGTCAAAGCCATACGTCTGTGAAGGTCTAACGATAGTGATTGGAAAGCCCTTCTTCGCTGCTTGGTTGAATACATCCTCACAAGCCGACTTATCTCTTCCGTACTGTGATAAACGGTTCTTCTGTACAGAGTCTTCATTGAGAATGAAGTTATTTTCATGATTGAATACCACGACAGTGGAGATAAAGATATATTGTCTTGTATGGTTTTGGAATAAATATACACGATCTCTTGCTTGATCTGGTGTATAGACCACAAAGTCAATAACCGCATCAAATACAGTACTTCCAATAATCTTCTGCATTTCAGCAGTATCATTGGCATCACAGATAATGTGATTCGCCATTACAGGTAATGGACGATGTCCACGATTGATAACGTATAACTCGGTATCTCGACTCTTCGCTAGCATTCCTAGTACAGCCGAAGAAATGACACCAGTACCTCCGATAATTAAAATCTTGCGCACGCTCATCCTTACCTCCTCACTATCTAAAACTAGATACAACTATTATATAAGAAAACCCTATAAAGTTGTTATCAAACATTACAGGGTTTTCTTTTAATGTATCGTAGATAGCCAAGGGTTATTTGGGTCTGGATCGGTTGGGTCCCAACCACGATTTGGACTTGTCACATCAATCTTCGTCTGCTCAGGAGTTCCTAGCGGCCCTGGATTTTGCGCATCATCATAAATTTCAACCGTCACACCTAGTGGACAGTAATCATAAATCCACTTTACATCCTTCACCGAAAGACGCACACAACCAAGTGAAGCTGGTGTACCAAGCTTATTAAACTCTTCATACTCCAAATCACTTGGATTCTGTGTAAAATACGGAACAGAGTGAAATAGAATATCATTTACGATATCTGTTACATACTGACCATAGACATCTCCATATAACGGACGCCAACGACTGCGATTAAAGGTTTGGAATACACCTGCAGGTGTTTCCGGTCCCACTGAACACAACATCGCTTTGACTGGTAATGTACAACTCCCCGTCGTTTGGTCATATGCGTAAATCGTTACCGTATTGAATACACGATTGACACCAATCTTATACGGCGTACTGATTGTAGGATCCACAACCGTCACATACGTTGTATTACTCGCTTCAAGACCGTTTTTATCTTTGGCATTTACAGTGATTGGATAAGTACCCATTGTGTTTGTGTCCACAGTTCCACTCATCGTATACGTACCATTTGTTAGTTCCATACTATACGACAAGTTGCCATCAACAGGATCCTTTACAGAAGATACTAGTGACGTTGCTTGAAACACATCCCCTTTATTTACCGTAATGGCAGAATCCACCATCGTAATGATTGGTGCCGTATGATCTTCAACTTTTACAGTATACTGATACTCCTTGCGAACATCCTTATCTTTTAAAATATATGTAATTGGATATGTACCTACTTTGTGAGTATCTACAGTACCATCCACTTCTACCGTACCATGAACATTTGTAATGATATCCTTAGGGTCAAAGTTAGTACCGTACTCAACGTTAAGTTTCAATTCATCAATAGATAATGAAACACCTGTAAAATAATTACGTACGCCATCAATTAACGAGGACAGCCCCAACAATAACACACTACCAATTGTGACGAACAACATCGCTGCTGCGATGAATACCAACAGTAACCTTTTTGTATTCACTTTTCTTTTTGGTTTATTCATTTTCATCCAATGTATTGTAGCACCACTTTTCAATTTATGCATTTTTTGCGCCACATAAAAATGTATATGACAAAATGTGTTTTGTTTTAACAACTTATACATTTATTTGTTCATTTTTCTTGCTGTAGACTACTTATTCTAATATAATTGTTCTGTTTTTAATTATTGAACTAGAAGGAAGACCAATTCAATGAAAAAGACTGTTTCTTGGCTATTAAGTATTATGCTTGGCACCTTATTAATTTTCACAACAACTCCATCTACAACGGTTCACGCAAGTAACGATACACTACAGCCATTTTACAACAATCCATTAAATCCAAATCCAGATGCGATTTACACAGGCGGAGGTGTCGAATATTTCTTCCGTTATGCCGCAATCGATAACATTACGGGAAACAGAGCGTATTCCTCTACAAACTGGAATACAAATTCCACTATTAACTGGTATACAACTGTTCCTAACAATTCCGATATTTACAACAGAGACTACGCACATGATTTAGCTCTTTGTGGACAACTAAATAACGTCACAACAACAGACGCAAACGTAAATATCAAATTACAACTTCCTTATTATCCAAGTAGAACATTAGTACCAGATCCAGATCGTCTCACTTCAAATCCAACAACAGGTACTTACAGTTCTACACTTAGAGTGTCATACGATTCTCCAGCAGGAAACTATACGTATGATGAAATTCAGGCTCTTCCAAGTTTTGATTGGTCAACAGTTACTTCCATTAATTTCTATGGTTCTATCCGTGCTGGCGAAACATTAACTTTGGATATTCCAATGAAACTAACAACAGATGAACAAGTACAGATGAGTACAATCGTTTACTCTTATTCACCTGCACGTGAAGGAACAGCTGTACAAGCCGTTTCTTCTGCTTACAGATATAAGGTAGCCGATAAACTACATGGTGTATTTATCGGTACAATTCGTGAGAGCGGCTCTACATACCGTCAAGTTCCAGCGAACATCCAGGCCCTTATGCCTGCTGTAAATTCATCAAACATTCGCTTCAACATGTTCAGTATGATGTTATCACCAGTTGACTTTACACAACCAAGTGATGGTCTTGCGTTCTCCAATACTAGCTACTCTATCAATAACGAACCAATCTTCGCTGCTGTTAAGGATGAAGGTTATAGTGTACAGCGTACAAGTGCTGGAGATTTGATGACATCTTACCGTTACCTTCTAGGCTCAACTGGTCTTAACCTGATTGATACAGATGGAAATCCATTAACGACAGATACATTTGACGCAGCCGCAAACGTTCAACTCTCTCCATTCTATGTTGAATTAGTTAAAGTCTTAGATACACAAGATATCACACTTCATGTTGGTGATTCTTGGGATCCATTTGATAACTTAACATATCATCAGTTTGGTAATACAGTTATTAATACAAGTGATATTAGTATTACACATAACGATGTTGATACAACAACTCCTGGTAATTATACAATTACGTATTCTACAGAAGTAGCTCCAGGTAGATTTGTCACAAAAACTGCAAGCGTAAGAGTTTTAGGAAATTCCAATGTAAATTATTCCTTCGTTAGTCAAAATGGAGAAGTATTACCTTCTGCAGTTACAGATTTACTTCCTTCTGCCGTAAACGGAATCGCACCTGGAACAGTTATCACAGCACAAGCACCTGCACAAACAGAAATCACAGTTTCTAATGGCAAATGGGTATTTGTTGGCTATGACCATGATACTTTCACAGCAGATGGTACTGACACCACATTTATAGGTACATGGAAATTTATCCTAAGCCAAAATTCTGCTGTTTCCCCACAAACAAGTGACCATACAAATATTACTGGTTATATATTCCTACTTGCTGGAGCAGTGATTATTCTATGCTTCGCAGGATATCGTAAATTTGCTTCAAAAAAATAAAATCTAACAAAAAGAGCTAGGACATAATGTCTTAGCTCTTTCTACACTCTATTTATCGATAAATTTTTGAATCGCCTCAAAACCAATGAGTTGTTCAATCCTATCCTGGTGATAGACCAGCATCGTTGGCGCAATCATAATTCCTAGATTTCTACAGAGTTTCATATTCTTCTCTGCTTCTATAACTTCATACGCGAAGTCTTTTTGCACCATATATTCTTTGATGAGTTTACACTTTGGACAGCTTTTTGTTGTGATTAATTGTGGAAGTTTACTCATCTTTCGTTAACAGCCTCTTGGTATAAATAACCTTCAATTGGATAATCACGATTGCATGTATTGAGTGTGATATATGGAATTGTATAGTTTTCCATAATACGCTCTAAAAGTATCGCAATACCTTTTGCGTCATACTCATTCTTCGCAAGACGTACATTAAAGATGGTTCCACCAGTATAGATTTCTTGCATGCGATTCTGTATATCTAAACGAGTAAATAAATCTACATTTCCATCGATTGGTAACTCAGTACTACCTGTGTAGTATGGCGTATCACCTTGCATCGCAATCACCATATCAGGATATTCATTTTTATCCTTTAACGCAAAGCGATGTGAGATATCTCCTGCCGCTACTGCTTCAATACTAAAGAGTTCATGGTGGTCTGCTTGATATTCCTTTAGACGCTTACGTACATGCATGAGTACATTCTCCGCAAATTCTTGTGCCTCTTCTGTTTCTAAACCCTTTTGAATCCACTTTGCATTCATGCATGCTTCATTCATACCTACGATTCCAATCGAAGAAAAATGATTATCGAAGGTACCAAGATAATGCTTGGTATAAGGGTATAGCCCCGCTTCTAAAAGGCTTGCAAGAACTTGACGCTTTGTACTCAAAGAGCGAGCAGAGATATCTAATACCTTATCTAGATGTTTCAGGAAATCTTCTTCATCTTTGGCAAGATAAGCAAGTCTAGCCATATTGATTGATACAGTCCCAATCGTTCCAGTATTTTCTCCATACGCAAATAAACCACCAGTCTTCTTAAATAGTTTCTTTGCGTTAAAATGAGTACCGCTAAAGATACTACGTGCATTCTTCTGCTTTAAATCACCATTAATAAAATTCGCAAAGTATGGAAGACCTGTCTTTACAGTAACTTCTAATAACAATTTTGCATTCTCACTATTCCAATCAAATTTCTTAGTGATTGCATATGTTGGAATTGGGAATGAGAATATATTTCCTTCCGCATCACCTTCTAAGATAACTTCAAGGAAGGCACGATTGATGATTGCCATTTCATCCTGACAATCACCATACGTAAAGTCTTGTTCCTCGCCACCAACAATCGCTGGACGCTTCGCAAGATCTTCAGGAACTGTCCAATCAAAGCAGATATTCGCAAACGGAGAAATCGTTCCCCAACGAGATGGTGTATTTAACCCATAGATCAATGTCTGCATACTCTGCTTTACTTCGTCAAATGATAAATGATCCATGCGTACAAACGGAGCCAGGTACGTATCAAAGGATGAGAAGGATTGCGCTCCTGCCCATTCATTCTGCATAATCCCAAAGAAGTTTACAATCTGATTACAGATGGTTATCAGATGTTTTGCAGGAGCGGAAGAAGTTTGCTTAGCCACCCCACCCAATCCTTGTTGGATTAACTCTTTTAAAGACCACCCTGCATTACATCCTGTTAACATATTCAAATCATGAATATGAATATAACCATCACGATGTGCATTAGCAATCTCTTCATCATATACTTCACTCAACCAATAATTGGTGGTGATGGAGGCTGAGTTTGATAAAATCAGACCACCAACAGAGTACGTTGTATTCCCTTTACTGTGTTGATTTCCAGTATTGATATAATTGTCCACAACAGAATGATAATCAAATGTTGTATTTGTAATATTACGTACATTTTCACGCTGTTTACGATACAGAATATATGCCTTTGATACATCCGCATATCCAGATTCACTTAATACTTTTTCTGCACTATCCTGAATCTTTTCTACGTCAATTAAACTATTCTGAATCTTAGGTTCAAAATCACTGGTAATACGTAATGCAATTAGATCAATTACGCTATCGGTGTATTCACGATCACATGCATCAAACGCTTTACGAATCGCACTTGCGACCTTCTTGATGTTAAATGCTGCAGTACTTCCATCTCTTTTCTTTACACGATACATCACTTACACCTCCTTCGCTAATCTTAATTCCACAGTCTTCACATACGGTTCAACCGCTTTCTTCATTTCCACCATCTCTTCAGCAGTATATGCATGCAGGTCAGGTTGAATCACTGTATCCGAAGATACAAATTGTTGTAATACATAACGAGCATCACTACCAATAAACTTGGCAATCTTTATTAAATCATCAACCGTATGAAATTCCTTAACAACGGTTGTTTTAAATTCATGTTCTACTTTATATTCTTGCAGTAAGCGTACGCTTTCTGAAATTGGATGTTTGTATTCCATATCCGATTTTAGACCACTGGTTAGCGGATACTTCTCGGCACTATTCTTCATATCTAGTGATACAAAATCCACCAGGCCTTCTTCCAATAATACTCCAAGCTTCTCATTGTTTGTGCCATTGGTATCTAGCTTTACTGCGTAGCCTAGTTCTTTAATCTGGCGAATAAATGGGATGAGTTCTTCTTGTAATAATGGTTCACCACCACTGATAACAACACCATCCAATAAGCCACTACGCTGATTGAGGTATGAAAGAATTTCCTCTGGTGTGATATAGCGATATTTCTCAGGAATAAACACAAGATCTTTCTGATTACAGAATGGACACTTCATATTACATCCAGCTGTATAGATTGTCGCCGCAACTTTTCCAGGGTAATCCGTAATCGTTGTCTTCTGTAAAGCACCAATTTTTAATGTATGAAACGCAGTTGGTTCACTAGATAAAATATTACGAGAGTTTTCACAGGCAACATTTAACATCTCCTCAAACTGGTCGAAATCGACACCACTAGCTAGTGCTGCACGACATTGATTTCGGAAATCATATACAGCAGTCATCATTGCAGATGCTTTATCAGTGGTATGTAAATGCTTCATACGATGGTCTTTTTCATCCTGTACTGCACTCACGTAACCCTGTTCAATCAGACGCTGAATACTCTTCGTTGTTGTACCTTTATCCACTTCACTGATACGTGTAACATCTTGCATTGTAATACCCTCATTCTCATTGATAATCAATAAAAATGTTAATTGGCCGGAGCCAATATCATATGGCGCCAGCATCTTATCAAAATATTTTTGTGTATTGCGAAACAATACTGATAGATTCAAAATAAAATTACTCGTATCACTCATTCCTGATTGGAGCTCCTTATAGTTAGTATTTTATCATATTATTCTCTATTCAAGCCCTTGTTCAAATGAAAAGTTCCGAAACATTTACTGTTCTTCGGAACTTGATTTACCATCTGGCAAAAAGTGTTCAAAAATAAAGTAATCAAAATACTTACGGTTTTCTTCTAACTCCTGTTTAGAGCGAATTGTCCAAGCTACTGCAGGATTTTTAAATAGACAATGACACAACATGCGTGAAAGGTTATAACGGTTATGGTGGTTATACGCAATAAAGTTTGGTCGTGTAATAAAGTTTGTTAGAAGATACTGCATTATCCTCGTTAAGACAAACATCTTTCCTTTTGCTTGTGCGTTAGGACGTTCAGCGAGTTGACCACGAATAATCTCAGGACGATTCTTGCGATACCAGTTTACACAAGCAGGATGAAACGACTCCACACAATATACACCATGATATTTTCGCAACAACAAATCTGCCTTACTACACAATACATTTGTATCAGTTGATGAATTGGCTACCTTTAATTCCACAATCAAGGGAACTTTTCCATCTACTAATTTTAATACATCTTCAAACAGAGGAACCTTCTCTTTACTTGTTAGTAGGTGGCATCTCTGTAATTCATCCAATGTTAATTCCGTAAGCACTTTATTAACAACCATATCTTTTTCATCACGTAATAATCTACCAGTCTTTCCATCGTGAAAAATAACAGGTACACCATCTTTGGTTAGTTGCACATCTAGCTCAATACCATAACCATTCTCTACTGCTTTCAAAAAAGCAGCCATTGAATTCTCTGGAATATTCCTTTGTGTATCATGTAAACCACGGTGAGCATAATAATGATGACGAAATCCTTCCCACTTGTCATCATTAAGATTCTGGGGATGAATCATCCATAGATAGAGTAAACAAATACTGATTACGATAATCATACCAATCATTGTATCTTACTCCTGTGTAATAAATACAAAGTGTGTATCATCAGAAAGTTCAGCATCATAGTAATAATGTTCATTAAATTTCTTAATGTCTTCAGGATCAGTGATGTGATTTTGTGCCATATACCAAATCATATCTCCACGTGCCATCTTTGCCTTGGTCGCCTTTGTAATTAGCTTTCCATTCTTGAATTCGCCAAAGATAATATTGATCATGCGATCATTTTCTTGAAGATAATCTTTAATACAACGTGAATACTCTTCGGACGCAAGATTGATAATCATATTGTCATTGAGCTCACGATAAAGCGCATCATTCCAATAGTCATATAGGTTACTACCATCTGGAAATACCGATAACATTTCCAAACGATATGGTGTAATACCATCCATTGGCTTTAATACACCATAAAAACCAGAAAGAATGCGGAAGTGCTCTTGCAGATAGTCTAGTTCATCCTGACATAGAGAAGTCGCAGATAAATGCTGAAACGCAAGACCACTATAGCTAAATAGTGCAGGTGAAAGATTCTCATGTAAGTTCATCGTTTCAATCCGTTTCATATTTTCAGCTAAGATTTTATCGTTACAACGGTACATACGCTGTAGTTGTTCAGAACTCATTCCACGCAGTTTTTCTAGTAATGTTTCTGTCTTCGAAAGAAAAACTGGTGTTGTTTTTGGGGCTAAATCTTCATCTTGAATCATCTTTTTGGTTGGAGAGAATATTATTTTCATGTTCCTATTATATAATAAATGCAGAAATGGTGAGGATTACATGCAAAAATTTAATTCATTAACTGATACAACGATAGATACAAAACTAGAAAGCCTACTCTTAGATCGCAAAGCACCTCTTAGTGAAGAAGGTATGCAAAAGATACTAGAAGAGTTAACACTCTATATGGCAGGTGACCGTCGTTTCTATGTTGCCTTCTATCCAAAAGAAGACGCAATCAAAAATGACAGTATTCAAGCATCTAATATTGACCGTGTTGATTTAATGCAGGCAACTGATGGTGAAAAGTATCTTCCTGTATTTTCTACATTGGAAGGCCTACAAAAATTTAAACCAACACTACAAAAAGATGAACATATCTACATCGTCACAAAACAAGATATATTAGATTTCCTAAATCTAAACACAAAGGTTGCGGCAGCTGTATTAAATCCTCTTGAGGATGACTTATTATTGTATCGTATGCAACTACAGAATCTCATTCAAGTACAAGCAGAACAACTATAAAAAATAAGCTCGGGATAAACATCTCGGGCTTTACTTTAATATTTATTTTTACTATCCATGTATGCATGGAAATTACGGAATATATCCTCTTGAAAAGATTTATCTTCTTGACTGATTTCATCTTGTCTTGCAAAGAAGTTTTGTTGCGCATATTGAAATACCTTCTGCTCAAGATGTATGAGTTCTTTGGATATCTTTGCATCTGGGCAACATGTATCAAACATGTGGAAACAACCCTCATACTCTTTTAACATGATAGTCACACCAGCTTTATACAAGTGTTTCATATAGGTTACCGTTTCTTCATGGAACGGTCCTAATGTTCCTACAACCGTAAAGGTCGGTGGTAGATTTCGAAAATCCTTTAATCTTGCAGGTGCACAGTACACTGGTACATCCTGTAGATTCCGTTTATATAGCTGCCAATGGAAGTACTTCTGTGAAGTCGTCCAGGCTAATGTTTCTTGTTTATTTTCGCTAGATGGGCGATCATCAATCATCGGATATAGCGGCATTTGAAATGCAATCTTCACTTCATTCATATCACGTGCATATGCAGATAACGCAGCCACCAAGCCACCACCTGCGCTTTCACCACCCACAAATAGTTGGTGAGGGTTAATATGTAACTTGCATGCATGTTCCCTCATCCACTTGAGTGTTAGATAAGCATCTTCTAAGGCCGCCGGGTATGGAGCCTCATAGCTCTTGCGATAATCTGGCAATACCATAACTACATTTCCATTTGTTAGGAAACGTTCCGCATATGGATAGCACTCTTCAGGTAGTGCTGTTCCATATCCACCACCATGAAGCCATAAAAGACCTGTACATTCCTCTTTGCTAAAATGATTTGGATAAACAATACAGATACGCAAAGAAGAACCATCATTTCTTAGAATCATTTGTTCATCCATATGTGTTGTCTTGCCAAACCATTTCCCATAAAACTTACGTTTTAGATTTCTATCACGCTCTCGAATTGCAGTAATCGAATTGAGTAATGGTTGATTGTTTAACACCACATTTGCGTATTTTCGTAAATCACGATGAATCATATCCGTTGTTATTTTCATCATTCCCCCAATAGCGTATTTATTTTATCATAAATTACTATTTCAAATGATGTCATTCACCCTGTCTTAAAAACATCTTTAATTCTGCTAGTCTTTTCATCGCTGTTTTACGACCTTCTTCATAGACTGCACGAATTCTTGTACGATTATGTTCAATTCTACCAATGTTTAATGCTCTTTCTGGTTGGATTACAAATACGTTATTCCTCGCAACCTCTTCTTTGATATATGCAATTGTTTCATTATAGGTTTCGTGACGCGATTCTAAATCACGTACCATGTTTGGATATTTACGATACTTTGCACGAATTGCCCTCATCATTGGCTGTGGCTCTTTTACATAATTCTCTGGTTGTGTTAAGACAATTACATTCTTTTCATATCCCATCTCTTGAAACTTCTTAATAGGGATAGAATCAGAGATACCACCATCTAGATAAATATGTCCATTGATATGTACCGGACTTGCAAATACTGGCATTGACGCAGAAGCACGTACAAAATCTAATGATTCATTATTGATATCCTTAACATCGTAATAATATGGTTTACCACTTTCAATATCTGTTGCGACTAAATAAAACTTCATTGGATTTTTAGAGAATGTTGCTGCATCCATTGGGTCTAACTTTTCAGGCAATGTATGATAACAGAACTCCGCATTGAAGAAGTCTCCTGTTTTGATCCATGATTGAACACTTGCGTATCTTGGATCCTTTGCGTATTTCATGTTATAGCGGAACGTACGACCAATCTGCTTACTCTTTAGATTTACACCAAAACAGGCACCAGCAGATACACCAATCGCACCATCAAATGTAATATGGTTTTCCATTAATACATCGATAACACCTGCCGTAAAGATGCCTCGCATCGCACCACCCTCAAGAACTAGTCCTTTTTTCATACTTCATCACCTCAATGCGGTAAGTTTATCATAATTTTTTCTGATATCTTTTTGTTAAGCTCAATATTCACCAAAATAACATAATTCATTACTTTCCGAATATATCACTGGCATGCATATGTTCTAGAACAATATCATCTTGATTCATTTGAATTAAACATAAGCTCAAACTAATTAAACGAATTAATTTTTCACTCTCGTGAGCATCATCGATATGAAACATATCTTTAATTTTTCTAAGACGATACACAATTGTATTCCGATGCGTAAATAACTCTTGTGCAGTTTCAATTACAGAATGATTTTTTAATTCATAATAATATAGTGTTTCACAATATACCGTATGGTTTTCTTTATCATACTCGTACATTCTTTTATATACATCAGGTACTAAATCAAATCGACTTTTCATCTGGTCCAACATCAGACGCAAACGATACCCTTCCGTATAGAATACTTTGGCCGAGAAAGTCCTATTTTGTAATAATGAGGTTACCTCTAAAATTTGTTTATAAACCTCTGGCAACTCATAGATATCTTTTATAACACTAGAGACAACAACACATACTTGGAATTCCTTTGCAATGGTCTCAAGTATTTCAACTTGTCTTTTTTCATGTATAAATAGCAGAATATTTTTCTGATATAAGAATGGACGTGTTCCTGCTAAAGCAGTTTCTAACTTTGCGTCTAATGAACGATATGACATCTGTAGATTCGTTCTATTTGATACATCAATAAGTACAAGATGTCCTTGATCCATCTGTTCAAGCCATGTGTTCGTTATTTGTAGTTTAAATAAAGCAGGATTCTGATAATCCCCATCTAATAAGTGTGTCAGAATCTCTTCTTCTGTATTTTTCGAAAGAAATTGATTTTCAATCTGGGCTAAGTATTGTTTTGCCAAGATCATTTCAATTTTACTCATGTCACTCGCACTGACTTGTTCTAAATGACCTTCTACATCTACACAAAACAAATAACCGATATTTTTATGTTCTGCTCTTAGCGTTGAGACTCTACGTCTCCATGGGCTTTCTTCGATTGTCAAAAATACTGGCTTCTTTAAATTTGGTTGCCAGTTTAAATTACGTATAACTTCATAAGTAATATGTTTACTCTCAATTGTTGAATCGAAAGGAATATCATGAAAATCTTCCGACTTATAAAATGAAACTACATGGAAAGCATCATCTAATATTAATATTGGGCATTTTAATAATATTGATGATATTTTTACCAGTCCATCTAGGTTAACACCAGTTAAAAACGCATCCACTAATTTTGAAATATCCATCCACACCTCCGATTATGCTGATAGCACAAAAAGAATACTCACTATTATATGTTCAGAACGGTTCATTATCAAATAAAAAGTTATATATTGATTACGTTGTTTTTTAAAGGAGATAGTTATGTCAGAAGAAAAAAAGAACGTTAATATCTGGAAATCCTTACAGAAGGTTCCAGCAGGAACAATGTTTGTTCCATTAATTATTGGTGCAATCATCACCACAATCGGTCAAGGAATCTTTAATGTAGATATTTGGGCTACATTAGGAAATCCTATGAAGGATATGTTCTCATCCTCTGGTCAGATGTTAATCATTGGCTTGATGTTATTCTTTACAGGTACTGGTGTTAAGGTTTCAGATTTGAAGTCAGCACTTGGTAGAAGTGTTCCACTTATTGTTGTTCGTCTTGTAGTTGCATATGCATTATGTGCACTATACTATGTATTATTTGGATTTGAAGGTGTATTCGGAATTCCATTCCTAGCTGTTGCATGTGCAATCACAAGTGCTAACGCTGCACTATATATGGGTATTATTTCTCCATTCGGTGATGAAGCTGATAAGGCTGGATTTGGTATCATGTTGATTTGCTCTATGCCTCTATTACCAATCTTATTCTTAGGTTTCTATGGAACATCCGGATTTGGTATCGCTCAGGTTATGCAGATTGTCGCATTATTGATTCCATTCATCTTAGGTATGATTCTCGGTAGTCTTGATGCAGATATTCGTAAAGTATTCGCTGGTGGTAACGCAACAATCTTACCATTCTTAGGATTTGAATTTGGTTCTACAATCAACTTATTCAAAGCACTTGGTATGATTCCACAAGGTATCTTGTTAAGTATTGTTTACTTCATTATTGTTATTGGTCCATCTTATTTCGTAGAACGTAACATTCTACATCGTCCAGGTTATATCAGTGTTGCTTCTGCATCTCTTGCAGGTGTTGCTCTTGCTATTCCTGCAATGGCTGCTTCAAGTAACGCAGCATTTGAACCATTCGTTTCACCAACGATTGCAATCTTAGCATTCGTACTAGCAATTACAAATGTTACAGCACCATTCCTTGTTAAAGCTGAATTACAAAGACATCCAGCAGACAACATGGCGAAATAAAGAAAAGAAAGAAGGAAAAAGTTATTATGCAAAAGGTTTTACAGGTTTCTACATTAAACGCATTAATGTTAGGTGATTTTAATGGCGCAATGACAGTAAAGGATTTATTAAGTGATTGCGACACAGGTATCGGTACATATGAAGGACTTGATGGCGAAGCATTAATTGTTGATGGTGTCGCTTATAAAGGAACAGCTGATGGAACAGTTGTTAAGATGGCTGATACAGATAAGTTAGCATTCTCTACAGTTACTAAGTTTGATCACTCTGTAAAGGAACAAACAATCACAAATGTTGAAGATATTAAGACATTAAAGGAAAAGTTACAACCAATCGTTGATCAAAACAAGAATATCTTCTACATGTTCTTAGCACATGCTAAGTTCTCCAAGATGCATGTACGTAGTTGCTACAAGTGCGCAAAGCCATATCCTACACTTGCTGAAGCAGCTTGCGAACAAAGAGAATATCACTATGAAAATGAAGAAGGACAGATTATCGCAATCTACTGCCCTGATTATGTAGAAGGTATCAACCTCCCAGGTTGGCACTTCCACTTCTTATCAGATGATAAGACACATGGTGGACATATCTTAGGACTAAGCGCTGATGAATTCACATTCAAGATGAACGCTATTCCTGAATTTGATTTAGTTCTTCCAACAGATTCTGACTTTGGTAAGTTAAATCTAACAGAAGATCTATCCGAAAGTACAAACGCTGTTGAAGGAAACTAACCCCCTTATCTTTCGACGTGAATGTTTGGCCCTGTATAAAAACAGGGCTTTTTTTATGCATGCATGAAAAGAACTTTATGGCTATTGTTTCTCCATAAAGTTCTTAATTAATAAACGATATTCTTCGATAATTTCCTTCATCTCATGAAGAGAAGAGATAGAAGATAAACGATTCTTATACTCTGAGGCATGTGGTAAGCCTGTAATATACCAACCAGCCATGCCACGCATCATACAGATGCCATTCCTTTCACCTTCATACTCACAAAGCTTTTCTGCATAGTGATATGCAAGATCCAACTTCTCATTGTAATCAGGTTCTACATAACTACCGCCATTCAGATAGGCATCTACTTCCTTTAAGAAGAATGGTCTTCCTAGAAGTCCACGCCCAATCATGATTGCATCACAACCCGTTTCTTCTAACATACGTTTAGCATCTTCTGGTGTCCGAATATCACCATTGCCAATCACAGGGATATTCACTGCATCCATTACTGCTTTGATATATGCATTATTAGAATGTCCTGTATATTGTTGCCCACGTGTACGGCCATGTACTGCTACAGCACTAACACCAGCCTTCTCTGCAAGCTTTGCAATTTCTACACAGTTAATGTGGTCAATATCCCAACCTGCACGCATCTTTACCGTTACAGGACGATCTGTATGAGTCACCACTGCACGCATGACTTCATACGCAAGCTCCGGTGTCCGCATCAAATAGCTTCCAGAATGAGCTTTTACCACCTTCTGTACAGGACAGCCCATATTAATATCAATCATATCGCAACTTGTATTTTTGGTTAGATACTCAGCTGCTTCAGCCATCGTAACAGGATCACTACCAAATAACTGTAACGCAACCGGATGTTCACCCTCACTAATGCGGCACATATCCTGTGTCTTTGCGTTTTGATAATGCAATGCTTTATCACTAATCATCTCACTGACCACAAGACCAGCTCCATAATCATGCATGATTTCACGATAGACCGGATTAGAAATTCCAGCTAAAGGTGCAGCGACAATTTGATTCCGTAATTCTATATTTCCAATCTTAACCACGTTTCTTTAACTCCAATACTTCTTTTAATTCTTCTGGTGTAAATTTATATTCTTTATTACAGTATTGGCAATGAATATCTGCACCCTTACCATCATCAATCATTTCTTGTAAGTCATGGTCAGAAAGCGTTGCGAGCGCATCCTTATAGTGTTCATGTGAACAACCACAATACCAACGAACATCCTTATATTCCAAGAAATTCGCATCTTCGAAATACATATGAATAATGTCTTCAATTGACTTTCCTTCACTAATCAATGTGGATACTGGTTTCATCTTTGCTACAATCGCTTCGCATGCACTGATGACTTCTTCCGTTGCGTTTGGAAGTAACTGTAAGATAAATCCACCTGCAGCCAAAATACTACCATCAGGATTTACTAGTACACCTACATTTACAACCGAAGGCGTCTGTTCAGAGACTGCATAGTAATACGCAAAGTCATCACCAACCTCACCTGTCTGAATATTCACCATACCAGAGAAAGGATCTTTCAAACCCATATCACGAGTTACGGTTAACGTACCCTTCTTACCAATTGCTTTACCAACATCTAAATGCCCATCCTCACGTACAAGATAGATTGCAGGATCTCCAATAAAGCCCTTCACATTTCCACTACCATCAGCTTGTGCAAGTACAGTACCAGCTGGACCATGTCCATTAAAGATACAAGTTACCTTTTCATAGGAATTCTTCAAATCACTACCCATGATAGCTGTAACCGTTAAGGTTCTACCTAACGCTGCGGCAGAAGTAGGCATACAGTGATGTAGCTTTCTAGCTTCTTCTACAATATCTGTTGTATCAACTGCGTGGATTCTAACACTACCACCTAACGCTTCTGCGATAACAATTTGATTTCTCATTTCTTTAACCTCCTCATGCATCGTTGATTAAGATTACGAATTCTCTTCTCATCCAACTTCACGATTTCTCTATCCGCCGTCATAATACCATTACACTCATCTTCCACATCCGTTAACTGCGTAAATACACAAGCAGTTAGTCCCTTTGGAATATTACGGATAATACTATCTTCATACAATTTACGAATCGCTGTATTTAACTTTAACTTATCTGTGAATTTTTTGTAACCATAAAGCTTTTGAGCAAGGCTATGCCCTGGAATTAAATAAGAATAACCTCCAAACTCAGATAAAATTGACATTCTCTTTTCATGATTCTGTGGATTTGTATAGGTATGGAAATACACATGGCGACTATAGAAATCCCCAGCACCCTGATCATGCCAACCACTCGCACTATCCACAAAACGTGTTAAGTCCATCAATTGAATGTACTTGGTTACTTTAGCACTATCAAACTGTCCCCAACCTTCATTGAAAGGAACCCACGCGAAGATAGATACAACATTATACAAGTTATGAATCATTGCATTTAATTCATCATAGTATGCTTTCTTACCCCAGTCATCACCTCTACCTAGGTGTTTTTGCTTCTGGTCATTCATACGCGTGATATTTAAATGTGGTAAGTATAAAGTTGTCAATTTACTTGGTTGGCCACCATTCGGCATATCCTGCATGACAAGCATACCCAATCTATCCGCATGATAATACCAACGACGAGATTCCACTTTGACATGCTTGCGTATCATGTTAAAACCTAACTCTTTTACTTTTTGAATATCATAAATCATCATCTCATCATCAGGATACGTTAAGTTTCCCTCTGGCGTATAGCCTTGATCTAATACACCACTTAAGAATACTGGTTCATGATTTAAACAGAAACGAGGATATCCTTTTTCATCCTTCTCACAAGTGAAACAGCGCATACCAAAATAACTCTTCACGATATCATCTTCTGTTTCAATATATAAGTCATATAAAAAAGGATCTTCCTGTGACCATGGATGCATGTCTTCAATATAGATTTCATTACGCATCTCAGCCGTCATCTCATGATAAATCATCTTCCCTGCGGCACTGATTGTAATTGTCGCATGATTAAAGTCACCTTCCATCTCCAGATAAACTGTCTGTCTATCATAGTTTGGTGTAATCTTCAAAGCATGGACCCCATGTAGCGGTACATCTTCTAACCATACCGTCTGCCAAATACCAGATATTGGGGTATACCACATACCACCATGTTGGATTTTCTGTTTTCCATATGCATACTCACCTGTATCACTTGGGTCAGTACACTTCACGAGTAATGCATTCTGATACTTGATATAACTAGATACATCAAAACTAAATGGCTCATAGCCACCTATATGTCTTCCAACTTCGATACCGTTAAGGTAGACAATACATTGTTGATCAACTGCTTCAAAGTTTAAATGTGTATGGTATTCTCCAGGTTTATAAGAGAATTGTTTTTTATACCACAATACTTTCCCAGGTAATAAAATCTCATCACTACCAGAAAGCTGTGAACCCAAAGGGAAAGGAACGTTGATTGGCTTCCAATTATGTTCATACGGTAACTGATTTGTATCTGTAATCTGATATTCCCAACGACCATTTAAGTTCGTATAACTACCACGCTGCAACTGCATGCGAGGATATTCCTGTAGAGGACTATTTAGATTTACATTCTTACCCCAACGACTCATCACTTTCATGCTAGCCTTCCTTTCCTACTGGTTATTGTTTCCGCGTTCGATAACCGATAAATACTGTTACTAAAGCTGCTAAACCATGTACCTTTAAAATATATGTCAAGATTGTTTCAAACATCTTCATTGGTTCTGTATACTGTGCAACACTATTAGCGACGGTCCATCCATAGATTAGCGATAGCACAAGCGAAACTGCAATCATCCCTAAAGATATCGCTGTCGTAGGAATTTTATAATTTCTTAAAACAGACCATAACTGCGGTAATGTCACTAATAAAATCATGCCAATTATTCCATTCACAGACATAATCTTAAAGTTACATAAAATCATCAAAAATGATGTCACAACCATCATCAAGATTCCCGATACAAGTGTAATTAATACTTTTAAAATAATACTTTTACGTAGTTCTTCCATATTTTCTCCTGCCACTCATTATAGCATAGTCGCCACTATCCCTCACTTTCCTTCTACGCATAGAAAAAAGAATATCTCCGGTTTCCCAAAGATATTCTGATTGTTCTAATAGATTTGAATTAGTTAAGTTTTGAAGCGGTAGCGATAGCTGTTGCTGTTACCTTCTGTAGAGAATCAACACCCATTGTGCATCCTGTCATAAGGTCTTTATCAGCTGTTACAGTCTTACCACCTTCATTCGTAGTAACTTTCATATCAGCGATTTCCTTAGCAGTCTTACCAACTGTCCATTCATCATAAGCCTGATTCTGTTCGAACCATTCCTTACCGATAGAAGAAACCTTCTTCATACCGTATTCATCCTTCTTTTCGCCCTTTGTAGCGACAGCAGCTGCTTCACCATCTAAAGCACCAGCTGTTGTGAACTTCACAGCGTTTTGTGCTTCATCAGTCTGTGTAAATACAACCTTACCATCCTTATCTAAAGCAACTACACCATATGTAGAGCTAGCCTTAGCTTCACCGCTCTTTTCAGCACTAGCATCCTTACCAGAAACTTCTGTCAAGATTGCAGAACCTACAGAAGCTACATCCTTCACTTCAACAGCATTCTTAGCCGCCTTATCTAAAGCCTGTTGGAAAGCAGTAACACCAATTGTGCATCCTGTCATAAGATCCTTATCAGCAGTAACCGTATGCTTTTCATCCTTTTGTGTTGTAGGCATATTTAATACTTCTTCAACTGTCTTACCAACAGCCCACTTCTCTAAAGCTTCAACCTGCTCATACCATTCCTTCTTAATAGAAGACTTATCCTTCATTCCATACTTATCACCTAATGCCTTCTTAGATGTAGAAGCAGTATTGTCAGAAGTAACGTGACCAGTCGCATCGTAAGTAACTTTATCCTGTGCTACGTCAAAGTATACATACTTGATTACATTACCTTCTAATACAACTGACGCAAATGTTGTATCGAATTGTGCTGCTGTATCAGAACCTTCCTTTGCTTTATTGGATACATTCGTAACAGAACCCGTACCAACCATTACAGTAGCAGCTGTTTCTTCCTTTGTAGAAGTTGTATTTGTGGAAGACTTCTTGGATCCTCCAGCTGTGCAACCTGCCAGCATTGCAACAGCACATAAAGTTGTTAGAATCTTTTTCATTTTCAAATTTCCCTCCATCTAACTTAAGTCTGCTTATTGATAATAACTATCAATATTCAGTTAGTCAATACGAAATTGATAAATCTTTCACATAAATATGAAATTGTATAGTATTGTTATCTATTCAAATAATCTGACAAGAAAACCGGTAGATTCTTCTACCGGCATGCATGTGAAATACTATTATCCATTAACTTATAATAACGCTGCCGCAATTGGATAACCAATAAGCGTAGAGATCACTACCGCTACAGCCATAATCATAAATCCATATATCATCATCTGCTTAGTATTTGTCCAACCACTCGACACCGCAATCGCTACACAAGGCATCGCTGGAGGTGTCGCAAACGCAAATGCAGACATCATTCCAACATTCACAATCAGTGCAGCAACATTTACCGCTGTAATATTCGCAGTAACCGCAAGAGCAGCGGCAGACACCACTGTAGCAGTTACCATATTGCTTGATAAATTTGTTTGAATCGCAGCCCAGAGGATAAAAATCAATACCATGATCATCACAGGTAAGTGCGATGTAATCGGAGATAATCCTGCAGATATCCATGCAGTAACACCAATATCACCATTGGTGATAGCTGCACCAAGCGCAGTTGTACCAGCACACATAATAAGTGATGGCCAGGAAACACCCTTACTCATCGCTTCACCAAAGTTCAATAAAGGCTTTCCTTCATCCGTTATAATCGATAGTAGTACAACTCCCACTAAAGGCGGAAAAGCCGTACCTAACTTATCTAAATACTTTAAACCAATAAAGATAGAACCCTCTTTAATAATATGCATGCATAGGTTCGGTAAAACCCACATGCATACAACAAGAATGAATACCGCAAGCACAAGATTTTCAGCACGTGTTGTTTTTTCCTGTTCCACATGAATCTTCTTTTTTTCGTAATTTACAAATGCTGAAGTATCTGGATTAATCACATATCGGAAAACTAATAGTGTGACTAGTGCCGTTAAGATACCAACAGGGATTGCCGCAAGCATATAACTGCCATAATGAATCACATTTCCATATAACTCCGTATATGCATTCATGGCTATCACAGGAAATACATGCGCAATCGGTGTCATACCAGAAGAGATTCCGCACATAATGACTGTTCCCATCATTAATACAGAAGCAAACTTATCACCTTTCTTCAATTTTAATAAAACATAGATTTCTTCCAAGATTGGAAGATATACAAAGAATAACACCGTAGGTGAAATAAAACTGCCTACCACAAGAATGCTTGCAAAATATAATGCACTAAACATCCAAGGACCTTTCATCGCAAGATTAGAATTAATAAATAGTAGTGCTATTCTCTTGATATAGGAAGTCTTCGATAGAGCATATGTTACTACAAAAGTAAACATTAAGAATACTACAATCGTTCCACCATACGCACCAGATAAGATTGTACCAATCTTTAATTCAGGCACAAATGCAAGTGCACCAATTAATAGAATTGATGGCCAATCAATCGCAATCGTTAACCACAATAACAAAGTTCCTGCAAAGATTCCTAATACCTGCATTCCAGATGCAGATAAACCAGGTAATGCAGGCAGAAAACGTATACCAAACATCAATAACAAAGATATGATAATAATTATGTTTCTTTTGCTACTACTCTTATTCATAGAGTTAAATTCTCCCCTGTAATTTACTACAACAAATAGTATAACGCAAATTACAAATTTTGATTCATAGAAATCGCACAGAAAAAGGCACTCAATGAGTGCCTTATGCAAGTAATTAAATTACTTAACGATTTCTGTGATAGAACCAGAACCTACTGTACGTCCACCTTCACGGATAGAGAACTTAGTTCCTTGTTCTACAGCGATAGGAGCTAATAGAGTTACGTCCATAACTACGTTATCGCCAGGCATGCATAATTCTGTGCCTTCTGGTAACTGGATAACACCAGTAACGTCAGTTGTACGGAAGTAGAACTGTGGACGGTAGTTAGATACGAATGGTGTATGACGTCCGCCTTCTTCCTTAGTTAATACGTAAACCTGAGCCTTGAACTGTGTGTGTGGAGTAACTGAACCTGGCTTAGCTAATACCTGTCCACGTTCGATTTCTTCACGGTTAACACCACGGAGCAATGCACCGATGTTGTCACCAGCCTGAGCGAAGTCAAGAGTCTTACGGAACATTTCAATTCCTGTAACAACTGTCTTACGAGTAGGCTTGATACCAACTACTTCTACTTCGTCGTTTAAGTTTAACTTACCACGTTCAACACGTCCAGTAGCTACTGTACCACGACCTGTGATTGTGAATACGTCTTCAACTGCCATTAAGAATGGCTTGTCGAATTCATGAACTGGAGCTGGGATATAAGCATCTACAGCATCTAATAGTTCCTTGATTGCTGGTTCCCACTTTGGATCGCCTTCCAAAGCCTTTAATGCAGAACCACGGATTACTGGAGCGTTGTCTCCATCAAATCCATACTCAGTAAGAAGTTCACGAACTTCCATCTCTACTAAGTCGATTAATTCAGGGTCGTCAACCATGTCGCATTTGTTTAAGAATACAACAATCTTAGGTACGCCTACCTGACGAGATAATAAGATGTGTTCACGTGTCTGTGGCATTGGTCCATCAGTAGCAGCTACTACTAAGATAGCACCATCCATCTGAGCAGCACCAGTGATCATGTTCTTAACATAGTCAGCGTGGCCTGGGCAGTCTACGTGAGCGTAGTGACGTGTATTTGTTTGGTATTCAACGTGTGCTGTGTTGATTGTAATACCACGCTCCTTCTCTTCTGGAGCTCCGTCGATCTGATCGTAAGCTTCGAATTTAGCCTTACCATCTTCTGGGTGTGTTGATAAATACTTTGTGATTGCCGCTGTTAATGTTGTCTTACCGTGGTCAACGTGACCGATAGTACCAATGTTAACGTGTTCGAGCGACCGGTCGAAATGTTCCTTTGCCATAATATTTTTTCCTCCTGGTTTTTTTCTACCTTTATAAGCTGTTTCCATTTTATTAGAAACAGTACTTATTTACAATCATTTTTACTACTTAGTTGTGTTTTTCTCAATAATTTCTTTAGCAATGTTCTTAGGTACTTCTTCGTAGTGGTCCATTTGCATTGTATAGATACCACGACCCTGTGTAAATGAACGTAAGTCTGTAACGTATCCAAACATTTCTGCTAATGGAACGAATGCACGTACCTTAATTGCATTACCTGTTTCTTCTTGCTCACGAATTTGTCCACGACGCTTTGTGATATCACCCATTACAGAGCCTAAGTAATCAGCTGGAGCTGTTACGTCAACTGCCATGATAGGTTCAAGAATTGCAGGATCGCACTTCTTAGCTGCTTCCTTTAATGCAAGTGAAGCCGCAATCTTATAAGCCTGTTCAGATGAGTCGACATCATGGTAACTACCGTCGAATAAGACAGCCTTAATGTCTACGATTGGATAACCAGCAACTAAACCGTTGTTTAAGGATTCTTCCAAACCTTGTTGTGTAGGCTTGATAAATTCCTTAGGTACTGAACCGCCGACTGTTTCATCAGCGAATTCGAATCCCTTACCTGGGTTAGGGCTAAATCTAATCCAAACGTCACCATACTGACCGTGACCACCAGACTGACGAACAAACTTACCTTGTACTTCAGCTTCCTTACGGATTGTTTCACGGTATGCTACCTGTGGTGCACCTGATGTAGCTTCAACCTTAAATTCACGTCTCATACGGTCCATGATGATATCCAACTGCAATTCACCTACACCGGCGATAATTGTTTGTCCAGTTTCTTCATCTGTATAAGTTCTGAATGTTGGGTCTTCTTCAGCAAGCTTAGCTAATGCTTCATCCATCTTCTGTGAGTCACCCTTTGTCTTAGGTTCTACAGACATCTGGATAACTGGTTCTGGGAATACCATGGATTCAAGAACAATTGGATGTTCTTCATCGCATAATGTATCACCTGTAGTTGTGTTCTTAAGACCAACTGCACCAGCGATGTCACCAGCATAAACTTCTTCAATATCCGCACGGTGGTTTGCATGCATGCGAACCAAACGTCCGAAACGTTCACGCTTTTCCTTAGAAGCATTTAATACGTAGCTACCTGCCTTCGCGATACCAGAGTATACACGGAAGTATGTTAGACGACCTACGAATGGGTCTGTAGCCACCTTAAATGCTAAGGCACTAAATGGTTCATCATCAGAAGGATGACGTTCACTTGGTGTGCCATCTTCTAATGTACCCTTGATAGCTTCAATATCTGTAGGTGCAGGTAGGTAGTCTACAACTGCATCTAGTAATAACTGAACACCCTTGTTCTTATATGCGGAACCGCACATAACAGGGAAGAACTCAGAAGTCATAACACCCTTACGGATAGCAGCCTTCACTTCTTCAACTGTTGGTTCTTCGCCATCAAGAACCTTCATCATCAATTCATCATCATAGTCTGCAACTGCTTCTAGCATTGCTAAATGCATTTCTTCAGCCTTAGCCTTGAATTGTTCATCAATTTCACTAACTTGAATATCTGTACCGTTATCGTTAGTGTACATGTGCTGCTTCATTGTTACTAAGTCGATGATTCCACGGAATGATGATTCAGCACCGATAGGCATCTGGATTGCAGCTGCCTTAGCACCTAAACGATTTCCGATAGAAGCAACGCTCATTTCAAAGTCAGCACCAGTCGCATCCATCTTGTTTGAGAATACGATACGTGGTACGCGGTATTCTGTAGCCTGGCGCCAAACTGTTTCAGTCTGTGGTTCTACACCAGCCTTAGAGTCTAATACTGTAACTGCTCCATCCAATACACGTAAGGAACGTTCAACTTCAGCTGTGAAGTCTACGTGGCCCGGTGTATCGATAATGTTGATCTGGCAATCTTGCCAGTGGCAAGTTGTAGCAGCGGAAGTGATTGTAATACCACGTTCCTGTTCCTGAGCCATCCAGTCCATCTGAGACGCACCTTCGTGTGTTTCACCGATCTTATGAATCTTACCTGTGTAGAAAAGGATACGTTCAGTTGTTGTAGTTTTACCAGCATCGATGTGAGCCATGATACCGATATTACGAATCTTATTAAGCGGGAATTCTCTAGCCATTGATTGCTCCTTCCCCGATTAGAAACGGTAGTGAGCGAATGCTTTGTTCGCTTCTGCCATCTTATGTGTATCTTCTTTCTTCTTTACAGATGCACCTGTTCCATTTGCAGCATCCATAATTTCATTGGCAAGACGCATTTCCATTGTATTTTCATGGCGAAGTCTTGCGTAGTTAACGATCCAACGTAAAGATAATGTCAACTTACGTTCAGCAGATACTTCTACTGGTACCTGTAAGTTTGCACCACCTACACGACGAACCTTCAATTCTAATTGAGGCATTACATTACCGAGAGCCTTCTCGAATACTTCCATTGGGTTCTCGCCTGTCTTCTTCTCAATCTGAGCGAATGCATCGTATAAAATTGTTTGAGCTGTACCACGCTTACCATCAATCATAATTTTGTTGATCAACTTAGTGATTAACTTTGAATTATAAATTGGATCAGGAAGTACATCACGCTTTGCTATATAACCTTTTCTTGGCATGTTCTATTCTCCCTTCTCTTATTTAGCAGCCTTTGGCTTCTTTGCACCGTATAATGAACGGCTCTGATTACGATTTGCTACACCGGCACAGTCTAATGTACCGCGGATGATGTGGTAACGTACACCAGGTAAGTCCTTAACACGTCCACCACGGATCATAACAACGCTATGCTCCTGTAGGTTGTGTCCAATTCCTGGAATGTATGCTGTTACTTCTAATCCATTGGATAGACGAACACGTGCATACTTACGTAAAGCTGAGTTAGGCTTCTTAGGTGTCATTGTACCAACACGAGTACATACACCTCTCTTCTGTGGACTGCTGAGTTTTGTTACACGCTTCTTAAGTGAGTTTACGCCTCTGTTTAATGCAGGGGACTTTGACTTGTAAACTTTATCAGTACGACCTTTGCGTACTAACTGGTTTATTGTAGGCATTTCAGTTTCTCCTTTCATTTTATGCACACATTTCCAAGTGTGCCAAACCTTAGTCTAAATATAAGCCTTACTTTCGTAAAGCCAGTTTTTTCGCTAAGCGTAATAATGATACCTTTTAATACCATCAAAGTCAATATACTTTTTATCATATTTTTCGACAGGTTCTATGGCCTTTCGCCACCGTATAATCTCTACGTGAAAAGTTCATTTTTATATCATGGAATATCGTTGCTATATGTATTATAGTTATAGAAAGTCCAATATGTATTTTTCATATTGTTTTTGTTCAAGGAGGTTCCAATGGCAAACAAAGTATGTGATTTCTGCCTAAGTGAAGGAAAAGGTCTTTTTAACCAACCTAAAAAAATAGAAGATGGTCATTACATCTGTAAAGATTGTCGTTCCATATTAGCTTCTTATAATCTTCCTATCAAGCACGATATCTTCCAGATACTCGTTACCGCACAAGAGAATATGCGCGATATGATTATGGAGTCCTACATCAAGAGTCATAATATCGATGAAATGATGGCTAAGTTCTACCCTGTCGATGATATGCCACTACACCCTGGGGAACATTGCATTTCTAAGGTCAAGGCATACCAAACAGTCACAAAGGACTCCATCCCTTATACACGTGCAGTTTCAAAGATTGCAGAAATTTCTAAAACTACAATTCAAAATATCGTTGATTCTACAACACGTACTAACTCCCATAAAGTAGAAGGTATTCTCTATGAAACAGATGTTGCGTTCTACTTCTTATCTCCAAACTATGTCAACTGTCACCGTTTGGGATATGCATTACGCAATCGCAGCGATACAGATCGTATTAATATCGTTACACCAACGGCACGTTATACATACATGCTAGACAACTCTGATTTAATTTTCATGCGTGAACGTTTCTATCAGAAATTAAATGCTGCTAGAAATAATAAAGATACACACTTAATCTATATGTCAGATGATAATCACATACGTATTACACCTGGTGTATACGATATTCCAAAGAGCTTACGCCCTGGCAAGTATGTTGTTACCGCAATTCGTGATGCAGGTCTTCACATGAAGGATTCATTAGGTAGAGTAAAAGACTACTATGAAAACGAAGAAGTTATTGACCTCAGCGATGGTGGTGTATTAGAGTGCACAGGTGAATACGAACTAAAATGGATTAGTCACAAATAAAGGATGTACAGTGTACATCCTTTTCATATTGCTAATTCATACATGCATGTTATATGCATGTATGACCAGAAATTTTATTAACGTAATTGTTTCTTGTAACCAACAGCCAATAGCATCAATGTTACAGAAATTGCTAGCATGCCAAACATAAACATCATATTTGCTGTACTATCACCAGTCTTAGGAGTTACAGGCACTTTTGGTGTCTCGTATTTATTTGTGAATTCGAGATTGCTAACTACCTGTGTACCCTTCTTGATTTCGTAAGTAGAAACCAATTTGTTATCTACATCTGTCGTTACGTCAACTGTAACTGTATATTCTGTTTGATCATATGTATAGTTTGCTAAGTTTGTATTTAATTCTACAACTTTATAAACATACTTGCCGACTGCCGCAAATTCAATCTGACCAAATTCAACTTCCCCAGCACCATTTACAGATACTTCTTTCTTATCTAAGCTAGAACCTGTTGGCATTGGCATTTCAGTTACATTTGCTGTAGTGCTAACGGCTGTTAATTCAAATTTGAACTCGCCAGCTGTTGTTGGTGTATCACCAATGAGTGTCTTCTTCACCTTGAAGTTTGCATATGTATAGTTAAATACATTCTTGAAACTTGGTTCACTATCAACAGTAGCTGTCAATGTGCCATTGTTCTGTGTAATTGTAATCGTAACTATCTTTTCAGAAGTATCGTACGTTACACCATCTACTGGATTTGTTAAATCTTCCTTCACACTAAACTTGTATACTCCTGGTTTTGTAAACTTAATTTCATCAAATTCAAAGGAACCATCTCCTAGTGGAGAAGCCTGAATATCAGCTGTCAATGAAGTTGGTAATGTGACACCAGCATAGTTTTCACCAGGTATCTGTGCAAGAACTGTCTTAAATGTATTTCCAGGAATTGTAATTTCAACATTATTTTGATCAACATATTCCTTTGAACCTGTAATCTTTACAGACACTGATAAATAGTTTGGAACAATTGTCGCAAAACCTGACTGTGTTGCACTTGTAATACTAAACTCACCTGTAGTTGCTGCTAATGTGCCTGCAGTAGCGTAAGCAGGATTAGGCTTAAATTCATCGTTATTAAATATGTAATCACCCAAACTGCTTTCCTGTACTAAGCGATAATTACCAACGGATAAACCTGAGAATGTAGCGATACCACTTGCATTTGTTATCGCAGTCGCCTTACGTCCTCTAATGAAGTAATCAACCCATGTATTGTTGATCTTTCGTTGAATCTTAAATGCTGCTCCAGGAATGACTTCTGAATTGTCATTTGCATCTACAGCCTTAGCGATAACTGTACCAGCAGCTACAGATGCTGTACCACTTGATTTATCGATTGTGTAAGAAACAGAAGCTGTTTCAGCTGCTTGATCAGACTTTACTTCGCCTGTATTTGTTACATTCTCTAAACCTGTAATGCTTGGATAATGCGTATCAAACTCCGCGAAGAATGTAACCACGTTTCCATTTGATGGACCATTTACACCATAGATATCTTTAATCTTAGCGATACCAGCTAAGTTTGGTTCTAAATCTGTATACTTCAATGAATCATTAGACATATTTGCGATGAATGTATCGCCACCTGTTGCTGGATCTCTAAAGATACCATAGCTTAGTTTTTGTGCTTTCACTTTTGCATAAAAAGAATCATATGTATCAGAACCCAACTGATAAATCTGTGTGAAGTACTGTTTTACAGGAATCCAGTTACTTTGATATTCAATTGGCATAACTGTACCTGGAGTTGCTTGAGCATAGTATGCATTACCACTAGCAGGAACTTCCATCCAATTATAACGAACTGCTGTAAAGGAAACTGTACTTTCATCGATAATACCATCATGAGGAATCTTATCCACAACCATTAAATTTGTTTGTTCAACATATGTTCCAAAGGTACTGTCAATATTGTTATATGTATTAAATAAGCGCAAGGAACCAATCTGATTCGCAATTAACTTAATATGAGCAGTATCATAGCCAGTAGTCCAACCCTGCTTTTCAAGCAAGTGGTTATTGATTGTTCTCGTGTTTGGATCTGGAGTTCCTCCACCAGTTGACGTACCCGAAACTGTAGGTGGAACGTTAAATGTTACGTTTGTACTAGCATCTTCAATCGTTAATTGCTTTGTGGATGGATTACCTGCAGTAGCGCCATTCTCTAAAGCCTTTAGTCTTCCACCTGTATATACACTTCCAGAGAAGAAGTTCTTATCTGTTGGAAACTCAGATATAACAGTTAACTTAATTTCAGTATCTGTAATTGTTGCTGTCGCAATCTGCTCTCCATTTTGGGCAAATAATGGTAAATCTGTAATTGGCAGATTTCCAAACATTGTTCCAATATTTGTAGAAAGTGTTACTGTATCACCCACATTCATTGCATTCTGCGCCAGAGTATAGATATTAAAATCAAACTTCAAAGATGCAAGTGCACCGACGGTCACCGGATTTGGTGAAACTGATACATTTGAGATTGAAATGTTATAGCCATCCTTTTGTGTATCGGCATATACATTATAATTTGTTGAGAATAACCCTAGCATAAATGTAAAGGCTACTAGTAATGCAAAAAACCTTTTAATAATTTTCATTCGCTTCCTCCCAGTTTGCGCAAATTCGGTTAACCACATAAAAAAAACCGATACATTGGCATCCTGTCCATAAAGTATCGGATTTAACATTTTTACTCAACTAATATGCTTTAATCTTAATCATTTCTTAATCAATTCTCAAGGGTTGAATGTCGTTATATACATTATGTAATTCGCAACAAATAAAAAGTGCTATTCATCCGCATATTTAACGCTCCGCTCTTATGAAGAAAAAAAGATCTGCCAATAGTTTGAAACCCATTTACTTTAGATGATATTCATGCCTCACGCAACATTTACAACACATTTATATACTTCTCAAATTTGGCCCTCTCAATACCTTTCACTCCTTCCAAAATATCTAGGAAACACCAAAAAAGGTGCTTACAATTATTACTGTAAACACCTTTTTCAATATATGGCGCCTTAAACAGGGCTCGAACCTGTGACCTAGCGGTTAACAGCCGCTCGCTCTGCCGACTGAGCTATTAAGGCACGTGACTATATTACCATTTCTATATAATCATCGCAACACCTTTTTTCATTATTTGCTGAAAAGTTGATTTAAATTATTTGAAATTATTTATTGACTGACGGTCAAATGGATGCTAGTATATGGTTGTACAGTCAGAAGACTATTAAGGAGGAACTTATATGGGTCTCATTTCTACTGCTTTATTATCCGCTAGTACAACACTTAGCGATTCTTGGAAAGAGTATTTCTATTGTGATGCTATTCCATCTGATGTATTTGTTGTTAAAGGTATTAAGAGAAACTCTGGAGGATTCTTCAGCGGCAATAAGGGAAGCGACAACATCATCACTGACGGTTCAGTAATTGCTGTTGCTGATGGCCAAGCGATGATTATCGTTGAACAAGGACAAATCGTTGATATTTGTGCTGAACCTGGCGAATTCAAATATGACTCTTCTACACAGCCATCTGTATTCACAGGTAGCCTTGGCGAAGGCGTTAAGAGAATGTTTGAAGAATTTGGTCGCCGCTTCACATTCGGCGGACAACCTGCCACAGACCAACGTATCTATTATGTAAACACAAAGGAATTAGTTGGTGTAAAGTATGGAACTCCAGCTCCAATCCCATTTAGAGTTGTGGATGCTCGCGCAGGTATCGATATTGATGTATCGATGAAATGCTTTGGTGAATACAGCTTGCATGTATGCGATCCAGTATTATTCTATACAAACGTTTGTGGCAACGTATCAGACAGCTACAAGTTAAGTGACCTCAACGATCAATTACGTGCTGAATTACTCACTGCTTTACAACCAGCATTCGGTAAGTTAAGCGAACAAGGTATCCGTTACTCTCAGATTCCAGCACACACAACTGAATTAGCTGCGGCTCTTAACGAGGAACTCAGCAGTAAGTGGAGAGAAAAGCGTGGTATCGAAATCGTATCATTCGGTGTATCTTCTATCAAAGCTGATGAAGCTGATGAAGAAATGCTCAAGCAAATGCAACGTAACGCTGCATATACAGATACAAACCTAGCTGCTGCAACACTTGTTGGTGCACAAGCACAAGCTATGCAAGATGCTGCCAAGAATGCTAATGGTGCTGCGATGGGATTCATGGGAATGAATGCTGCACAAAGTGCTGGTGGTATTAATGCTAATGCACTATTCCAAGCTGGTCAGGCACAAAAGGCTGCGAATAGCGGTGATAAGTGGTTCTGCCCAGAATGTGGAAATGAGAATCATTCAAACTTCTGCTCTAACTGCGGAACAAAGAAACCTGAATAATCTTTAAAACGATAAGAACCCGTTCTATCGGGTTCTTTTTCTCAAGTGAAAGGGGAAAATCATGGCAAATAACGCTTTAACAAATTTCCAATGTCCAAATTGTAATGGTCCTCTTGCCTTTGATCCAGGATCCCAGAAGTTAAAATGTGGTAACTGCGGAAGTACTTTTGAACCTGCCGAAATCGAAGAACATTACGACAAACAAGTAGCCCTATCCATTGAAGAAGGTCAAAAAGAATACAGCGCAGAAGATACACTACAGTGGAGTGAAGAAGACGCACAGAACCTGCGTGCATATAACTGTCCATCTTGCGGAGCACAGTTAATCGCAAATAAGAATACTGCTGCGACAAGTTGCCCATATTGTGGCAACCCTACGATTGTTCCCTCACAGTTCAGTGGCGCATTAAAACCTGACTATGTGATTCCATTCAAGATGAATAAGGATGAAGCCATCAAGAAATTGACCGACTTCTATGGTGGAAAACCACTATTGCCAGATGCCTTCAAGGAACGTAACCACATCGAAGATATCAAAGGTGTATATGTACCCTTCTGGCTCTATGATGGTACAGCAGATGTAGATATGGCTTTCCGTGGTACAATCTCACATTCTCACCGTGAGGGTGACTACACAGTTACTGTTACCGAAAACTACTCCATCCTACGTCAAGGAACCGTACAATTTAACCGTGTTCCGGCTGATGGATCAAGTAAGATGCCAGATGAGTTCATGGACGCAATTGAACCATACAACTATAACGAGATGATTCCATTTGAAATGGGATATATGACTGGATACCTTGCAGACCGATACGATGTAACTGCAGAACAAGACCGTAATCGTGTTAATACACGTATGCGTACTTCTTCAGCAGATAAAATTCGAGAAACTGTTAGAGGCTATCACACTCTATTCCCACGTCGTTCAAATATCTATATTCGAGAAGATAAAGTGCACTATGCATTCTTGCCAGTATGGATGCTTACCACAAAATGGCAGGGTAAGACATACATGTTCGCAATGAATGGTCAAACAGGAAAGATGATTGGTGATGACTTGCCAATCGATACTGGAAAATCTGTTCTTTATTTCTTCGGCATTCTACTCATCGGTATGATATTAACTGGCATACTGCTGTTTGTGGCATTTTAGGAGGTACGCATTATGAAGAAAAAATTACTAGCACTCGTTGCGGCATTCACTTTCTTGTTATGCATGTTACCAAGTTTCTTGCTACCAACAAGAGCAGATGCAAATGATTACATTGTCGATGAATATGGTTTATTAACAAATGCAGAAATACAAGCACTCAATAACATCGCAAAAGACTACAGTGATAAATATAAGATTGGTTTCTATATCCGTATTATGAATTCTCACGGTTCGCAAACTATCGAGCAATATTCCGAAAGTATCTTCAATTCCGAAGGCCTTGGAATCGGGGATGAAAAAGAAGGCATCATGCTAACCCTAACAATGGAAGACCGTAAGTTTGATATTACAGTACACGGTAAAAAGGCGAATAAGATTTTCGATGCAAGAGCGAGAGAAAATATCGCAAGTGCCGTCATATATGATCACTTAAAATATAACGAATATGGAGAAGGCGCAAAAGTATTCCTTGATGAATGCTCAAGTACTATCGTTACACCTTATATCATCAAGGGTAGTATCACTGCAATCGTTCCACTCATTATTTCTATTGTCACAATCCTATTCTTTAGAAGTAAACATAAGACAAAAGGTATTTCACATGAAGCGTATGCATACATACCACAAGGCGGTCTAAAACTTCAAAGGGCACAAGATATGTATCTATATCGTTCTGAAACACGCACTTATAATCCTCCAGCTAAGAGTAGCGGTGGAAGTGGTGGTTTCCACTCTAGTAGTGGTGGTGGATTTGGTCATACAAGCGGACACTTCTAATACACCAAAGGCTTACCCATTCGGATAAGCCTTTTACTTTACCACTGCAATTGCAATGCCATCCCCCACATCAAGGTGAAACGTTGTTTCAAAACGAGAATCTGTTTTGAGATATTCACGGAACTTTAAAATCTTACGAGTCAATTGTACGGTAGAACGATTTTGTGAAAGTTCAGGACATTCTACAATGCCATGAAACTGCAAATTATCAAAGAAGAAAACCGTACCCCTTCTAGCGTTTTTTAAGAAGTGTTCCATATACTTGCGATACTGAGACTTCGCAGCATCTATAAAAATCAAATCATAGATCTTCTTTGTTTCAAATTGGTATGCGTCTTGTAAGTATGCATGTACTCTATCCTGTAAACCTGCATGCATGATATTATTCTTAGCTTGTTCATACATAACAGGATTAATTTCCACCGTATCGATGGTCATATCCCAACGCAAACTTGCCATCTGAATTGCTGAGTAACCTACCGCAGTACCAATCTCTAATATATCGCGTATCCCTTCATGACTACGTATATATTCCAACAAGAATTCCATCCCATCATCCAACATGATTGGGACATGTTCCTTTCGTGCTTTATCGTGTATTTCCTGTAATCTAACTTCATCCATATAGACAGTATAATATATTATTTGCGTGCGGTACATGTTAGAATGTAAGGATAAAGAAATGGAGGGAGGTTCTATGTTAACGCTTGAATTTGTACGTGCTTTTATTGGTGAGAAAATGTTTGCTAGAGGTATGCAGGAGTATACTGAAGCCAATGTCTTTAACATGGAAATTACCGAGAATGATGAACATTACAAGCTGATTACAGCTAATGTTCAAGGTGAAGAGTATTACAGTGTTCATGTTGTTAACATAGAGTTAAGCCCCCAAAACGAATGGATTACAAAGATGTCCTGTGATTGCGAGTATTTTGATTATCGCCATACCCCTTGTAAACATATCGCAGCAGTACTTATTGCCTATGTAAAACGCGATGAAATACAGCCTGAACCTTCCTTGCGAAAGAAACATACCGATAAATCATTTAAAGAGTTCTTATCGAGTTATCAAGCACACACAAGTAACTTTTTAGAAAGACCACTAAATATTATTTTAGAACCAGAAATTTCCCCAAAGTTCCGCAATGACATGCTTGAAGTAGGTTTTAAGATTGGTTTATTAAATGAACATCTCTATTCAATTCAAAATATTACGGAGTTTGTTGAGAATCTGGATGGTGAAAAGAGTAAGAAATATGGAAAATCTTTAGAGTTTACTCATACACTCCAAGCCTTTCACCCACGCTATCGCCCTCTTGTACAATATTTAGTTGATTATGTACACGATGAAACCTCCTATTCTCTTTACCAAAGTATTCCTGGATATCGTATGATGTATGCGGCTGATTTACCACGTCGTACAATAACGGTAAAATCCTATGCAATTGATATCTTCTGGGATACCATCCAAAATCTTCCATTCAACATCAAAGAGAGTTACGGTATCTTACAACCATATACTCTGGTAGATGGACAACCATCCATGAGTGCATCCGTGGAGAAAGTAGATGAAGGATATCAATTTAACACAAATGTTTTACCCTATATTACCGGCAAAAAACACAGCTACTTCTTCGATGAAAGTCGTCAGATAATTTACCGTGACGTAAGGACTTCCCAATCCTTCCGTAAATTAATCGACTATTTCTATAGTGTGAAATCAGAGAATATCTTTATTGGTGAAGATGATATCGCAACCTTTGCGAAAAATGTATTTCCAATCTTGCAGAAGAATTTAACTGTTCAAACAGAAGGATTTAATCCTACTCAGTATCTTCCAGAAGTCCCTAGCTTTGAGATATATTTAGATATGCCACAAGACAACCTGATTACAGGTGAGCTCTTCGCAATCTACTCCCGTGGAAAATACAATGTGTTCGTTCCTAATGAAAATACAGTGAATCGTGATTTATCCATCGAAAAGAATATGGACCATTTCTTTGCCCCTTGGTTTAGTGCCTACGATCCAACAAACTCTCGTATGGTGCTGACCGATGATGATGACAAGGTATATCGTTTTGTAAAATTCGGTATCCTAGAAATGCAGGCTAAAGCTGATGTGTTCATCTCAGAATCTCTCAAGAAGTTAAAGATTCACAGCTACCCCCGCGTATCTATTGGTGTATCCGTTAATCACGATTTATTACAACTCAATCTAGTCAGTGACCAAATTAATCTTAAACAGCTCAATGAAATTCTCAGTAAATATGATCCAAAGAAGAAATACTATCGTCTGAAGAGTGGTGAGTTTGTAGATATTGATGAAAAAATTCAAGCTCTTGCGAGTTTCAAAGACGCAATGAATCTCAGTAATGCACAATTTACAAGTGGCTCTATTGATATCCCTACGTATCGTGCATCCTATCTTGATCAATTATCGAAGACTTCTATCTTAGATATTCAAGCAGAAGAAAATTTTAGAAAACTGATTCGCAATATGAAGGATATCGAAGATATTGAATACACTATTCCCCAGGAAATAGAGCCAATCTTGCGCCCTTATCAGAAGAAAGGTTTCCGTTGGCTTTATGCACTAAAAGAAAATCATCTAGGTGGATTACTAGCGGACGAAATGGGTTTAGGTAAATCTATCCAAATCATATCTTTACTTGCGGCTTGGAAAGACCGTAAACGTGCGCTGATTGTATGTCCATCCTCCCTTGTATACAACTGGGCTAATGAAATCAATAAATTCATGCCAAATATGCATTACACAATGATTTCAGGATTCGCAAACATCCGCAAAGAACTTATCCGTACTTCATTAGAGAATGATATTCTAATTACCTCTTATGATGCGCTAAAGCGTGATATTGATATCTACCGTACAATGGAATTCTCTTGTCAAGTCATTGATGAGGCACAATACATCAAAAATGCATCTACACTAGCCGCACAATCAGTAAAAGCAATCAACAGCCGCTTCCGCATTGCCTTGACAGGTACACCTATTGAAAACCGTTTAAGCGAACTCTGGTCTATCTTTGATTTTATCCTCCCAGGATTCTTCGGCTCTTATCAAAAGTTCCGTACAAACTACGAACTACCTATCGTTCGTGACCAGGATGAGTTCCTAGAAGCAGAACTACAAAAGATGGTAACACCATTTATCCTACGTAGACGAAAGAAAGATGTATTGCATGACTTACCAGATAAGATTGAAGATGTCTATTATGGAAAACTTGAAGATGAACAAAAAAATCTCTATGACGCACGCGTTCAGCGTCTCAAGTTAATGCTACAGAAACAAAGTGATGAAGAATTCAAAGAAAACAAGATTGCAGTATTAGCAGAGTTAACAAGATTACGTCAACTGTGTTGTGATCCTCACTTAATTTATGACCACTACAAAGGCAACTCTGCCAAGAAAGAGCTCTGTTTAGATATCATAGAAAACGCAATCGAAGAAGGACATAAGATATTACTCTTCTCTCAATTCACTTCTATGCTAGATACCCTAACCAAAGAGTTTGATAAGAAAGGTATTCTATATCATAAGCTTGTCGGTTCCACCCCACAGCGTGAACGTGCGCAGATGGTAGAATCCTTCCAAAAAGATGATGTGCCTATCTTCTGTATCTCTTTAAAGGCAGGTGGCACCGGTCTAAATCTTACTGCAGCAGATATCGTTATCCACTATGATCCTTGGTGGAATACCGCTGTTGAAAATCAAGCAAGTGACCGTGCGCATCGTATTGGTCAAACAAATGTAGTAAATGTCTTCCGTTTAATCATCAAGGATACAATCGAAGAGCGAATCATCCAGCTACAAAAAGAGAAATCAAACTTAGCTGACCGTATTCTATCTGGTGAAGGTGTATCCAGTGCCACACTATCTAGACAGGATTTGTTAGAACTGCTCTAAAACAAAAGAGACCGCGAGGTCTCTTTCATTATTTACGATAGATTAAGAACTGATTATTCTTATCCGCAAGCCACTTGTTTTCACCAATTTGGTACCAAGTGTAATCATTTGTTTTTTCAATAGAAAGTACTGTAAACTTCTCTCCATGTTTTGCACTTCCTACTACATCAAAGTTTGTGCCTGCACCCGCACGAATATTCAAGGAGTCAATTACAACTTCAACTTCACCTAGCGTCTCCGGAGTAGGCTCTGGAGTTGCAGAAGTTTCTGGAGTAGCTGTAGGTTCTGGTGTCGCATCAGAGTTTACAACTACGCTAGTTGTCTCGTTCTTAGAGCCAAAGAGTGATTTGAAATCAAACTTTCCACCCATTGAATCATATACAATCCAAAATAGGCCAGCCAATAACATTATTGTTAAAAGCACGATTAATAGTTTCACGAAGAAACTTCCACCCTTGGATTCCTCTTCTTCAATATCATCTACAGCTTCATCATTATCATCAAATAATTCCTTCTTGATAACTTGGGTTGCAGAGGAACGTACCTCTTGTTCATGAGAAGTTGGTGCTGACTCTTCCTTCACTGTTGGAAGCGATAATGTATCCTCAATTTCATCAGATACTGTTGGTATCTGCATCGTATTTTCATCAGAACCTGATGTGGATGGTAAATCCGGGAATTGTACTTCCTTACTCTCTTCTTGTGGAAGAGCTGGTGTTTCGACAGGTTTAGTAGTTTCTTCTGGTTGTGCGAATACACCACTGAGAATATCATCCTCTGCTGACTGTAATGCAAGGTCATCTTGCATTTTTAGAACCAGTGCGCGCTGTGATACTGGATCTAGCTTATCCATTAACACGATAAGTGTACCTAAGTTATATCCTCCACTCATCAATGTATCTTTAGCCTCTGTTAACCAACTCATGACAGACTGAGGTGTGCTCATCAAGAGTTTTGCGCTTTCCTCAATGGATAAACCATCATATAAGTGAAGTGCTAAAGCAACTCTAGATCCCGTACTAAGCTTATCCATCATCTCTAATACTTGGTACTTCTTACCTTCAGTAGTTTCAGGTAAAACTGCCATATAGTTAGGAATTTCATCCGCTTCTGTATACATGTTACTGTTAGTTGTAGATTCTTCTAAAGGTAACACATGAGCAATAGCTTCCTTACGAACAATTTCTGCTGCCCAACACTCAAACCATTCTGAATTCGTTACTTCCTTTAGACTTGAGAATACCTTCTTTAGCCCAGCCTGTTCTACTTTTCTAGCTTGTTCGTGATCGGCCACATATAATCTCGTAATAAAATACATCTTATCTGAAATACGTCTGAGTATTTCTTTTGCGGCTTCAATATCACGTTGTTTTGCTTTTGTTAGTAATTCCTGTATTGTCTGATTTTCTGACATAATTCCCTCCAGTATTAATTCTTTAAACTATGTATCGGGGCTGGAATTCTTCCACCACGATTGATTAGTTTATCTGCTTTTGTCATCTTCACTGGCATAATAGGACCTTCGCCTAATAGGCCACCAAATACTAGTTTATCCCCTGCATCCATGCCAATTGCTGGTATCAATCTACATGCCGTTGTTTTATTGTTTATCATACCGATAGCGGCTTCATCTGCAATTATAGCAGATAGTGTCTCTGCTGTCGTATCCCCAGGCACAATAATCATATCTAATCCAACGGAACATACCGCCGTCATTGCTTCTAATTTTTCAATTGTAAGAATTCCTTGCTCTGCTGCCGAAATCATTCCAGCATCTTCTGATACTGGAATAAACGCACCAGATAAACCACCTACACTTGAAGAGGCCATGACGCCACCCTTCTTTACCGCATCGTTTAACATAGCTAGTGCTGCAGTTGTTCCAGGACCACCACACACTTCTAGACCAATCTCTTCAAGGATTTGAGCAACGGAATCACCTACCGCAGGTGTTGGGGCTAATGATAAGTCGACGATTCCAAAAGGAACATTCAACCGTTGTGATGCTTCACGACCAACAAGTTGTCCCATTCGAGTAATCTTAAATGCAGTTTGTTTGATGCAAGCCGCAACCTCATCCATGCTCGCATGTTCCCCAAGTTTTTGTAACGCTGCGCGAACCACACCAGGCCCTGATACACCAACATTAATAACACAGTCTGGTTCAGATACACCATGGAAGGCACCTGCCATAAATGGGTTATCTTCAACCGCATTGCAGAATACAACAAGTTTTGCTGCACCAAAGCAGTTATTATCCTTTGTAATCTCTGCACACTCACGAACAATCTGTCCCATTACCTTAACTGCATCCATATTGATTCCAGCTTTCGTAGAACCAATATTAACACTTGAACAAACTATATCTGTTTCCTTTAAAGCTTGTGGAATCGACATAATCAGTTCACAATCTCCCTGTGTCATTCCTTTTTGAACTAAAGCAGAATACCCACCAATAAAATTAATACCAATTTCTTTTCCTGCTTTATCTAGTGTCTTTGCGTATTTTATACAATCGCCACCCGAAACACTCTGTAATAATGCAATTGGTGTTACAGATACACGTTGGTTAATAATTGGAATTCCATATTCACGTGAGATATCTTTTGCGACCTTTACTAGGTCTTTTGCTTTTGTTGTAATTTTTTTGTAAATCTTTTCGCATGATCGATCGATGTCTTCATCTGCACAATCCAATAAGGAAATCCCCATCGTAACTGTACGAATATCTAGACAATCCTCCTCAATCATATGAATCGTCTCTAATATATTATCACTTTCAATGCGCATAGAGTCACCTATATTGTATGCATGCTATTGAAGATATCTTCATGCATGACATGTACTTTAAGATGTTGCTTTTCCCCAGCAACTTCTAAATCATTAGCGACTTTACGGAAATTTTCCAGATTACTTGGAACTTCCACAATCATAATCATCGTGAATAAATCTTGCAATACCTTCTGGGTTACATCGACGATATTGATTTCTCTTTCAGCACATTTTGTTGCGATATATGCTAGAATGCCTGGCTTATCTTTGCCAACAACTGTAATGACCGCTCTCATATATTCTCCTTTATTCAGCTTGTAGTTTCTCTAGTGATAAACCACAATAATACAATTCCATCTGTAAGAATAGCTTTGTCTTCTTGATAAAATCAACAGTACTATCTTCGCATGTTGATGTTTGACTATTGTTTATAAAATCATACTGACATGCCCCTAAACTACCATTATCACCCTTCCAACTATATACATAAGTGATAGAGCGATTGCTATAAGTGAATGTCTTATTCGCAAAATCAATGCGATAGCTTTCATTCTCGTTGAATTTATTGCTATATACATCCTCTGATTCTTTTGTGTAATTTAGTCGTGATACAAGTCTCTTCTTAAAAGTTGCTGTAATAGTATCCTCTGGAGAATCATCGTCTGTTGTCACTGTCTGAATCGAATTCGTATCAATGTCCTTGTAATATACGTATGCACTCTCAGCCTGTTTGGCTTGATCACTGATAGATACCGTTGTTTCACCAAACTTTAGATAGTTTATTTCACTTTCATATTTAACATCAACAGACTGCCCATTTGTCGTAATTGTAGTATCAAACACTGCAGTTTCTTTTACGTAGTGCTGGTCTTCATCGAATGTCACATGAATTTCATTACTCGTAATATTAAATGAATCAAAGTTCTTTAATCCATATGAATCATATCGACTTAAGAAGATTTCTTTTGCACGATCTGCTTGGAGTCGAATCGTATATTCATTTTTATCTTTCGTTATCGATGAGATATCTTCTGCCTCAAATACATATGGATCAAGTGGAACCAACATTGTCTTTTTTAGATTGCTGAAATCCATATCTTCATAGTAATTAACGGAGTTGTATGTATTATACAACCTACCACCATAATAATCTCCATTTAATTCCGATAACATGCCGTCCGCATTGATGTGTTGTTCATAGTGAGCACTATCACCATCTGTTTCTAACACTCCATCCATAAGATACGTATCTAATGTTTTATCGCTATATGTCATCGTGTATTTTGACTGAACACTTACTGTCCAAGAAGATTCAATCTTTCGATTTTTTAGTGTTGTAGTATATTCTCCTAATGTGGAATCATCTGTTTGAATCGTCTGTTCTACACTAGATTGTTGTTGTGATGTGTGCTTTCCACATCCTACTAATAGTAATGCGGCGATACATAATATTTTTATCATTTTCATATGTATTTATTATATCAATCTTTAAACCCTTATACGATAGAAAGCCACAAAAATATTAAAGTATAATTGATCTTCAACAGTCTCAAAAAGAAAACCAGAAGACTTTAATCTTCTGGTAAATACATCTAATCTAATCCAAGAATATCTTTTACAGCTGTAGTAATTGTATTGACGTGAACACCATAGATAATCTGATAGCTCTTTCCATTATGAACACAGCCAATTGCCTCGAGATGCTTTTGCCACTCCTCATCTGCCACAACTTTTGCTTCGTCTTTTACTGTTACACGGAGACGTGTTGCACAGCATGTAACACTATCAATATTTTCGGCACCACCGAACGCTTCAACAATTCTTGCTTCTAAACCATCACTATTTTGAGTACCATTCTTAATTTGCTGGTATTCTTTCTTACTCATTAACTTAATATCATCATCTCCTCTTCCTGGAGTTTTAATATTAAACTTCACAATCATGAATTTGAATGCCGCATAATATACAACGAATGTTAATGGTAATAGATATAGCAATGAGAAAATATGAACTTTGTTTGGCTGGAATAAGTTTGGAATCATGAAGAATAATGCATTTCCGTTAATTGATACCTTTGTCAATTCAGTTAAGACATAGCATAATCCACAAAGTGGTGCGTATACTAACCAATATAGTACAGGAGATGCAAATAAGAATGTGTACTCAATTGGTTCGGAAATACCAACCAAAGCAAGTGTCAATACAGCAGGAATTAATAATGAAGCTACCTTCTTGCGGTTTTCAACCTTAGCACATTTGTACATTGCAAATGCTGCACCAGGTAACCCTGCAAGTTGGAATAAAATTCTTCCTGTTGTAAAGTTACGAACGATATATCCTGTTGCACTAGCAGAACCTGCTTGACCAACAATGATATTTCTTACTCCTTCATAAACTGTTCCATCAATTGTCATTGTTCCACCAACTGCAGAATACTCAATTGGGAAAGCTATTAAGTGGTGAATACCAAATGGCAGTAATGCTTTATCCACGAATCCGAATAACCATGTTCCAAAATAGCCGGAAGATGTAATTAAATGTGTTACAGATTGTAATACGCCTGCAATAAGCGGCCACACATAGTAAGTTAAAATTCCTAGTGGAATTGCAATGATTGTAATCATAATGATTACAAATTTTGTGCCTTGGAAGAAAGCAAACATGGAATTAAATTTTATCTCGCAGAATTTATTATGGATGAGACCTGCAGAAACACCAGCAATAATACCGCTGAAAATACCCATGTTGAAAGTAAATACACCTGCAACAGTATCCCATAAAGAGTTGAAATTTAATGCTGCTTCTTGTGTATAGCCAATTTCCATTAAATGCTCAACTGTAACTGTATCCGCTGTCCATCCCTGTGCTTTTGCAAATGCACCAATACATGTGATGTAGCAGAAGAACATGATAATACCACCAAATGCTGCCCAACCCTTTTCTTTCTTTGCTAAGGTGAACGCGATACCAACTGCAAACCATACAGGAAGGTAATTCATAAACATAAAGCCCATTCTCGTAAACATTGAGAAAATTGTATTTATGATATTATCTCCCGGCATAATGTAGTTTGTTACAGCAGCGCCAATACCTACATAAAAACCAACCAGTACCAATAAGATAATTGGAACCATCATTGCTCCCGCGAATGATTGTAATTTCTCCTGAATATGTTTCATTGTATCCTCCTAATTATGAATTTAGTTTAACAAGGAAAACGCTTACAAATTTTATCTTGAGATAACACTTCATTGTGGTAATTATATACAAACATATATATTCATGCATATAATGATACCAACGGAGTATCTATACTACATGTCACTAAACATCGCCAATATTGCTATCGCAATGCTAACTGAAAAAACCACATTTACTTATGAAGTTATTTCTCACAAAGTTAATCTATCGAATAAGACTATTCGAAATAACATGCCTGAGATTATTTTGCTATTCAATAATTTTAATATCACAATACAGAAAAGTCCTGGAATTGGTATTCGTGTACTAGGATCCAAAGAGAACATTTTAAAGTGCTATAAACACTGTGAAAATTTGATTCATAAAAGTACACAAATTTCATCAGAAATTCGTCAAAATATTATATCTTTTCTCTTATTAAATAGTTTTCGTAAAATCACTATTTCCATGCTAGAAAGGAAGTTATATATTACCCGTCCAAGCATCTATAATGATCTGAAACGAATCAAAGAATTCTTTGCAAAATATTCAATTACGCTGACTAAAAGTAGAAAGACCGGCTTATCTATTTCTTCTGGTGAAAAACGAATTCGGCATTGCCTTTTAGATTTAACTTTCCTTATGTTAGATTCTCAGTTGTCTGCATACTCTTTAGTTCCAGAAATATATCAATATTTAACTGATATAGTTAAGTCCTCTGACATACAAAAGATACGTAAGTTTATTCTTACGACCACTAAAGAAACTTCGACTAATATTACAGAAAGTGATTTGTATCGTGCTAGCTTATTTATTTATATTGCATTCTTTAGAATGCAGAATCAACATTTCACTTCTTTGAATACAAGTATTGAGCACAAAATCAAAAATATCAAAGTTAGAAATTATCTTGCCAATCATCTAAAAGAACTTTCACATTTTTATAGTGTAAATCTATCTGAAGAAGAGACAATTTATATTACCGCACAGTTATCCGTATATCTAAACTCACAGGATGAATTTGTTTATCATGAGTTTGAAAATCCTATATCCACAATTGACCTAACCCACCAATTTACTAAGCACCTTAACACTATTGTGAAAATCAACAATACAAAAGCGTTTGAACAAAAATTATTTCCTTTTTTAGAAAAGACAATTCAAAAATTCAATTTTGACTATGACTGTTATAACCCAAACACAAATATTATCATACAAAGATATCCAAGATTATTTAAACTTGCTAGTTCCATTAATACATTTACTGAGCAAACTAAATATCTAACCCTCCCTAATGACGCAATTGCGACAATTACTTTGTTACTTGCTGCAGTGCAAGAAAAACAAACGGATACAATTACATGTGGTTTTTGGTCACAAGTACATCCATTTAAGAAAGAACTATTTTTAAATATTCTCCATTCATCAATCTTGCATGTAAAGCTAATTGATATACAAAGCGAAGCCGAATTACAATCCTTTAAAGGAGATTTAATTCTAAGTACTACAGAAGAGATCTCTACAAATCTAGAAGTAATTCCTATTCCTGAACTAATAAATCAGGAATTTATCCATCTACTAAACGAAAAAATACTTGATATACGGCAAGAAAAAAGAGTTTCATTTTTTCGATAAAAATCAAACTCTCCATTCTCCATTTTCCATTAACAATTTTATTTCGTTATTCTTTGAAATAGCTTGAATCGTTATACTATCATCACCAAACATAACATCTATATGATAATTAGAATAATTTAATCCAAGTTTTTCAAATTCTTCTTTTTCAAATTTTGTTTCATGATTAATGCTGCATGGATAAGCACAGCCAAGTGCTAGATGACATGCGGCATTTTCATCTAATAATGTAGATTGAAAAACCACACATGTCTTAGAGATCTCTGTTTCTCCTGGTAAGATTGCAATCTCCCCAGGATAATGATTACTCTCATCTAAATTAATTATTTCATCTATGATTGAATGATTGTCTTTGGGATAATAATCTATAACTTTACCATTTTCGAAATTTAACTGGAAATCATCAATTATTCTTCCACCATAGCAAAGTGGCTTAGTATTACACATAATACCCGTTATGCCTGTTTTCTTTGGTGCAGTGAAAATCTCTTGGGTTGGGAAGTTTGGCATGTAGCGTATTCCTGTATTTGTAATTTCGCATCCACCTGTCCACTTATGATTCTCAACTAGTTCAACATCTAGTCTTGATTTCCGCGTTATAAATATAAGTGATTTAAATTGTTGTAAATCTAGATACTTCACTCTATTTTGAATATTATCAATTCGCTGATTCCACTTATCAATAGCATCATCTACATTCGCAAGTGTAATCTGAAAATATATTTCCCAAAGCTTATCCAATGGATTTTTTTCTTTCGGGAAAATAGATTCTGCCCAATATTGAGTAGGTATGACTGTTTTACAAGATACTACATTACCGATTTCTCTTTTTTTATTTCTGAATAATATATTATATTTCTTTTCAATATTCTTTAACTTTCCCAACTCATCCTTTTTACATTCATCATAATAGTCGATACCTCTTTTAGCCTCAAAAAAGACACAATTATGTTTTAATAGATTTATTTTATTTTTCGTTATTTCTTCTAAATACTTATCATAGTTTTGATAATCATTTGAGTATTTCTCTAATAATTGATCATATCCATCTGTAAATTGATATATTACATTAGCTACTTCAAGCTGCTTTGCTTTCTCATCAATGATTTCTCTTAATGATGCGTACTCTAAAGGGATGGTTACATATAGTATTTGTTTAGGTTGAACATTAACACCTACTTTTAGCCATATATTAACTAGATTATTGAGATATTTTTCCATTTTATTCTCCTATCTTTTATATTATACATTTATCATGCTACACAATAACTTCTCTTTACCGCATAAATCAGGAAACAAAATACAGAAGTTCCTTAAGTCAGTATTTAAAAAATAATTCCCTTGAATTTTGTATAAAATTACCACATCCAATGGGTATACATTAGCGAAAACAAATACATAATTTCTTTTATAATTTATTTGTCAGGAGGTACTATGGAATTTGTAAACTATCAACCAACAAAGATTATATTTGGGGAAAATAAAGTCGAAGCATTACATAAATATGTTCTTCCTTATGGTAAAAAAGTTTTTATCATAGGCCCAATTTTATGTGACCCTCTTAAACCACTTCTATCAAGACTTGAAAAATCACTTATAAACGAAGTATCATTTCATACCTTTTATGAAGTCGAATCAAATCCTTCAATCAATACTGTTGAAGCTGCACTCACAAAAATGCGTGATTTTAAACCGGATATCATTGTTGGTATTGGTGGTGGATCAGTAATAGATGTATCAAAAATTTGCTCTTTTCTTTACAATAATCCAAATTATACATGGAATTATCTGTTTTCCACATTTGACGATTTCCGTACTTCTTATGAGGAGATTAGAAATAAATTGCCAGTAATTGCAATTCCCACAACTTCTGGTACAGGTTCACAGTGTACTCAAGCATGTGTGATAACAGATAACGATAAACTAAAAAAGACTATCTTTCATCAGAATTTATATCCAACATTGGCTATTCTTGATCCAACACTTACGTTGTCTCTTCCGCTATCAATTACAAAAGCTACTGCATTCGATGCATTCTCACATTGTATAGAGTCATTTCTAAGAACGAGCAATCCGTTGTGTAACCTATATGCAAAGGAAGGAATTAAAAAAATAGTCCACAATTTACCTCTTGTGTTAAAATCTAATGATATTAAATATCGTGCAGAATTAATGATATCAGATACATTTGGTGGTATTTCTTTAAGTAATTGTGGAGCAATGTTACCACATCCACTTTCAGAAATAATTGGAAGTTATACGAATATATGTCACGGAGAAGCTTTGGCTCTCGTATATCCTTCTTTCTTGATAAACACAACAAAAAAGTATTCTGAGAAATATGCAGAACTATCAAGGTATTTATTTCCTACAGAAATATTTAGCAATGATTTGGATGCAGCAAATTTCTTTGTTAAAACGATAATTGCATTCATGCATGAATGCAATTTGGTAAAACACATATCTGATTACAACATAGAACAAGAAACAATTGATTGGATTTATAAATTTATTACTGATATCCATCTACCGATGGAGTCGCCAGAAACTATTAATACGATTTTAAATGAAATATTATATAAAGGAGATTAGATTATGAAACACATTAAAATTGCAGCAGGACTTGCCCATATCAATTATGGAAAACTAACACAACTAGTCAAAGAAGCCGAAGAAGCTGGAGTTGACTACATTCATTCAGATGCTGCAGATATGCATGACTTACAGAATATGAAGCTAATGGGTGGTTGGCAAATTATTCAAGCTATTCGTCCAGAAGTGAAAATTCCTGTAGAATGCCACATTTACACTATTTCAATGGATAAGATGTTTATCGAACAGATTCACTCTGCTGGTGCAAATATGCTTATTATTCCAGCCGAACATTTTATCGGTGCTCAGTTAACATATATTATTAACTGGTGCAGAGAAAGAAAAATTAAGGTTGGTCTAACAATTGGATGTTATACACCATTATGCTTTGTTGAAGAATCTATTTACGATATTGATCGTCTTCAAATTGTTACACATGGTGTAGATGAAACAGACGGTGCAGATAACTGGGGATGGAGAAGAAGTGTTACAGACCTCGTTAAACGCGCTCGCAAACTGATTGATGAAAAGAATCCAAAATGTGAGCTTGCATTAGACGGTGGCCTTCGTGTAGATAACATGGAACCGTTAATCGAGTGTAATCCTGATGTAATTGTCATGTCATCTGCTTTATTCAAGGATCCGGACGGAATTACTGCAGCTGTTAAGAAGTGTCGTAAAGTTATTGATGATGCAGCCAAGAAATATAACCTAGAATAATGTTTAAATTATCTATTAAGGAAATTCTATTTCTATCACTATCTTCATTTTTAACTGCACTTGCTGTAAGATTATTTTTCATTGAATATTCTCTTACCCCAGGTGGTATTACTGGATTATCTATTACATTAAGTTCATTACTTCAATTGCCAATAGATTTGATATCACTTTGTATATCTATCCCATTATTACTTATTAGTTTCTTTATTCTAGGGAATAAATTTGTATTTAAAACAATTTTTGTAACAGTAACTATCCCTCTGTTTCTTCGCATAGTTCCACAGATTCACTTAGTAAATAATATTTTACTTGCTGCGATTCTAGGAGGCATCCTTGTAGGAGCATCTATTTCAATTGCAATATGGAATGAATGTGCAACAGGAGGCACTGATACGATAGCATATCTAATCCGGCATATTTTAAAAAAAATTGAACTTTCAAAAATAATCTTTGTAATTGATATGATTATTGTTCTTTCATCATTTCTTATTTCAAAACAAATTTATACTTCTATTTATTCGTCCATATCACTAATTGTTATTGTTATTACTATACACTTTTTAACTAAATTAAGGTCTTAAAGTTAAAAACCCGCTTCCTTTCTAAAAGGAAGTGGGTTTTAATAATTATTCTTGCTTTAAAAGTTTATCAGCAAAGAAGTCTACAGTATTTTCCACAACAATTCTTTTTACATATGCTTTATCACTATAAAATCCATAACTATGACCATCTTCTGGCGTTAAAATCACTTCAGATCCAAGCGTCTCAGCTACGCCCTTACTTACAGATGGGGAAACTGCTGTATCATCTACCGCATAAATCACCATTGAAGGGCCATTATATGATTTCTTTACTTCCTGCATTAATGTTGTGAAATCTTTTTCTTCTAAATCCGCAAACCATTTTGTACTTAATTCTTGTTTCTGACCATAAATCGTCGTGAAATCTACGTATCCATCTTTTGATTCTTGTGCTGTTTTCTTTAATAATTCCCAGTTTTCTGTTCCGCCAAACAACTTCTTTAAGTCCTCAGTATCTGCAGCAGGTGCTAATAAGCATACTGCCTTAAAGTTATCTTTCTGACTTGCTAGCATTTCCAGGGAAATTCTACCTCCCATTGAATAACCGAATATACCAACAGAATCTTTGTTTACCGTGTAATGATTATTCATGTATTTCATTGCATCTTCGGTATATTGGATCATATTTGTTAGATTATTATTTCTAAACTGTTCCTTTGAATCACCACATCCTGGATAATCCATGCGGATGCTCGCAATTCCTTTTTCAGCCAATCCCTGCGCTATCGCATCAAGTCCACCATTTTCACTTCTTGATCCACCATGTCCATGACAAATTACAACATATGGCACATTTTCTTTGTTTAAAGGCATTGTAACAGTCGCATGTACCTCTACGCCTCCAGATTCGTATATAACATCTTCCTCTGAATACTTTTCATCTGTTGTTACGTCTGTAGATACTTGCGATGATTGCTTGTCATTCCCCTTTTTACATCCTGTTAAACTGATTAGTAGAAAAACTGTTGAAAGAACACAATAAAACTTTTTCATATATTATTATCCTCCTATCCATGATTGATGAACCTCTTTAAAGTTCATTATGATTACTCTTATTGTATTGATATTTCACATATAAACACAATAGAAAAAAGAGGCAATTCTTCTTATCTGAATTACCTCGATCATATTTGTATTAATGTATTATTTCTTTGCGTATTCAGCGGCCGCTTGACCTGCCAATCTACCAGAAGTTAAGGAGAATCCTAGACCTACACCTTCAACATTTTGATAAGCTGCCACACTTACACCAGAAACGTTGTTTCCTGTAGCGTATAGACCCCTAATTACCTTGTAATCATCTGTTAATACTTCAAGTTTATCTGTTGTATTTACTCCACCTAGAGCGCCAAGTACTCCAGAGTGTCCACAAGTTACATAGAATGGACCATTTTCAACAGTATATGTTAAATCCTGTGGATCCTTAAAGAATTCTGTATCACTACCATTCTTAACGAATGTATTATACTTTGCAATCGTCTCTTTCAGTATTTCTTTATCGCATCCAATATATTCAGCTACTTCATCTAATGTCTGACAAATCTTACCTGCATTAGCATCTTCAAGTGACTTCCAATCTGCATTCCATGTATCTTTATCGATTGGAGCATGATAAATTGTTGGCTTGCCATTTTCATCTTTGATTCCGAAACGGTCCCAGTAATGAACCCATGAGCCTGTATTAGGTTGTGTAGTATCTGTCCAACGATCAGCAGTTGTCTGATCAAAGATTGTATATGCAAGTCCACCTTGTGCAATTACTGCAGATGAAAACTCTACTGTATCTTTTAATAAATCTTCATTCATGAAACGTTGGCCTTGGCTATTTACCCAAAGGATAGGTGTATTTAAACTCAATTGAGATACTGTTTCTTCTCCTGCACCCTTAGTTACTACTCCATGGTTCATTGTAAGTAGTTCACCTTTCGCAGCACCTTTATCCCACATCATTTCAATACCTGGTAATTGGTTTCCTTTAATGACCATTGCATTGTTGTATACAGTGTCACCTAGAGTTTCTTTCATGAGATCTTGATTCGCTGCAAAAGAACCTGTTGCGACAATAACCGATTTTGCATTGACTGTTAACTTACCACCATCTTGCTTTTCACAGATGGCTCCTACAACATTACCATCTTTATCTGTGATAAGTTCTTTAGCTGTTGTATTGTATTTTACTTCTACACCATCTTTTTCAAGTTGTTCTGCAAAATGCTTAAATGGCTCTGCACCACCCCAACGATGATAGATAACATCTGTATTAAAGTGCGCAATCTGCTGTGGCATTTCAGATAGATAGAACTTAACACCTTTATCTAGACAGTATGCAACTGTATTCTTAGCTTCTGATACAAAACGACGAATCAAACTACCATTTCCTAATTGACTGTTATGGTCCTGCATAAATTCATACCAGTATTCTTCATTTGTCTGCATATGATCGCCATAGCGTTCTTTTTGTAGATCTGTACCAATCGCAAACATACCCTGTGCTGCATTGCCAAAACCACCAAGAACATCGGTTGCTTCAACACCAATTACCTTCGCACCTGCTTCACTAGCTGTTAGTGCCGCAAGCGTTCCAGAAGCACCCATACCAACAACCAATACGTCTGTGTCTACAGTCTCATCTTCACCTTTTTTTGCTGTTGTTTCTTCAACTTTTAATCCAGCTTGTTCAAATGCCGATTTTGCTGCTTTGATGATAGCTTCACTGGAAATTGTTGAACCAGAAACTGCATCTACATTAGGACTTTGTTTTTCTTTGATTTCCTTTGCCAATTGTTCTGCTGCTGCACCACCCTTATCAGGTGTTTCTTTAGAAGCATCAATCGTAACATCTTCTACTTTTCCGCCACTAACTTTTAGTGTAACCTTGATATCTCCACCAAAGCCTTTCTCACTTGCTGAAAATTCACCATCTTTTGCACCACCAGCTTTTTGCGTACATCCAAATAAGCTGCATGCGAGCATGGCAGATAACATTAACTTACCAAACTTCTTCATTATTATTTCCTCCCCTGAGACTTATACATAGATAATAGTATTTTGATATTTTTATCACAATGTGTATTTCTTATTTAAAAAGTGTTTTAATCTTAGGTATATAGGAATGAACATTATGGATAAAAAAGACATAAAACTATTTAAATCATCAAATGGGAAGACATCTACAATATCACTACTATATTGTGATGAAGATACTGATATTCGGCTTAAAAATTGTAGTTATCAAATGTATCCCGGATATATTGTACTCTGCCATCCAGATATCACATGGTCATCGACTAATAAGATTACTATTATTTCTTTCCATGAGTCTTTTTTTGATTCTTTATTCTATAGTCAAATTGCAGACTGTAAAATTATTTACGATTTTATCACTACTAGAAATTCATGCGAGCATGATCATCTATTTTTTAAGGCAGATATATCCCATGACTTTAAAAATCTGTTCGAGTTCTTAAAACGTGAAATTTATCATACAGATAATTACTCCACAAAACTACAACATTTACTCGCAGTTGGATTATTCACTTTATTAGATCGAAAACGTCCTACGAATCTTGTTGTACAAAACTCAACTATGATTGCTAAAAATCGTTTTGGAAAGATTCTAAAATATATGGGAGATCATTTTGATGAATGTACTCTACAAGATGTTGCATCAAAATTTTCTTATAATCCTGATTATCTTTCCTCTATGTTTAAGCGTATTACAGGTATCTCTTTCTCAGAGAAATTACTGTATATCCGTTTAGAAGAATCTTGTCGTCTTCTAAGAACATCCAATTATTCAATTGAGGAGATTTCTTCCTTAATTGGATTTAAAGATAAAAGTTATTTCAATCGTAAATTTAAAGAACAGTATCAACTCACACCAGCAAAATGGAGAAAGTCCCAAACGAAAAAATGACCGTATATCATCGATATACGGTCTATCTTTTTGATTAAACTAATTCGATATAAGCCATTGGAGCAGCATCGCCACGACGAACACCTGTCTTAACAACACGTGTATAACCGCCCTTACGATCAGCATACTTAGGCGCTACTTCATCAAATAACTTCTTTAATACTGTCTGTCCTGTCTTTTCATCAGCTACAACATTTCTTACGAAAGCAGCAGCCTGACGACGAGCAGCTAAATCACCCTTTTTACCTAAAGTGATTAACTCGTCAACTACAGATCTCATATCTTTAGCTTTAGCTTCTGTTGTTTCTACCTTGCCATACATGATGACAGAAGTAGCTAAGTTTCTCAACATAGCTTTGCGGTGATCAGCATTTCTGCCGAATTTACGATTCCACATAAACGTTCCTCCTGTTAATCAAAGGATTTGAAGCCCAAACCAAGTTCAATGAGCTTATCCTTAACCTCTTTTAATGATTTCTTACCGAGGTTACGGACTCTCATCATTTCATCCTCGGTCTTTTGTGTCAGTTCATCAACTGTCTGAATTCCGGCACGTTTTAAGCAGTTGTAAGAACGTACAGATAAGTCAAGATCTTCAATCATCATCTGTTGTCCCTTACTTGGCTGCTCTGTATTACCTTCCTTAAGTACTTCATCCATTTGTAGTACTTCATCGTTAATACCAGCAACGATATCTAAGTGATCAATTAAAATCTTAGCTGCCATTGCAATCGCCTTTTGTGGATTGATAGAACCATCAGTCCAAACCTCGAGTGTAACAGCATCATATTTAACATCTTCACCTACACGTGTTGGTTCAACGTTGTAAGCAACTTTTTCAACTGGTGTGTAAATAGAGTCAGTAAATACTGTACCAATTCCTTGAGAGGAACCTTGGTTTAGCTGCTTGTTTAAATCAGCACTAATGTAACCACGGCCATTCTTAGCCTTTAATTCCATCTCTAATGTTACGTCTTTTTCTAGGTGCGCAATCTCCAAGTCTTTGTTAATAACTTCAACTTGAGCTGGGCAAATAATATCACCAGCAGTGATTGTGCATGGTCCCTTCGCAGAGATCTGTAATGTATAGACCTCATCGTCCTCAATCTTCATAACTAACTGCTTTAATTGCAAGATAATCATGGAAACGTCTTCTCTCACACCTGGGATAGATGTAAATTCGTGGTATACGCCATCAACCTTGATGGAGAATACTGCGGCTCCCGGTAGGGATGAAAGCAGGACCCTGCGAAGCGCATTCCCGATTGTTGTACCAAATCCTCTCTCTAATGGAGAAAGAACAAACTTACCATAATTTTCAGATTCTACATATTCCTGTACTTCGAAATCGGCGCGTTCAAATTTTTGCATGCTTCAATCCTCCTGTTCTAATGATTATCCACGCGGTCTCTTTGGCGGACGGCATCCGTTATGAGGGATCGGAGTTACATCATTAATAACGGTAATCTCTAAACCTGCTGTCTGTAAAGAACGAACTGCTGATTCACGACCAGCACCTGGTCCCTTAACATTTACTTCTACACTCTTCATACCCTGTTGAACAGCTGCTTTACCAGCTGCTTCAGCGCATAACTGTGCAACATAAGGAGTAGACTTACGTGAACCCTTATAACCTAATGCACCAGCTGAGCTCCAAGAAATAACGTTACCTGCTTCATCAGAAATAGTAACGATTGTGTTGTTGAATGTTGAATGAATATGAGCAATACCTTTTGCTACATTGCGGCGGGCCTTCTTCTTACGAATCACAGCGCCTTTTTTCTTTGTGTTAGCTGCCATTATACCCTCCTATTACTTCTTCTTATTAGCGACAGTACGACGTGGACCTTTTCTTGTACGAGCATTTGTACGTGTACGTTGTCCACGAACTGGTAATCCTCTTCTATGACGGATTCCACGGTATGAACCGATTTCCATTAGTCGCTTGATATCTAATGCTCTATCACGGCGGAGGTCACCCTCAGTCTTAATAGCATCAATCTTTTCACGGATTGCAGTTTCCTGTGCATCCGTTAAGTCGTTTGTACGTGTGTTTTCGTCGATTCCACAAGCAGCAAGGATATTCTTAGCTGTTGTAGGGCCGATTCCATAAATGTATGTCAATGATACGCCGATAACTTTGTTACGCGGAATATCGACACCAGCAAAACGTGGCATATTTAGTTATCCTCCCTTTAATTAACCCTGTCTCTGCTTATGCTTAGGGTTTTCGCAGATGACCATAACAACGCCCTTGCGTTTGATCACTCTGCACTTATCACAAATTGGTTTTACAGATGGTCTTACTTTCATTTTTATTTGCCTCCTGGACAATTCTACCAAAAACTTTTACTTATGTCTGTAGGTAATTCGCCCACGTGTTAAATCATATGGTGAAATTTCAACGGTGACCCGGTCTCCCGGTAAAATGCGAATGTAGTTCATACGGATTTTACCAGCAACGTGGGCACGGATCTCGTGACCATTTTGAAGCTTCACCAGGAAATTTGCATTTGGAAGTGTTTCTTCCACAATGCCATCAATTTCAATAACGTCCTGTTTGCTCATCTTACTCACTTTCTTTATATGAGTTCCGGAAAGGGAAGTGAATCCCTTTCCAACTCAATGTTTTTATGCATTCTTCTCAAGAGCTTTTTTAATATCTTCAAATACTTTCTCTGGTTTTTGTGCAGCATCAATATGAGTAACTACACCCTTTTGATCATAATAATCAATAACCGGTTTTGTACTTGATTCATAAGCTTCCATACGAACTTTTAATTGTTCAACTGTATCGTCTTTACGCTGTTGAAGTTCACTTTCGCAAACATCACATACGCCTTCAACTTTACTTGGATGATTATGAATATGATAAATTGCCCCGCACTTTGGACAGATGCGACGTCCTGTAATTCTTTCTTCAAGAATTTCGAACTTCACCTGTAAGTCGATAACTGCATCAACTTCTTTACCAATCTTCTTAGCAATCTTGTCGAAGACTTCAGCCTGTACTAATGTACGTGGGAAGCCATCTAAGAGATAACCATTTGCACAGTCTGGTTGTTGAATACGATCTTCAACCATTGCATTGATTAAATCATCTGGTACAAGTTTACCTTGATTCATATAGCTTTGAGCCTCTAGGCCTAAAGCTGTGCTGTTACGCACATTCTCTCTTAGCATATCGCCAGTAGAGATGTGTGCAATATTGTATTCCTTTAGGATTAGGTCAGACATTGTGCCTTTTCCTGCTCCTGCAGGACCCATGATCAGAATATTCATATCTTATTACCTCTTTCCAAACTTATCTCAAGAATCCCTTGTACTGTTTCTGTGTTAACTGACCCTTCAATTGTTTTACAGTCTCCATTGCGACACCGACAACAATGATGATACCAGTTCCACCTACAGCAGTTGCTTGGGATAGTGGGGTAAACATGGTTAGTAAATAAGGAACTACAGCAATTAGTGTCAATCCAATTGCACCAAGTACTGTAATTCGGTTCAATACCTTATGCAGATATGTCTTTGTCTCATTTCCTGGACGAATACCAGGGATATAAGCACCAGACTTACCAAGGTTTTCAGCAACCTTTTCTGGATCTACCTGCAAGTCAGTATAGAAGAATGTGAACAGGATTGTTAATAATGCATAGAGTCCAAGACCGGTTGGTGTACTCAATGAGAGCCACTGGCTTAGTTTATTATACAGGTCAGTATTAATAAAACTAATAACAATCTGTGGAGCCATCATAATACTCTGTGCAAAAATGACAGGAATTACAGATGCACTATTAATTTTGAGTGGTAAGAATGTAATATCACTACCACTACGTGCTGCGGAACTGTTTGTATACTGGATAGGAATCTTACGAACTGCTGTTTCCATAATAATTACGAATACAACAACCGCTAGATATAGGACGCAATACAATGCGAACTGTAAAATACCATTGAATAGTTCACCTTGTGTTGTTCCACCAGCTAGAATCTGATATACCTGCATGAATGCTGCCGGCATATTAGAAACAATACCCGCGAAGATAATAATGGATAAACCATTACCAATACCCTTCATTGAGATACGGTCACCAATCCAGATGAGGAACATGGATCCCGCAGTCATGACGGTTGCAGTATATAAGTAACCTGAAAGATTTGCATTTGTCAGGACGTTATACTGCTTATCGAATCCATATACCAAGGAATATGCTTGAACAAATGCCAATACAACTCCTAAGTATCTAGTAATTCGTTCAATCTTCATTCGGCCTGTCTGTCCAGACTTTGTCATTTCCGTTAGTGACGGAATAACATCCATGGATAACAGCTGAATGATAATACTTGCTGTGATATATGGTGTGACACCCATCGCAAAGATGGATAATCTTTCAAGTGCACCACCACCCAGCATATTCATTATGCTGAGTAGTGAGTTATTTGCAAGTGATTGAGCTAGCGTTTCCGTGTTTACACCCGGAACAGGTAGAGCAGCTCCGACGCGATAGATCAGCAGCATTGCTAAAGTAAAGAATATTCTATTGCGAGTTTCCTTATTCTTAAACAAGCTGACGAACGTATGCATCATATTAGAGAACCTCTACTTTTCCGCCTGCTGCTTCAATAGCACTCTGTGCTGTCTTTGAGAACTTCTCAGCCTTAACAGTGAGTTTCTTCTCAAGCTTACCGCAACCAAGTACCTTAACACCATCAAGGTGCTTCTTAACTAGGCCTGCAGCCTTAAGAGCTTCGTAATCAACTGTTACACCGTCTTCGAACTTATTTAAATCCTCAACGTTAACAATTGCATACTCCTTGCGAGTATAGTTTGTGAAACCTCTCTTAGGCATTCTCTTGAAGAATGGTGTCTGTCCACCTTCAAATCCAATCGCAACACCACCGCCGCTACGAGCGTTCTGACCTTTGTTACCCTTTCCGGAAGTCTTACCTGTACCGGAACCTTGGCCACGACCGATTCTCTTTCTGTTAGAGCGGGAACCTTCTGTATATGTTAATTCATTTAGTTTCATCAGGACCCTCCTTATCGAATCTCAGCGACTTTCTTATCGCGAGTCTTAGCAATTTCATCTACTGTACGCATACCCTTTAATGCTTCTAATGTTGCGTAAACAACATTGACAGGTGTACGTGAACCGATAACCTTAGAAAGGACATCAGATACACCAGCAAGCTCTAATACGGAACGTACTTCACCACCGGCGATAACACCAGTACCAGGTGCAGCTGGAGCTAAGAATACAGTTGTTGAACTGTGCTTGCTCTTAATTGCATGTGGAACTGTACGGTAGTTATCAACGAGGTTAACGCTGAATACATTCTTTGTAGCTGCTTCTGTAGCCTTCTTGATAGCATCTGGAACTTCGGCTGCTTTACCCATACCGAATCCGATTCTACCCTTCTTATCACCAACAACAACTAGTGCTGCAAAGCGCATTCTACGTCCACCCTTTACAGTCTTGCTGACACGGTTAATGGAGACTACTACTTCTTCGAACTCTTTTGGTTCGCGTTTCTTGAAACTCTTCTTATCGTTCTGCATTTCGTACTCTCCTTCCTTAGAACTTCAAGCCAGCTTCTCTAGCTGCATCAGCTAAAGCCTGGACTCTTCCGTGATATACATAACCGCCACGGTCGAAACGTACTGCTTCGATCTTAGCTTCTTTGCACTTGTTAGCGATTGCTGCACCAACCTTCTTAGCTGCTTCAACGTTACCGCCATTCTCAAGCTTTAATTCAAGAGAACTTACAGCACATAAAGTTGTACCTGTTGTATCATCGATTACCTGTGCATAGATGTTTGCATTGGAACGGAATACATTTAGTCTTGGGCACTCAGGAGTACCGTTAACGACCTTACGTACACGCTTATGACGGCGGATACGTTCTGCATTTTTATTTGCTAATTTAATCATTACTTAGTCTCTCCTTTCCCTTACTTCTTGGCAGCTGCAGTCTTACCTTCCTTACGGCGAACAACTTCGTCAACATAACGAATACCCTTTCCACCGTATGGTTCTGGCTTCTTAGTAGCTCTAACTACTGCTGCAAACTGACCAACAATCTGCTTGTCAATACCACTTACGTTAATGGATGCAGCATCTGGTACTTCAACCTTAACATCTGATGGTACTTCAAATTCTACTGGGTGTGAGAAACCAACATTAAGAGTTAGTTTATTACCTGATAAAGCTGCACGGTAACCAATACCTACAATCTTCATCTTCTTAACAAAGCCTGTGTGAACACCTTCAACCATGGAAGCTAACAAGGCACGAGTTGTACCATGTAACTGCTTTGTATGTTTCTCTTCATTTGGACGCTTAACTGTAGCGATACCTTCGTCCACACTGATCTCCATTAATGGAGAGAACTTCTTAGTCAGTGTTCCCTTAGGGCCTTTTACAGTCACCTCATTACCTGCACCGATAGTAATTTCTACGCCAGCAGGAACGGTAATCGCTTTATTTCCGATACGTGACATTTTTTTATTTCCTTTCTCTAATTACCACACGTAGGCGATAACTTCACCGCCGATGTGTAATTTACGTGCTTGTTTGTCTGTCATCATTCCATTTGATGTGGAAATGATAGCAATGCCTAATCCGTTTAATACCTTAGGAATTTCATCACCCTTAGCATAAACGCGAAGACCTGGCTTAGATATTCTCTTGATGCCGCTGATTACGCGACCATCTTTGAGAGTAACAACGATCTTCTTTTCAATTCCTTCGCCTGTTACAGCGTAGTTGTCAATGTAACCTTCGCTCTTTAAGATCTTAGCAATTTCAACCTTAACCTTTGAAGCTGGAGCTACGTCAACTGTTGTCATGCGTGCTTGAACTCCATTACGGATTCTTGTAAGCATGTCAGCAATAGGATCTGTCATATTCATCTCGTGCTACCTCCTTACCAGCTTGCCTTCTTAACTCCAGGAATCTGGCCCTTGTAAGCCAATTCACGGAAGCAGATACGGCATAATTTGTACTTTCTTAATACTGAATGTGGACGTCCACATCTCTCGCAACGTGTGTACTCGCGTGTGGAGAACTTAGCAGGACGTGACTGCTTAACTTTTAAACTTGTTTTTGCCATTCTCAGCTCTCCTCTTTCTACTTAGCAAATGGCATGCCCATTCCCTTGAGCAATGCATATGCTTCTTGATTAGATTGCGCAGTTGTTACGATAACGATATCCATACCACGAACCTTATTAACCTTATCGAAGTTGATTTCAGGGAAGATTAACTGTTCCTTAACGCCTAATGTATAGTTACCACGGCCGTCAAATGCTGTAGCACTTACACCACGGAAGTCACGTACACGTGGAAGAGAAATGTTGAATAACTTATCTAAGAATTCATACATTCTTTCGCCACGTAATGTAACCTTACATCCGATAGGCATATCTTCACGAAGTTTGAAGTTCGCAATGGACTTCTTAGCCTTTGTGATTACTGGCTTTTGACCAGCAATTAATGTTAATTCTTCAACAGCTTCGTCGAGAAGTTTTGAATTAGCAATTGCATCACCAACACCCATGTTGATAACAACCTTTACGATCTTTGGTGCCTGCATTGTACTTGTATAGTTGAATTCCTTCATTAAGGAAGGCTTAACTGTTTCCGTGTACTTTTCTAATAAACGGTTCATTATTTCTTGCCTCCTTTAACTTCTGCTCCGGACTTCTTGTAAACGCGAACCTTCTTACCCTTGTCATCTACCTTGATAGATACACGGCTAGCTGCCTTTGCCTTCTTGTCATAGAGCATTACATTAGAAGCATCAATAGGTGCTTCCTTTTCAACAACGCCACCTTCTGGGTTCTGCTGTGTTGGCTTCAAAGTCTTCTTAACAACGTTAACGCCTTCAACGATAACCTTGTTTGTCTTTGGATTAACTGCCTTAACTTCAGCAACTGTTCCCTTGTAGTGACCGCTGATTACCTTGACTGTATCGCCTGTCTTGATTTTCATCGATTCGGCCTCCCTTATAACACTTCCGGTGCAAGGGAAACAATCTTCATGAATCCCTTATCACGGAGTTCCTTAGCAACCGGACCGAAGATACGTGTTCCGACCGGTGTGTTGTCATCCTTGATGATGACAGCCGCATTGTCGTCAAACTTAATGTAACTGCCGTTTTCGCGACTGATACCGTAAACTGTACGAGCGATTACACACTTAACAACCTGACCTTCCTTAACGGATCCGTTAGGTGAAGCTTTCTTAACTGCACATACAACGATATCACCGATGTTAGCGCGCTTGCGCTTACTGCCGCCTAAACATCTGATAACCAATACTTCTTTGGCACCGGTGTTGTCAGCAACGTTCAATCTGCTTTCATTCTGAATCATATTTTCTCCTCCTGTGCCTTAAAGAATTACTGCTTTTTCAACAATCTTCACTAAGCGGAAATGCTTGTCCTTACTTAATGGTCTTGTTTCCATAACTTCTACAACGTCACCAATACTTGCTTCGTTGTTTTCGTCATGAGCCTTGAAAGTATTGGAATACTTAACACGTCTGCCATATAAAGGATGGCTCTTTGTAGTAGCGATTTCAACGACAATTGTCTTGTCCATCTTATCGGAAACAACTGTTCCGCGAAGGACTTTACGTCTATTTCTTTCTTCCATTTTTAGCCCCTCCTTTATTTAGCCTGCGCACTTGCGCGTTCTGTTAATACTGTCTTAATACGAGCGATAGTCTTCTTGATATCTCTCATTCGAGCAGGATTCTCGAGGTTACCTGTAGCCTGTGCAAAGCGCAGAGTATACAGTTCTTCCTTCAAAGATGTGACTTCCTTCTCGAGTTCTTCATTACTTAGATCTCTGATTTCCTTCACATTCATGATGTTTATTTAGCCTCCTCTGCTGTCTTCTTAATAAAGCGTGTCTTTACACAGAGCTTGTTAGCTGCAAGACGTAATGCCTCACGAGCAACTTCTTCGCTTACACCAGCAATTTCAAATAGGATTCTTCCCTTTTGAACTACTGCTACCCAATGGTCTGGGGAACCTTTACCGGAACCCATACGTACTTCCAAAGGCTTCTTTGTCTTTGCAAGTTGTGGGAATACCTTGATCCAAACCTGACCACCACGGTTCATATAACGTGTCATAGCGATACGTGCAGCTTCCAACTGGTTACTGCTTACATAAGCACCTTCATCAGCTACTAATCCGTATTCACCAAATGCTAACTTTGTACCAGCCTTTGATTTTCCTTCATAGCTTAAACGGTGAGGTCTTCTGTATTTTGTTCTATTTGGCATTAACATATTTATTCTTGACCTCCTTTAGCTTCTTCTGCTACAGGAGCAGCTTCTACTTGAGCAGGACGTGCAGCGCGATTGCCTGCTGGCTTTCTGTCATTACGGCCACCACGTCTGTTGTTGTTTCTGCGGTCATTTCTTGCTGGACGGCTAGGAGCCTCTGGTTCCTTAACCATTTGTCCTGGAAGAACTTCACCACGGCAGATCCAAACCTTAACGCCTAACTTACCATAAGTTGTAGTTGCTTCTTCAGCAGCGTAGTCAATATCACTTCTGAGTGTATGAAGAGGAACAACACCTCTTGCATAACCTTCCTGACGAGCGATTTCTGCACCGCCTAAACGACCCTTAGCCAATGTCTTGATACCCTTAGCACCAGAGCGCATTGTCTGTTGGATTGCCTTCTTCTGTGCAATACGGAAGGACTGACGTGCTTCCAACTGTTCACAGATACGACGTGCAACAAGACGAGCATCTAAATCAGGATTTGCTACAGCAATTACGTCAACCTTGACATTCTTGCCACCTGTTAACTTAGATAACTTCTTCTTAAGAACTTCCATCTTATCCTTGTCGCCATCTTTTCCAAGCATAGCACCTGGACGAGCACAACGAACGATAACCTTAACGTCCTTCTTACTTGTACGTTCAATCTCTACGCGAGAGATATATGCGTCCTTTAATTCCTTTTCTAAGAAATTACGAACCTTGACATCTTCGTTCAGAAGATCTCCGAAATCAGCTTTATTTGCGTACCATCTAGAATCCCAGTCACGGATTACGCCGACGCGCATGCCGATTGGGCTAACTTTCTGTCCCATATTCTGACCTTCCTCCCTTACTTCTCATCTGAAACCACAACTGTGATGTGGCTTGTTCTCTTTAAAATCTGTGCTGCATTACCCTTAGCTCTAGGCATGAAACGCTTGAGGACTACGCCTTCATTTGCATAGCAAGCCTTGATATATAGGTTTTCTGCATTTAATTGATTGTTATTTGTTGCGTTGGCAGCTGCACTCTTTACAACCTTAGCTACTGCTGTAGCTGCGTGGTTAGGAGTGAACTTTAAGATTGCCAATGCTTCTTCAACGCTTCTTCCACGTACCATGTCTAAGACAAGACGAACTTTACGAGGAGTGAAACGAACTGTCTTTGCTGTTGCTCTTACATCCATGTTATTTTTCCTCCTTACGCCTTCTTGTCGTCGCCATGACCGCCGAACTTACGTGTTGGCACGAATTCACCAAGCTTGTGTCCAACCATGTCTTCTGTTACATAAACTGGAACGTGTTCCTTACCGTTATGAACAGCGAATGTGTGCTCAACGAAGCTAGGGAAAATCGTTGAACGGCGAGACCATGTCTTAATTACTTCATTTTTATGTGCTTCATTCTGTGCTTCAACCTTCTTTAATAAGCTAGCGTCACAGAATGGGCCTTTTTTCAAACTTCTTGACATCTTTTATGTTCTCCTTTCAACTATTTTCCATTACGTCTTCTGACGATGTACTGGTTACTCTTGTTCTTTGGCTTACGAGTCTTAACACCCATAGCCTTCTTGCCCCATGGTGTCATAGGTGACTTACGTCCAACTGGCGCTCTACCTTCACCACCACCGTGTGGGTGATCAACTGGGTTCATTGCAGAACCGCGTACTGTAGGACGAATGCCCATCCATCTGGAGCGGCCAGCTTTACCTAAGTTGATTAAGTTATAATCACCGTTACCAACTGAGCCAACTGTTGCACGGCAGTTACTATGAACACGGCGAACTTCACCAGATGATAAACGGAGAGTTACGAAGTTTCCTTCAGAACCAAGGATCTGAGCAGAACATCCAGCAGCACGTGCCATCTGTCCACCCTTACCAGCTGTAAGTTCAATGTTGTGAACTACTGTTCCATCAGGAATATTCTTCAATTCCATTGCGTTACCAATCTTGATATCCACTGCTTCACCAGAGATGACTGTGTCACCAACGTGTAAGTCAGCTGGGCAGATGATATAACGCTTTTCACCATCTAAATAGTGTAATAATGCGATGTTTGCATTTCTGTTTGGATCATATTCGATTCCAGCAACTTTAGCAGGAACATTGTCCTTGTTTCTTCTGAAGTCGATAATTCTGTACTTTTGCTTAACGCCTCCACCCTGATGACGAGTAGTAATGCGTCCTGTGTTGTTGCGTCCACCCTTTTTGTTTAGTGGAGCAAGCAAGCTCTTCTCTGGAGTTGACTTTGTAATACGGTCATTACTCAGAGTGGACATATTTCTACGTCCGGCACTGGTAGGCTTGTATTTTACGATTGCCATTTTCTTTTACTTTCCTTTCGCAATTTTCCGGAGATAGCGAATTCCTCCGATAGTTAATTCTCTTATTTCTCGCTATTGAAGATATCGATTGAAGCACCCTCAGGTAATGTAACAATTGCCTTCTTATAAGCAGATGTTGTACCTTCGTAGCGGCCCATTCTCTTCTTCTTAGGATGAACGTTAACGATGTTAACGCCTTCTACTTTAATGTTGTAGATTTCCTTGATTGCCTGAGCAACAGAAACTTTGTTTGCGTTCTTAGCAACTTCAAACGTTACCTTGTTGAAGCTGTCTTGAAGCTTCATTGTCTTTTCTGTTACGAGTGGTCTAACGATAATGTCACGTGCGCTCATTATGCAAATACCTCCCCAGCCTTTTCAGCAGCCTTTTCTGTGAAGACTACCTTATCAGCATTTACAATGTCATAAACATTTAAGCTTGACACTGTTACAACTAATGCATTTGGAATATTTCTCATTGAAACGTATGCATTGTCGAAGTCCTCATCAGCTTCAGCCACAAATAATGTCTTGCGGTCGAATCCGAAAGCATTCATTAAAGCTACAGCCTTCTTTGTCTTGATCTCATCGAATGATAAGTTTTCAAGAACAGTTAATGAACTTTCCTGAAGTTTTTCACTCAATGCAGAACGTAAAGCCAACTGACGAACCTTACGGTTTAGCTTGAAATCATACTTACGAGGTTGTGGTCCAAATGCGATACCACCGTGTCTCCACTGTGTAGCGCGTGTAGAACCCTGACGAGCACGACCAGTACCCTTTTGACGGAATGGCTTCTTACCTGTTCCGGATACTTCAGCTCTAGTTAATGTAGCGTGTGTTCCCTGTCTTAAACCAGCCTGGTAGACGAGGATCGCATCATACATTGCTTGCTGATTTGGTTCGATGCCAAATACAGCATCAGATAGCTCGATGGACTTAACAGCCTTAGCTTCCTGATTGAATACATCAATTTTAGCCATTGATCAAATCCTCTACTTTCCTTCAGCTTCTGTAGCTACAGGTTCTGCAGCTAATTCAGCTTCGATTGTTTCAGAAACTTTTTCTAGTTCCTCTGCAACAGAAACGCCTTCATAAGAAATTAATTCAGGAACTGCAACTTCCTTAACTGGCTTAACTGTTGTCTTGATAACAACCAATCCCTTACGTGGTCCTGGAACATTACCCTTAACAAGGATGTATCCTTCTTCAGCGTCAACCTTAACGATCGCTAAGTTCTGATTAGTTGTTGTGTAAACACCTTCTTGGCCAGGCATTACTGTGCCCTTGTTAACCACGCCGTTGTTACGACCGTTAGTTGCAAGAGAACCGATATGTCTGTGGTGGCCTGAACCATGTGACATTGGTCCACGGGAAGCATTGTTACGAACGATAGTTCCGCTGTAACCCTTACCCTTACTTGTTCCCTGTACGTCTACGACGTCACCAGCCTTGAACAAGTCAGCCTTAACTTCAGCACCTACTTCAAGGTTCATCATTTCATCAGCTCTGAGTTCCTTGATGTAATGCTTAGGAGCCGTATTAGCTTTCTTAGCATGTCCGATAGCAGGCTTGTTGGAACGCTGTTCCTTAACATCCTCATAGCCTAACTGAACTGCTTCATAGCCATCAACTTCCTTTGTTTTCTTTTGTAGTACAACGTTCGGTTTTACATCGATCACTGTTACAGGAATCAGAGTTCCTTCGATCGTGAATACCTGGGTCATACCAAGCTTACGTCCTAAAATACCCTTCATTTGTATTTACCTCTGTTCCTTTCTACAACTTGATTTCGATATCAACTCCAGAAGGCAAATCCAATCTGCTTAATGCATCGATTGTTTCTGCGGATGGGCCGATAATTTCGATCAATCTCTTGTGTGTACGGATTTCGAATTGCTCACGAGCATCCTTGTACTTGTGGACAGCGCGAAGTACTGTAATTACTTCACGCTCAGTAGGCAGCGGAACAGGTCCGACGATCTTCTTTGCGCCGTGGCTTGTAGCTGTCTTAACGATCTTTTCGCTAGCAGCGTCTAAGCTTCTGTTCTCGTAAGCCTTCAGACGAATTCTTACTGAGTTCTTTGCCATGAATTTTTCCTCCTTATATTCACTCCGCCATCTTGTAGCGGATCGCTCCGCGGAAGTTCCCTGGTTATCACACCATGCTGTGACAACGCACATCGGCGTGCCAGCAATCTTCCACATCTACACGAGTGCTTCAATATAGTAACACTACTAAAACCCTTTTGCAATCACTTTTTTTGATATTTTTATACATTTTATTTTGTAATGATTTTAGCAGCTTTTTTAGTAAAAACATGTTTGTTTTTATATGAAAGCAGTTGCATTTCATTTTTATTTTACCGGTATATCTGAACTATTTTTGTTTAATATATATAATATTGTTAGAAAAAAAGCCCTAATTGGGCCTTGTTTTGATATATATTTTCGATAATTTACCGGTTCCATTCTGTATTTACCAGGAACATATCACGGATTTCATCGTAGTTGCTCACTTGTTTTACTTCATATAGGGAGATACCACGATGCTCATAACAATACCAAATCGGCATCATACCAGCACGTACTGCACCTACGATATCCGTCGCAAAGGTATCTCCGATAAACGCAATCTCTTCGCACTTCAATCCTAGATCTCTAGCTGCTTTTTCATAAATGGAAACGTCTGGCTTATGAACTCCAAAAGCACCACTGATAATTACAGTATCAAAATATTTTCGCATATCAAGATAATCAATTTTCACAGCTTGCGATTTTTCATCGCCGTTTGTGATGATACCAATTTTATATTTCTGTTTTAGTTCAGCTAAAACCTCATAAGAGTGTGGCATTTCAACTTGAAATTCATGGAATGTCGCATACCATTTCTCCTTCCAAGCCTCGATATCCAAATCAGGCACATAATGTTTTTTTAACATCTCTAGTACATGCGCCTTATTTATAGTTCCATATTCATCCCACAACATACAGCGCTGTACAATTCCTTCAAACTCTATGCCATGCTCATCCATGTCTGGCAACATCCCATGAACCATCCAACGATACATAAAGTACGCTGACTCAACACGGTTGCTAAGTGTACCATCAAAATCAAATAAAATTCCCTTAATCATCTTATTCCCCTTTCAAGCATAGCTGAAGAATTGTAATATCATCGGTTGTTAGAGAGCGGTTTTTCTGTATGTATTCTTCAAAAATAGAACTATCAACATCATAATCATTCTTCATCACAACTTTATCCTGTAATACAGTAGACATTCCATCACTATAGAGATAAATACTCTTGATATCTTTACCAGTAACACTACCATATTTCCCATGCATACATCCAACACCATCTAACGACCCAATCCAGTATCCTTCTGGGTGGCTTTCATTATTTAATAACATTCTTGTTTCACGATGTAATGCCAACTTATTTTTTACTTTCTTTTGATTTCGCTTGTTGATTCTATCAAAAGACTCATCACGATAAACTGTATCATGCATGTATATTTCACAATCACCAAGTCCATACCATTCAACAGTATTATTCTTCGCTCTAACAATAACTACCGCAAAAGAAGGAAGCTTATATTTCTCAATCAAATCATATCCGTAAATTGCCTTACGATATTCTTTTTCAACAGACTTGCATGCATGAAATAAAATATCCGCTAAAGAATCTTCATCATTTGCATATCTTTTTAGCGCATCCGATATCTTTCTTACGGTTTTCTGTACATCATTTCCGCCAAGAAAATCATCACCGAAAAGAGGTGTAGCTCCATCGATTACCCATACCATATTTCCTTGCCAGCCAAAAACATCTTGGTTGACATGATTTGTACCTTCTTGCGTATATGCTTTTATCATAACGTCTCCAATATCAGAAACAATTTGCATTTTTATTCTGATATATCTATTATATCCTCTAAAAATACAAATTCATTAACAATTAATTCATCTACGCTGCTGTATAATTTCAGTAGGAGGATTTTATCATGAGAGAACATCCATTGAAACATATTGTTCATTTGCAGAAACAAGGTAAAGCTGTTGGTATCTACTCTGCTTGTACTGCAAATGAATTGGTATTACGTGCATGTATGCAACGTGCAAAGGAGACTAATTCTGTATTACTTATTGAAGCAACAGCGAACCAAGTTGACCAATATGGCGGCTATACCGGTATGAAGCCTAAAGATTTTATGCAGTTTGTTGAGAAACTTGCAAAACTTGAAGATTTGCCTATGGACCGTATCATTTTAGGTGGTGACCACTTAGGCCCACTAACATTCGTACAATACGATGAAGAAAAAGCAATGCAAGAAGCTTCTGAATTAATCCGCCAGTTTGTTCTTGCTGGCTTTACAAAGATTCATATTGATACATCAATGAAAGTCGCAAGTGATGATCCAAATGTTCGCTTAAGCGATGAAATCATTGCTAGACGTGGTGCAGAACTTGCAGTTGTAGCGGAGAAAGCTTACCAACAACTTCTGAAAGATAATCCTGACGCATTACATCCTGTTTATATTGTTGGCTCTGAAGTGCCTATTCCAGGTGGTTCTCAAGAAGCAGTAGAAACCGGTTTACAAGTCACTAAGGTTTCCGACTTCAAGCAAACAGTTGCGACATTTGAGAAAGCATTCCATGAACATCAATTAGATGAAGCTTGGAAACACGTTATCGGTGTTGTTGTACAACCTGGTGTTGAGGAAAAAGATGCTGGTTGTACACCTTACGACCGTTCGAAAGCAGTCGACCTAATGGCTTCTATTAAAGAGTATAATAATCTTGTATTTGAAGGACATTCTACCGACTATCAAACAAAAATCAGTCTTCGTGAACTTGTTGAAGATGGAGTTGGTATCTTAAAGGTTGGCCCTGGTCTAACCTATATGATGCGTGAGGCTTTATTTGCATTAGCGTATGCTGAAAAGGAACTATTAAAAGACCACCCTGAAAAGCAGAGTCATTTTATCGAGGTGCTTGATGAGGCAATGCTAAAAAATCCAAAGTACTATATCAAGCATTATCATGGTACTCCTGAAGAAATTGCGTACAAGCGTAAGTTCTCCTTTAGTGATCGCTCTCGTTACTACATGCCAGTTGATGAAGTTGTAGCTGCACAAAAGGTCTTATTTGAGAACTTTAAGGATGGTGTACCTCTTGGACTATTGAGTCAATTTATGCCAATCGCATACACAAAGGTACGTGAAGGTACTTTACATAATGATCCAGTCTCTCTTGTCAAAGACCGTGTCATCTATACTGTCGATGAGTATATGTACGGTTCTCACCAAGAGGAGATAACATTTTAATTGGACTTAGGATAATTCCAAAGTCTTTTCTACAAAAATACTGTGTAACCTCAAGACAATTTGTCGAAAGATTACACAGTTTATTTTTATGAAATGATTTGTACAGTGATGACACCAACATCGTCTTTCGTAATTGCATTATACCAATATCTTCCCGGGAAATATTCGCTAAAGATATTCGTAATATAACGATAGTTCTGTGACAATAATTGCTCAACTGCTACTTGGAAAGATGCTTGGTCACCAATCTGGAACGAGATTTTTTGGTACGGATCTTCATTCAGCTTCTGTAATACATAGTCTCTAATTGCATAGTAGTCGTATGTTTGGAAATACGCACCATTTTGAACATAGTATGAAAGAGAGTTGTCTGTACACTTTGGGAATTTGAATGCTTCAAATGAAGAATCACCAATTACAACTGTTCCATTTAAGGAATAATGTGTACGGAATAGTACTTCATCCGGTACCATGAAGTAATAGTAAACAAGTGACTGACTACCATCATCATTGACTGGATCACCCCAAGTTACATCAATCCAGTAATACTTACCATTTAGCTCTACAAAGTTCCATGCATGTGCTTCATCCGTTTGACCACGAACAGTAGCACACTTGATTCCTGCCTTCTTACAGAGATATTGGAAGGCTCTTGAATAACCAGCACAGATACTCTTTCTGTATAGGAATACGCTTGTATAATACTGGTCACATTCATTGTCTTCATAAATTGTCCAGTTGATAATCCAATCATAGAAATACTTAATCTTCTCGTAATCACTTGCGTTTGCGACAGCCCCAACTACATTATCTACAATTTGATCAACCTGGGCTTGTGTTTCAGCGTAGTTCTCTGGTACTTGGAATTTAACTTTCGTTACTTTTCCGTGATCATCTAGCCAGTAACGATAGTCCCACATCCAATAAGCTTCAGGAAAGTCATAGTTAAACGCTAGAAGTGCCGTCGCAAAATCTTCCTTCTTTACAAGCTTCTTGAACGAATATTCGGAAACCGGCTTTTGAAGTACATCGTAAAGTTCCCCATATATTGCTTTCTGTGTACTTGATAACTGATCGTAATAATACAAATAAAGTGATTTCGTATTCAACTTATTTTTGTCTACAGTTTGGAAACCATTTTTTAACTGGTTGTTACTAGTTTGATTTTTATCTTCTTTATTTTTTACAGTGAAGCCATTTTTATTTTGCGTTTGATTTTCTGTTGTAGTATTCGTATCTTTATAATCATTCTTATAAGAATTAATTGTTTGATTTTGATTATCATCTGTCACAAAGTCTAATACAGTACAGCCAGATAGGCATAACACTAATAGTATTGATATAATCTTTTTCAAAATTCCACCTACTTTCATGACCGAAGCCAAAACTGACCGCCGTTCAGTCACATATATATAATAACACATATTAAATTTTATTTTTTAAGAAATCATTAAATTTCATAGAATTTACATGAAACAAGCATCTTCTGAAAATATTGTTTAATACATATTTCAACCTAAGCACTACTGTCCCATAATAAAAGAGAAGAGAGACAGATATTTCTGTGCTTCTTCTCTATTGAATCCTGCATGTTCATACCATGCATTAAATCTTATATTTTAAGACATCATTAAAATTACGTGTTTGTATCATTTTTTGAATTTCCGGATAATATGTTGTATCCTTCAACTTTTTAGCCGCGTGATTTAAAGCACGTTCTGCACGATCTTTATCTTCCTTTAAACAATACGATTGTGCAGCTCTTAAATAACATACCCCAGCAGGCACGACATCCGTAATTGTATCACCGCGTTCCATTAATTCTGATGCATACTTACCATCATGCATGACATGGATTGTATACGGATACTCAACTTCTCTTAGGATTTCAGAATACTTCTCTTTCTGCTTATCCGTTAACTTATCATATGCTTTATGAATTGCTGCATAGGACTCTGTTGCCTTCTCGTCTTCTTCTTGTGCGATTCGGAATAATAGTTCCTTCTGTAATACCAGCACACGATCAGAAGAACTCAATCTATAAGCCGCCGCTCTTTCGAATAGTTTATTAAGTTGTTCCTTATCACCCTTGATAAGATTTGCGTCAATTGCCATTAGTGTACGTAACTTCTTATTAAAGAACAAACGACTGGATAATGAATTTAATTCGTTTAGATATCGGTCCGCATCGCCTTGACGATATAGCAGTAAAGACATATACATGACTTGTCTTTGCGCAAAGAACATCCATGCAACATATAGAACAATCCCAATAATCAACAGAACACCAAATACCAATAAACGATTTCCCATAACCAACCTCCGTATTTCAAGAATATCACGAAAAACACTGTTATAATAGACTCACAAGGAGTTAACACATACCTATGTCTATTATCGCAACAGGAATTGCCTTATTCATATTTATCGCAGCCACCATTGGATATTTTATCCATATCAAGAAACGTACTCCAGATGAGAAACTACCTCTTAGCGATGACGTACAGAGAATGTATTACGATAAATATGAACAAGAATTAAAGAACCAAAACAAACAATAATCTATATTTAGAACAAAAGGGACAACCGATAAGGTGTCCCTTTCGTTATGCATGATTATTTATGCCACTTGATAAATGCACTTAGAAGTTCTGGAACCTTATAGTCTCCAGCCCAAATTCCAAATACACATCCAACGATACCGATAACGAGTAAGAGCATAATGCACTTCGTTGGTGACCAACCCTTCTTCTTAATCAAGAAATAGCACATTAATGTCAATCCTAAAGGGATAAGTGCAGGTAGTATACCATCTAACATTGCTTGAATATCAATATTAACATCTTTTAATTTTTCAACTTCTTTTTCTACAATATTACCATTTTCGATAACAAGCTGTTTAACTTTTTCGGCTGTTTGTCCATTAGGAATTACCATACCGAGTTTTGTAGCTCCGTAATTGCATGTTAATGCACCAACTACGAATACACCCAGCATAGAAGCGGCGTGTGTAAATTCACGAGCGTTAGCAGTCAATACTTCGATAGCCTTTGTACCCATGTCATATGACCAATACATTAACCAATAACGAAGAGCCATCTGTACACCGAATGTAATTAAGAAATAAATGATTGGTCCTGCCAAGTTGCCGGAAATCGCCATATTCGCAGTAATACCAGCTGTGATAGGAACCAATGTAAACCAGAATAACGCATCACCAATACCACCTAAAGGACCCATAGCTGCTACACGAACAGCACGGATTGAGTTGATATCAGCCTTCTGTTGTTCCATGGATAATACAATACCCATAACGAATGTTACTAAGAATGGGTGAGTATTAAAGAACTCAAGGTTGTGAGTCATTGATGTGGATAAGTCATCCTTGTTTGAATGGATTGCCTCTAATCCTGGTAAAATACTCCATAACCAACCAGCAGCCTGCATTCTTTCATAGTTGAAGGAAGCCTGTAAGTTTAGAGAACGCCAAACCATTTTATTTAAAACTGCTTTTGTAAGTGGTTTAGCAGGAGCAGTGTCCTTATATGCTAAATTGAAATTAGATTCCATCTCCAGCACCTCCGTTATTAGATGTTAATTGTTTGATCTTAACATTTGTATTGTAATCGTACATTGCAATTGCAAAGCCGATAAATGCTACAAGAATTAATGTTGCACCCTTTGTAGCTTCAATATTTCCAAGAATAGCAGCAGCTGTGAAACCTGCGAAGTAGATACCCCACATGTCGTTTGCAAGCATAATCTTTAGTAATACTGCGAAACCTACGTAACGCATCATTCCACCAGCAGCACCTAAGCCACCCATGAACCATGAAGCATTTTCAGAGAAGCTCTTTAATGCTTCGCTAGCTGCATCTCCACCGAAGAACGCAACAAGTGCAAGAACTGCGAAGAGACCACCTAAGATGCACATAGATAGAATATTTACACCAGTGATTCCAGCTGGATCTGCATTTTCAGCAGCCTGATCAGCCTTAGCCATGATGTATGACATAAATGTGAATGTAAATGTAACGACATACTGTCCAAATACAGAGAATACAACTGCTAGACCTAAAGCCTGGTCAACAGGTAATCCTGACTTAACAGCGAAGATCATTGCTACAATAGAACCTAATACAGCGTTTGGTGGCTGTGCTCCACCGACTGGCATGTTACCAACCATCATCAGTTCATATGTACCACCGATGACAAGGCCAGTTTTTACATCACCTAAAATCAAGCCAATAATTGGGCAAGCGATAATAGGACGATATAAAAGCTCAGTCAGTGAGAATTGGTCAATTGCAAAGATGAATGTTGCTACAGCAAGTAATAATGCTTGTAAAACCATTTGATTCAATCCTCCTTAAAATAGTTTTTGTAGTGAAACGGCTGTAATGATTTTTACCCAAAGAGCTTGCTGATGTCTTCAGCGTGTTCCTGCGGCACTCTGCGGATTTCTAACTCAACACCGAGTTCCTGTAACTTCTTGAATGCTGCTACATCTACATCATCAACAGCAACGCTAGTAGCGACCTGACGTTTTCCTTCAGCCATGTGCATGTTACCAATGTTTACCTTCTTAATTGGAACACCGCCTTCAACCAAACGTAATACGTCAGTAGGTGTCTCACAGACGATAAAGATGTGCTGTGATGGAGAAGCCTTGTGGATAGTTGTAATTGTTTTTTCAATTGTCCAGTAACGTGTCTGTGCATATGAAGGTGCAGCCATATCCATCAATCCTTGACGGAATGTGTTTGCAGCTACGTCATCATTTGCTACCAAGATTAAGTTAGCACCAATTGAACCGGACCATTGTGTTGCCACCTGTCCATGAATTAGACGATTGTCAATTCTAGTTAGTACAATATCTGGCATTTCCTTACTCCTTTCTCTTCGAGTATATGCGCTATTGCCAAAAATGGAAAGCGCTCTCATGTGTATATCTTAACATTAAGTGTCACATAATATTTACATTTTTGCTCAAAACTAGTGTATTTTTCGGTAACGAAAAATATTCTTTTGTTGATTTGTTACTATATTATTGTTTTATTAATATTGGATTTTAGCTTTACTGATACATTTTCTTAATAAAATTCATTAGTTCATCAATATTACTATTTAATAGGATTTTTAAATTTACTTCTTCATTTGTCCAATAAGATATATCTTTCAATATTTGCAGATGAGATCTAGGGTTTGGACTAGATAATATAAATAAATAATGAATTCCTATATTTTCATCAAAGCATATTTTCTTTCGATTTATTAAAAGTGAAACATTTAATCGGTTTGCACCTTCCTCAGGTTTGGCATGAGCTATAGCTATTTTATTTTTAAGAACAATATACGCACCGTGTTCTTCTACCAAGTCAATCATCGCTTGAACATATTCAGGTGTAATTGATTTTGTTATTAACAATGGCTCACTTGCAATATTAATTGCTTCTTGCCATGTGATATTTTTATTAATTTGAACAATATTTTCTTCTGTTAAAATGTCTCCCAGTCGCAATTGATCATTTTCCTTCGTTTCAACTACAAAGTGACCATTTCTAAAATACTCATATATATCTCTTCGCAAATTTTCCATCTGTTCTTCATCGACATACTTCCTCAAAACAGAGAATAATCCATTTAAATTTTCTCCATTAAGCTGATATGTCTCAACATTCATTGAAATCATTGATGCAATCTTTGATTTATCTTCTTTTTCTAAAATTGCATTCACTTTTATCCAAGGAATGTTTGTATCCAAATCTATTGTAGAAACAATAAAATCCACTTTCCCATCATATTGATAGATATTATTTGCTGTAGTTGCAGCCACTACAGACACATTTGCATACAAGTCCTCAACTTCTTTCCTTAGCAAAGTTGATGTAGATATTCCACTCGGACAAACAATCAGTACCCGTATAGGAGCGTAATACTTACTACGCATTTTTCTCTGATGCCCACCAAAATGCATAGTGATATATGATACTTCACTATCTGTTAAGATAAATGGAAATTCATCCTGTATACTTTCGCATATACTTTTTATCAGTTGATACAAACTCTCATAGTTTACTTTTACAGCTTCTAGTAGAATATTTGATATCTGAATTGAAAGTTGGTAGTAATACATTGATAACTTAAAATGCATATATAAAGAGTTAACCAATTCATTTTTTTCACTTAATTCTACTAATGTCTGTCTTTCAAATAATTCTACCAAATGCTGAGCCAGTTCAAATAGTTGGATATCTTTTTGCCCACTTTCAATATGAATCACGCTACTTGCTTTAGACCCAAGTAAATGAATTGTAAGGTATAGCCTTTCATGAACATTTAAATCCTCAAAATATTGATCGATCATCCTTAACTCATCCGTTTTTTCCAAATCCCTTAATTCCAGTATTGAGAAATCAAATCTCTCATCGACAAAATGTACAATATTCAATACACATGCAATAGCAAGTAAATTAAAGTCATCGTATTCATTTCTCATATTTACCGAGATGCGCTGCAAGCGTGCATAAAAGTCTTCTACCTCTATCGCATTTAAAAAATCAATACTTTTATAACTTAGCTTTTTTAACAGCATTTTTAAGTAATAGAGTAATAGTGCCCTTTTCCCAAAAACCTGGCCTGCTATAGAATAGCCATTCTTTAAATCAAACTCTAAAGATAAATCGTACTTCTCAATAGCAGATTTAACAACTTTCAAATCATTAAACACAGAATTTCGTGAAATATCAAAAGCTGCAATTATATCTTCTATAAATACCTTCTCTTTGGGATACATTAACCAACAAACGAGATATTGCACTCTTTCGTCTGGCGTTAAATTATATACTGATTGTTCAATTTCAATAACTTCTCGAATTACTTTCTTTTGTTCCTCAGTTAGATAGTACCCTTCACCACGTCTATTATTCACAGGATCTATACCAAATCCAAAAAGGAACTCATTCAACTTATTTACATTATAATAAACCGTTCGTCTACTAATATGTAATTCTGATTGTATTTTAGTTAGTGATATTTCTTCCTCTTGCTTTAATAATAGATACAATAAATCTTTCTGTGATTTTTCAAGTTTCATAATGTTCACCAAATATCTTATCCCAAATATAACATCTAAACATAAATGTTAAAAGTCTTCATGCATGTATAAATAAATTCTCATTTAAAAATGAGAGGGAAGTATTTCTACAACCCTCTAAGTAGATTGAATCTATTTAATTTCAATTGTGTATGTGTATACTTTTTGCTGACCCGGTTCCACGAAAGAAACACCATCCCGATTTTTAAACTCACCAGAGTAATCTTTAAAATCTGAATGTCCAATCCATGGCTCTATACATATTAAACATAACTCCTTATCTTTATTATAAGGTGTCCATAAAGCTAAGTTATCAAATCCATCAAAGCTAACTTTCACCTCATGACAGTTTCTTATATTTTTCAAGAATATTGATGTCGATGTTGGTTTAACAAATGCAATAGCTTCATTCTTAAACAATTCTTTCCTAAGAAAGAATCGACGCTCATTTTCAAAGAATTGTTCTTTATTTGGTAGTAGTTGTCCTGTACTTGCCATCGAATATATGAATGCATGTTCGTTACTATCAAACTCAAAATAATAGTCATTTGCATTCTCCCCCTCGAACAACGGGATTCGAAAGCCTGGATGTCCAGCATAGTTATAATACAAATTTTTTTCATCATCATTAAAAATTGTAGCTGTTACTGATAGTTTATTATCCTCTACTTGAAAGTTTAATTTTACCCTACATTCATATGGGTAATTACTCTGTGTTTTAGATGTGTTTGTAAACAAAAATTCAACTTGATTTTTTTCTCTACTAACCAAAGGTATTTGCTCGTAACGGATAATTCCATTCGAACGCATGGAATATTCTTTCCCATCAAATAGCGTTTTATTCTCATTTAATCTTCCAATAATTGGAAAGGGTACTGGAGCACTACTTGTCCAATACTGTGGATCTTTCTGCCATAAGAACTCTAAATCTTTTGATTTTAATTTTATTGAACTTATCTGTGCTCCTAGTTCATCAATATCAACTTGTATTTGTTCCGATTCAATTCTTATCATGTCTATAACCTATAAGAAGAGTGTGTGAACACTCTTCTACAAAAATATAACCTTTCCTGTTTCAGCGGATTCATGCACTGCGGCAGCGATTTTTGTCGCTTGTAGTCCATCAAACGCCGTTGTTCTAAATTCTTTTCCATTGACAATATCTGCCACAAATTCTTGCATTGGTTCCAAGCCAAATCCTGATGCACTATTCTCACCAAAATTCATGAATATATAGTTTGGAATTCCTTGTTTTTTATCAGAATATGATTTTACCCCTCGATATGATTCATTTTTAAAGTACTTATTTTCGGTAATAATAACTAGCTGACCATCATTAGATTTCGGGAATGTATTTGGTAATATCCAACTGGTTTCAACTGTCCAATTACTTCCATCTTTCATAGTCAATATGGCTTGAATATTATCCCAAGTAGCATATCCTTTTTTCTTTAATACTTCTTTATTACCTACAGCATATACCTTTTCAACTTCACTCTCGGTGATATATCGAATCAGATCATAGCAATGTACACCAAGGAACCATGCTGGTGATGATTTATCAGTCCAAGTGAACCAATTCTCCGGAACTGCAATTACATCATCTAAAGACATATAACCACGTATAATTTTTTTATCTTCTGACTTAATATCTTTCTTAATACAGTTGTATGCTGGATCCCAACGCTTATGGAAATCAACTGAAATCTTTACACCCTTTTTTTCTGCAAGTTCTATTATCTCCTCGCATTCCTTTACTGTTAGCGCCATTGGTTTTTCAATTAGAAGATATTTAATTCCACACTCAATTGCATCTTTACATGGTTCAAAATGATATGGATCGGAAGTTGCGATACTAACAGCATCTAACTTTTCTGTCTCAATCATCTCCTTAATAGATGTATAGCCTTTTACTCCAAATTTTTCTTCTGCGATTCTCTTTCGTTCTTCATTTAAATCACAGAATACTACTTTCTCTACATTTGGATTACATTTATATGTACGAATATGATATGTCCCATAAATTCCCGCACCAACAACACCAATTTTTACTTTATCCATTATATTTTACCTCTTAATATCTACATGGATTCTGTTCCGATTGTTTCCTCAAAATGTTTATCCTCTTTAGCGTAGTAATTCTCTAAGACTTTACCGCCAAAGATTACTGCAACATCCATCGCAATTAAGAGGATAAATCCTAAGTTAGGAATTGAGCCAATTAATGTTGGAATGAGGATGAACAAGTTTCCTAATGCAGTTGTTGTTGCAAACTGCCCACTAGCCACTAAATCCATCCCAGCATTTTGTGCAAGCTGTGTAAATAGTGGTGCTGCCCAGCTTGAGATATATAGAACAATTGGCAAGAAAATTAAGCTAGACATAATTGTACGACGTCTATTTGCACGATGTACGATAGTAGCAAAACATACGTAGAAAGCTGCAAATGGCACTTCACCCAATGGCAATGTAATATTTCCAGGTAAAATTGCTGCAAAAATCATAAAGAATGGAATCATTAAGAATCCTACAGAAATTGTCACTGGATGACCGATTGTCACAGCAAAGTCTAAACCAATATTCAATGTACGATCTGGGAAATGCTTAATAAAGAATTCCTTAGCCTGATTGGAAATTGGAATTAAACCATTTACCAACATCTTTACTACCATTGGGAACAATTCCATTAAAGCTGCAGTTTTAATGGTTACATCTGCAATTCCTTTGAAATCATATCCAGCAACGATACCAAAGAACATACCCATGATAAGTCCTAAGAAAATTCTTTCCCCAAAGATAGCACCGAAAATATGTCCAATTCCTTTTTCTTCTTCAACATAATTCTCATCCATCGGTTTATTAGCAAAGAATGGAATATGATCATAAATCTTATCTAATAGTAAGAAGATTGGTGCGCTTGCTGCCGCAAAACCATGAGGAATTGAAATAGCTTCAATACCAATAATTTGTTGTGTGCGGCGAGCCATAATATCGGCAACCTTCAGTCCTAAAATCGCATGACTAATACCTGCTAAAATTCCCAACCAGAAATTACCTGTAATTACATATACAAATCCAGCTGTAATTGAGTAATACCAGAAATTATAAATATCTACATTAATCGTATTTGTAAACTTTAATGCAACCAAGATGACATTAACAACAATTACTAAAACGATAAGAGTTGCTCCAACTAAGCCACCAAAACCTACAGCTGCCGCTGGCGATCCACCAACATCAATAGCCGTTAAATTAAGATGTAAAACCTGTACAGCCTCATTAATTACTGGACCTAATGTATTTGCTGTAAGTGTACCCACAATACCAACACCTACTAATCCAATACCAACCGTTGCACCTGCTTTAATTGCCTTAGGAATCTTTAAACCAAATAATAAACCAATTATGCACATCAACATAGGAACAAAAATGTAACTACCTAATCCGACGATGTACGATATAATATCCATTATGACTTGCATTATTTTTCTCCCTTATTTTTATTTCTTTAAAATATCTATAATTTGTTCTGTAACAGCATCTTCACCTACACCAGAAAGATATGAACTACCTGATATTACTGGTGACTGATATTTTTTACGGACTTTCATTGTTGTGATGATCAAATCCACATCTCCATCATAATTATCAACCTCTGACAAAGTGCATTGAATAGTTTTAAATTGAATACCATTCTTTTTAAGTATCCCTTCCACTTTATCTTTAACCATGCTTGAAGTTGCTAAACCTGCACCACAAGCAATCACAATTGTTTTCATACTAATTATTCTCCAGTTCTTCTATGTATTGATTTAAATAATTACAGATTGCCTCACTTGAATCTGTATTTGCTATATTGTTTAGCAATTTCTCGTATTGAAATACTTTTATCAAAAACTGCAGCATTTCTAGTTGATCATGTGAGCTACTTATTGCCAACATAAATACCAGTTTTACATCAACTTCTTCATCAAGATCTTCCATATTATGAAATTTAACTGGTTCTTTTAAAATGCCGATTGCAACATGATTTCCGTTAATCCCATCATCACATGCATGTGGGATTGCTATTGCAGGTCCCCTCGTTTGTAACCCTGTAGGATACTCTATTTCACGTTCAATTACTTTATCTGCATATCCACCAGATACAAATCCGTGTTTTGATAATAATTCTCCTAGTTGATAGATTACATCCGAGCTATCCTTTGCCATCATATCCGCTTTGATTAATTCTCGAATAAACTTAAATTTCATTTATGTTACTTCCTTCCAGTCTACCCATTATGCAAATTTATCCCCAAGAGCTTCAGCGCTAGTTGATTCCAGTATGCTAGTAATATTCCCTGTCTTATTTAAAATCTCTGCCACTTTTCTTAGTACTTTGAGATGTGATACAGAATCCTTCATAGCAAGGATTACAATTAGTTTTATAGGTTCTCTTGATTTATCAAAATAGACAGAATGCCTTAAAAGCAACACTGAAATTGCATTTTCATTTACGCCTTGCTCAGGTCTTGCATGTGGAAGAATTATATAAGGTGAAATGATGAATTTACTTCCTGATCTCTTTAAATTGGCAAAGATAGCATGTTTATATTCTATTTTTACGCAATTGTTATGGATCAGTGGTTCTACCGCTTTTTCAACAGCTTCATGCCACATTTGCTCAACAGGAATAATCTGAAAATAACTTTTCAGATTCATGTTATCCATATAACCACCTCACTAATTCTGAGCCCTTAATCAAGTTGGCTAAAAAAGAATATCTACTATAAATTTTTAAAGATGTGCACTTCTTTATACTTGCATTATAAATTGCACTTTATATGAAAAGAAGTCCAAGTATTTTGAAATTATAAGTGCAATCTATTGTACTCATACACCTAAGGAATAAAAATAATTATATTCTTGCATGTTTTATACGTATGTAAATAAATTATTATTGCCGTACGCTTTATGTGACTCAGTTGTTTCATATCAACTTTCGAAAATATATTCTTTTGCTAATTTGTGATATAAAATATATACAGTAATATTTTCCACATAAGGAGATGGTGAAATATGATTAGTAAAACTACTAGTTCCAATTTCGTTAAATTTGGTACGATTGTCCCAAATATTCCAGATGAAGATTTCATTGTTGAAGAGTTTACAATTTCAACAAAAGAAATTCATGCGCTTCATTCCTATAATCAATCTGTCTATTTAGAAGCGTCTGAAGGAATGGCTATGGTTGGTGTTGTTCGCGTTCCTGAGGTTGATTCCATTGAAAGTTTTGCCCTGCACCGTCGTGTACGTATTGAACCTGATGTTTATTTCAATCTCACCTCTATGAGTGAACATATCGTTTATCGCTTGTATATTCCAAAACATGCGACAAAAACAACCTACACATTACCAAAACCATTTGTATATGAGAGTATTTCACCAAAGATTCGTATCTCTGAAATCATTGCTTATTATTATGTTGTAAAACGTCCAGCATACTCCTTTTTAGGAGAGACACATAATTACTATGAATTAACTTTTGTTGATCAAGGTTCTTTGGATACGACTGTTGATGGTAAGTCTTATACGATTGGCATGAATGAATGCATGTTATATGTACCTGGTCAATTCCATGATCAAAAGGTATCTTCAGATAATCCTTGTTCCTACTTAACAGTTATCTTTGCGGCAGATGGTGTTCATACCGATTTGGTTTCCAATCGTGTCATTAGTTGTACACGAGAGATGCAGGATGATATCAACCGTTTTGTATCAACTTCCGAACAAGCCAATCCATTTAAATATGATGGAATGATTTCCTGCCTAGAACAAATCTTGATTTCCTTCCACATGTACGCAAACGCAAAGAAGATGCCTAAACCTATCACACCAGTGAATCAACACTTTGAAGATCGTCTTGTAGAGGAAATTCTAGAGTATATCCATAAACATATCCTAGAACCATTACCAATCGAGCAGATCTGTGACCGCTTCGCTATCTCACGTAGCACACTACAGAACTTATTCAAAAATAATCTTCAAGTTCCACCAAAACAATATATCAATACCGCAAAGTTGAATCAGAGTCGATTACTCATTCGTAAAGGCGATTACACAATCACAGAGATTGCGTCTATGTTAAGTTTCAATTCTATTCACTACTTCTCTCGTAAATTTACACAGAGTTATGGTATTACTCCTAGTGAGTATGCTCGTAAGATTTACGACCAAATTGATTAGTTTATTTAAGTCATATCTTGATACACTGGATATGACTTTTCTTATAGATTATCTATCACATTTCATCTAATCTTTTTACTTCAATTACCACAATGGGTATATACTAATACCGCATAGGAGATAACTTTATGAATGCACATGATATTTTAAATAACCCTTTTCTAAATAAAGGTACTGCCTTTACGATGGAAGAACGTAGTAAGCTTGGACTGATTGGTCTTTTACCACCATATGTTCAAACAATTGAAGAACAGGCAAAACAGACTTATGCACAAATGCAGACAAAGGCAAATAATCTAGAGAAACGTTTGTTTTTGATGCAGATTTTTAATACAAATCGTACACTTTTCTACTATATGTTCTCTCAACATCTAGCAGAGTTTAATCCTATCGTTTATGATCCAACGATTGCAGATACAATTGAAAACTATAGTGATCTATTTATTGATCCACAATATGCTGCGTATTTGGATATTAATCATCCGGAAAATATTGAAGCCACATTAAAGAATGCGGCTGGTGAGCGTGAAATCCGATTGATTGTTGTTACAGATGCTGAAGGTATCTTAGGTATCGGTGACTGGGGCACAAATGGTGTGGATATCTCCGTTGGTAAGTTGATGGTATATACAGCTGCGGCTGGAATTGATCCATCAATGGTATTACCTCTTGTTATTGATGCTGGTACAAATCGTAAAGAATTACTTGAGAATCCTAACTATCTAGGTAACCGTCATGAGCGTGTGCGTGGGGATCGTTATTATGACTTTGTAGATCAGTTTGTGCAGACTGCTGAACGTCTGTTCCCTAAACTATATTTACACTGGGAAGACTTTGGACGTTCTAATGCCGCAAACATTCTAGAAAAATATCGTAATCAAATTCCTACATTCAACGATGATATTCAAGGAACAGGCATTGTAACACTTGGTGGTATCTTTGGCTCTCTTGCAATCACTGGTGGAAAGTTATCTGATCAGACGTACCTTTGCTTTGGTGGTGGTACTGCTGGTGCAGGTATTGCTTCTCGTGTACTACGCGAGATGGTATCCGAAGGTATTTCTGAAGAAGAAGCGTACAAGCATTTCTTTATGGTCGATAAACAAGGTCTTCTCTTTGATGACATGGATGATTTAACACCTCAACAAAGACCATTTGCTAAGAAGCGCTCAGACTATCCTAACGCAGATAAGTTAACTGACTTATTAGAAGTTGTTAAGACTGTCAAACCAACAATCTTAGTTGGTACTTCGACACAACCAAATACATTCACAAAGGAAATCGTGGAAGAAATGTGCAAGATTACAGAGCGTCCAATGATTTTCCCATTATCAAATCCAACTGTATTAGCTGAAGCTAGCGCAGAAGACCTCATTACTTGGTCAGATGGAAAAGCATTTGTAGCGACAGGTATTCCTGCAGATACAGTGTCTTATAAGGGCGTTGACTACGTAATCGGTCAGGCAAATAATGCTTTAATTTATCCTGGTCTTGGACTTGGCATGCTTGCATCAGAAGCTAGTCTTTTAACAGATGAAATGATTGGTGCTGCCGCACACTCCTTAAGTGGTATCATTGATCAAACTCAACCAGGTGCTCCTGTATTACCACCATTCAAATATGTCGCAGATGTTTCTATCAAGGTTGCGGAGGCTGTTGCTAAAACTGCACAACAACAAGGTCTTGCACGTGCGAAAGAAACAGATATGGCTAAGGCTGTACGCGATTTAAAGTGGTATCCAGAGTATCGTTAAGCAAAAAATAAACCTCCTCTCAATGCATGTTTTCATGCTTTGAAAGAAGGTTTTTATTTTACTGCTCTATGTTTCTAATATATCTTTTTAACATCGTTAACATCTTTTCATCAAGAGAAAGCAGGAATACTTCACCTTTGTTTAGATATAACGCGACTTTATGACTTCCATCTGAGTAATCTGTGCCTTTTTCGTTATTTGCATTCAACTTGATAGATTGAACATCTTTTACATTGCATCTAGCAAGTGCCTTGCGTGCTTCTTTGTGGAAGATTGCATCGATGGTTAATTCATCGTTGACTAAGATATATTCGTATTCTTCATATAGACGTAATCGTAAATATACATAGAAGAATAGCAGTGTGATAGCAGATCCAATCCAATAGAGTGGTTTTGTAAATCCAGCAATCAAAAATGCTAAACATGCAAGCAAGTCAATCACTACATATAAAACATATTTTAATTCTGGTCTATTTCTTTTTACCGCTAATTCATAGTATGCATCATTCATACGCTATATTACCTAATTACCTGTTCTGTTTCTTTATCAAAGAGATGTGCCTTATTCATATCTAATGCAAACTTCGCAACATCACCTTTTGCTAATGCTGTATTTGGATTTACTCTAGCAATCATCTGCTTTCCTTCAACATCGAAATATAAGAAGATTTCTGCACCGAGTAGTTCATATACTTTAATTTCTGCTTCAATCGTGTTGTCGTAATCATCCAACTGATATAATTTGGAATCATATACATTTTCTGGACGAATACCTAATACGATTGTCTTACCAACATAACCTTTTTGACGCAGTAGTTCTCCTCTTTGTGCAGGTAAGCGAAGATTCTTCTTTCCAACCCGTAATTGAATCGTATCCCCTTCTTCAACTACAACTGCATCTAAGAAGTTCATCTGTGGAGAACCGATGAAACTTGCGACGAATAGATTATTTGGTTTTTCATATAGATTCTTTGGTGAATCAACTTGTTGCACAACACCATCTTTCATAACGACGATACGTGTTCCTAATGTCATCGCTTCTGTCTGGTCATGTGTAACATAGATAATTGTAGCACCTAATCTTTCGTGTAGTTTTGCGATTTCGATACGCATTTGTACACGTAACTTAGCATCCAAGTTAGAAAGAGGTTCATCCATCAGGAATACTTTTGGATTTCTGACGATGGCTCTGCCCATCGCTACACGCTGTCGTTGTCCACCAGATAAAGCCTTTGGCTTACGATCTAACAGTTTTTCTAGGTCGAGGATTTTAGCTGCTTCCATAACAAGACGTTTGATTTCATCTTTTGGAACCTTATGTAATTTTAGACCAAATGCCATATTCTCATAAACTGTCATGTGTGGATATAATGCGTAGCTCTGGAAGACCATCGCAATATCTCTATCCTTTGGCTCAACATCATTGACAACTTTTCCATCGATTTCTAGTGTTCCGGATGTGATTTCTTCTAGGCCAGCAACCATACGTAATGTTGTTGACTTACCACAACCAGATGGTCCAACAAAGATAACAAACTCTTTATCCTGAATTTCTAGATTAAAGTCTTTGACCGCATGGACTCCATTGTCATATACCTTATTAATATTTTTCAATGATAGACTTGCCATTCTTATTTCTCACTTTCTTGCCAACGTGCATCTAAATCCACTTCAAACATACGTTTCCACGGCATCTGTACATTCATAATTTTAATTTCTGATGCGATTGATGATAGATATTGTTTTGTGAATTCTTGTAATTGTTCATTTACCATCTGACTTACAACACCATCTTTTTCTTTCACATCAAAGTAATTCATGCCTGCAGGTAAGTTATTCTTTACCTGTGTTCTCACCTTTGCACAATATCCGGCATCTTCAAGATATCTTTGTACAATGAAATCCATTTGATTTTGTGACTGTCCATAGTATAGGGAGTTTACTGCTTCCGCAATCGCAGTACCGATTGTATTTGCGGAAGTATTCCACCCTGCATATCCATTCACTTTTAGAAGTAGTCCATTGTTATTGAGCAATTGAATCAGTGATAAATCTGCACCGTTTGCGTATGCATTGTCTGCGATAGAAACGACTTTTCCTTCCGCAAGTCGCATCTTAATGAAACGTAAGAATTCTGCTAGATTTCGATCAATCGAATAACTTGTATGAATGGAAGGTTGATACTCTGCTTCTTCCATATTCTCAGATGGTGCGCTGATTGCCAAAATAATATCTGCTTGTTCAAAGCTAAATGTCTGTTGACAACCTGCTGATAGAATATGATAGGAAACTGTGGAATCTAATGGAAAGCCTTCGTATAAAGGAATAATCTGTTTAGACTTTTCACATGCGTATTTTACATATACTTTTGGGCATTCCCCTTTGATTGTATTTAACATGCGTGCAAATAATGTAAGTTCTACTTCATCTGCACCAGGGTAAATTAATACTCTATCAATGAGACCCAATTCCTGTATCTTTTCACGTATTACTTTTTGATCCATCGCAGGATATCCGTATGTAGTGGAATCATCTTGTGGTATTACTAGGCTATCTAAATAGCCTTCACGCAATAGATCAATGACATACATATTCATCTGACGATTAATTTCTCTACGTGAGATAAAATCTTCGATGTATTCTTCTGGAATTTCTTTTGTCAGTTCACTGATACGTTGCCCTTGTGAAATCCCAACCTGATGCATGTTTACTGCCTCACCCAAATCGTGAATCTGTTTACCATAGTATTCATAATAATCAGGTTCTTCATCTGAACTAGAATAACTAGGACAACGCATAATACATTGGAATGCAAAGATTTTTAAACTTGGATTCTCTTTCTTCAGTTCTTTGATTGTATCTAGTTTTTTCTTTAGACCTTCTTCATCTTGATGATGAATACGTGATGGAATTAGTCCTCCATACAACAACATATCCATGGAGATGATCAAACCATAGGCATCCTTACATTCTTTACATAGGAAATCTTTAATGATGTTATAATCTGCACCATCTTTTTTAAAACCTAATGTCTGAGGTTCAATAATTTGTATTTCTTCATTTTCAAATAAGCGCTTTGGAAACTTATAGTTACATGGTCTTTCATCCATGGGTAATAAAACAATCTTCTTCATAACATCATCCCTTTACAGCGCCACTTACTGCTTCGATATAGTTCTTTTGACATACGATAAATACGATGAGTACTGGAATAATGGAGATGATTGTACCTGCTGCGACATATCCAAATTTGTAACTAAATGAACCATTTAGATATTGTAATGCGGTTGCGAGTGGATATTTATTTGGATCTTGTAAGACGATGATTGGCCATAAGAATGCATTCCAGTAACCAATAAAGTCAAAGATTACAATTGTGGAGATACTTGGCATAATGCCTGGTAACATAATCTTCCACCAAATTCTAAATTCACTTGCGCCATCAATTCTAGCAGCTTCGATCAACTCTCTTGGAACGCCAAGATATGCTTGGCGCATCAAGATAATACTAAATGTCTTTACTGAGCTTGGTAAGATAACACCTAGTAATGTATTTAATAGTTTTAGTTTTGTGATTGTTAAGTAATTGATAATCATTCCCGCGGCTGCCGGAATAATCATTGTAGAAACTAAGATACCGAAGATAATCTTCTTTCCTTTAAAGTTCATCGTTGCGAGTGGATATGCACACATGGATGAAAGTAAAACATCCAAGAAGATACCACCCAATGTAATAATTACAGTATTATGTACATACTTTCCAAGATTCATATATTGGATAACACCAATATAGTTTGAGAAAGTAAAATCTTCTAACTTGAAATGTAAATCATAAATATTTGCGCCTGTACGTAAGGAAGATAGTAGTAGCCAAATAAATGGGCCAGCACATAAGATAGCGATTGCGATTAAACAGATATAAGAAAATATCAAATTCACGATATCTTTCTGGCGTAATTTCTTTTTATTCATTATTTGACATACCTCCTTTCTTACCATATACAAATACAGCAATACTTAACGTACTTGTGATAATTGCCTGTAAAGCACCGATTGCGGCAGCGTATCCAAATTGGAAGTCACCGAAGGCCTTTACGTAGGAATAGTAGTTGATAACCATCGTTGCGTTATTTGGTCCACCCTTGGTCAATACGAATACAACATCGAATACACCAATTGCGGAAATAACTGAATTTAAAGTACATAACCAAATATATGGTTTCAATAATGGGATTTTGACTTTTACAATTGTTTCTAAATTTGTGGCACCATCAATCTTGGCAGCCTCAATCAGTTCCTGAGGAATACCTTGTAGACCTGCTAGATACATCATCATGTAGTATCCTAACCCTTGCCATAATGTAATAAACATCAAGCATGGCATTGCCGCATACTTGTCACTTAAAAAGCCAAATGGTTGTGTAATCCAGCCTAAATCCATCAATAAGGTATTGATAATTCCATGTGAGTCGAAGATAAATCCCCAGATGATAGATACCGCTACCATGGAAGTGACGACTGGAATGTAGAAGAGTGTTCGGAATAAACTAATTCCTGGTATTTTTCGATTTACAAATAATGCGATTAGAATCGATAAAATCTGGATGATTGGTACAATGACAACAAATACAATTGAGTTCTTTACCGCAATCAAAAACTCTCTATCTTGAAAGGCACTGATAAAGTTTTGGAAACCCACAAACTTTGTTTCTCCTAAAACGGAGTAGTTATAAAACATCAAAATCAAACTTCCAATGATAGGTATGATTGTAAAGACTGTAATGATAATCAAAGCTGGTGTCATGAAGGCATACGCCGTTCTTGTTTCTCTTCTTTTTCTTCGAGATACCATTTTATTTGTGAGACTCATGCATATCCTCCTTGTGTATAAATATGTTTCCCCGAGCTAGATTGTGCTCGGGGAAACATCAATCGTTACTTCGCTTCGCTGAGAATCTTGTTTACATCTTCTTCTGCTTGTTTGAGTGATGCACGGATATCTTCACCGTTGATAATGCTTGCTTCGTAAGCCTTGTTAACGGCTGTAGCGATAGCATCTTGGCTAGCGATACCTAATGAGAAGTCCTGAGAAGTTAAGCTTGCCTTAGCGGACATTGCGCTTGCTTCGCCTTCTAAAGTAGATGTATTCGATGTGAAGAATGGATCTTCAGAAGCCTTTTTTGTAGATGGGAAAATAGATACAAGTTTGCAGAAAGCAAGCTGGTTATCATCGTTTGTAACATAGTTAGCAAACTTGATAGCTGCTTCATGATTCTTGCTTGCTGTAGGAACAACTAAGTTCATTAATGGATTTCTACTTAAACCGTTAGAACCTGTTAATGGTGTAGATACATTGATGAGCTTGTATACATCTGGTGCTTCATCCTTGATTCTAGCTAAAGAAGAACCTGATGAACTTACGATAGCCAATTTGCTGGATTCAAATAGTTTCAATGCTTCATCCCATGAACCCCAGTTTGTCTTAGGAAGTACACCCTTATCTGTTAAAGCTTTGTATTGTTCAAGTAATGCGACTGTCTGGTCTGTATTGAAAGCTGCCTTCTTACCATCCTTAGATAAGATGTCGATATTTTCAGATACTAACATGTTAAAGAATCCATCTGGTAAGAATAGGTATGCGCCTGTCTTATTGTAGAAGTCTTCTGCTTCCTTCAATGCTTCTGCGTATGTGTGAGGTTCTGTAATACCAGCCTTTGCCATTAGTTCCTTGTTACTGAACATGATATCTGGTGAAGCATACCATGGGAATGCATATACGGAATCACCAATCTTAGCTGAATCCCATAAGCCTTCATTATAAATTGCCTTTTGTTCTGCTGTAGCTTCCTTATTTAAATCCACAAGTGCGCCCTTACCAGCTAATGTTAATGCGAATTGTGTATTGAGGTTTACTACATCTGGTGCTGTTCCACCTGCAACTGCAGCTACTAATTTAGATTGCATATCTGCGTAAGGAATATCTGTCCAGTTAACCTCTACATCTGGGTTTTCCTTCTCATAGTTTGCAATCATTGTTTTAAAATAATCTTCGAAATTTGCCTTTAGATCGATTGTCCAGAATTCGATCTTTGTCTTGTCTGTGCCTGCCTCTGATGCTTTCTTGCCACAGCCTACTAAACTACTTACAGCTAACGCGGCCGCAAATACTGCACTTAATAATTTTTTCTTCATGTCTTTCCTCCTGTGAATTATTTAAGTGGTTGTGATGCCTCACAGTTTTGATGTTGAGACGATATGTGACCATAGATTATAATTCAGTCTTTCTATCGAGCTATCATCAAAATAGTGAAAATCTAAATGTTCCTCTTCTAGTTCGTCTACTTTTGTAACCTCTCCTTTCTGATATGCCAGTAATTGCTCACGTACATCGATTACTCTCTGCTTCAATCCACCCAGCCGTACAGCTTGTACTTCAAATCCTTGATTGCGATTCTCTAGATACCATTGATGTTTGAATGTATTGTAGAAAGTTTCGATACGTTTGACTAACTCTGGAAGTATTTGATTAACAATCTTATGCAAAGCTTGTAAATCGTTTTGTTTGTATGCATGATAGATTTCATTTCCTAAGTTTAGTTTTAGTTCTAATACTTCTATCAGTGCCTTTACCGTATCGAAGTAGTAAGATAAATCACTTGTTGTATTCGATACGTTAGAAATCCTTGGTAGAACAGATTGAATTTCATCAATCATTTCTGCTTTTGCGACAGAGTCGAATGTACCCTGCAACAAATCGTTATATAGGAAATACTTACTTGCATTGTTGTGTGTAAAGCCATCTTTCGTGCATGGATTTACTTCATCAATTGATAGGAATGTATCAAGAGATATTCCTGTTAGTACTTCAAAGCACTTTTCACTCATGCGATTGCCATAAATTTCATTCGCATTTACAAATAGTGCTGGCAAGATTGCGAAGAGTGATGTTTCTGCACCATCATCGCCCCATGCCGCAAAGGTAATTTCATCAATATGATTTTCGATACATGCTTGAATTGCGGATTTACATGCATGAATGCTGTAGCGATTATGCGGAATAAATCCCGTCCACTTCCAAGCGCCTCCTACAAATGAAATGTTCTGTGATAGCTTTTTATGTAGTTTTAGATTATCCGCATAATGTTGTTTATCTGTTGAGTAATAATCCCAATAAGCTAAATTTATATCTTCTGGAACTTTGATTTTTTGAATTTGTTCCTGACTTAGATTGTAGTAACTACCGTTTGCCGCAAGGCGGAAGAACATATCGCTCCACATCTGTAGTTCAAAATTGTATTTACTAGCAATCTCTCTTACCGTCTGTAAGTGTTGATTCATGATTTCCAAACGGTTTTGATAACCATGTTCACTTAGGTATTTGCCTAGGCCTAACATGAATGCTTCATCCATTCCAATGTTCACTTTTCGTGAATGGAATGCTTTGTCTAATGTTCTAAATAGATTTTCTAGGTATGTATATGTGCGAGTTGATCCAACAAGTAAGATATCATCGACATCAATCATCTTCTGATATTCTTCATATCGAACAATTTGATTCAGATGTGCTAATGTCTGCACGTATGGTCGCAAATCGATTCCGTACTGTTGTGCATAAGTATCTAACTCTTGAATGTCTTTTACTGTATACGCTCCTCTTTGATAGCCAATATATGGTTCACCATCAATCTTTAACGTATCCTCCATGTACAGACCTAGAAATGTGTATCCCATAAAGGATAGATATCGAATAAATTTCTTCAATGTTGATATTTTTGGTACTGCATTTCTAGAACAGTCCACCATTACACCAAGATCTGTTACTACACTTGTTTCTGTTTCATTATGATTTGTCGTTGTTAGTGAAAGTAGTGAACGATTTCTTTGTGAGATGGATGAATAAACAATTTCAATTTCATCATCACTAAAATGAATTTGATAACCATTGACTGTATCTTGTTTAAAAATGATCTTTTTTTGATTGAGATATGATTGTAGCCAATGATTTTCCTCTAAGAGGAATTGTAGATTTTGTTTATCTAGCATGTCTTCCATAATTTCATTATAATTATGATATGTTGAAAGCGCTTTCTATTGTTCCGAGTTTTATGAAAGTACTTTCTAAATAGACTCTCATGAAAATTTTTCGTGTAATATAGTGTTATGAATTTATTGTCTAAACTTACATTTTTACCACCATGTAATCAGGTAAATCATCATTATCAATTTAAGTGGTCTGCCTCTGGTTTTCAGTTTGCGTTTTCCGGCAAAACGATTGAACTTCAAATCACGAGTCATCATACGTTGTACGGACCTGTTATATTGGCAGTATTTGTGGATGATGAAGTATATCAAAAGATTGACTTAAGCGAAGGTAGCCATGCATATACAATTTCATTTACAAGGAATGATATCATGCATGTGAAAATCATCCAGATTACCGAACTGCAGTATGGGTCTTTCCAATTAGAAGATATACGAGTAGACGGAGAAATCTTCAAGTGGGATAAACCTCAAGAATCCATTTTATGGATTGGTGATTCTTTATCTGCAGGTTATGGTTTAGAATCAGATACTACACCACTGGTATTCAATACACACTTTGAAGATTGTACGCATGCATATCCTTATATGGTTTCGCACGCATTAAACACAACTCCAATTATTATTGCATATAGCGGTAACGGTATTCTTTCTCGTTGGATTCCCGAAACAGAAGAAGCGGCCAATGATGAAGATATTCTGCCAAGTATCTTCCCTTATGACATAGATGAAGATCCTTCTTGGGTGATTATCAATCTTGGAACCAACGATGCCTCCTACACAAGAGGCATACCTGAACGTGAACAGCGTTTCCAAAAGTTATATATCGACTTTATCCAAACGTTAAAGGCAAAGTTTCCTAACGCAAAGTTTCTACTGTGTTATGGTCTCATGGAAGAGACACTACTTTCTTCAGTTAAAAATGTAGCCAAGGAAACTTCAAGTTTGTTTTTAAGATTTAATACCGCAACAGAAAAAGATGGCTTCTGTTTTGCAAGCCATCCAAATAAAGCATCTCAGTTAAACGCAGCAAATACTCTCATCCATTTCATTCGTACACATAACGAGGAAACCCTATGATTCGAAACATCCGATTAAATACAAAAACAAAACAAATCATTCAAAGTGTTTATCCTACAATGTCCTCTTTACAGCAGAGTATTGCGGATTATTTCCTGGAAAATACCGAGCTTTTAGATTTCTCTTCAAAGCGTATTAGTAAGATTCTTTACGTCTCTGAACCTACTCTATCCAGATTTGCACAGAAGTGTAATTTTAAAGGTTATCGTGAATTCATTTATGAATATAGCAATGACCTTCAAAACTGTGAATTTGATTCATCAGATGAAAACCAGCATATTAAAGAGAGTATCCAGAGCCAGTACTTTGATTCTCTTAAAAATAAATGTATTGAGATTGCCGAGCAAGATTTTGACCACTTACAAGAAATTTTTGATCAATCCGAGAAGATATATGTTTATGGAGAAGGATTTGCGTCAACGATTGCCAATACATTCCAATATCGTTTAATCAATCTTGGCTATGATATTTCTATCATCCCAAACGTAGATTTCTTACAATTACGATCGCAACTCATTCAACATAATGACTTGTTTATTTATATCTCCATGCAGGATGAACCCACAATTGATTCGGTATCCTTCACACATCTACTCACGCACGAACCCTACGCGATTTACATTGGACAGGCAAATACCAAGTTAGATAAGAAGCCTACCTTCACGGAGTTCTACCAAATTCCCAATACGAAAGATACAGTATGTAGTCCACTCATTCCATTTATTGTCTTTATCGATTTACTAGCGAATTATATACAATTTAAATCTCAAAAATAAAAATCGGCACTATACCGATTTTTACTTTTTAGATACCGTCTTCTGTTTCAACTTCTTTGTGTTGAACAAGTTCAAAACGCATAACTTGTGTCTTACCTGTCTCAATTGTCTGGGCAGCTAAGGAATCAATATCATTTGCGAAGCTTCTTGTTAGGTTAGCTTCAACAATCATGCCTAAGTTTGAACCAGATAATACGACAATCTTGTATTGTTCCTGAAGCTTCATCGCAAGTTCAACAGAAACCTTAAAAGGTGAACCACCAACTAAGTCTGTAAATACAAGGATTCCATCTGTGCAATCCTTCAAGGAAGCAAAAGCTGCTTCCAATTTCTTTTCGAGATCATCTGTAGAATCTTCTTGAACGAAGTCTACCGCATGATAATGTTCTGGTTTACCACCAATGAGTTCTACTGAGCTTGTTAGTCCACTGGCAAAATGTCCGTGTCCTGTAACAACAATACCAATCATATTATTCCTCCTTATTTAGAATATGGATATAAGATTACACCCTTTACAACACGGTTAACCTCGCCTGTTGGACATGGGTTATCCGGTGTGAAGTGATTGCGAATTGACGCAAATAATGCCATCAATTGTGCAACGATAATAAAGTCTAAACCTACAAAGACATTATCCTTCGCTGGTGTATCAAAACAATAATAATAGTTCGCAAGAGATTTTGCTAGTTCACATGGCGTATTGCATACAACCATAATGCGATTTTCTTTGCGTTGACCTGACATTTCTTTCAATAAGTCAAGTTCATATTGTCTTTGATATTCACCATCAGAGAGATATAGAACTGTTAATGTTGTGTTATCGATGATGGACTTAGGACCATGGCGGAAACCTAATGGTGTATCATACATCGTTACAATCTTACCAGCATTTAATTCCAACATCTTTAGTGCGGATTCCTGGGCGATACCCTTCAATGTATTTGTGCCTAAGTATACGATTCTACCGTAGTCAAACGCACCATCGAATTCCTTGATAGTAGGCCAATCTTCTTCAACAAGTTGTTTTGCGGCGCCAATCACATCGTTTACAGCAGCGACTGTTTCATCAAAGTGATCTAGGTTAAAGCAGAGTACTGTTGCAAGATACATATTTGTAAAGCTTGATGTCATCGCAAAACTCTTATCCAATGTTTCAGGTGTTAAATTAATTGCGAGGCAACGATCACCTTCTGTATTTGCACGCTTGCTTAAAGCACCATCTTTATTACAAGTAATGAATAAGTGATATAGATTATCATTCACTGCTTCTACAGATTGAATTGCGCCAATCGATTCAGGAGAGTCACCTGAGCGACCATAGCTGATTAATAAAGTTGGCTTATGTGCAGATATATAATTTTCAGGTGTAGCTGTTAAGTCTGTTGTGGCGTAACTCTTTACCTTGTAATTTAACTTACGATTTAAATAGGAATATAATGCGTTTCCAACAAACTCACTTGTGCCAGCACCTGTTAAAATTACATCATAGTCTTCTTGATGAATAACTTTATTGATAAATGCTTTAATCTCTTCTGCACGTGAGCGTACTTGTTCGATTGTCTTCTCCCAAGTTGAAGGCTGTTGATGAATTTCTGTGGCTGTAAATGTTGCCTTTAATGATTCTAATTCTTCATTTGTATAATTAAATATGGACATTGTTTTCCTCCTTTTGTACCTGTCTTATCTAATTTGTATTATAACAATCAGAATTTACGATTAGAATAAATTAACTGAAAGATGTCAAATCATTATCGAAAAGTATAAGTGTCAAAAGAGATAAATAAAATCAATAGTGCTATGATAAACATAGAAAGTAATTCATGAGGGAATAAAATATGTTTATTAAAAGTAATCGTGTATGGATAGCCGGTGACTTTATCCCAGCTGTCATTGAAATTTCTGAAGGTAAGATCAAGGGGATTTACCCTGCTGAAGATCATACTGCAGATGTAGATTATGGTAATCGTCGTATTGTGCCAGGATTTATTGATATCCACTGTCATGGTGCGTATGGCTATGATACAAACTACGCTGAACCTGAAGGACTTAAAAAATGGGCGAAAGGAATTCCAAGTGAAGGTGTTACTGGTTTCCTTTCCACAACAATCACTGAATTAAACCCAGTACTAACAAAAGCAGTTAAGAATGTTGCGGCTGTTAAGCGTGAACACGTAGCCGGTAGAGATGGCGCAGATATCATCGGTATTCATTTTGAAGGTCCATACCTTGATATGAAATACAAAGGAGCACAACCACCAGAAGCTATCGTGCCACCACACGTAGATGAATTTATCCAATACCAAAAAGACGCAGAAGGACTCATCAAAGTAATTACATTAGCGCCTGAACATGATCCAGAACTTGCACTTACAAAATACTGCAGCGCACATAACGTTGCGGTATCAATCGGGCATTCTGGTGCAACCTTCCAAGAAGGTATTATCGCTGTCGCAAATGGCGCAAAATCTATTACACATACATACAATGGACAATCTCCATTCAACCACCGTGCAAATGGTGTAACTGGTCTAGCTCTACGTCTTCGTGATTTGTATAGCGAAGTCATCTGTGACTGTAACCACTCAACACCTGAAGCGCTCAATATCTTCTTTAATGCGAAAGGCAAAGACCATGCAATCATGATCTCTGATGCGCTAATGGCAAAGGGATTTGAACCAGGCTCTAAGTTTATGTTTGGTGGACATGAAATCGAAATCTATCCAGATGGAAGTGCTCACCTAACTGAGAGTGGAAGTCTAGCAGGTTCTACAATGCGTATGAACGAAGGACTAAGAAATTTAGTTGAAAGAGCTGGCGTTCCATTTGATGCAGCCCTCAACGCTGCCACAATCAACCCTGCAACACTATTAAACATGCATGATCATATCGGCAAGTTATGTACAGGATTTGATGCGGATATCGTTGTCTTAAACGATGACTATAGCGTTGAGGAAACCTACTGTAAAGGTATTGCGCAACTTCAAAAATAGGTACTTCTATGACAAAAAGCCCAGATAAAAAAAGACCATCCATCTTTGATGATGGTAGTGTGCAAAAGCGTGGCGCGATTGCTGGAAGAAATATCTACATCGATGATAAAGGACAAACCATCATGTATATTTCCCGCACACAAACAGGATATATTCTAAAAGAGAAAGATGCGAAGAACTTCAATCTCTATCACAATCGCATCGCACTTGGTATCGCAGTAGCGATGTTACTGATGAGCCTAACAAGTGATTGGAGAATCTCTATTATCGCAGGCCTTGTGCTATTTGGAGTACTACAATATCGCTTTGTAAAATCTTGGTTACCAACATTACCACAGATTCCTAACTTTAAGCCAAAACAGAAAAAGTCATTCATCGAAGGACTTGTAGAAACAAACAATAAAGGACGTTGTATTCTACTCGCTGTATTGTATGCTTTATTAGGTATCTTACTTGTAGTAAATGGAATCATTATTAAGAGTGATATCGTTGTCATTATCTTTGAAGTAGCTACTATGCTTGCATGTTTATACATGAGCGCACAGTATATTATCGCAATTTCGAAAATGAAATACTAAAAAGATGAGTTGAGGTTCTCCTCAACTCATTTTTCATTCATCTCTTTACGAATTATTTCAATATGGATACTTCTTGAAGTGCTTGGTATAGGGTAGCCATTTCCTGTATATCTTCTTTCGTACTACCAGCAAAAATACTACTTTCAAATATATTCTTTTTAACTCTTGCGATAAAAATTAACTTTTGATGACCGAGATAAATTTCTAATACTGTTTTCATCTTGTTTTGATTGATTGTGACAGATTGTACTTCCCCTTGATATTTTCTACCACCAACCGAATCAATCAAAATAGTCTTCCCACTAACCTGTACTGTATATTTGCGGATACAATATCGTTTGACTAAACTCATGATTAAAAAGCTGATGATTACACCCAATATCGCAACCCAACCAAATCCTGTTAATGATTTTGATAAGGGGTGATAGTCAGGTATGAAATACCACATAACAGCTCCCAATATCGATGTTGGTAACATGAGTGCAGCAGGAAAACAAATTCCCATTAACATTTCATCTCGTGGCTCACTTGCAAAAAATTGATATTCTCTCATACATTCAGAATACTCTTATCATCATTTTTTTCAATATCATTATCACGATACATGCCTCAATATCTTATATACGATCCTTCCCAACGATAGAGAACCGAACTTAATCGGTTCTCTTTCTATGCTTACTTTGTAAAGTATTCAACTGCAGCCTTAAATAACATCTGTTGATTTTCGATATCTGGTACATTCTTATAAAGGTTATCCCCATTACGTTCAGAGTGTCCCATCTTACCAAGGATACGTCCATCAGGTGAGGTGATTCCTTCAATCGCATAGACAGAATCATTTGGATTGAAATGAATATCTGAAGTTGGCTGTCCGTCAAAGTCAACATACTGTGTCGCAATCTGACCATTGTCGATCAAGGTTTGAACAACATTATCTTTTGCGACAAATCTTCCTTCGCCATGGCTAATCGCAACTGTATGAATATCTCCAACATTCATATATTTCATCCATGGCGATTGATTACATGCGACTCTTGTCTTAACGAGTTTGGATTGGTGTCTTCCAATTGTGTTAAATGTCAGTGTTGGACGGAATTCATCTGGTTCCATAATCTTGCCATATGGTACAAGCCCAAGTTTTACAAGCGCTTGGAATCCATTACAGATACCAATCATTAAACCTTCTCTATGATTGAGTAAGTCTTCTACTGCTAGTTTCACCTTTGGATTACGGAAGAAGGAAACGATAAACTTCGCAGATCCATCTGGTTCATCACCACCTGAGAAACCTCCTGGAAGTGCGATAATTTGACTACGACCAATCGCATCCACAAATCTTTCAACGCTATCTTCGATATCTTTTGCAGTTAGATTCTTGATCACAAAGATTTCTGCTTCAGCACCTTCACGCTTGAATGCACGTGCAGTATCATATTCACAGTTTGTGCCTGGGAATACAGGAATTAATACATGCGGAGTTTCAACTGTGTAACTTGCATGTATGTCAAATTTACGTTCTACAGATACTGGATTAATTTCCTTTTCACTCTGCTTGATATTGCAAGGATATACAGATTCCAGCTTTTCTTCATAGCGAGTTTGTAATTCATCAAAGGAGATTGTTTCATCCTTTGTACGTAATTCAAACTCTCCAATAGTCTTTCCTAATAATTCTAAATCTTCAATCTCTTCATCTGTCTCTAATAAGAATCCTCCATAGCACTTCTTAAAGAGTCGATTGATATTTACATCTTCTTCTAATACAAAACCAATACGGTTACCAAGACTACACTTGAGGAGTGCTTCTGCTGTGCCGCCATGTTCAAGCGCACAAGCAGACTTGACACAACCTGAGCTGATTAATGAATAAATCTTAGCAAATACATCACGTACACTATTGAAGTCCGCAATACCATTCTCATCATATTCTGGCATTACTGCATAGATATAATGATCTTTGGCCTTCCACTCATTTGTGACAATACGAGAAGCTTTCGCAGTGGATACCGCAAAGGCAATGAGTGTAGGTGGAACATCGATATCTTCGAATGTTCCTGACATGGAATCTTTACCACCGATAGCAGCTACTTCTAATTCTGCTTGGGCTTTAAGTGCACCAAGTAGTGCCGCAAATGGCTTGCCCCACTTCTCTGGGTTATCACCTGTACGTCCAAAGTATTCTTGGAATGATAACCATGCATATTTAGGGTCAATACCAGCCGCAACCAGTTTAGACATCGCTTCAATAACTGCAGCCATCGCGCCCTTATATGGTGATAGAGAAGATAACTCTGGATCATAGCCATAGGCCATGAGTGATGCAGTATCCGTTTCACCGTTTAACACTGGTATCTTAGCAGCCATTACTTGGCTTGGTGTCATTTGATATTTACCGCCAAATGGCATACATACGGTACCACTACCAATCGTAGCGTCAAAGCGTTCTGCTAATCCTTTTTGACTACAGATATTTAAATCTTCTACAAGTTTCTCCATACCTGCACGAAGACTTTCTACTTGAACCTTTTCTTCTGGTTGGTCTTCACCAACCATAACAGATGTATGTCTACTTGCGCCGTTTGTATTCAAGAACTCACGAGAGATATTTACAATTTCTTCTCCCTGCAAAGTCATAATCATACGTGGTTCTTCAGTAACTTCTGCTACAATTGTTGTCTCAAGGTTTTCCATGCTTGCAAGTTCTTGGAACTTCTCGGCATCTTCTTTTCTAACCACAACAGCCATACGTTCTTGTGATTCACTGATTGCTAATTCTGTACCATTTAAACCTTCGTATTTTTTTGGGACTTTATTTAAATCAATCACTAATCCATCTGCCAGTTCACCAATAGCTACCGCTACACCACCTGCACCAAAGTCATTACAACGCTTGATAAGTTTGGCGGCTTCTGGATTACGGAATAATCTTTGTAACTTACGCTCTTCTGGTGCATTACCCTTTTGAACTTCAGCCCCACAACTTTCTAATGATTCAATATTGTGTGACTTTGAAGAACCTGTTGCACCACCACAACCATCACGTCCTGTACGTCCACCTAATAAGATGACAACATCACCTGGTTCTGGTCTTAAACGAACAACGTTTTCCTCTGGAGCTGCCGCAATGACTGCACCAACTTCCATACGTTTCGCAACGTATCCTGGATGATAGATTTCATGTACTAGACCTGTTGCTAGACCGATCTGGTTACCATAGGAACTATATCCAGCTGCCGCTGTTGTTACGAGCTTACGCTGTGGTAGCTTACCCTTCATCGTTTCACTAATTGGGGTTAATGGATTAGCAGCACCTGTAACACGCATTGCTTGATATACATAACTACGTCCTGAAAGTGGATCACGAATTGCACCACCAAGACAGGTCGCAGCACCACCAAATGGCTCAATTTCTGTAGGATGGTTATGTGTTTCATTCTTAAACATGAGTAACCAATCCTGATCTTCACCATCTACATCAACTTTAATCTTAACGGAACATGCGTTAATTTCTTCTGATTCATCTAAGTCTGTTAACTTACCATATTTCTTTAAAGCTTTAGCCCCAATCGTACCCAAATCCATTAAACATACTGGCTTTGGTGTACGACCTGCATAGATATGACTACGTAAGTCTAAATAATTTAAATACGTATCTTTTACATATTCAGGTTGAATCTCTACATCATCGATAACTGTATGGAATGTTGTATGACGACAATGATCTGACCAATATGTATCAATGACACGAACTTCTGTAATTGTTGGGTTTCTACATTCAATTTTTTGGAAGTATTCCTGCATAAACTTGAGGTCTTCCAAATCCATCGCAAGTCCATGTTCCTTAAGGAACTTTTTTAAACCTTCTTCATCCAGCTTGATAAAACCATCAATCACTGGTGGAAGTTCTGGAGTTTCAAAAGACATGATGATTGTCTCTGGCTTCTCTAAACTTGCGATACGAGCTTCCACTGGATTGATAAGAGTCTCTTCAATTAACTTCTTTTCATCATCTGTAAGCTTGCCTTTAATGTAATAAAGACGCGCTGTTTTTACAGTTGGTTTTTGTTTCATGGAACTGAGTTGAATACACTGTGCGCAAGAATCTGCACGTTGATCAAACTGCCCAGGTAAATATTCCGTCGCAAGAATATATTCATCATAATCCGGTGTAGGTGCTTCTTCTTCATAGAAGAAATCTACTTGCGGTTCTGAAAGAATCGTATACTTTGCCGCAATGTAATCTTCCTCATCTACATTTTCTAAATCATATCGATTTAAAACACGTACAGCTTCAACATTTTGGTTGCGTAATGCAACATGTAAATCATTTAATATGGATTTCGATTCTACTGCATATGCAGGTTTCTTTTCCACAAAACAACGGAATACTGTCATTGTTTTACCACCTTTCTGCCGATATCTGTACGATAGTGCATATCTGTAAAATGAATTTCTTTAATCTTATCGTAAGAGAGTTGAAGTGCTTGTTCTAGTGTATCACCAACTGCACTAACTCCGAGTACACGTCCACCGTTTGTATAGTACTTACCATCTTTCCATGCAGTACCTGCATGATAAATCGTTACACCTTCAACTTGTCCATAGTCATCTAAACCATCGATTTCATATCCTTTATGATATTTCTGTGGATATCCTCCACTTGCTAGAATGACACATGCACACGCTTTATCTTCCCATTCAATTGTAACTTCTGATAATTTCTCATCGTGTACTGCACGCATGATTGTGAATAGATCTGTCTTTAATAAAGGTAATACGACTTGTGTCTCTGGGTCTCCAAAGCGGCAATTATATTCCACAACTCTTGGCCCTTCTGGTGTTAACATCAAGCCAAAGTACAGACAACCTTTGAACGGTCTTCCTTCTTGATTCATTGCTTCAATAGTTGGTAGGAAGATTGTCTTCATGCATACTTCCGCAATCTCTTTTGTATAGAATGGAGATGGCGCAATCGTACCCATACCACCTGTATTTAAACCTTCATCATTATCTAATGCACGTTTATGATCCATCGAAGAAATCATCGGTACCACAACATGTCCATCTGTAAAAGCTAGCACAGACACTTCTGGTCCTGTCATAAACTCTTCAATAACGATTTGTTTACCAGCTTGTCCAAATGCTTGATCTATCATCAATTCATTGACTGCTTGAACAGCTTCCTCTTCTGTTTGGGCAATCAAGACACCCTTACCAAGTGCCAAACCATCAGCCTTTAATACCGTTGGATAACGGTTCTCTGTGCGAATATAATTGATAGCTTCTTGCGCATCAGAGAATACCGCATAACCAGCAGTTGGTATCTGATACTTTTTCATTAAGTTTTTCGCAAATACTTTTGAGGATTCAATGATTGCCGCATTTGCGTTTGGCCCAAAACAAGGAATTCCTTCCATTTCAAGAATATCAACCATGCCCATCGCAAGAGGATCATCTGGTGTTACTACGCAGAAATCAACCTTCTCATTTTTTGCAAGTTCAACCATATTGGCTAAATCAATTGCACTGACACTTACGCACTTGGCATCTGCCGCAATACCACCATTGCCAGGGGCGCAAATAATTTCTCCAATTGTAGGATTCTCTTTTAGTTTACGTATGATTGCATGTTCACGACCACCGGAACCTATTACCAAAACCTTCATAGACTACCTCCTCTTAATGATGGAATAAACGAACTCCATTACATACCATGACAATATCGTACTTATCACAAGTATCAATCACATGGTCATCACGAATGGAGCCACCTGGTTGTACTACATATTTCACACCACTCTTATACGCTCTTTCAATATTATCTCCAAATGGGAAGAACGCATCCGAGCCAAGTGCTACGTCGTGTTGTTGCTTGATCCAAGCTTTTTTCTCTTCTCTTGTAAATACCGATGGTTGTTCTGTAAAGAACTGCTGCCAAGCACCATCCTGTAATACATCTTCATAATCTTCTGAAAGATAAATATCGATTGTATTATCTCGGTCTGCTCTGCGAATATCTTCTTTAAATGGTAAGTTCAACACTTTCTCGTGTTGACGCAGCCACCAATTATCAGCCTTACTTCCTGCAAGTCTTGTGCAGTGAATACGGGATTGTTGTCCAGCACCTACACCGATGACCTGTCCATTCTTTGTATATACAACAGAATTGGATTGTGTGTATTTCAGTGTAATCATCGCAATTAATAAGTCTAGCTTTGCTTGTTCTGTGAGTTCTGTATTCTTTGTCACAAAGTTTGTAAGTAATGATTCGTCAATATGAACATTATTTCTACCTTGTTCAAAGTAAATTCCATATACCTGTTTTCTTTCAATCTCTTCTGGAACGTATGTTGGATCGATTTGAATCACAGCGTAGTTACCTTTTTTCTTGGCTTTTAGAATTTCTAATGCTTCTTCTGTATAACCTGGTGCAATAACTCCATCAGACACTTCTTTCTTTAATAGTAACGCTGTATCTTTATCACAAATATCAGATAACGCCGCAAAATCACCATAAGAACTCATACGATCTGCACCACGTGCTCTAACATAAGCACATGCAAGCATAGATAACTCTTCATCACCTGTAAAATAGATTTTCCTTTCTACTTCACTGAGTGGTGTGCCAATTGCGGCACCAGCAGGACTAACATGCTTGAAACTTGCGGCACTTGGATAGCCTGTCGCTTCTTTAAGTTCCTTAACAAGTTGCCAACTATTTAAGGCATCTAAGAAATTAATATATCCAGGCTTACCATTCAATACAGTTACCGGTAATTCTTGATCATTTAAGTAAATACGTGCTGGTTTTTGATTTGGGTTACAGCCATACTTTAATGCGATTTCTTTTGTCATAGATTCTCTCCTATTGGTTCTTGTTAAAGATGATTGTTTTCACTTCATCACTACCTGGTTCAATCTGTATTACATACAGTGAAATCTTATTATCCACATTCAAACTTTCCCACACATGTTGAGCAAAAGATTCAAATGGTTCTTTAACTAGCTTGAAAAGTACTGGTTCTCCTTCGAATGAAGGAAGTGGATTTTCATCACTTTGATATGTATGAATGATATGACCATACCCAGGTAATTCTTCTGTATAGTCAAAGAAATACCGACGTGTACTATTTGGATTACCTTCTGCACTCTTTAAGATTGACATTTGATAATCAAAACCATTTACTACTGCCGATATACGCGGTGTATAGTTTGGCTCATCCGGTTCAAATGTGCGAAGACGTAACGCTTCTTCAAACGTTTTACCTGCTTGCATGTTTTCATAGATTGTATCTGTTTGATCACCATTTGTGACAATCAATTTGTTTCCAAGTTTTCTAACTGGGGAATAGATAATCAGTGAAGGGTCAACCAATTTAGAAATATCATACGCTTCTGTACGAATACCATCCTCTGTCTCCGTAAAGATTCGATTTCTACTATTTTCACTACGGCCCATGATAAAGTATGCGATACGCATCTTTCTTCCACATGGTGTACGTGCAATTACGATTCCTCTTCCAGGATAGCTTTTACTACCTAGGTATTCATATAAGTCTTTTGCCTGCATGTTATTCCCCTTCTAGTTCTTTCGCAATCATTTCCGTTGCTTGTGGTAGTAATTTCCACTCTGCTTCTTCCATGACTCTTTGTTGTAAAATTTCTGGTGTATCTGATGGCAAGATATCTACTGCTTTTTGTAGTAAGATTTTTCCACCATCTGGTATTTCATTTACGATATGTACAGTAGCACCCGTAACCTTTACACCATATGCAAGTGCTGCTTCATGTACTTTCAATCCATAATATCCTTTCCCACAAAAGGAAGGAATTAAAGATGGATGAATATTGATAATACGATTTGGATATGCACGAATGATTGTCTCATCCAAAATTGAAAGATATCCTGCTAGTACAATCATATCGATTTGATATGATTGCATTTGTTGTAGTAATGCATTTGAAAATTCTTCTTGTGTTGTATAATCACGCTTTGCGATAACACAGTGTTCAATCCCTGCTATTTCAGCACGGTGTAATGCATAAACATCTGGTTTTGATGAAATTACAAGTTTGATTTTACCGTGCTGTAATACTTTTCCTTGTGCATCAATCAGTGCTTGTAGGTTAGTACCTCCACCTGAGACAAGTACTGCAATATTAATCATTCGCAAATAACGACCGAATGGTCGCCCTCTTCCATCACACCAATCTGGTATGCGTCTACCCCATTCTCTTTTAGAATAGACATTGTCTTTTCAACATCTTCAGGTGATACGATCATTGCCATACCAATTCCCATGTTGAAGGTGTTGAACATATCATGTTCAGGCACATTACCCTTTACTTGTATTAGTTTGAAGATTGGCAAGATTGGCCAACTACCCTTTGTAATTCTTGCGTTTAGCGTTTCACCATACGCACGTGGTAAGTTTTCATAGAAACCTCCACCTGTAATATGTGCGATGGACTTTACATTCACTTCTTTGAGTACATGCAGTACTGGTTTTACGTAAAGTCTTGTTGGTGTTAATAATGTTTCACCAAGAGGCTTTCCTAATACACCTGCGTAGTCCTTTAGTGTCGTACCTGCATCAATATCGAATACTTTACGTACAAGTGAGAAGCCATTTGAATGTACACCACTAGAAGCCAAGCCAATAATGATATCGCCTGCTTTTACGTTGTTTTTATCAAGAATTTTTTCTTCATCCACGATACCAACGGTAAAGCCTGCTAAATCATATTCATCTTCTGGATAGAAGCCTGGCATTTCTGCAGTTTCTCCACCGATAAGCGTACAGCCACTTTCAACACAGCCATCTGCGACACCCTTTACAATATCTGCTATCTTTTCAGGATTGTTTTTACCACACGCAATATAGTCTAAAAAGAAGAGTGGTTGTGCACCTGCACATACAACATCATTAACACACATCGCAACACAATCGATACCAACTGTATCATGCTTATCTAATAACATCGCAAGCTTTAGCTTTGTGCCAACACCATCTGTACCAGATACAAGTACTGGCTTCTTCATGCCTGTCATATCTGGCGCAAATAATCCGCCAAAACCACCGATGGAATCTAACACACCTGATGTAGTAGTACGAGATACATGTTTCTTCATCAGTTCTACTGCTTTATATCCAGCAGTTACATCAACACCTGCAGCCTTATAAGCATCACTATAACTCTTCGTCATGTTTGCTCTCCTTCTTTTCGATTTTCATTTCAAATTTTGATTTTTCAGAATGCTTAGGGATTGGTGCAGGATACTTCTCTGTAAAACATCCTGTACAGAAATCACAATCCGCATCCGATGCCATCTTCTTTACACCATCAACGCTTAAATACCCTAACGAATCTGCACCGATTGATTCGCATATTTCTTCTAAGTTCATTTTACATGCAATCAGGTTTTGTTTGGAATCAATATCTGTTCCAAAATAACACGGTGAGATAAATGGTGGCGCTGATACACGTACGTGTACTTCTGTAGCACCTCCATCACGTAATAGTTTTACAATACGAGCACTCGTCGTTCCACGTACGATAGAATCATCTACCATGATGACACGTTTACCCTTTACAACAGAAGAAACCACATGAAGCTTCATATTTACTGCATTTTCACGCTGTCCTTGTGTTGGTTGGATAAATGTACGTGCAATATAACGATTCTTGATAAAGCCCATACCATAAGGAATACCTGATTCCTCCGCATAACCTTGAGCCGCATCTAGCCCAGAATCAGGTACACCAATGACAACATCTGCTTCTACTGGATGTTCTTTAGCTAGGATACGACCTGCATTACGTCTAGCCTCATGGACTGGCTGATGTTGGAGAATCGAATCACTACGTGCAAAATACACATATTCAAATACACACATATGAGGCTTTTCCTTACAGTGTGTCCGGATAGAATGCTCGATACCATCATGATCGATTACAACAATTTCTCCCGCATCAAGATCACGAACATAATCCACACCTACAGTCGCAAATGCGCATGTCTCAGATGCAAATACGATTCTTCCGTCTTTGTCTTTTCCCATCACCAATGGACGGAATCCCTTTTTATCCCTTACAGCAATTAGCTTTTCAGGCGACATCACAACAAGGCTATATGCACCTTCAATGCGATTCATTGTATTTTCAATTGCCTTTTCAATCGAAGATGTCTTCAATCTTTCTTGGATGATAATATAACAAATAATTTCAGAGTCATTAGTTGTATGGAAGATTGCGCCCTTGCACTCTAACTCTTCACGTAGCTCAGCAGCGTTGGTTAAGTTTCCATTGTGTGCAATCGCTAGTTGTCCTTTAATATGGCGAACCAGTAAAGGTTGTGCATTCGTATGATTAACCGTGCCAAATGTTGAATATCTGGTATGACCAATCGCCATCTGACCCTTACCTAGTTTATCTAGTTCATGTTGATCAAATACATCCCGTACTAAACCAACATCTTTATGCGATGTAATAACACCACGATCATTGACCGCAATACCACAACTTTCTTGTCCACGATGTTGTAAGGCAAATAAACCATAGTAAGTATCGGATACTACATCACTCACCATGTTTTTGTCGTAAATGCCGAAAACACCACACTCCTCATGAATCATATCCTGCATGTTCTCTCTCCTATATTTATAATGCCTGTACTTTTTCTTGAATTTCTTGGTCTTTCACCAGTACGGCTGCACTTTGTTTCTGACGATTCTCTAATACTTTCTTTGCGAGTTCATCATCGCTGATGGCTAAGATTTGTGCTGCTAAATACGCCGCATTTTTTGAACCATCAATCGCAACTGTAGCAACCGGAATACCACTAGGCATCATAACGGTAGATAATAGTGCATCTACACCCTCTAATACGTTAGACTTCAGAGGAACACCAATGACTGGTAGCGTTGTATGTCCTGCTACTACACCTGCTAGAGCAGCTGCCATACCAGCTCCTGCAATAATGACGCCAAAGCCATTATCCTTTGCATTCGTGGCAAACTCTGCAACTTTCTCTGGTGTACGATGTGCAGAATATACATGTACTTCTACTGGAATCCCAAATTCCTTCAATACTGAAACCGCTTTTGACATCACACCGAAGTCACTGTCACTGCCCATTAAAATCGCTACTTTTTTCATCTTATCTTCCTCCATTTTCTAATAAAACAAAAAATCCGTGGAGATTTCTCCACAGATCGTATTCAAAAAACATTATTTCCACATTTTTGGGCGCAGAAAACCGCCATCAGAGATGTGTTTGTCGAAACATCGACAATATATTCTATTGTTCGGAGAGTCACAACACCTAAAGCCATAGCTCCATCCTTCCTGTCTCTAAGACATCCGTTACCAAACCATAAAACACGTAAATATCATAACAAATAGGAACTAGAAGTAAAGACGAAAAATAGAATAAAACAAGAATTGTTGTAAAACTCCTAAATGACTCTATGCTTTTTGTAAAAAGTTACGGTAAGTAAATGAAATAAAGATGGCCCCAAGCGGTGCAGTAAATAGGATTGCGGTAACTGCAGCTGTTAGAATTAACTCTCCACTAGCAAGACCCGCCTCTAATGCAAGTCCTCCAATCGCAGCTTGTACCGTAGCCTTTGGAATATAGGCAATCATCGTAAATATTTTTTCCTTCATATTAAACTTTGTTTTCATAACACTCAGATATACACCAAGCATACGGAATAGTAGCGCTAGGATTATCACAATCAAAACAACAGGTCCAAAAGATACTGCATAATCAATTCTTACACTCGCACCTACTAACGCAAATAAGAAGATTTCAGCAGGTTGCCATAGTTTCGCAAGAACAGCAGAATATGTATCTGCCATCTCTGGCTTGATATGTCGTATCGCTGCCGTCATTGCCATAATTGCAAGTAATCCTGAGAATCCCACAACACCCGTCATCATTCTTTCGATTGTAATGAGTACCATTCCTATCGCAAACATGCTTGCAAGTTCAATCCCTGTAGATAACTTCAACAATCGATATAACTTGCAAAGCATATAGCCCAATACAATTCCAGAAATAATTCCAAATAAGATTGATGTTGGAATACGTAATAAGGATAATGCATTAAATTCTCCACTCTTAGCAAGTGTTAATAATGAAGTAAATAACACAATCACATACACATCATCCATCGAAGCACCAGCCATAATAAGTTGCGGAATCCCTTCTCTTGTGCCATAACCTTCATCCATTAGTTTTAACATCAGCGGCACAACAACAGCTGGCGATACTGCTGCTAAAACAGTTCCAAGTATTGCGGCATTCAATAAATCTAAATGTAGAAAGATTGGGGCTAAAATCATTAGTCCAATTATTTCAAAACTTGCCGGCACAAAACACATTAGTAAAGCAGATGGTCCAACCTTCTTTAAATCCGATATCTTTAAGTTCAACCCTGCACGCATCAAGATAATCATTAGCGCAATCTGTCGAATATCTGATGATATCTGAAAGGTTGTCGCATCAATTACATTGAACACAAATGGCCCCAATATGATTCCTGCTAGTAAATATCCTAATAGATTAGGTAGCCCTAGCTTACGCATAATCATCGCAAATACTACACCAACTAAAATAATCATCGCAAAACTAAATAACATAACTCTATCTCCTTATGCAGAAAAAAATGCTGATGCCCGTAACAAAAAGAAGTTACAGGAGTTATCAGCACTAATCGCGGTTTAGATTTATAATCTTGGAAAACCCCATTTCCGTCAGAAATTATAGTTCCGATTTATTCCTTTGTCAAAAAGAAATCCCTGCTAGTTGTAGGGGGATTCTAGCAGGGATAACATATTACTTATTGATTATAGTAAAGCTTGGTTTAACATCCAGATTGTCTTAGCGTAAGATGCGATAAATTCATCCATCTTCGCAGATACAAGGTAGTTATTTTCAGCATCAGCAACTTCCTTGATTTCTGTAACACTCTTTAATAGGTACTGATAGTCAGGTAATAATTCAGAGTATAATGTCTTCACACTTGTTACATATGCATCTGTACCTTCTTCAATTTTTGCATTCGCAAGGAATTCCTTTAATGTTGAAACTGGCTTACCACCATTCATTAAGATTAATTCACCAACTGTATCTACCTGTGGTAATACAGCATCATATAAATTCTCAAGTTCTGGGTGAATCTGGAAGAATGATTGTCCACTTACATACCAGTGCTTATTTTGTAATTTGTGATAGAAAACGACTAAGTCGGATAATAATACATTTAATTTGTTGTTCATAATTTATAATCTCCTTTTCAATAGTTTCTACAGCTTTCTCAGCTGACATTGATAGTATATAATCAATTATGTGTATTCAATAGTATTATTTAGTCATAAAGTAGTATAATATTGTCAAACAAAGGAGGACTATATGAATCAAGAACTTCCACTCGTAATTGAAAAAGAAAATTTTGATACCCATAAACAAGATGAATTAGCACATTGGCACAATTCATTTGAATTGATTGAAGTTGTAGAAGGAAAGTTCTTCTGCAATGTGGATGGATCAGAATTCCTAATTAATAAAGGTAACATTTGTATTATCAACCGTGGTAGGTTACATCATATCTACACAGAAGACCGTAATGCATTCAAGTGTAGAAAGAAAACCATCATTTTCAATCCGGATTATTTTATTAAAGATCAAAATATTTACGAGAAATATATACTTCCATTACTTGAAAAGGATGCTTTTGCGCATATCCAATTTAATATCAAGAAAGGAATTGGCTTAGATATTAATACTCTTATGAAAGAAATTGAAGCACTAGAAGATGAAAAGCCAATTGGTTATGAACTCGAAGAGTATTCCTTAATTTATAAAGTGATTCGCTATTTATATCTAGCATATCAATCAAGTAAACAAAGTATTCACACAGCATATGACGCAAATGTTCAAATTCAAAGAAATATGACTAGTTTTATCCACGAACATTTTGGTTCAAAGATTGGTTTAGAAGATATTGCAGAAGCTGGACAGGTCAGTAAGAGTACCTGTATTCGTTTGTTTCACAAGTATACAGGTAAATCCCCAATCGACTTCTTAAATAGTTATCGTCTTCAGATGAGTGCTGAAAAGTTAGTCGCAACTTCCGAACAAATCACAGAGATTGCCTATGCTTGTGGGTTTGGTCAGCCTAGTTACTTCAACCGTCTATTCTTAAAAGAATATAACATGACGCCAAACCAATACCGTAAACAACATGCACGCATGAAAAGTTAAATAGCATATCTGGTTATATGATTTTCTATCAATCTGGTAATTTTCTCTTTTCTAGTATCTTCTATAATGAGATTTATAGACGAGGAGATTTCTCATGAAGAAAATTGTGACAATGCAGGATATATCCTGTGTAGGAAAATGCTCATTAACAGTTGCTTTACCTGTACTATCCGCGATGGGTATTGAAACTGCCGTAATTCCAACTGCTGTACTTTCAACACATACCATGTTCAAAGGTTTTACCTTCCATGATTTAACCAGTGAAGTAAATCCAATACTCGCTCACTGGCAAAAAGAAGGTTTTACATTCGATGGAATCTATACAGGATATCTTGGTTCCTTCGAACAAATTGATCTTGCAAAAAAGATATTTGAAGAGTTTGGAACCCATGCTCTACGAATTGTAGATCCATGCATGGCAGATAATGGAAAACTATATACGGGTTTCGATATTCCATTTACCAAGAAGATGCGTGATTTATGCGCTATCGCAGACATCATTGTCCCAAACCTCACAGAAGCTTCCTTCTTATTAGATATTCCATATCAGGAAAACTATGACGAAGACTATATCAAACATGTATTACGTCAATTAACAGACCTCGGTTGTCATACCGCAATTATCACAGGTGTAACATTTGAACCAGGCCGTATCGGTGCGTATGCATATGAAAAGGATACAGATACATACACAACATACTTTAACGAAGAAGAACCACAGCACTTCCACGGCACAGGTGATATTTGGGCAAGTACATTCAGCGGTGGTCTCTTACAAGGTTTATCCCTACTACAAGCAATGACACTTGCCTGTGACTATGTTAAGGAATCTATCCACAAAACATTGGAAGAAGAGAATCATAATATCTATGGTGTTAACTTCGAACAAGCAATGCCATTCTTAATTACTTCATTGGAGAAATATAAAAATCACTGTGTTAAACCTACGGCTAATTAGCCAAAGGTTTAACACAGTTTTTATTGTGCCAGCCCTTTTCAAAATGAAACGTTTTTTAATTATTCAATCTAGTAAAAATCTAAATCATGAATGATTTCTAAACTTTACGTAGTATCTTGTTATCCAAATCATAAATATAATCAACTTTAGATAATATTTGTGAATCATGCGAAGAAATAATAACAGTTCCAGATAAATTTAGTATATTCTTGGTGATGAAATCTTTCGTAATATTATCTAAGTTATTTTCGTATTCATCTATCAAATAAACTTTCGCATTTTTTAAAAACATTCTATTTAGGCAAATTCTCTGTCGTTGTCCTCCAGATAAGTTTTGACCACCATTAATGACTATTGTATCTAGCCCCTTATCGAGATCATCATAAGAATAAAGTTCACCAGAATTTTTCTCCCATAAAGTTATATTATTACGAACTGTATCGTTAAAGATGTATGAATCTTGGAAAGATATAGAGTATATGTTACTAAGATTTACATCTTTAATATCTTTCCCTCCAATTTTTATACTTCCTGAATAATTTTTATATATACCACATAGTAGTTTTAATAATGTGGATTTACCGGATCCATTTTTACCAATAATCGCAACTTTACTACCAAAAGGTATTGAAAATGAAACACCATTAAATATTCGCGTATCCTTATATGAAAAAGTTAAATTTTCTATTGTAATATCATAGTTATTAATTACTTCTTTCGATAAGAAATTATTATTTGTTTCTTTTAATAGTGTATTTATTCTGCCAATTGCTGTATTCATATTTGAAAATACAGAAATATTTTCAAATACATCTGAAATAACCATAAACATGCTTCCGGTATATAGAATTAAACTAAGAATATTTCCTGTATTAATAGTTGATGAAAATAGTATCGAAAAAATAAGGATAGCTGTAATTACTAGCGCACCAAAAAGATTAATCAAAAGTGTTGATTCTTGAGAGATAAAATCAAACTTAAATTGTTTATTTTTCCATTCATTAGATGAATCTTTATATTTTTTTAAAAAGTGTTCCTGTAATTCAAATAGTTGAATTGCATATAGTTGCTTAATAATTTCATAAAATAAATCTACTATATAGCTTTTTGACTGCAAGCGTTCCTTGGCATTATTGGACTGAATGTGTTGCAACTTTTTCGAAATAAAATACAGCAAGAAAATCAACGGAATAATAAACGTGCTAATCTTAATATCAATTTTGCAAATAAAATATACAGTTAATACTAATGTTGGTACTGATTTCCCTGTCCAAATAATTATGTTCAATATGGATTTATTTAAACTTTCAGAAGCATCTAAGATACGTGTAATAATTTGAGAATTTTCACTAGAAGTAAGGAGCAATAAATTCTCATTCTTTAAAATTAAAGAAAAGTAATATTCTTTAATATCCGAAATAATATTTAATGATAGTTTGGTTTGAAAATAGTTAATTAATGTCTTAACACCAATAGACAACAACCTAATCAAGAGATAAAGCATTATCATTTGAAAAGGTTTATTTATATTATCTACTATCTTTCCAACCAAATAATTTGGGAATACATTAAAAATAGAAAATAATAAATAGAGGCATAAAACGAGCAAAAAACAACCTGTATATTTATAAATTATATTTTTTATCTGAACTGACAATTTATTCACTTTTAGCCCCCATAGTAATTAGTTACTATATTTTTTATTATTCAGAACTCTCATTTCACCATGTAACTTTATTAATAACTTTAGTATATAAAAATAATATGACAGATTTCTATTTCCTCGATAACAATGTACGTATATTATATCAGTTAATAGTTCAACTAATCTGATTGAAATACAATTATATCTCACTAATTATTTCCTATTCTTTTTTATGAATTTACTCGCCAACTTATAGACTTGATAGATTTCTTTATTTTCTAAGTCCCAACCATCAACTTCAATCTCCACTAGTTGAGGATATTTTTTACTAATATCTCTTAACGCATTCCCTACTGACTTTCTTACGTATTCACTTGTATCATCCTTCAAAGCTGCAATTCTTTTAATTGCTTCATCAGGATGTTCTCTAAAATACGGCCTATTTGTCCATATTCTCAATCCCTCCGTAACTGCCCTTCGAGTATTAGGATTCTTATTATGCATCCATTGATCAATTACTTGTAGTGCTTCTTTAAATCCTTTTTTCTTGCAATATTCATCGAATGCTTTTGCTAGAATTTCTTGAACTCTCCAATTTTCGTCTTTAGAAACTTCATCTCTCATAAAATTTAATACATCTTCATACTCTGATAAATATCCAAAGAGAAATACAGCGTACATCCTTACTTGGTAGATATTAGATGAGTATGCAGAAAACGCCAACTTCTTGATATAGTCCATACCTTTCGATTGATAGTCAGCAAGTGCTCTTTTTTCCTGTTCCTTAAAACCATTTTCTATTAAAGCTAATTCTTTTTCTAAATTTGCAATATACTCTTTCATACACATGCACCATCCTCCATTTTTAATGCATCTCTCATTTACCAATACGATAATGTCCGACAATATCATTACGTTTCTCTAAGATATCTTGTTCATATGCCAACTGCCATGGACTATCATGGTGAATTACATATGGTACTCCTCTCTCATTTCTTCTGTCTGATACGATTCCAATATGATTGCGAAATACAATAATATCTCCACCCTGCCAGTCTTCAATATCTTTTACATCAGTCGTAAGTATCTGCGCAGTATGATCAAAATATACTTTTAAATTTCTAACTCTTCTAAAATCAATATTGATATCTGGCTGATCAATTGCATAATCACTAGGATGATTTTGAATATCTTCTTGAATTAATGTCATTAAATCATACCCAGCATTCTTTAATGCATGTGCTACAACATCTGTACAAACTCCGTATTCATCGTCCGAATACCCTGTACTATAGTACTTACTTTGATACTTTGGCTTTATGGAAATGTATTCTAGCGTATTTTCTAATATATCTACTTGGTCATCGATACCATCATTATCTTGATCGTTATTGCTATGATACTGTTTGACTTGATATTTACCTGTAGGTCGTTTGATAGATGGATTTTGATAATGCCTATAGGCAAATGCAGAAATAATAATAACAATAACGACTACATATATAGCAATCTTCTTTATCATATATCCCACCATACATGCATAGCATTACTTACGCATCTTCTTTCGTACACGATTGATGTGTCTTTCAAAGCTTCCATTCTGTATTAACTCCGCAACGATATACTGCATGAGTGTTGAAACTGTATTGGAGCGAAAAGAGATTCTGTCTTGAAACTCCTTTAGGTTCTTCTTTGGCAATATCATATATCCAATACGAACAGATGGTGCAATGGTATTGGAAAAAGTATTTAGATAGATTACTTGTTCATCATCTAATGCATATAGCGTTTCTCTACCATTCATCCCTAAGGTATATTCAGAATCATAATCATCTTCTACTATCCATGCATGATTTTCCTTTGCCCAGTGGATATATTGTTTCCTCTTGTTGATATCTGTTGTACTACCTGATGGATAACTATGATATGGCGTCACATGTAATACATCCGCATGATTCTTTTGCAGTTCTGAATTTAGGATACCATTCTTACCAAGTTTCATATGTATAAGTTTTACATTCTCTGCTTCATACATGAGTGAGATTTTTTCATACGACGGTCTTTCAATCGCATATACCTTATCACGTCCAATCATACTCACCAGAATTCCATAAAAATATTCAGAACCAGAACCAATGATAATCTGTTCTGGGGCCACATAGATTCCACGAACACGTGCTAAGTATGACGCAATCGTTTTACGAAGATACAACAAACCATTCCATGGTGACTTTGTTAGTAATACATCTTGCCGCATACTTAATACTTTGCGTGCAGCCATCGCAAATACATTGGAAGAAAATAACTTTTTATTGGTAATCTGTATCTCTGGTAAAATCTCGATATTACTATCTTCTTTGGCACTAAAAAAATCTTTTTCAAGATAACTTACGTAATATCCACTTCTCATACGAGAAGTGATATATCCTTCTGATGCTAGTAGTTCATATGCATGTGCGACTGTTATCACACTGACATTTTCTTTGTCAGCCAAGATACGTTTTGAAGGCAGTTTATCCCCTGTTTGATAAACACCACGAATAATATCATTACGAATCTTTAAATAGAGATCCATGTATGCTTTAGTTTTATTGTTCATATTTCATTCCAATCTGGTCATATAAATTATAACATTTCTGGGTATATGCAGATAACCAGAAAGTATTTAAAATATACACATATTTGGAGGTTTTATGAATATTTCAGTTAAAAGATTTACTGTAATCGCAATGTTACTAGCGATGACGATAGTTTTATCTTCATTCAGTATCCCAGTACCAGGTGGACATCTATATTTCAATGACTTAGTCATTGTGACTGCCGCACTCATGTTAAACCCTGTTGAGGCTTTCCTCGTTGGTGGTCTTGGTTCATTCCTTGGTGATTTGTTCTTCTATCCAACACCAATGTTTGTATCACTTGTTACTCATGGTCTACAGGCAGTTGTAATTTCTCTATTAATATCTAAGAAGGAGAATCCAACTTTAAAGGACTATATTCTTGCGGTAACTATTGGTGCGATTATCATGGTTGTTGGATATACAATTGGCCGTTCATTTATCTATGCAACTCCAAAGGCCGCAATGCTCAAGCTCCCATTCCAGATTGTTCAAGCTAGCTTCGGCGCAATCATGGCAGTGATTTTGCATACACGTTTACCACTCAAAAGATTTCTAAAGTAAAAGAATTGCACAAACGCAATTCTTTTTATTTCATGTTCAACATGTATCCTACATTCTTTATGTAGAACTTTTCCAAATCAATATCATGTGGTGCAGTAGCCCAGATTTGTAAACAACCTGTTAATACAATTGCGGATAACTTCATCAGTTCTACTGGCTGTAAGTCTGTACGAATCACCTTTTCATCAATTGCACGCTTGAAGATGTTTATTAGTACTTGTGCAATTGCTGGCATCTCGCTTGGCTTAGGCATTTCATTTTTCGCAAAATCATAATTTAGATTTGCTTGAATCACAACCTTTACAATTGGCTTCCCTAATCGGACAAAATACTGGATTGCGGATTGATAGATCGCCCTAATTTGATCTTCCACTTTCGTAAGAGAAGATAATTTAATCATAACCGCATCATCAAATAAAAGTTCTGGCTTAAATACTTCCATAATTAGTTCTTCTTTACTAGAAAAATAATAATAGAAGGTATTCTTTGAGATACCTGCTTCTTTTGCAATGCGATTTACACTAACACTATCGTATGTATGATTGCGGAATAGATTTAACGCAATCTCTCTAATTTCATTCTTCTTGTTATCTTTCATATTATCTCCATGTACTACTTTATCATCATTCTATTACTTAGGGCAAGTGTTATTATAACTTAGTTGTAGTATTTATATTACCGTGGTAATATAAATATGTTCTAAAATGGAGAAAACAATATGTTAAAAGCATTTCGTTATTTAAAACCCTATTGGATTTCAGTAATAGCCGTCATTGTATTGGTATTTGCCCAAGTACAAGCACAGCTTGCTTTACCAGACCATATGTCAAAGATTATTACCTATGGCATTCAATATGGTGGCATTACAGAATTTATTCCTTCTGCGATGTCTGAAGAAACATATAAGCATCTTCAAGTCTTTATGGATGCAGAAAGTACAACTATCCTAGAAAATAACTATGTTCAAGTTTCTCAGGGTGATACTTCTTACACGAAGAAATATCCTCTAGCAGAAAAAGAAGATATCTATGTTTTAAAGGATCATCCGGATAGTTCTCTTGAAGATGCGATGAAAAAGCCGTTACTAATGACATCGTTATTAGAAAATGAAGAGATACTAAAAAATTTCAAACTAGATAGCTCTTCACAGTTGTATCAAGCACTATCACTACAACCACAACTGAAGGAACAAATTGTGAATCAGTTTGATGCGATGCTTGCGAAATATACTGACGCAAATCTAACTGCCGCACAAACATTAGCTGTTAAGAAAGTTTATCAAGAACTAGAGATGGATACAGCAGCCATACAGAATCGCTATATCACGCAAGAAGGTTTATGGATGCTAGCGATATCATTACTCGCTACAGTTTGTGCGATTGGTTCAGCCTATCTTTCTTCACGAACTGCTACTGCAGCCAGCCGTGATTTACGCCGTGATGTATTTGCGAAAGTTGAAACATTCTCTTCTGCAGAATTCTCACGCTTTTCAACCGCATCTCTTATTACACGTACAACAAATGATATACAGCAGGTTCAAACAGTTCTAACAATGTTCTTACGAATTGTATTGTTCGCACCATTTATGGGATTCACTTCCCTATTTAAAGTCATTCATTACTCTTCCCTTGTTTCCTTGCTTGCATGGAGTGTTGCAGGTTTGATTACACTTATGATCGTTATCTTCTCCTTCACAATGCCGAAGTTTAAGAAGTCACAAGAGCTTGTAGACCAATTAAATCGTGTATCTCGTGAACAACTTGAAGGTATGTTAGTCATTCGTGCATTTGATAACGAGAAGTATGAAGAACAACGTTTCAAAAAGGTAAATGATGATATTACAAAATTGAATCTATTCTTAAATCGAGTAATGGGATTACCAATGCCAGTCATGACCTTTGCGTTAAGCGCATTATCTGTCGCAATTATATGGATTGGCACAAACCAAGTAGATGCAGGTACGATGCAGATTGGTGATATGATGGCCTTCCTACAATACGCAACTGAAATCTTAATGTCATTTATGATCATTGCGATGATCTTTATCATGGTTCCTCGTTCCTCTGTTTCCGCAAATCGTATCTTCGAAATACTCGAAACAGAGCCCACGATTCATGACCCAGTTGAACCGAAACACTTACCAAAAGAAAATGTACCAATTACCTTCGACCATGTCTCATTTAAATACGCAAATGCGGAAGAAAATGTATTGGAAGATATTCACTTTACTGCTAACCCTGAAGAGACCGTTGCCTTTATTGGATCAACCGGTTCTGGTAAAACTACATTAGTTAACTTGCTACCTCGTTTCTTTGATGTTACCGAAGGCGCAATACGCTTTGGGGATATTGATATTCGTGATGTATCCCAAAAAGAATTACGCAATCGCATTGGTTATGTTCCTCAAAAAGGAATTCTCTTTAGCGGCACAATCGCATCCAATCTTCGCTACGCAGATGAAAATCTAAGTGATGAAAAGATGGAAGAAGCACTCACCATATCACAAGCAAAAGAATTCGTAGACCGTATGCCAAATGGAGTAAATGAGCCAATTGCCCAAGGTGGCACAAATGTATCTGGCGGTCAGAAACAACGTCTCTCCATCGCAAGAGCACTTGCGAAAGATGCACAGGTATATATCTTCGATGATACCTTTAGTGCATTAGACTATGCGACTGACGCAAAACTACGTGCTGCACTTGCGGGACTCATTGCCAAGAAACACGCAACGGTATTTATTATTGCACAACGTATTAGTTCCATCATGCATGCAGATAAGATTATTGTTCTAGATCAAGGTAAGATGGCTGGCATTGGAACACACAAAGAACTATTAAAGAATTGTGAAGTCTACCAAGAAATCGCACACTCACAGTTAAGTAGAGAGGAGTTGGGAGAATGAGTCAAAGACGTATGATGATGAATGCTTCTAACGAGAAAGCAAAAAACTTATCCAAAACACTATCTACTTTATTGAAGTATCTAAAACCATTTCGCATCGCAATCTTCTTCGTCATTCTCTTTGCGGTTGGCTCAACCATCTTCACAATCATTGGTCCTAAAATTTTAGGCAATGCGACCACAAAGCTAGTCCAAGGATTGATTGCCAAATACAGTGGAACAGGTTCCATCGATATTGATGGAATTAAACATACACTACTTATATTACTTGGAATATATGTCCTCTCTGGCATTCTCTCCTACATTCAAGCATGGATTATGTCAGGTGTTACACAGAAGGTAACGTATCGCTTAAGAGAAGAAATCTCTATGAAGATCAATCGTTTACCACTAAACTATTACGATAAACAAACGCACGGTGAAGTATTATCACGTATTACAAATGATGTTGATACGATGTCACAGTCACTAACACAATCGATACAGATGATCTTTACTTCCTTAATTACCATTATTGGTATCCTATACATGATGATTACCATTTCATGGCAGATGACGTTAATGGCATTGGTTATTGTGCCACTTTCTGCTGTTGCGGCGATGTCTGTTGTCAAAAATGGACAGAAGTACTTCATCCAACAACAGAAGACACTTGGTGATGTCAATGGTCATATTGAAGAGATGTATGGTGGACACATCGTTATGAAGGCCTTCAATGGTGAAGAACGTTCCATCAACACATTTAACAAGATGAATGAAGAACTGTATACATCTGCTTGGAAGTCTCAGTTTATTAGTGGATTAATGCAGCCAATTACAAGTTTAATTGGAAATGTTGGTTATATTGGATGTTGTGTACTCGGTGGATATTTATCCCTTCATAACGGCTTAGCAATTGGTGATATTCAAGCCTTCATCCAATATGTACGTAGCTTTAATCAACCAATTACACAGACTGCCCAGATTATGAATGTGCTACAATCTACTGCAGCTGCTGCTGAACGTGTATTTGAATTCCTAGAAGAGCCTGAACAAACTCCTGATAAAGAGAATTCCGTCAATATCATGGATGAAAACGGAAACAGTACACTTAAGGGTCAAGTTACATTCGAAAATGTTGTCTTTGGATATACACCTGAAAAGACAATCATCCATAACTTCAGCGCATATATTAAACAAGGTGCACAGGTAGCGATTGTTGGACCAACAGGTGCTGGTAAAACAACAATCGTCAAACTACTGATGCGCTTCTACGAAACAAATAGCGGTGATATCTTCATTGATGGCATTAACACAAAGGATATGGCGCGGGGTCAGTTACGCAATAGCTTCGGTATGGTATTACAAGATGCTTGGTTATTCTCTGGCACAATTATGGACAATATCCGCTACGGCAAATTAAACGCAACCGACAAAGAGGTCATGCATGCGGCAGATCAAGCCTATGTTGACCACTTCATTCGTACACTTGAAAATGGATATCAAACAGTTATCAATGAAGAATCCACAAACATTTCACAAGGCCAAAAGCAGTTACTAACAATTGCACGTGCCTTCTTGAGTGACCCTAAGATTCTTATCCTAGATGAGGCAACCTCATCCGTGGATACACGTACAGAAATCTTAATTCAAAAAGGTATGGAAAACCTGATGAAAGGTAAAACATCCTTCATCATCGCACATCGCTTATCTACCATTAAAAACGCAGATATGATCTTAGTTATGGATCATGGTGATATTGTGGAAATCGGCACTCATGATGAACTACTTGCTAAAAATGGGTTCTACGCAAATCTCTATAATTCACAATTCAGTGAAGAAGCAGAGTAAAGGGCGTTGAGCCCTTTTTTCATATCTGCTAAGATAAACATACGAGGTTATTATGATGACACTATTAGATGAGAAACGATTAGAAATTAACGACATTGATGCGCAACTTGTTCATTTATTTGAACAACGCATGCACGCTGTAGAAAGTATCATTCAATACAAACTAGATCACCAACTTCCAATCCTAGACACAGGTCGTGAAGCACAAAATATCCTACGCACAAAAGCGCTGTTACAGGATGCTTGTCTTTCTGATTATTTTGAATCTTGGTATCGCTATACCATGCAAGTTTCAAAAGATTATCAGAAAGAAATCAAAGAGAAACACAATCAGAAATAATTTATATCACATGCATGCATATAAAAAGCTACGTCAATTGACATAGCTTATTTTTTCTCTTCAAGAATCTTATAAAGTGCTTTATATAAATCCAGTGATTCATCCTGGTTAAGACATACACAAGAACGAACCTTTGCAGGAACATCTGCACAATGCTTCTTCATGTTCTTGCCTTCTTTTGTTAACTTAATCATTACAACACGCTCATCTAATTTAGAACGCGTTCTTGTTAACCAATTCTTATCTTCCATCTTCTTTAATAATGGAGTGATAGTTCCACTATCTAGATATAATCGTTCGCACAATTCACCCACGGAAATATCATCCTTCTCCCATAACACTAAGAAGACGATATATTGTGTATATGTCATTTCAAGTGGTTTTAAGATAGGAGTATACGCTGCTGTAATCTTTCTTGCAGCCGCATAGAGCGGAAAACATAATTGATTTTCTAATTTAAGTGCGTCTATTTTCTGTCCTGCCATGTTTATCTCCTATTGTTTCTTTCTCTTTAGTTCATCAATGTACGCTACTGCAGATAATGCCGCAACGTTTCCTTGACCAGCCGCCTTGATATATTGATATGGCTGTCCTGTAATATCACCTGCCGCAAATAATCCTGCCAGGTTTGTCTTCATCTGTAAATCAACCTTGACTGCATTCCCTGCAATTTCAAGTCCAGGCACAAGTGAGCCTGGGAATTGTGTTGGTCGTAAGATAAATACACAATCTACCGCATATTCACCCTGATCTGTCTTCAGTTTGTTTGCCTTCATCATACCTGTAATCTCAACAGGTTTTTCATGATGAATTTCAATGTTCTTACTATTTAACTGTGGATCATCTTTATATTGTGGGAAGTAATATACCTTTTCACATACTTCGCCAAGGAAGTCAGCTTCCGCTTCTTCTTCCTGACTACCTGCCACAACCGCAACTACCTTTCCTTTATATAAAGGCGCATCACAAGTTGCACAATAGCTAACTCCACGACCCAAGAAGTTCTCCTCACCAGCGTATGGTTTACCCGCCACAACACCGATCGCTAGAATCACGGAAGTTGCCTCAACCATTTCACTGTTATTTAACTGTAGCGCGAAGTAATCACCCATCGCATATACATTGGAAACCTTCTCTTCTGTAATCGAGATTCCAAGCTCATCCAACTGCTGTTGGAATACATTAGCCATCTCTACACCTGTTTTAGATGGTAAACCTAAGTAGTTTAGAATTGGGTGTTTTACCACCTGCATCTTTTGGCTCAAGTCCTTTGAACCAAATAAGATAATATTTTTATTACGCACCTTCGCGGTAATGGCTGCCTCTAATCCTGCTGGACCAGTACCGATAATTGCTATATCATAACGTGTCATCATTACACTCCTTAATCGTGTTATATTGTATGAAAGATAATTGAATTTTTCAAGGAATATACACACCACCGCATGTATGCATGGCATCTCACTAATTCCATTCGCAAAAAGCCATCAAATTACATGATTTCTCTCTATCTCAAAATCTTCATTCTGTGTTAAAATTAAACGCACTATGAGGTGATGTTATGCAATTAGTAATACCTAAAGACTATGATCCTATTCTTGATGTACGACAAACACAAGAAGCCATCAAATATATCCGCGATACTTTCCAAAAGGAGTTCGGAAGAGAGATGCACCTATCTAGAATCTCCGCTCCATTATTCGTTCCAAAGAGTACTGGTTTGAATGATAACCTGAATGGTATAGAGCGTCCTGTATCTTTTGATATCGCAGAGATGCCAAACGAAACAATTGAGGTTGTACAATCTCTTGCCAAGTGGAAACGTTTCGCACTCAAGAAATATAACTTTGCAGTTCATGATGGATTATATACAAATATGAATGCGATTCGTCGTGATGAAGAACTAGATAACTTACACTCTGTTTACGTAGACCAATGGGACTGGGAAAAAGTTATCACGAAAGAAGAACGTACAGAAGCGATGCTAGAGGAAACAGTACGTACAATCTTCAAGGTCATCAAGCACATGGAACATGAAATCTGGTATAAATACCCACAAGCAGTGTGTCATCTAGCAAATGATGTATTCTTCATCGATTCCCAAGAATTAGAAGATATGTACCCAGATCTTTCACCAAAAGAACGTGAAGACGCAATCACAAAAGAAAAGAAATGTGTCTTCATCAAGCGAATTGGTCACGCTTTAAAGCATAGTGGAAAGCCACATGACGGCCGTGCACCTGACTATGATGACTGGAACCTCAATGGAGATTTATTCTTCTGGTTACCATCACTAGAACGTGCATTAGAAATCTCAAGTATGGGTATTCGTGTCGATGAAAACTCCATCGTAGAACAATGCCGTATCCGCAATGCGGAAGAACGACTCCATTACCCATATCACCAAATGATTCAAAAATGTGAACTCCCATATACAATCGGTGGCGGTATTGGCCAATCCAGATTGTGCATGTTACTGCTGAATAAAGCTCACGTTGGCGAAGTACAAGCGTCCATCTGGCCACAAGATATGGTCGATGAATGCGAAGCACATCAAATACATTTACTTTAATATACTCCAAACGGAGTATATTTTTTCACATACTATATTGCATTACATAATAGTATGTGTTATATTCTACTTGCAAGGAGGAAAAGCAATGGATGCACAATTTAAAAAAGGTGTTTTAGAATTATGCGTTCTTTCAAGGTTAGTAAAAGATGATAAGTATGGATACGAACTAACTGAAGATATTTCCCAAGAAATGTCCGTAACTGCCGGAACATTATATTTAATACTAAAAAGACTAAAAGATAATGGTTATCTTGAAACCTATCTTGTCGAGTCATCCGGTGGTCCAGCTCGAAAATACTATCATTTAACGGAAGAAGGAAAACTTTATCAACAACAACAGAAAGAAGAATGGATTACATTCGTTCAAAAGGTGGAAAAACTGATATGACAAAAAATGAATACTTAGCAGCTTTAAATCAAGCTCTTGCAAACTACTCTCCAAGTTTTAAGAAAGATATTCTCGATGCCTTCGAAGCACACTTCCAAGAAGGAATTAGCGAAGGAAGAAGCGAAGAAGAAATCATGAATGATCTTGGTACAATTGATGACGTATTAGAAAATATCCATATGATGGGCGGAGAAAAAGAAACTGTCCATAAAGAACAGAAGAGTAAAGACTATCAAGATTTAAAAGAAGGATTATCTACAGCCTTCCATGCGTTTACACGTATCGCAGATGAAGCACTTGGCCATGCAAAAAACTTTACAGTTAATATTGACCGTAAGAAGAATACCGCGCAGTACTATTCAGACCCTCAGACTGAAACACTTCCAGATTCTATCGCTCACTTAGTGATTCACAGCGAGACATTAATGTCATCCTTGGATATATCTCTAGAAAAAGGAAATGAACTCCGCTATGAATTTACCCAGTCACAAAGTATCTTTAGAAATCCTACAACTGATGGAATTCGTTGTGAAATAAATGATACAACTGCTACGATTCTTGTGTCTGGTAGCGGTGACTTGACCGTTCAAATCCCATCTAGTGTTTCAACAATCACAATGGAAGCACTTGCTGGTGATGTAGATATCAACGATATCAAACTTGATGAATTCAACTGTCATAACAAATCTGGAGATGTTTCTATTAGCCGCGTTGAAATGAAACGTGCTGACTTTACGATGTTAGCAGGTGACTTAGATGTCTCTGATTCGAACTTCGATGAAATTAGCATGAAGCTATCTGCTGGTGATGTGGACTTAACAAATACAACAGGTAATCTATATGCCAATATCGCAGCTGGTGATATTGATATTCAAAAACACGCCGCCAATGTTATTCAACTCTCCGCAGCTGCAGGTGATATTGATATGGAAGTATCCTCTCCTATCATCGAAGTAAAAACAACTGCAGGTGACATTGATTTAGATGTTCATGGAGAAATTCAGAATATCCAAGTCACATCTACTGCTGGCGATATTGATATGACAACAGAAACAACAGACTACCACGCAAGTCTTTCCACAAACTTCGGAGATATTGATTTTGACGATGATTTACCATATCAAAAGCTCCGTCATAAAAAATATATTGTCGGTGATGGAAAAGGTGAAATTGTCATCAAAACAAATGCTGGCGATATCGACTTTCACTAACAGCCTAATAGGCTGTTTTTTTACATATTTATTGATTTGTTGATGATTTAAACACTGTAGAAATTACTTAAAAAATCTTAATGAATACTTTAATATTATCCGAATTTGTTTCGGAATATAATTCTTGCGTGCATGGCAAATTTACACACTGTAGCAATCACGATTGATTCGCATCTTATATCAATCCTTTCAGTAAATAATTACAGGTACGCCATAATATCAAATCATAAATGAAAGGAAGTATTCTATATGAAAAAGCCGATCGGGATTTGGGGTCGGCTTTTGAAATGCTCGCTCTTTCAGCATTCTTAGGAACTTTCATAGAAGACCATTACAGAAAAAGGTTCACATGCACAGGCAGCTAATGTATACATATTGCAACAACAAGAGGGCCTAAGACCGTTAGCAGAATGTTTCCCATTGCATATCCCGGTGTATAGGCTACTGCAAAAATACTGGAAT
>JABZLM010000079.1 GCA_015256775.1 Solobacterium sp. | reverse complement strand
AAACGCAGTGTAGATGACTTGTTATTAAGATTAAATTACAATAAACCTGTAATACATGAAATTATTCCATTTCATGTATTAGCAGGAGAGAGTATTCGTATACAAAAACCAGTGGAGGAAAAGTAAGATGTCAACAGTAAGTCTAAAGCATGTTCAAAAAATTTACCCAAACAGTGGTGAGGTAAAGAAGAAAAAGAAGGGCGAAGTTAAGAAAACAAACCTAAAGATCACAGACGAAGGTGTGGTTGCGGTTGATGATTTCAATCTAGAAATTGGCGATGAAGAGTTCATCGTATTAGTAGGTCCTTCTGGTTGCGGTAAGTCCACAACATTACGTATGATTGCGGGATTGGAAGATATTACACGTGGAGAATTATTCATTGATGGTAAGTTAATGAACAACGTATCTCCTAAAGATCGTGATATTGCGATGGTTTTCCAGAACTATGCGTTATATCCACATATGAGTGTTCGCCAAAATCTCGAATTCCCACTCAAGATGCATAAGGTTCCAGCTGATGAAATCAAGGTAAAGGTTGAAGAGGCAGCCGAAATCTTAGACTTAACACCATATCTAGACCGTAAGCCAAAGGCTTTATCCGGTGGACAAAGACAGCGTGTTGCGATTGGACGTGCGATTGTGCGTAATCCAAAGCTATTATTGATGGATGAACCACTCTCTAACTTGGATGCAAAGTTAAGAAATCAGATGCGTGCTGAAATTATCAAGTTAAGACAGAAGATTAAAGCAACATTTGTCTATGTAACACATGACCAGACAGAAGCAATGACACTGGGTGACCGTATTGTTATCATGAAGGATGGCGTTATCCAGCAGGTTGGAACACCACAGCAATTATTTGATCATCCAGTTAATGAGTTTGTAGCAGGCTTTATCGGCATGCCACAGATGAACTTCTACAGCGGTGAGCTCTTAAAGAATGAAGCTGGTAAATACTGCGTGAAGTTAGACAATGCGGTGATGGAAGTTTCTGAAGAAAAACAAGCCCTCTTGGCTGAAAAGAACGTACAACCACAGCCAATTACAGTTGGTGTACGTCCTGAACACATCTCACTTGGTGGAGAGAGCGGCAAGACAATTGAAGGCATCGTTGATGTAAGTGAAATGATGGGCTCCGCAATCCACTTACACGTAAATGCGTGTGGTAAAGACAGCATTATCATCGTTCCAACATTGGATTTAAATGGTAGAACATTCAAGATTGGCGATAAGATCGACTTTACATTCGGTGGTAATGTCATGCACATCTTTGGAAGAGAATCTCATCAGAATTTAGAGTATTAATTTTAAAATTTCATAAAAAGATATTGAAATTTGAAAGCGCTTTGCATAAAATAAAACTATAGAGTTGTAAACGTTTCCAGTAACGTTTACGAAATCATAGACTTTTTCGGGAGGAAAACATGAAAAGTACAAAGTTAGTATCACTAGGTTTGGCTGCTTTAATGGGTATCTCTGCATTAGCAGGATGCGGCGGCAAGAAAGAATCAAACACAACAACTTCAGATTCAAAGGAAGTAACACTTACAGTGTGGACACCATCTGAAGATCAATCAGAAGAACAGGGCAACTGGCTCAAGAAGCAATTAGACGCTTTCCAGGAAGCTCACCCAGAATGGAAGTTAACATTCAACACAGGCGTATGCCCTGAAGGTGATGCGAAGACATTAGTAGCAGCTGACCCATCAGCAGCAGCTGACG
>JABZLM010000009.1 GCA_015256775.1 Solobacterium sp. | reverse complement strand
ACAAAGATTGAAAACTTCTATTCCGATTCTTACTCTGATACACCACTTGCAAGAATCGCAGAGAATGCATATCTTGTAAAGGGAGATAACTTACTTCCTTGGGATAAGGAATAGAAAGCTTATATCATTGAAATTTAGGGAGACAAATATGAAAAAGAAAGAATATATTGCACTTGGAGTAATTATTATAATATCTATTGTGCTAATTCTAGTTTTCAAATTTATTCCTGCAATAATTAATAGGACAGATAATTCACTTAACGGAGCTCCAAATGACCAGGCAAAAGGGGAATGGATAGTAGTTGTATATCGTGGAGAAATTGTCCAATGGTTCGATTCTGGTGTTGATGCCACATATACAGTTAAAGGGAATGTGGGAGATTTAACAATCGAAGTAAAAGATGGTAAATGGCACGTTAGTAAAGTTGATTGTCCAAACCATAATTGTGAAAAAATGGGTTGGGCAAATGTAGATAGCATCCTTCCAATACAGTGCATACCTAACGGCATATATATTGTATCTGCAAATGCAATACAAAACTAAATATATTAAGACCATGATTATCAAACATATTAAAAGAGATATCCAATTGTGTATGGATATCTCTTATTTTTATATGTATGCAAGCATACATTAATTTGTTACTTGCTGTTTTGTGCTTGTACAGCTGTTAATGCTACTACACCAACGATATCTTCCCAAGAACATCCACGGGATAGATCGTTAACTGGTTTAGCAATACCTTGTAACATTGGACCATAAGCTTCAGCCTTAGCTAAACGCTGTACTAACTTATAACCAACGTTACCGCCATCAAGGTTAGGGAAAATTAATACGTTAGCTTGACCTGCAACAGGGGAACCTGGAGCTTTGCTTGCCGCAACGCTTGGAACGATAGCTGCATCTAACTGTAATTCACCATCACATACTAAATCTGGATATTGTTGGTGAGCAATTTCTACTGCATTTACAACCTTATCTACTAATGCATGTTTTGCGCTTCCCTTTGTAGAGTGGGATAGGAAAGCAACCTTTGGTTCAGCTCCTACAAGTGTTCTAAATGTATTTGCTGTATCGTTAGCGATAGCTGCTAAGCTTTCACTATCTGGATCTTGGTTTAGACCACAGTCAGCGAATGCGAATGTTCCATTATAACCAAATTCGCAATTTGGAACGTCCATGATGAAGAAGCCTGAAACTAACTTCGCACCTGGTGCTGTACGTAAGATTTGTAATGCTGGACGTAATGTGTTTGCTGTAGAGTGGCAAGCACCTGATACAAGACCATCAGCTCCACCAGTCTTTAATACCATGACACCAAATGTTGTGCGATCTTTTAATAATGCTTCACGAGCAGCTTCAGGAGTCATACCCTTAGCTTTACGTAATTCATATAATGTGTTTACGTATTCTTCTAATTTATCGGAAGTTTCTGGATTGATGATAGTCGCACCATCAATGTTAACGCCATATTTCTCTGCATCTGCTTTTACAGTTGCTTCATCACCAATTAAAATCAGGTTTGCTGTCTTTTCTTCTAAGATCTTTGCAGCTGCACGAAGTGTTCTTTCGTCTTCTGATTCTGGTAATACAATTGTTTTTATATCTTGTTTAGCTCTTTCTTTAATTCCGTCAATAAATGACATAGTTATTTCCTCCTTGAACATTAAAATTATCACGCTAACTGTGAAAAAAGTCCAATTATATAGTTGAAATCTTGAAAAAAATATAAAATTAACTAATTTTATAAAAGGATTGAAATTTATAAATCTTTCAAAGTGCTATAATAAAACCAATGAGTTGGGGGAATATATGTCAACGTATACAATTCAAAATTCATTTGTGTCAGTAACGATTGATGAACATGCAGCTGAAATACATAGTTTCTTTGATCGTGAAACGAATATCGAGGCAATGTGGCAAGGTGATAAGACTTATTGGGCTGGAAGAAATCCAATCTTATTTCCGATGGTTGGTAAAACATGGGATGGCATTCTACATATTCAAGGAAATGAATATCATACTGGAAACCATGGCTTTGCTAGAAACAGTGAATTTAAATGTATTAAACATACCGATACTCAAATCGTAATGGAACTGTGTGATAATGAAGAAACGCTAGCACAATATCCATTTCACTTCCGACTTGAAGTTACGTATACTTTGGAGGGTAAAAAGTTAGATATTGCATATCTCATTGAAAATCGAAATACCTGTGTGATGCCATTTAACTTTGGATTACATCCTGCATTCAATTGTCCACTTGAAAAAGATAAAACGTTTGATGCATACCGTTTAGAATTGAATCAAAAGGAACTAGTAAACGATGAGGAAGTCGATGAGATTGCTTTAGATAAAGATGCATTAAAGAAGACAATCATCATCCAAAATCCGCGCAGTACCTGTACGAAATTAACGGATGGTATTCATGGTGTACAGGTGGAATATCAGGGCTATCCATGGCTTGCGTATTGGTCACCCTATGCACCGTTTGTGTGTATCGAACCATGGTACTCACATACAGATTTTGAGAAGAATGAAGTTCCGTTTGAAAAACGTGAAGGAACAATAATATTAGATGTAAATGATAGCTGGCAAACAGCGTATTCAATAACACTATTCTAAAAAGAAGGAGAAAGAAAAATGTTAAAAATTGTTATTGCAGATTCCTATGACCAAGTAAGTGAAGAAGCATTTAAAATTATGCGACAGGTTGTAGAGAAAGAAAATCCAGTATTGGGATTAGCTACAGGGTCTACACCTGTTGGTTTGTACAAGAAGATGATTGCAGACCATAAGACAAATGGTACATCTTATAAGAATGCTATTACATTCAACTTAGATGAATATGTTGGATTACCACGTAATCACGAACAGAGTTACTATACATTCATGCATGATAATCTCTTTAACGAGATTGATGTGCCTGAAGAGAATATTCACATTCCTAATGGTGAAGCAGCAGATCCTGAAGCTGAATGTGTACGTTATGAAAGTGAAATGGCAAAGTACGTGGTAGACGTACAGGTACTTGGCATCGGTTCTGATGGACATATCGCTTTTAATGAACCAGGTGCAGCCTTTGATAGTTTGACACATACAATGGAACTAACAGAACAGACACGTAAGGACAATGCTCGTTTCTTCGATGGGGATATTGATCAAGTACCAACTCTAGCAATCACACAGGGTTTAGGCACAATTATGCGTGCAAAGAAGATTATCTTAATTGCTACAGGAGCCAATAAGGCTGATGCAGTATACGGTATGATTAAAGGTCCTAAGACAACGGATTGTCCAGCAAGTATCTTACAGGATCATCCTGATGTAACTGTTATTTTGGATGAAGAAGCTGCCGCAAAAATCAAATAGGGCATAATTCTTTTGTATCAAATATATTTATGCAATAATATGTTCACGGAGGTATTCAAAAATGGATATTATTAAGAATAAAGCAGAATATGACCAAGTATTAGCAGATAACAAATCAGTATTTGTAGACTTTTACGCTGACTGGTGTGGACCATGTAAGATGGTAGGACCAGTTCTTGAAGAAATTTCTAAGGACTATGCAGACATCAAGTTTGTAAAGGTAAACGTTGATGATAATCCTGAGATTGCGCAGCAGTATGGAATTATGTCAATTCCTACAATGATTGGCTTCAAGAATGGTGAAAAGGTAGCTTCTTCTTTAGGTTTCATGCCAAGAGAAGAACTTGAAGCTGTTGTTAAGCAGACTTTATAAGAATGTATGATGAGCAGGTGAAAGCCTGCTTTTTTTATCTTAAAAAATATTTTAAAAATGCAAAATTTTAGTATGTTATTCTTAATGTATATGTGGAGGTTTCTTTCATGTTACAGCTGAAGAATATTGTTAAGAGTTATACAGTAGGGGAACTTACGCAAGTTGCTTTAAAGGGTGTCTCTTTAAATTTTAGAGAGAATGAATTTGTATCTATCCTAGGCCAGTCTGGTTCTGGAAAAACTACGATGTTAAATATAATTGGTGGATTGGACCGTTATGATAGTGGTGATTTGGTAATCAATGGAATTTCTACCAAGAAGTACAGAGATGTAGATTGGGATGCATATCGCAATACTTCGATTGGTTTTGTCTTTCAAAGCTATAATTTGATTCCTCACCAAAATGTACTTTCCAACGTTGAAATGGCATTAACTCTTTCTGGCATTTCACGTAAAGAAAGAAGAAGACGTGCAACAGAAGTACTAGTAAAAGTTGGTTTACAAGATCATATCCATAAAAAACCAAATCAATTATCCGGCGGCCAGATGCAGCGTGTTGCGATTGCTCGTGCACTCATCAACAATCCTGATATTTTACTTGCGGATGAACCGACAGGTGCTCTTGATACAGAAACAAGTATTCAAATTATGAATCTTTTAAAGCAGATTGCAGAGGAGAAACTTGTAATCATGGTTACACATAACCCTGAACTTGCAGAAAATTACTCGACGCGAATTGTGAATTTAAAAGACGGACAAATCATTAGTGATACAGATCCATATGATATTCCTGATGAAAGTGTAGGAGAAAAACTTAAAAAGAATTCAAAACGTATATCGATGTCTTTTTTGACTTCTTTAGGATTATCTTTTGCCAATCTGCGTACAAAGATTGGTAGAACAATTCTGACTTCCTTTGCAGGAAGTATCGGTATTATTGGTATTGCGCTAATCTTAGCTTTATCAACAGGAATGAATCAGTACATAACACGTGTTCAAAAAGAGACGATGACATCATATCCGATTACGATTTCTTCTCAGACAGTTGATGCTACTTCGATTATGCAGTTACGTACACAGATGATGGGCTTATCTTCTTCGAAAGAAACACAATCAGACGATGGAAAAGTTCATGCAGACTATCAATCATTGAAACAAAGTGATGCTGTTACAAACAATCTGATTCAAAATAACCTAGCTGAATTTAAAAAGTATCTTGATGACCCTACTTCCGAAATTCACCAATACGTTGGTGAGAATGGAATCATCTACAGCTATAACATTAGTTTTGGTGTGTATGTAAAAAATCCAAATCAACAACTCATTGATACAAATAGTGAACTAGATGGAGGAAATGGAAACTCAAATCGTCCTCGTATGTTTAATTTTGCAAATATGGGTGTAAATAACCAAGCAGCAACGAATTTCTCTGAAATGGTTGCTGGTACAAATGGGCAGCCAATTTCATCTGTAGTAACAGATAGTTATGATATGGTGGCTGGTTCTTGGCCAACGAGTTATAACGAGGTTGTGATGGTACTCAATGAGAACAATGGTATCCCAGTACAATCGATGTATCAACTAGGTTTTATCACTAAGGAACAATATACGTCCGCTAAAAATCAACTTGCAAACAAACAAGATGGAGAAGACTTTACACTTAGTTATGAGGATATGTTACAAAAGACATTCTATTTAGTGCCATCAAGTGACAACTATCTAAAGAATGAAAATGGTAACTACACCCAGATTAAGAATCCAGAATACGATATGGATGGTTTAATCAACAAAGCTATACCATTAAAAGTATCCGGTATTATTCGCCCGAAGGAAGATGCGAAAAATGCGACCATTAATACTGTAGTCGCATATACAAATCTTTTAACCAATTATGTGATTAATCGAGCAAATGAATCTGCTATTGTACAAGCACAAAAGAATACTCCGGAAATTAATGTATTAAATGGCGTACGCTTTAATGCTACAACGGATGAAGAGAAGATACAGGATACTAAGAAGTATTTGTTAAATCTAAGCGATAATGAAAAGGCGAACATGTACCAGTTGATTTTGTACTATGATGGAAAAAGTCAAAATCAAGAAACAGATGTAGATACAAATAGTTTTGATATGAATGCTTTGTCAAAATTATCCATGAATCCACAAAGTAGTATGTCTAGCATGTTGGAAAATTATCTCAATGATAATCCAAATACAACAACGTTACTTGCGATTTACAATGATTATATCGGTGGTAAATCGTTAGAGAAGAATCTCGCTTCCTTCGGGGCAGTGAGCTACGAATCACCATCCAGTATCAGTATCTATGCAGATAGTTTTGAAAATAAAGATGCGATAGGAAAAGCAATTGAAAATTACAACAATTCTGTTGGCGAAGATTCAAAGATTTCCTATACAGATTATGTTGCGTTAATGACATCTTCCTTAACGACCATTATCAATGGTATCTCTTATGTGCTTATTGCATTTGTGGCCGTATCATTGATTGTTTCTTCTATTATGATAGGAATCATTACCTACATTTCTGTAATGGAAAGAACGAAGGAAATCGGTATTCTGCGTGCACTTGGTGCATCGAAGAAAAATATCTCGCAATTATTTAATGCGGAGACATTCATCATTGGTATTTTCTCCGGTATCCTAGGTATCGGTATCACATTATTACTGCTAATTCCAATCAATAATGTCATCCAAACGATATCCAAGATTGAAGATTTAAGTGCAGTATTGCCGCTCGAATCTGCTGGAGTATTAATTCTAATTAGTATCGTAATTACTGTGATTGGAGGATTCATTCCTTCTCGTAGTGCAGCGAAAAAAGATCCAGTAGAAGCGTTACGTACTGAATAAACGAAGTCACCATATGAAAGTATGGTGATTTTTAGGTATTTCCTATGAAGGAATGAGTGGTTAATAGTATAATCTTTACGAAGAAATGGAGATCATCACATATGAAAAAAGGTTATATCAATTGTAATATCTGGCAAAATCCAGCAACTGCTTTTGCGACGAGTGATGAATATATTATCAAAGTAGGCACAAATCAAGAGATTGAAGAATTACTGTGTAAAGAAGGGGCTGAAATCGTTGACTTAAAAGGTATGTTTGTCGTACCTGGTTTTGTGGATAGTCATATGCATCTAGCAGAACTTGGCATGTATTTATCCAATGTTGTATTGGATGATTGTCATTCTAATGAAGAAGTTATCGAAAAGGTGAAAGAAAAGCTTGCGACGACAAAAGCAGGTGAGTGGATTATTGGCCGTGGTTATAATGAAGAATCTTTCCCAGACCACCAAAAGCCAACAAGACATATGCTTGATGAAATTAGTACAGAAGTTCCGATTGCCTTAACACGTGCATGTGGTCATGTTTTATCTGCCAATACAGCTGCTTTGAAAGCTGCTGGTATTACAGAACACACAAAGATTGAAGGCGGAAATGTTGACTATGAAAATGGTTTTGTGGAAGAGAACGCTTTAAACAATATTCATAATGCGTACCCACAACCAGATGAAGAAAAGATTAAAGAATACATCCACATTGGTGCAAGTTATGCAAACCAATTTGGTGTTACGACGGTAGGTAGTGATGATTTTTTGGCTGTCGCACATGACTATAAACCTGTATTGAGCGCTTTTGCATCACTGGCGTACAAACAAGATATGACGGTACGTGTCAATGAACAATGTGAGTTTAATAATCCAAAGGAATTCTCAAAGTTCTTGGATGATGGTTATACCTTTGATGTAGGTGATGACTATTTCCGTATTGGTCCATTAAAGTTAATTACAGATGGTTCGTTAGGTGCTAGAACAGCATATATGAAGAATGCATATGCGGATGATCCAACGACGAAGGGAATTGCATCTTTGGAAGAAGAAGTTATTGAAACTTACGTACGTTTAGCAAACCAATTTAATATGCCGACTATCGCCCATGCGATTGGAGATGCGGCACTAGATAATGTACTGCATGTATATAAAGATACTGTATTAGAAGGCAATCCTTTGCACCATGGTATTGTACATTGCCAAATTATGAGACCTGATCAAATTAAACAGGTACTTGATCAGAAGTTGGCTTGTTATTTCCAATCTATCTTCATTGATTATGATGCACAGATTCTTGCTTCTAGAGTCGGTAAGGAACTTGCAAGTACTTCTTATCCATATAAGACGTTATTAGAAGGAACTCTAGCATCGAACGGTTCGGATGCTCCAGTTGAAATGCCAAATGTCTTAAAGGGAATTGAATGTGCAGTCACAAGAAAATCAATCTCTTATGATGCATGCATGAATGAAGAGGAATGTCTGACAGTTGATGAGGCTATCGCTTCCTTTACAATAAACGGTGCCAAGATGTTATTTATGGATCATTGTATCGGTGCAATCCAAGAAGGATATTATGCAGATTTCGTTGTGTTAGAAAAAGATATTCGTACAATACCTGTTTCTGACATCCATCATACAAAAGTTATGTTAACAGTGATGGATGGTAACACGGTGTACTCTAATGATTAGAAATATTGAAGAAAAAGATATACCAATTATTTTAGATTGGTATAACTGGTATATCAAAAATAGTACTGCAACATTTGAGACAGAAGAATTAACATTTGATGAATTTAAACAGCGAGTTTTATTCATCACAGAAAAATATCCATGGATCATTTTAGAAGAAGAGGATAAACCGGTTGGATATGCATATTATTCTGACTTTAATAGTCGTCAAGCATATGCATGTACGGTTGATTTAGCAATCTACTTGGATCCTAATGCATGTCATCATGGCTATGGTAAAACTCTGATGAAAGAGATGATAGTTATTGCTAGAAAATATGGATATAAGAATATCGTTTCGCTTGTGACTGCAGGGAATATCGCAAGCGAAAAACTACATGAAAGATTTGGCTTTATCAAAAAGGCAACGTTTGAAGAAATTGGCTATAAACACAATCAGTGGTTAGCAGTTAGTTATTATTACTTACAGCTAAAGAATCAATAAAAAGGAGGGCATGCATGCGGAAAATCATTCTTGCGGGTGTTTGTTTACAAGCAAATAGTAGTACCTTTACAAGTGCAATGCAGGAATGTGTTGCACTCTGTGAAGCATGTAATCTAGAAGTACTTGGAACGATTACCCAACAATCAAAAAGTATGGATCCACATACCGCATTCCGTATTGGCAAATTAGAGACGTTGAAAGCGATGTGTGAAGAACTAGGGGCTGATGGTATTATCTTCTACAATCCCTTAAAGATACAGGTCAGTGATCGTATCTCTGCATATTGTGGTGTCAATGTGATTGATCGTACAGCGTTAATCTTAGATATTTTCTCCAAGCGTGCTCGTAGTCGTCAGGCAAAACTGCAGACAGAAGTAGCACGTTTACAGTATGATTTACCACGTGTACTACATGCGGATAATGACAATGAACGTTCACGTGGTGGTGCAGTCACAAACCGTGGTGCTGGTGAGATGCGATCATCCATCATTGCCGCAAGATACCAAAAGAAAATAAATGACTTAAAAGAAGAACTACGAAAGATTGAAGTACGTCGTTATCAGGATGAGCGAAGACGTCAAAAAACATTGTTGAAACGCGTTGCCTTAGTTGGTTATACCAATGCTGGTAAGAGCTCCTTGATGAATGCAATTCTTTCCATGCAGGATGCTGGGGGACAAGAAGTTCTTGAACAAGATATGTTATTTGCAACTTTGGATACAAGTGTTCGCATGGTCCAAAGTAAACATAAGAAATTCTTGTTGTATGATACGGTTGGTTTTGTTTCAGACTTACCACATGGACTGATTGAAGCGTTCAAGAGTACTCTGGATGCCGCGAGAGATGCAGATTTATTAATTCATGTGATTGATGTGGCAGATCCTAGTTGGCAAGAAAAGAGTGCTATTACCCAAGAAACTTTAAAAGAGATACATGCGGATGATATTCCACAGATTCATGTGTTCAATAAGATAGACAAGCTAGCACATCCAGAAAGAGTAGATGGTCTTACCATCTCTTGTTATACAAAAGAAGGCTTAGATACATTGCTGGAAGAAATCATTGAAATGATTTATCCTGCAGAAGAAAGCATTGTATGTAAACTAGGCTATGATAAAATAAGCATGTTCGATACATATAAAGCAATCCTAGATATGGATATTCTAGAGTACCACCAAGATGGTTTAATCGTTCGAATCACAGGTGAGAAAAAGATGTTACATGTCTTTGCAAAGTATCAGATAAAAGGAGAATAAAAATGGGAAACACAGTTTGGGAAAAACTCAATAAAACAGAGTTAAAAAAACTACACGCATTTAACGAAGATTATCGTGTATTCTTAAGCAACTCAAAGACAGAACGTACATTTGTGACTAATTCTGTTGCGTTTGCGGAAGCACATGGATTCAAACCAGTAGAAACAGCGAAGAAGCTAAAGGCTGGTGATCGTTATTACGCTGTAAACAAGGGTAAGAATGTTATCTTATTTGTCATGGGTAAAAAGCCATTAACAGAAGGTATGAATATCTTAGGTGCACATATTGATTCACCTCGTATGGACCTTAAGCAAAAGCCAATCTATGAAAAGGATGGCTTAGTATTAATGGATACACACTACTATGGTGGTATCAAGAAGTACCAATGGGTAGCACGTGCGATGGCACTTGTTGGTGTTGTATGCAAGAAGGATGGCACAACAGTTGAAATTAACATTGGTGATAAGCCAGGTGATCCAGTTGTGGGTATCTCAGACTTATTGATTCACTTAGCTGCTCAACAATTACAGAAACCAGCTGCGACTGTAGTAGAAGGTGAAAAGTTAGATCTATTAGTAGGTTCTATTCCTAAGAAGGGTGTTGAAAAAGATCCAGTTAAAGCATATTTTTTAGACCTCTTGAAGGAACAATATGATATTGATGAGGATGACTTCCTCTCAGCAGAAATTGAAGTTGTACCTGCTGGTGAAGCACGTGATTATGGTTTAGATCGTTCTATGATCTTAGGTTATGGTCATGATGATAAGGTATGTGCATACACATCTCTTCGTGCGATTGCGGAAATTGATAAGCCAGAACGTACATCTGTATGTATCCTAGTTGATAAAGAAGAAATCGGTTCTGTAGGTGCTACTGGTGCACATAGTGACTTCTTCGAACATGTCGTTACAAAATTATTAGATAAGCAAGTTGGCGCAACACTTGTAAACTTACATGAGGCCCTTGAAAATAGTGCAATGTTATCAAGCGACGTATCTGTTGCGTATGATCCAAACTATCCAGAAGTATATGAACCAAAGAATTCTGCTTACTTTGGAAAGGGTATCTGCTTTAACAAGTATACAGGTTCTCGTGGTAAATCTGGTTCTAATGACGCAAGTGCTGAATTTATGGCACAGATTCGTAAGTGCATGGATGATAACAACGTTATGTTCCAAACCTGCGAATTAGGTAAGATTGACGTTGGCGGAGGCGGAACAATCGCATATATTCTTGCCAATAAGAATATGAATGTTATTGATGCAGGTATCTGTGTTCAGAACATGCACGCTCCATTTGAAACAGTATCTAAAGCAGACGTATACGAAGCATACCGCGCATATGTTGCTTTCCTCAAAGATATGAAATAGTATTGATACAAGGGGGTTGATTATGGAACTCAAAGAAACAGTATCATTAGATCAGTACCAAAATGTTGTAGTATTATATCGCGATGAGAATGGTGCGTTATTCATCGGTAATACATATGACTATCATGGACGTACTCCAGATAGCCGTTACCTCAGTATCATGTACCATGAAAGCCTAGATGAAACACTAGGTATCATGGGTGGTTGGAATTATTTGGATGATAATAGCCCAACAATTACGCTTGTGCCTGTTCCAGAGATGTCACTTGGTGTAGATGACTTCTTAACTGCACACAATACAGGGTTAAAGTGGGATGAGATTGAATACCATGAGGTATCAAGCTATCCAAAGATTGAGACATATGTACGCTTATCACCTGTACGTCGCGGTACTGCAGTTGGCTTTGTAATGAAGTAATCCATATTTAGACTAGAAGGACTAATTGTCCTTTTTTTTGTATGTAATAATCAGAGTTCTTTTGCATGCATGAAAATTATTTAATAGTAATTGCACTCATATAAGTGCAATTTTTTGGTTTTACATATTTATCATTAAATATAAAAATGAAATTAGGAGGAAAACTAATATGGAGTTAATTGAGTGTATAAGACGTATACCGAGTTTGATAAATCAGATTATTAATAATAATCAGCATTCATATAAAAAGTTAAACGATTATTTAGAAGGTAAAGATATCGATGAATTAATCTTTATTGCTAGTGGAACTTCTATGACAGCATCAGCTGTTACTAAATATTTTGCTTATAATAAACTAAATATCAAAACTGCTTTTATATACCCTAATTTATTTTTAAATTCATATGAATATATAAATCCAAAAGGGCTATATATCTTCATTTCTCAAGGAGGAAGTACAAAGCAAGTTTATGAAGCATTATGCAAGATTAAACAATTATCTTTACATAATATTTCTATTACAGAAAATATAGATTCACCGATTGCTTTACAAGCCGATTGTAGTATTGAAATGGGTAGTGTTCATGAAGAATTTATGTATCGTACAATTGGATATTCATGTACTTCAACAACATGTTATTTATTGGAATTAAATTTTGCTTTAATCAAAAATAAGATATCTTCTATTCAATTTAATGAATTTGTATCAGATTTACAACAAGTTACTTTAAATTTAGAGGTAATAAGAAATAATACACTTAACTGGTATGAGAATAATAGATTTTCATTATTGAAAAGATCCAAGTGTCTTTTAGCAGGAACAGGTTACTTATATGAATGCTCAAATGAAGCAGATATTAAGATAATGGAAATGGTTCCGATGTTTGCAAGAAGTTTTGAATTAGAAGAATTTATCCATGGTCCACAAAATGCGTTTTCTGATGATATTATCTTCTTTATTTTATGTGACAAAGAAAATGAATTGGAAAAGATAAAATCCATAAAAGAATTTATCCGTAATGAAATTGGATTTTGTAGTGTTATTGGTGATTCATATTTTGATGATCGTGATTTATGTTTTAAATACATGAGTAAAAACTTTAGAAGTCTCGAGATAATCACACCTTTCCAAGTGATTGCATATTGTATGGCTAGAGATAGAGGTAGAGATTTATCAAGAGGTGTAAATGTTAGTGTGAATAAGTATATTAAAAAAACATTATGAGGTTAAGATGAAAATACTAGTAATTGGCCATGGTAGATTTGCGGAAGGTATTAAGAGTGTTGCAAATATAATTGTTGGTGATTTATCAGAAGTTACTTTTATGAATACATTTGTTGATGATATCGATTTCCATGTTGAGTTAGATAATTATTTTTCGAAAAATAATAATGTTCTTGTGTTAACTGATTTATTTGGAGGGAGTGTAAATCAAGCCATTATACAATACATAACAAAAGTAAATATTAATATCATAACTGGTATTAATATTCCACTAATATTAGAAATTTTACTTTCTAACACGATAGGTAATGATCTAGATTTTAGACAAATTATCTCTAGTGCAAAAGAGCAGATTGTGTTCGTGAATGATATGCTAGAAAACTTAAATAATGAAGAGGGAGAATTAATATGATTGTAAAACTTAGAATTGATGACAGATTACTGCATGGACAAGTAGCTTATAGTTGGAGAGCAAAATTATCTTATGATGCAATCGTTATCATATCTGAAGATGTCGTAAATGATGAAATTAGAAAAATGACAATAAAAATGTGTTGCCCGACAGGTGTTAAGTTAGCAATAAGAAATATTACAGATGGAATTAAATTGCTTAATGATGAGCGTCTTAAGAATTTAAAAGTTTTTGTTATCTGTGCAGATCCTAAAACAGTATGTTTACTTCTAGAAGGAATCACAGAAAAGCCTGTAATTAATCTTGGTGGAATGCAAATGAAAGAAAATAGAAAGTTCTTTTCTAAGGCAGTATATCTTTCGGATGAAGATAGAATGTATCTTGATAAGATAGATGAACTGGGATATGAAATCGAAATACAGGAGGTGCCGGAAACAGTTTTAACAAAGTACAAAAATTCTATTACAAACTAGATTAGGGAAGGAGGATTTGAATTTATGTACACTGCAATAATTGTAGGATTTATCTTAGCAGTATTATGGTTTATCGAAAAAGTTGGTGGAACACCAATGGTGATCAGACCTATTGTGGTTTCTCCGATAGTTGGACTTGCTTTAGGTGATTTGAAAACAGGATTATTAATTGGAGCAACATTAGAATTAGTTTTTATGGGTGCAATTCAAATTGGCGGAGCAGTTCCACCAGATGTTTTGGTGGGTTCTGGGCTTGGAACTGCATTTGCAATTATGAATGGTCAAGGTGCGGATGTTGCATTAGCTTTAGCATTACCAATTGCTGTAGTAGCTCAATCATTAAAAGTTATTGTATTCATCATGCGTTCATGGTTTATGGATTTTGCATTAAAGTTAGCTAGTAAGGCAGATATTAAAGGGCTACATATATTAAATATTGCAGGATTGTTGTTACAGTGCATTATGTATTTTGTTGTGGCATTTGTTGCTATTGCTGTTGGTGCAGATGCTGTTGAAAGTATAATCGCTTCTATTCCTGAAGGAATTATGGGTGGTCTGAAGATTGCAGGAGGATTATTACCTGCAGTAGGATTTGCTCTATTATTACAACCAATGTTAACTTCAAAGAATATTATTTATTTCGTTATTGGATTTGCTTGTGTTGCTTATCTAAATTTACCAGTATTAGCTGTGACAATCTTTGCTATTGGTATCGCATACGTTGTTTGTTTTGATTGCAAAAATAGCAATGGGGTAATCAAGAAGGATGAAATGGAGGAATTATTCGATGAATAAAGTATTGATAAATAGTGAAGATAAAAAGTTAGTAAATGAATTATTCTGGAATTCATTTTTACTAGAAGCATCCTACAATTATGAAAGACAGCAAGCTCTTGGATTCTGTGTTGGAATGTGGCCAGCTATTAAGAGATTTTATAAAACTAAGGATGAGCAAGGTAAAGCATTAGTTCGTCATATGGCAATCTATAATACAACACCTCATGTTTCAAGTGCTATTGCAGGTGTAGCGGCAGCAATGGAAAGGGAAGCTAGTCTTAATCAGGACTTTGATACTAATACTATTAATAGTGTGAAAGTTGGGTTAATGGGACCGTTAGCAGGAATAGGAGATAGTTTCTTTTGGGGGACAATCAGAATTATTGCTGCTGGTATTGGAATAAGCCTAGCTCAACAGGGTAGTCCAATTGCACCTTTAGTATTCTTATTGTTATTTAATATTCCACATATTTTAGTTAGATATTTTGGCTGCAAATTTGGCTATGTATTTGGAACAAATCTTTTATCGAATTTAAATTCAAACGGAATTATTCAATCAATTTCAAAAGGTGCAACCATTGTTGGTTTGATGGTTATAGGAGCTATGAGTGCATCAATGGTTTCTATGTCTTCCTCCATTATTTTTAAAATTGGTGAAACAGATTTTGCTCTTCAAAAATATTTGGATCAGATTTTCCCGTTGTTATTGCCGTTGTGCTATACATTATTTATGCTATGGCTATTAAAGAAAGGTTTAAAATCAAGTCATATATTATTTATTACAATTATTGTTGGTATTCTAGGACATATGGTAGGGTTCTTCTAATAGGTAAGAGATAATAAGTGTGGTACTTATTATCTCTTTTTGGTAGATTTATGAAATTTAAAGGTGTAATTTATGTGTTATTAGCTGCGTTAATATATGGCGTAACTCCTTTACTGTGTTCTTTAACATATCCATTAGGTAATAATGGGTTTTCAATGACTTTTTTTAGAAACTTTTTTGTCATACCAATTTTGTATATAACAATCATTTTGAAGGGTGTTGATTTGCGATTAAATAAACACGAGGTGAAAACACTATTACCTGCATGTATCCTAGGTGCTTGTTTGTCAATGTTATTTCTATATACTAGTTATAAATATATCTCTATAGGAACAGCAACAACATTACACTTCAGTTATCCAGTTTTTGTTTTAATTATTTCATCTATTTTCTTTAAAGAGCCTATTAAAATTACAAATGTTTTTGTAATTTTTGTGGCCGTTATTGGTATTAGCTGTTTTATGAATATCTCGGAAGGCTTTAATATAAAAGGTGTCTTATATGCGGTTGCAAGTGGTATCGCATATGCACTTTTTATAGTTATTCTAGATAAAAATGATTTAGTTTCCATGAATAGATATAAATTAAGTTTTTATATTGCCGTAATAAGTGTAGTAATTTTATTATGCTTAAATATACCATTTAAACAATTAGTGTTCATACAGACACTGCATTCATATTTTTATATGTTTATAGTTTCTATTTTAACTTCTATCTTCGGCATTATTTTTTTAAAAGAAGGTATTAAGTTAATTGGTGCTACAAATGCAGCGGTCTTTTCTCTTTTTGAACCATTGTCTTCTATTATTGTTAGTTATTTATTTCTTGGAACAAGAATATCGATATTACAAATGGTGGGTTGTTTATTAATAATTGTATCTGTATTATTATTAGTAAAATTTAACAATAATTCTTGTTAGAAAGGATTTTATGATTAATTTAACAAAACGTAACATTAAGATAATTAAAATCTTATTTGATGCCGGAGATTATGTTAGTTCAATTAGATTAGCTGATGAATTAGATATATCAGTAAGAACAGTAAAAAGTGAAATAAAAAGTATAAATGCAATTATATCTTGTACAAATTCTTGTATTGAATCTAAATATGGGAAAGGGTATTTGTTGCAACTTGGTAATCAATTTGATAAATCATTAGTAGAAGAAAAAAAGGTCAATCACTTCTTTGATTCTAACCAAGAGAGAATTATATACATACTTCGAAAACTACTATTAAGTGATAATTTTATAAAAATAGATAAATTGGCTGATGATTTATATATATCGAGAGGATTATTAACAAAGATACTAAAAGATGTAAGATCTCAACTTAAGAGATTTAGACTAATTGTAGTAAACAAACCTAATTATGGAATAAAAATTGAAGGTGGAGAGAGGGATAAACGATTAGCTATTTCTGACTATTTTTTTCATAGTGAAATAGAGTTGAGTACAGAATTTATTACAGAATTTAGCAAGGATATCTATAGTAAGCAAGTTGATCGAGATGTGTTCAAACATATTGATACAATTTTATATAAATATAAAATTGAATTATCAGAATATTCTATTAATAATTTGGTTACTCATATTTTTATTACATTAAGTAGAATACATAAGGGTCATTATATTGAGATATCCGATAGATTAAATACAATAAATAGCGTTGAACATAATGCGGCAAGAGAATTGTTGGATTATTTGCGTTCTGAAATTAATGTTAGTGTATCTTTTGAAGAAATAGATTTTATTGCAGAACATATTAAATCAAAAAGAATCTTGGATGTAGTACAACTAAGTGAATTGGAAAATCGAAAATTAAAGCAATGTATTGAAGTAATGTATCTAGAGATCAATAATAATTTTGGCTTTGACTTTACGCTTGATAATGAATTGTATCAATATTTATATCTTCATATTCCTCAAATGATTCGAAGATTACAAGCGCATATGACAATTCGAAATATAGCTGTTATAGATAATAAAAGAAGATATTTGTTTGCAACAAAAGTTACTCATTCAGCATGCGCCGTCATTGAGCAATATTATAACGTTCAAATTGATTTAAACGAGTTTGGTTTTTTATTATTATATTTTAATTTAGCTATTACAAAATTTGAGGTTAACAAAATAATAAAGATTGGAATTTTTACTGGGCGTAGTAGACCAGAATCTATGATGTATTTGAATGAATTACGTGAACAATTTCCATCGAGAAAATATGAGATTGAAAATATTCAAAATTTATCGGGAAATTATGATTTAATAATTTCCTTGTATAAACATGATATTGAAGTATCTTGTCCTGTAGTAACTATTGAGAATGATGACTATATGGAGAAGGTGCAAAAAATTGTATATGAAATTAGATATCAGAATTTAAATATTAGTAAATATTTACAAGATGAATTTATTTATTTTAATTTAGAAGGTGAAACAAAATCTGATGTTTGTAGAAATTTTTACAAACTTCTTTATGATAAAAAATTAATTGCAGAAATTCCCAGTTGCAATAATGAATTTATCGATGATGAAATAGGGAATGGAATTGTTCATTTTCAAGATAGTTATCGTATTGTGAGAAAAAATATGTGGTTTATATGTACATTGAAAAAACCAATATACTGGGATAAACGCTCTGTAAAGATTTTGATGCTTACTAAAACAAAAAAGGAGAATGATAAAGATTTATATAATCTTTGCCGTATTGTTTCAAGATGGTCAAATGATATAACACTTATTAATGACTTCTTGAGAAGTCAAAGTAAATCAAAATTAAAACATGATATTAACAATCTCGAATAATTTTTTTAGTTGCATAGAGCTCCGGATATATTTGAATCATGTGTAATACAATTACTATAATGAGTAGAAAATGATAGTATAAATGCGTTAGGAGAACAGACATGAAAATTACTTTTTATCTTGTTCGTCATGGAGAAACATTATTCAATCATTTAGGTCGTATGCAGGGAAGTTGTGATTCCCCATTAACAGAGCGTGGAATCGCACAGGCACATGAAACATCGAATCGACTCAAAGATGTTTGGTTTGATCATATTTATTCTTCCCCAAGTGAGCGTGCTTGGAATACTGCGGATATCATAGCGAAAGATAGAGAGATTCGACCAGTTCTACTTTCAGGATTGCATGAGATGAGCTTTGGTAGATTAGAAGCTGCTAGGCATACAGCACATGCGGAGGAAATCCGTCAATGCCGTGAAAGCTTAGATTATAGTTCGGCGGGTGGTGAATCCCCAGCAATGATGGAAACGCGTATTCGCAAGACATTACAAACAATTATTGATGAGGCTGAAGATGGTGATCGTATTCTACTTGTGGGTCATGGCATGTATCAAATCTGTACCATGAAGTACCTATTAGGTGTTGATATTGATGCACTACATCAAGAGTGTATTACGGCAGGTCGCAGTATGATTCCAAATGGTGGAATCATGGTATTTACATACGAAGATGGTGAGTATCAAATCCAACAGGTTCCGGTAGAGCCAAAGAACTTCGTATACAAGATGGAAGAAAAAACAGTACACCTCTATTATGTAAGACATGGAGAGACACTGTTTAATCACTATAATCGTATGCAGGGAAGAAGTGATAGCCCTTTAACTGCACAGGGAATTGAACAGGTAAAGTTATCGGGGAAAGCATTACATAACATTGATTTTGCGTTTGCGTATTGTTCGACTGCAGAAAGAGCACGTGATACAGCAGCGTATATCTTAGAGTCGCATGATATTGCAGCGATACCAAATCAAGATTTAAGAGAAATCAACTTTGGAACCTATGAAGCTAGAGTACGAGACGCTATCATGGATGAATTGTATGAACGTTTTAATCCACGTGTTGATTTCAGTGATGTCGGTGGGGAAAGCGAAGAACAGGTCGTTGAACGCATTGATCGAATTTTAAAACTTGTAGTATCACGAGCAAAAGATGGTGAGAATGTATTGCTTGTAGCACATGGCTCACTCTATATGACACTTCTCAAGCATTTATTTAATATCTATCGTGCAGATTTAACTGAACAAAAGAAGGCAGAAGGAAAACACATTATGCCAAATGGTGGGATTGCGAAGTTCACGTTTAGTCATGGCACATATCACTTAAACCAACTCATGATAACACCAGAAGAATTCATGGAGGTGAAATAGTAAATGGGATTATTTGATATTTTTCGTCCAACGGACATCAATGAAGAACTAAAAAACATGAAGACTATTCCTGGTGCGGTATTGCTGGATGTCCGCGAAAAAGATGAATATGAAGAAGAACATATTCCTGATAGTGTAAATATTCCACTTTCCAATTTAGAACAGATTGAAGACATGCATTACACAAAAGATACACCACTATTTATATATTGTCATAGTGGTAGAAGATCTGGTTTGGCAGTCATGCGATTAAGAGAATTGGGTTATACAAACGCCAAGAATATTGGTGGTATTATTCATTATAAGAAAGCATAGAGGATAGAAATATGAAACCCTGTTTAATCATTGGTTCAACAGTTTGTGATGTGATTATTAACTTACCAGCGATACCTGCATCTGCACAGGACGCAAACATCTATGGTCAAACATTACAGATTGGTGGTTGTGCATTTAATGTCGTATCGATATTACATCAGCTCTCTTTGCCATATACATTTCTTTCACCAGTAGGTACAGGTGTATATGGAAAATTTGTAGAATCAGAATTGCAAAAGGCAGGTATTACTACCACAATTCGTACTGAACAAGAAAATGGTTGTTGTTATTGCTTGGTTGAGGATAGTGGGGAAAGAACATTCCTTTCTTACCATGGTGCAGAGTATACATTCCAAAAGGAATGGGCGGATTCGCTTGATCTTTCTTCCTATGGATATATCTATGCTTGTGGAATAGAGATTGAAGACAAGGATGGCTCACGTATCGTAGATTGCCTAGCCGCATGTGATGGACAGGTCGTATTTGCACCAGGTCCAAGATATGCACATATCTCTAAAGAAATCATGGAACGTATCTATGCACTCAAACCAATCCTGCATGTCAATGAAATAGAATTGTCCGGTTTGAGTGGAAAGAACGATATCAACGAGGGGTTACAGGAACTCTATTCACGAACAGGGAATATTGTGATTGTTACCTTAGGTGAAAATGGTTCTACAAGTTATGATGGTTTAAATTTTGTGCATGCACCATCAAAGAAAGTAACTGTAGCAGATACAATTGGTGCAGGAGATTCTCATGTGGGGGCTGTGATTGCAGGATTATGCATGCATGCGGATATGAAGGATATCCTAGGATTCGCAAATGATATAGCGGGAGCGGTTGTATCAAAAAAAGGAGCAGGCTTAGAACCTGCAACCGCATTAGAAATTTATTATCAATACTTTAAAAAAAGACCATAAGGTCTTTTTTTTACATCTTGGCTTTCTCGAAACGTTCTAGTGCAGAAGGGAAAGTACCTTGCATTAGAATCGCAACTTGATCAACAATCTTTTGTGGATTTTCATGCATACCTTTTTCAATCCAGTCAAATACTACACCGGCAAAACTGAATCGATAGAAGGATGCCATAAAATGAATTGTTTCATTAGAAACCTTATAATTTTTCGCAAGTTCACGAATTACATTTAATAGTAAGTACTCCGCCGCATCTTCTAGCATACGCATGATGTGGGATTGTGAACGAGAGTGGATTGTATTTAAGATAAAGTGTTTTTCTTTCTCAATAATCTTGAAGGCAGATAAAAGTCCATCTTGCCAACTATCATAACTACGTTGAGTTCCGATGGCTTCTTCACCCTCCGCAAGATAAATCCAATCGATTAAATCATAGATATCATGGAAGTGATAATAAAATGTTTGACGGTTTACACCGCAGTCATTTGTAAGGTCAGTAATCGTAATCTTTTCGAGAGGCTTCTGTAATAAAATCTTCTTTAGAGAAGCGCCTAATGCTTTCTTTGTCAAATCGCTCATTTTGTATAACCTCCAGTATGTTTATTTTACGTGGAAAGTTAAATTATTTCTACATTAATACTTTATTTTTTGAATAATAATTGGTATTATAGTTCATGTCCTATGAAAACTTTGCAGGAATACCCAAGCGGTTGAAGGGGCAGGCTTGGAAAGCTTGTAGATCGGTAACACGGTGCCAGGGTTCAAATCCCTGTTCCTGCGCCATAGTTAAAAAACCCGCATAAATAGCGGGTTTTATTATGTAGTGGTCAATAATTGGTCAACTATTGAAATAGAATAAATACAGAGTAGGGGATACTCTGTATTTAAATTTGTTATTTATTGTTGTTTTGCTCGCCTTGTTTAGGAAGAGTTTGTTGGTTATTATTTTGGGCTTGTGTTGTTTCTAGTGTGCCTGTAAGAGTAACTGTGACTTGGATCTGGTTACCATCTCTATCGATTGTAAGATCAACTGTATCACCAGGTTTCTTTGTCTTTAGAATTGCAGATAAATCTGGATAGCTTGAAACTTCCTTGCCATCTGCACCCACAATCTTATCATAAGCTTTTAAGCCAGCAGCTTGTGCACCACTACCATCGATAACATTTGTGACATATACACCAGGAGTGTAGTTACCTTGTTGGGTTGTAAGAGTCTGTAAGTAAACACCTAATGTTGCACGGTCTGTAACTTTACCATTCTTAATTAATTGTTCCGCAACCTCCATTGCGTCATTTACTGGGATTGCAAAGCCGATACCTTCGATTGTTGCGCCAGATGAAGATGTACCAGAGTCTTTAGACTGTACGATACCAATTAAATTACCGTTACCATCAAATAATCCACCACCTGAGTTACCAGAGTTGATTGTGGCATTTGTTTGGATAAGCTTCATAGATTCGTTGTTAACAACAAGTTCACGAGATGTTGCGGAGATGATACCATCTGTAACAGTTCCACCAAGTGTACCTAATGGGTTACCAATTGCGATGGCTGTATCACCTACAGAAATCTTAGATGAATCACCAAGTGTAGCAGGTGTTAAGCCATTTGCGTCAACCTTTAATACTGCAATATCGCTCTTTGCATCTGTACCAACAAGTTTTGCATCATACTCTGTTCCATCACTAGTTTTGACTGTAATCTTTTGGGCACCGTCAATTACGTGGTTGTTTGTAACGATATAACCATCTTTACTGATGATGACACCAGAACCAGCAGCGTTTGTTGTGTATGTTCCACCGAACATGCCATACGATTGTTGTGTGATTTCTGTTTGAATTTCTACTGTAGAAGGAGCTGCTTTTGCGGCAGCTTCTGCAACTGTTAAACCGGAGCCATCTTTTTCGTTAGAAACGGAAGTTGTTTTACTGCTACCAGATTCTGTTGTTTGATAAACTACTGTTTTACCAGTACTTCCACTTTGTGCTGAATATAGCCAAGCACCACCAAATCCACACAGTACTGCGAGTGCACCTTTACCGACGGTCGCAATGATTTTTGAACCGATAATATTTTGCTTTTTGGTTGGTGTTGTTATAACAGTTTGGTTAACTGTTTCTACTTTTGCTTGTTCGCTAGATTCTTTTGCGTTTTCTTTAGTTGCTTCTTGAACAGTTTCCGTTACATCTTCTGTATGTTGTTCTTCAACAGCTTCTGTTTTATTTTCAACTGTTTCAGATTGATTTGATTCATTGATTTCGTTGTTTGTTTCATTTAAGTTATCTGACATATTTCAATCCTCCTTGTTACTACGTCTATTATCTTAGAGCACAAATGTGAAGAGAGTGTGAATGATAATCGAATTTCATGTGCAATTTCATAGAATATATACAAATTAAAAAGCTAGATTCCGTAGAATTCTAGCAATTTTAGAATTAAATTAGCGACTCTTACGTAGTGTCATACCAAAGACACCACCAATAATGCCACCGATAATATGAGTTAACTGTGATACGTTATCAACATTGAATACGCCTTCGTAAATCTGTGTTCCGATGTATAGTACTGCAACGATAATGAATGTAAGTGGGATACCTTCTTTAGAACCTGTTACAGCAGATAATAGAATGAAAGCAAATACAACACCACTAGCACCCAATAACATTGTGTTTGGGGCGATGATGATATGTGCAATACCTGTTACAAGAGCGACCACCAAGATGACTATAAGTAAACGATTGCTGCCGTACTTCTCCTCTAGCATTGGACCTACCAATAAGAATAACAACATGTTATTCATGTAGTGTGATAAGTCTGCATGTCCTAATACGTGTGTGAATAAACGTAGATAGAACAGGGGATTGAGTAATGAGCCTCCATATACAGAGAATATAAGATAGTTTGTAGTGCCGTTTGTTATAGTGTTTAGTCCTAATGCGATTAAGCTAATTAGGGCAAACGATAAGATGACAGGTGAATTCCAAGTTATTTTTTTCATATATGACTCCTTAAAATCATCTCTATTATAATACGTTATGGTTTGATTTCTTCTTTAGATGAATGTGAGTTTTCCAAAAAAGGATTTACTAGTCTTATCCACTCTAAAGGTAAATAGATGGATAGGTATCCATGATTACAGCCTTTTGCTTCGTATAGAGTGCAGTTTGGATGCATTTGTTTAAAGCGTTTTGCAGATTCCTTAACACAACGCATTTCTTTTTCGCCATAAATATATAAGACCTCGGCATTGCTTTCAGAGATAGAGCGTTTTAGTGTATATTCTCCCATATATGTTTGGTAGATAGTTACCAGTGTTTTAATAGGAAGCCTTGGCATATCTTCTATATAATAGTTATCAAGTACTTCTGGAAATGCCATGTTAGGATATATTTTTTTCATCAAGCTTAACTGCATCTTGCATATGGATTTGTTAAGCATGAGTTTGCCAAATACTTTTATAACTCCTACACAAATTTTAGCTAATTTAGGTTGAGGAATACAGATACTTCCATCGATAATCGCTTTTTGGGCAATATTACGATCTAGTGATAATAATTCGATAACGATTTGACCACCCAAAGATACACCACCTAGTGCAAATACCTTTCCGCCACAATTACTTTTTATGTACTCCAAAATCTTTTGTGCGGAAGCTTCAGTTGAAATATATTCTTTTTGGTATTCTTCGCCATGACCATCAAGCGTTGGTAAAATAACGTGATATTTTTCAGATAACATCTGTGCTTGTCGAAGATAATTCCACCATGAATTACCACCACCGTGTATTAATATAATATGTGGTAAACATTTATCACCAAATTCATGAAAGATCATAGTTCAATACCTCTATCACTTCTGATTTACTGCAATGGATATGTATAATATTTAAATATTTGATTTTCTGTTTGTCAAATCACACTATGCATCATTCTTTCTTTGAATATGATGTAATCTAGTGAATGATAGCGAAAAAAAGGGTATAATTACTTAGAATGTAAAGGAGTACATCATGTCAGATAAGAAAGCAAAAATCCAGCAGGGAACGATTGCCCCTGTTACGAATCCAGAAGTAAAGAAAGCAATCAATGATTTAAAACAAGGAAGTACCCCTGAAAGACAAGAAGCATTATCAAATGCATTAAAGAAAGCGAGATTACTAGCACCTTGTAATTTTGATGTAGAACTAAAGCCGGACCATAATGGTGTTTTACCAACTGTAAATCCTTCACAGATTAAGTTCTTCCTCATTAATACAAATGATGGGAAAGCTTTCTTCCCTGCATTTACAGATGTTGAAGAATCCACAAAATTTAAGGTGGCTGGTGAGAAGGATGATACACCAAAGAATATCATAAGAACAATTCAAGAATACGATGCATTATTATCCGATCCAAATTCAAAGATTCAAGGTGTTATCATCAACCCAGGAACAGATAATATCGTTATTCCTAAGCCGCTCATTGCAATCCTTGCAGGTAGAGAAAGACCAAAGCCTGTACAACCAACAGCACCTATGAACATCACATATTCTGAACCAAATGTTTATCCAACACGTTTGGTAAATGCTGTATATGACTATTGTGAAACAAATGATGCGATTAGCAGAGTTTGGTTAAAGGCAAAACTATATGGTCCAGCGATGGCATTCTTCTTAGTTGTAGAAGCTGAAAAGCCAGAACAGGATATCTTAACAAAGATTCATGATGCGGCTGTGCCATATGCAAAGGATTTACCAGTTGAAGTTGTATTCATCAACGATGAACTGCGCAAGAATGTTATCAAAGAGGCGGTTGCGATGTATGACCGTAACATCAGTTTCTAATGGATATTAGAATATTAACAGCAGCAGAACTTGATGAAGCGATTCGCCTTGCGAAAGAAGTGATTCTTTCTGAGACAGATACTTCATGGAGTAAAGAAGCTGCTAAGAGTATTAGTGAATTTATGGCAGAGCGCCTAAATCAATTCATCGTTTATGGTTTATACGAAGAAGGTTTAGAAAGCATCATGGCTTATGATTCAGAAAAGATGCATATCATTCTGTTACTAACAAAACAGGACTCGCGTAAGAAGGGATATGCAACAGCACTGCTAAATCATTTGAAAGAAGAGGCAGATAAGAATCGTCTTTCAAAAATTACCGCTAACGTTGTGGATTCAGCAGCAGACTTCTATCATCGCTACGGATTTGAGGATACTGGAACATCTACAGAAGCGGGTGGAATGAACTACACGCCGATGGAATATCTTGTGGGTAGAGAATGGTTGGGTAAAACTGTAACAGTTATTATCGATCACACATACGGAAGCTTCCATCCACATATCGCTGATTTAACATATCCAGTAAATACAGGCTATGTTGAAGAACTATTCCAAAAGAGCGGAGAGTTCCAAGATGCTTATGTCATTGGCCCAAAAGAGCCTTTAGATACATTCAAGGGAGTTGTAAGTGGTATTATCTACCATAAAGATGACCATCGTTCTTATTTCATTGTCACTCGTGTTACAGAAAAAATAGATAAAAACGAAATCATTCAAGATGTTGGTTTTGAACAACAGTTCTATGAAACAAGAATCCTATGGAAATAACAAAACAACAGTTTGCAAAACATCTTCTGATTGAAGTTGTAGGGTTGATTCTTGTAGCGATAGGTGCTGCTGGTATTATGAAGGTCGCATTAGGAACAGGTGCTTATGATGCTTTAGCACTTAGTATCAGTTCGATCACCGCTATTGAAGTAGGGACAGTTGGATTAATTAGTAACTGCATCTGTATTGCTATACAAATACTAATGTTACGACAGAAATATCGTTTGCTATTTCTGTTACAGATACCAGTATCATTCTTAATGGGAATCACAATCAACTATTTCTATTACACAGTATTTGCAGGGATGAATTCAGATTTCTATATGATACGTCTAGTTTTATTGATGGTATTTATCGTCATCTGTACTTTTGGAGATGCAATGATGACTGCGAGTGGAATGATAGGATTAGCGGTTGAAAGCACATGTGTACTTTTTGCAAAGAAATTCCAAATGGAGTTTGGTAAGGTAAGACAGTTAGCGGATGTAGTCTTTATCATATTGTTATTGCTTTGTTGGTTTTTCTTCCATGCATTATTTCCAATACGAGAAGGAACAATCATTCTAGCATTTACATTTGGACCGTTATTAGGATACTTTACAAAGAAACTCCAGCCACGCATTCATAAATGGGTATATCAAACAACGAACTAACTCAGCCAAAATTGGTTGGGTTTTTCTTTTTGTACCTATTGACGAAAATATACTAACTGTGTATATTGTATATATACAGATAGGTTGGAGGTTGATAATTATGAAACTAATTATTGACAACAGGAGTGGACAACCGATTTACGACCAAATTTATAATCAATTACGAGATCAAATTATTAATGGTACCTTAGCTGAAAATGAAAGTTTACCATCAATTCGCACACTTGCAAAAGATCTACGTATCAGTGTCATTACCACAAAACGTTCATATGAAGAACTAGAGCGAGAAGGTTATATCTATACCATTCCAGGCAAAGGAAGTTTTGTGGCAGGAAAGAATGTCCAACTCATTCAAGAACAAAATCTTCGCATCATTGAAGAACATCTAGCAGAAATTAAAAAACTATCCACTTCTTGTAATCTAACACAAGAGGAAATAACCAAAATGATGAAAGTCATTTGGGATGAAAATGAATAATTGGGGGAAATCGTTATGAATGCAATTGAAGTAAAAGATATTACGAAAAAGTATGATAACTTTCGCTTGAATCATGTATCTTTACAGATCCCAGAAGGATCAATTTATGGTTTAATTGGTGAAAATGGTGCAGGTAAAACAACACTTATCAACTGTATCCTAGGACTTGTACAACCAAACTATGGAGATGTTGTAATATTAGGTAGTAATAATTTTATCAATGAAGTAGAACTTAAAGACCAGTTGGGTTTTGTAATCAATGATATGGGTATTCCTAATATCTTAACGGTAGATAAGATTGAAGAAGTCTTTAGTAAAATCTATAGACATTGGGATCGTACACAATTTGTAAAACTATTAAAACAGTTTGAAATTGATAAAGACGAAAAATATGAAACACTATCATTAGGTAATAAAATGCGTATCGCAATTGCGATTGCGTTAAGTCACAACGCAAAACTCTTAGTATTAGATGAACCGATGAATGCACTAGATCCTGCAATTCGTGCAGAAGTCGTAGACCTTCTCATTGAATATACACGTCAAGAAGATCATACAATTCTTATTTCTTCCCACATCGTTACAGATCTTGAAAAGATGTGTGATTACATTGGGTTCATGCATGCAGGTGAATTAATAATTAATGATGAGAAAGATAATATCTTATCTAACTATGGAATATTGAACATAGCACCAGAAGAAATCACGAATATTCCAGAAGGCGCAATTGTCGCAAAGAAAGAGACACCATATCAGGTAAAACTATTAATCGATCGTAAACACGCTCCAAATCTAGAAGGTCTTCATCCAGCAACGTTAGAAGAAATCTTTGTGGGGATTGTAAAAGGTATTATTTAAACAACATAATCATTCAACATTAGAAAGGAATTTCTAAGTATATGAAAGCACTGTTGATAGCCGAGTATGAACAAATTATTAAGGATAAACGATATTTTGCGTATATCATATGTTTTATAATGAGTTTTATTGGTGGAATAATATCCCGCGTTAATCATGCCCAATCTAATAGTTACCCACTTCTTCTGTACTCTTATGTTGTTATAAATAATTTTTCTAAAAATCATTTTATAAAGTCTAATAGTATAAGACTACTACCAATTAAACCTCAATCTTGTTTACTAATAGTTTTCTTGGAATTGTGCATCAATAATTTGGTTCTTGCTATATGTTGGTTGATCTTCTGTGCAATGGCAGGCAATTTCTATATTCCAGAAATGGTCTGGTTAGAGCTTATTCTTGTATTTGAATGCATGTTTATTCCAAATGCTTTCCCGAGTTATAAATGGCCCAAACAGTATCTTGAACATATTTTTATCATACTTACAGTTGCAGGAATTTATTGGATAGTTGTAATTAAGACAATGATAAATCATGAATTGTGTTTTCTCATATTTATAGTTGCACTATTTGTGACAACCTATATCTCATCCATTCGTATACTAAAAATAAATGATAATATTTAACAAAGTAGAATAATCTATTTTAGGAAGGAATTTCTAAGAATATGAAAGCACTATTATTACTGGAGTTTGAGACATTCATAAAAAAGAAACAGTTTATCTTTCCTCTTTTATATATTTTGTTTTCAATTTATACATTGTTTTATATTTTGAAAGAAAAGACAAATAGTTATAACCATCTTATGATAGTCTTTTCGTCTAACTTGATAATGGATTTTGCTAAAAATGAGCGACCATTGAAGCAAGTTATCCGCTTGTTGCCAATTAAGGCTAAAGAAAGAGTAAGTATTCTTTTCCTAGAAATATTTATGCTCAATATAATAATATTCTTTGGATTATCCATATCATATTTTCCATATAAAGAGGTGGGTGAAATGTTGGTTGTGCTATATATTATTGTGTTGATTGAGGCTTTAACAATTCCTGCTATTTTGCCAATCAATATGTGGCATCGAAATTATTTTGAGCATTTGTATATGTTGCTAGTTGTGATTGGTGTTGCTGCACTTATTTATATAAAAACAAATATTCATCCTATTATTCAGTTTTTGGGATATGCAACTGTTCTTTATACACTAACTTATATTTCATCCATTCGTATCTTAACTAATAAAGATTGGTAGAAGGAGGTCTTTATGCAAGGGATATATGCATTGTATCGACATCGTTTATTTAACTTCAAAAATATCGCAATAAATATTGTTATATTTCTTATATACATTTCATTTATGCAGATACCGATATATTCTTTTCAAGAAATACTTGGAATTATTTTCTTCTTCATTTTTCAAGTACAACTCATTGCTGTTTTGATTGATGAAAACTGGAATCCAATCTTACAAATACTTCCGGTTCGTAAGAAAGATTATTTCAATGCATATATGAAAATAACTTTTGTGTTATACGTTCTATATGTGTTGTGTACGATTTGGTTTCATACTTTGATTTCAAAACTAAGTTTACTATTTGTAGTGGCTCCAATTGGTTGTTTGTATTACTGTTTACGAAATTTCAATATGATGACCACAGCGAAGTCAAATCGAATGATGATTAGATATATTCTGTTTGTGATTGCTGCACTTGTGTTTACATGGATTAGAAATAATACGGAAATTACTAATTCAATTGTTGTATTTGGAAATTTAATATGTCTTGCGATTGTTGCCATTCTTCTATTTGCATGTATGCATGAAATTCGCAAAGAGGATTCGATATGAAGAAATTATCATTTTATCAGGCTTATACTTTAATTGGATTAATAGGATTTGTAATTGTTGTTCCGTGCTTGTATTACTTTCTTGGTGCAGAGCGTAGTTATCGTATCTTGGTAGATTTATTTCCATACGGAACAGGATATGTAGCTGGATTATTGTATCAAATGCAGTTAGATTTAAAGAATATTTCACTTTATCCACTTTCTGTCAAGGAGAAAATATTACCACGCATCAAGCGTATCCTATTGGCATTGCTCAGCAGTAATATACTATATTCATTATTTTCTAACTTTCTTCATCGCTTTAATCCTATTGATCTAGAAAACCTTATAGTATCATTGCTGATCTTATTTGTGTTAGAAGAAACATTTTTATATCAAATTAAAAATTATAATCATGCGCTGGTGTTAGGTCTCTTGTTGTGTGTGGTTGTCATTGGCTTAAGAGTAGTGATACCTGACATATTACAGCTTTTAATTATTTCTCTATTTATAACAGTTTTCTGTATCTTCTGGATGTATCATCAAAGTACCAGAAGAAAATTATGAGTGAAAGCTCCGCAAGGAGCTTTTTCTTTCTGAATGAAGTAATTACAAGTATAATATGGAGTAGATAAAGGGGGTTTCTATGGATTTATTTGGGTATGCAAGCGAAGAGACAAAGAAAAAAGAAGAGCCTTTAGCGGCACGTATGAGACCTTCTACTTTAGAGGAAGTTGTTGGTCAGGAACATATCATTGGCAAAGATAAATTGTTATATCGTGCAATTAAAGCGGATAAGCTTGGATCATTAATCTTTTATGGCCCTCCAGGAACGGGTAAGACTACACTTGCACAAGTGATTGCGAATAGTACCTCTGCTGATTTTCAACAAGTCAATGCGACAATTGCAGGTAAGAAAGATCTTGAAAAGGTAATTACACATGCGATGGATTTGATGTCGATGTATCAAAAGAAAACAATCTTATTTATCGATGAGATTCATCGATTTAATAAAGGACAACAGGATTATCTACTACCTTATGTTGAAGATGGCACTATTATTTTGATTGGTGCGACTACAGAGAATCCATATTTTGAAGTGAATCAAGCATTGATTTCACGTTCTCGTATCTTCCAGTTAAAGTCACTAACAAAAGAGAACATTGTGACTCTTTTAAAGCATGCTGCAGAAGATGCGATAAAGGGTATCGGCAAAGACAATGTTATCTTAGATGAGGAAGCTGCTGAATTTTTAGCAGAGATTTGTGATGGGGATGCACGTGCTGCATTAAATGCGTTAGAACTTGCAGATCTTACAACGGATCGTAGTGATGATGGCTATATTCACATTACTTTGTCTGTTGTGGAGGAATGCATTCAAAAGAAGGCAATCCGTTATGACAAGGATGGTGATAACCATTATGATACGATTTCTGCGTTTATTAAATCGATGCGTGGTTCTGATCCAGATGCCACACTCTACTACCTTGCACGCATGTTGACGGCGGGAGAGGATGTTCGTTTTATCTCTCGTAGAATTATGATTGCGGCAGCAGAAGAATGTGGTAATGCAGATCCAAGAGCGTTACAGATTGCGGTTGATGCGGCGTTAGCCGTTGAAAGAGTAGGGATGCCAGAAGGAGCCATCATACTCGCAAATGCGGCTACTTATGTTGCCAATGCACCTAAATCGAATGCATCATCAAATGGTATTTTTATGGCAATGGATCTGGTTGAAAAAACAGGTAATCTTCCGATTCCACCATATCTAAAGGATGCTCATTATGTTGCATCTGAGAAGTTAGGCAATGGTGTAGGGTATCAATACGCACATGATTATCCAAATCACTATGTGAAACAACAGTATCTACCTGATGCGATTAAGAATGAAAGACTATATCACTTCTCAGATGTAGCTTATGAAGCCAAGCTCCAACAATACTTCAATTCGATTGGTAAGACTGATTATCAAAAGGAGAAAAAATAATGCAAGGAAAATACAAAGTAATTACGCTTTGTGGTAGCACACGCTTTAAAGATGAATTCATGAAAGCGCAGAAAGATTTGACGCTTGCTGGAAACATTGTAATTAACGTTGGGTTATTTGGCCATAGTGGCGATAATGAAGTTTGGGAAAATATGGATGAGGGTACTCTAACAAAGACAAAAGAGATGTTGGATGATATGCATAAACGTAAAATTGATATGGCTGATGAAATTTTTGTTATCAATGTTGGTGGCTATATCGGCTCTAGTACAAAGTCAGAAATTGAGTACGCAAAGACAACTGGTAAAGCAGTCCGTTATCTTGAAACAATTGAATAAAATATCTGAGTGCTAAATATTAGCACTCTTTATTATTAAGTGCTAAAATACTTCTATACTCATAAGGAGGTATACAATAATGGCAATTATCGTTCCGATTTATAATACGGTATTATTACCAGACACAAATATTTATCTGACCAGTGATAGCTATAAAAACGCAACTGGACAGGAACCTGCTATAGGTGATCGCATTATCTTTGCGATTGAAAAGAAGGCTTTATCTACAGATGAATTTCGTCCTGAAAACTTTTATCCATTAAGCGTATCAGGAACTATTACAGAAGTTAGTAATAGTGGTTATGTGGTAATTAAGACAGAATCACGTATCAATATTGAAGATATCGTTGTACATAGTGATAAAACCCTAGAAGTTTTGTCTATCATCCGTAAACCGATGTCCAATGACTTAGATCCAATGGATGAAAAGAAGCGGGTTGACCAACTTAAGAGTGCACTTGTGAAGGCAACCGCGAACTATCAATGGGCTCTGGGTGCACGTAATTTCATCTCTCAATTAAAGGGGATGGAGGATATCATCAGTGCTATGGCACAGTGGCTAAACATTACGGATGAAGAAAAGTATGCATTACTTGAAGAAAATCTTCGCTCCAATCTATTAAATAAGATTGAACAGTATATCTATGAATATACAGAGATGACGGATGTAACTAATGAAGCTTCATCTGCACAAGAAAATGACAATAAGAAAGCCTATCGTGAGATGGCTATCAAGAAACAAATCGAATATCTTCAAAAAGAACTCGATGACATGCATCCAGAGAATGTTACAGATATCCGAAAGATGGAGATGAAGATTCAATCATCTGGCATGAATGAAACTGCTCGGCGTGAAGCGGATAAGGTTTTAAGTCGTCTAAAACAAGAAGGTAGTAACTCTCCAGAGTATGGTAATCTTTACAACTATCTAGATTTTTTAACAAGTATCAGTTGGAAGAAAGAGCGTACAAAGAAGATTGACTTCCAAGCTGCGGAGAAGATTCTGGATGAAGAACATTATGGTCTAAAGAAAGTGAAAGAGCGTATCTTACAACAGATTGCGGTAATGGATCTTAATAAGCGCCAATCGGGTTCGATTCTCTTATTTGTCGGTGCTCCAGGTACTGGTAAGACAAGTATTGGCCGCTCCATCGCAAATGCGCTCAAACGTAAATATGTACGTGTTGCGCTGGGTGGAGTGCGTGATGAAGCAGATATTCGTGGTCATCGTCGTACCTATATTGGTGCAATGCCAGGAAGAATTATGGATGGTATTCAGAAAGCTGGCACATCTAATCCGGTGATGGTACTCGATGAAATTGATAAGTTAAGTATGTCTTACAATGGTGATCCTGCAAGTGCACTTTTAGAAGTTCTTGATCCTGAACAAAACAATAACTTTACAGATCACTACATGAATGTTCCGTATGATCTTTCTGATGTACTCTTTATCTGTACCGCAAATACATTGGATTCTATCCCTGAACCGTTACTAAACCGTATGGAAGTGATTGACTTCCAAGGTTATACAGCAAGTGAAAAGTACCAGATTGCCCAAAGACATTTGATTCCAAAAGCAATTGAGAAGATGGGCATTCCAAATGAACAGTTAGAATTTAGTGAGGATGCGATACGTTCAATCATTGCGGACTATACGATGGAGGGTGGTGTACGTGGACTCAAGAAGAGAATTGATTCTGTATGCCGTGCTATCGCCGTTAAACTTGCAAGAGGTCATCAAGAAAAGATTGTCATTCAGGCAAGTGATTTACCAACACTGCTAGATATGAAACCACTTCACCATGAAAAACTCACAGTTCAAAAGAATCCTGGTATCGTAACAGGTCTTGCATGGACTGCAAGTGGTGGAGAGATTCTGTTTATCGAAACCCTATTAACGAAGGGCAGTGGACAGTTAATTGTGACGGGACAACTTGGCGATGTGATGAAGGAGTCTGTACGGATTGCATTATCTCTTGTGAAATCGAAATTCCCAGAAGCAGATAAGATTTTAAAGACACATGATATTCATATCCACGTTCCACAGGGTGCTGTTAAAAAAGATGGACCTTCTGCAGGTATCACTTTAACAACTGCTTTGGCTTCACTAATCACCAAGAAGAAGGTTTCTCCATTAATTGCGATGACAGGGGAAGTATCTTTACGTGGTGGTGTGATGCCAATTGGTGGTTTGTCTGAAAAACTGATGGCAGCTGCTAGAGCTGGTGTTAAGACGGTTTATATTCCAAAAGAGAATGAAGATGACCTAAAGGATATCGCACCAGAAGTGAAAGAAAAGTTAACGATCATTCCAGTTGAGCAGGTAGATGAAGTCTTAAAGGCGACTGGTATTCTTGCAAAAACAACAAGAAACTCAAAGCAGAAATAGGCCGAATCACCTCATGATTTGTTACAAAAGTCGGTGAATTGTACCGACTTTTTTTCATTTGCGTGAAACATTCGTGAATTGCTTTGCGTAGAAAGAAATGAATATTTATAATGCATGTAGCTTAAAAGCAGGAGGTCGCGATGAAGTATAGAATTGTATCAGATTCATCTTCAAACGTATTTCACATTGAAGATATTGACTATAGAACGGTTCCTCTAAAAGTTATTATGAATGAGGGAGAGTTCTTTGATGATGAACGTACGAATGTTGAGCGTTTCTTATCCGTACTCAAACATACGAAGGGAAAAACATCCACTTCATGTCCAAATGCCTATGAGTGGGCAAGTTCATTTGATGGTGCCGATACGATTTTTGCGGTAACAGTTACGGGTGGATTATCCGGATGCTATTCGGCAGCGATGCAGGGTAGATCACTCTTCTTGGAGGAACATCCAGAAGCCAATATCTACGTCATTGACTCATTATCTGTAGGACCAGAAATTCTATTAATTATTGAAAAGTTAAAGGAATTAATTGCACAGGGATTAAGCTTTAGTGAAATCTGTGATGCGATTAATGAGTATAAGAAACATACACACTTATTATTTAATATCGCAAACTTAGACAATTTAGCGCGTAATGGTCGTGTGAGTCCAGCAATTGCCAAGTTATCTGGATTATTGGGTATTCGTTGTGTAGGTAAGGCATCTGATCAAGGTACACTTGAAATCTTGCATAAGTGTCGTGGTGAAAAGAAGGCCACAAATAAGATTTTTGAGGAGATGATTGCACATCGTTATAACGGAAAGAAAGTTCATATTGCTCACTGCAATAATGAATCTATGGCAAATGATATTAAGAATTTAATTCTACAGTCTTTCCCAGAAGCGAAGGTTGGTATTATTCCATGTACCATTGTGTGTGCCTACTATGTATCAGACCAGGGTCTGATTGTTGGATTTGAAGATAGTGATTGTTAAACAAAAAGCCGCAATCTTGGTTGATTGTGGCTTTTTATGACTTTTTCTTTTTGTATAATTCTGGGAATAAGAATTCCAACATGATAGGGAAAATACCTTCCCAAGATTTTTCGCTGTGTGTACCATTTACTACAAGATTTGGATAAGTAACGCAACCACCTTGGGTAAAGAGATGATTGATATTCAATAACATATCTAACTCTCTTACAAGGCCTTTCTTTGTGCGTTCTTCATCAGATCCAAAATCAAGATAAATATGAGTTTCTTTAAACTTCATCTTTTGAATGTGATTACATAGCACATGGTAGTTAAAGATATTGGCAGGGGATACACAACCTGCTTTTGAGAAATAATCGTTATATTCGCTGATCATAAACTCAGACATGATTCCACCCATGGAAGAACCAGCGATACCTACGTGTTTACGATCTGTATGAATGCGATAACGTTTTTGACAGTATGGTAAGAGTTTTTCGATAAACCACTTACCAGTAATCTGTCCACAGGATTGAATTTGAATTCCTGTGAAAGTCTTTTCTGCGGTGAATGGGCAGTATTCATCGAGGCGCTCATCACCGATGTGATTACAATCTTGACCAATAATGACGATATCTAGTTTCTGCTTATCTAAATATTTCTTGATACCCCAACATTTACCATAAGTAGCTGTTTTATTATAGAAGAGGTTATGACCATCAAACATATATAAAACAGGATACTTCTTTTTACTTGTATCATAACTATCTGGTAGATATACCCAGACTTTACGAGGACTTTGGTGTAAAGGCTCAATTGGTAATGTGAATTTTTCTATTTTTCCCATAATGATTTACCCATCCATTTGATTTTACTCTCTGTACCATTTTTTATACGCTCGATATTTGCACGATGACGATATACCACAAATAGCCATAATACAAAGACGGAAAGTGTAATTGATAGTGGATTTCTAATAAAGAAACTAATGAGAATACTAGAACCTAAGCCAATCATGCTGGATAAGGAAACCATACGACAAAGATAGAGACTTACCAAGAATACAAGGAGTGGTAAGAAGAACTGAAAGAAGTATTGGTGATTGATAAATGTAGCGATACCTAAAAAGAAACCGAAGGAAGTCGCAACAGCTTTACCACCTTTAAACTGTGCAAAGATAGGGAAGCAGTGCCCAATACAACAAGCTAGTCCTGCGTAAATTATGGCATCCTTTGCGATGTAGCTAGCCAGTAACATTGAGAAGAATGCTTTGAGTGCATCTAGGACAATGACGATGATACCAACTTTCTTACCTAATACGCGACCTGCATTGGTACCACCAAGGTTACCTGAACCCTCGGTACGGATATCCTTATGGAAGAACACTTTCCCAATGACAAGTGACCATGGAATTGATCCAAATAAATAACTTAATATAATAACGCCAATGAAATTTAGCATAGATTAAATCCCCCTGTTGATATATTACCACATCAGTATTTTAGATATAAAATCAAATTGATTTAAAACCCTTTGGTTGTGACAAAATCAAGTAAAATGAACGTGTAGATTGTCGTAGGACAAGGATATTAAAGTGACCTAATTATGATATAATACATAGGTTATTAGGAGTTTTTGCATGGCGAATAGATATGATGATAACAGTATTCAAATTTTAGAAGGTTTAGAGGCAGTTAGAAAGCGTCCTGGTATGTATATCGGCTCTACCGATACAAGAGGATTGCACCATCTGATTTGGGAGATCGTTGACAATTCTATCGATGAAGCGTTAAACGGTTATGGTAAGAAAATCCAAATTACGTTAGAGGCAGATGGTAGTGTCACTGTTCAGGACGAAGGTCGTGGTATGCCTATCGGTCAACATGCTAGCGGTGTGAATACATTGCAGGTTATTTTTACTGTGCTCCATGCTGGTGGTAAGTTCTCTAGTGAAGGAGGCTATAAGACAGCGGGTGGTTTACATGGCGTAGGTGCCTCTGTTGTAAATGCGCTAAGTGAATGGCTAACTGTAGAGGTTGCACATGATGGGGAACTCGTCCGTATGGAATTTGCGGATGGTGGTAAGAAGATTGGTAAGCTAGAACATCTCGGTAAGACCAATCGTACTGGTTCTACGGTACGTTTCAAACCAGATCCACGTATCTTCTCTACAACTGAATACAAGTATGATGTTGTGTGTGAAAGAGCACGTGAAGAAGCTTTCTTGTTAAGTGGAATTGCGATGGTCGTTAGCGATAAACGCAATAAGAAAAATGAAACAGAAACATATCTATACGCAGATGGATTAACAGCTTTCTTAGAATACTTACATGAAGATCGCAATGTCTTAATGAACCCTGTGAAGTTTAGTGGGGAAGCCAATGGTATCCAGGTAGAAGCTGCTTTCCAATATACAGATGATTATCAAGAGAATACTTACAGTTTCGTTAACCTTGTTCGCACTGGTGATGGTGGTACACACGAAGCTGGTTTTAAGGGTGCTTTTACAAAAGCTATCAATGACTATGCAAGAAAATATGGTCTATTAAAGGCTAAGGATAAAAACCTAGAAGGTGGAGATGTACGTGAGGGTCTTACAACAATTCTTTCTGTATCTGTCCCTGAAGGATTATTACAGTTTGAAGGACAGACCAAGAGTAAGCTTGGAACCCCACAAGCAAAGACTGCAGTAGAAGCAGTTGTCTCGGAGAAGTTATCCTTCTGGTTAGAAGAAAATCGCAATCAATCCGATACATTAGTACGTAAGATGTTAAAGGCATCCCTTGCCCGTATCGCTGCACGCAAGGCAAGAGATGAAATCCGTAAGGGTAAGCGTGTTGGTAAGGGTGAAAAGGTATTATCTGGTAAGCTAGCACCTGCACAGACAAAGGATGCTCGTGTGAAAGAGTTATTCTTAGTCGAAGGTGATTCTGCCGGAGGTTCCGCAAAACAAGGTAGGGATTCTCACTATCAAGCAATCTTGCCACTACGTGGTAAGGTATTAAACACCGAGAAATGTACACTCGCCGATATTGAAAAGAATGAAGAGTTAAATACACTCATTTATACTTTAGGCGCAGGTGTTGGTCCTGACTTTGACTACAAGGAATCGAATTATGGCAAAGTTATCATTATGACCGATGCGGATGACGATGGATCGCATATTCAGATTTTATTATTAACATTCTTCTATCGTTACATGCGTCCACTGTTAGAGCAGGGAATGGTATATATCGCCTTACCTCCACTCTATAAAGTGACAAAGGGTAAGACGACAGAATATGTCTACAGTGATCAAGAATTAGATGCTTTACGTCGTAAACTTGGTAAAGTGGAAATTCAACGCTATAAGGGTTTAGGTGAAATGAACGCTACGCAGTTATGGGAGACAACAATGGACCCATCCCAACGAACACTGATTAAAGTGGGTATCAGTGATGGTGTAAAGGCTGAACGTCGTGTGACTGTACTCATGGGAGATAAAGCAGAATTACGTCGTAAGTGGATTGAAGATAACGTTTCATTTACATTAGAAGATACATTTGACTTGGAGGGCTAATGGTTAAGAAGAAGACAATCGTTGACAATACAAAATATAGACCAGAGCTACTCGAAGATATTATGGGAGCTGGCTTTGGTAGATATGCCAAATACATTATTCAAGAGCGTGCATTACCAGATGCGCGTGATGGTTTAAAGCCAGTACAGCGTAGAATTTTATATGCGATGTACCATGATGGAAATACATGGGACCATGCATACCGCAAGTCTGCTAAGACAGTCGGTCTTGTAATCGGTAACTATCACCCACATGGTGATACTTCTGTATATGATGCGATGGTACGTATGTCCCAAGACTGGAAGGTACGTTTACCACTCATTGACATGCATGGTAATAACGGTTCTATTGATGATGACCCAGCAGCTGCGATGCGTTATACCGAAGCTAGACTTGCCAAGGTTACACAAGTCATGGAAGAAGACTTGGATAAGAATACCGTTGAAATGGCACCGAACTTTGATGACACAGAACATGAACCAACAGTACTACCTGTACCGTTTCCAGTCATGCTAGTGAATGGTGCGACAGGTATTGCGGCAGGTTATGCCACAAACATGCCACCACATAACTTAAATGAAGTAGTGGATGCGACAATCTATCGTATTCAAAATCCAGAGAGTGCTTTGACAGACGTGATGGATATTTTAACTGGTCCTGACTTTCCAACTGGCGGTATCGTACAAGGTGAGGCAGGTATCCGTGATGCCTTTACAACAGGTAAAGGTAGAATTGTTGTGCGTTCTAAGTGTGAAATTCATGAGGAGAAATCTTGCCAACAAATTATTGTCACAGAAATTCCTTATGAAGTTGTCAAAGGACAGCTTGTTAAGAAGATGGATGAAATTCGTGTTTCGAAAGATATCGATGGTATCTTAGATGTACGTGATGAATCTGACCGTGAAGGTTTGCGTATTGTCGTTGATGTTCGTAAGGATATCGACGCCAATATGATTCTCAATTATTTCTATAAGAATACAGACTTACAGGTCTACTATAACTACAATAACGTCGCAATCATTGATAAGCGTCCTGTCCAGGTAGGTTTACTTGGACTATTAGATGCGTTTATCGCGTTCCGTAAGGAAGTCGTATTACGTCGTTCACGCTATGAGTTAGATAAGATGGAAGCCCGTTGTCATATCATTGAAGGTTTGATGAAGGCTGTTTCAATCTTAGATGAAGTGATTCGCATTATTCGTGCTTCCCAAGATAAGGGTGATGCGAAACGTAACTTGATGAATGAATTTGGCTTTGATGAACCACAGTCTGAAGCTATTGTTTCCTTACGTCTATATCGTTTATCCAATACGGATATTATTACATTACGCGAAGAGTTTGCGGAACTTGTCAATCAGATTGAAGAGACAAAAGCAATCATTGAAAATGAAAATGTATTGCATTCCGTAATTATCAAGGAATTACGGAATGTGAAGAAAGAGTATGGTCAAGAACGTCGTACACGTATTGAAGCTGAAGTTGAAGAAATCAACTATGATAAGACTGCGATGATTGCGAATGAGCGTGTTGTAGTGACTGTCAGTCGTGATGGTTATCTCAAGCGTGTATCTATGCGTAGCTATAACGCAGTCGGCGACCAAGAAACAGCCATCAAAGATGGAGATGTACTGATTGGTACAACAGAGTGCGATACACTCGATACATTATTACTATTTACATCCAAAGGTAATTACGCATCTATTCCAGTTTGGCAAATTGACGAAGGCAAATGGAAAGATGTTGGTATGCATCTAAATAAAGTTGTACGTATCGATGGAGAAGACAAGATTAAGAATGCAATTCTTATCAAGAGTTTCGATACGTATGCATGGATTGTGACAGTAAGTTCTGCTGGTCAAATCAAGAAGACACCAGTGAATAACTGGCAAGTAGAGCGTAACAATAAAGTCATGGCTGCGATGAACCTTGGTAAGGATGCAGAGATGATCAATGCCTTTATCGCCTATAGTAACCAACAGATTTTGATGGTAAGTAAAGATGGTTATTCCTATCGCTTTGCGATTGAAGATATTCCAGCCACAGGTGTTAAGTCTAAGGGTGTTAAGGCAATGAACCTTGGTAAGGGGGATTCTCTTGCTTGGGGTTGTGTGATGAACGCAGAAGATCCAGCTGTGCTCTATATGACAAACGTTGGTCAGATGAAGCGTGTTCATACGGAAGAAATTGTCTTTGGTAATCGACCAATGAAGGGTAACCTCATTTGTAAACGTTTAAAGACAAATCCAAGTATTGTAACGCTTGCCAAGGCAGTGAGTGCAGGAGAAGAGTTAATCTTCAAAGATCCTGAAAGACAAGTATTACGTGCATCTGAAGTGCCACTCAAACCACGTGAAAGTGGATTTGGTTCACCACTTGTTCTGAAAGATGGATGGAATCTATACCGTGGTATTGATGAGTGTCGTATTATTGATATACCGACAGACGTAGATAACGAAGTACATGAAGATGTAGAGCGTTTAAGTCTATTTGATGAGAAGGAAGGCTAATCATGACAGTATGTAAAGGTTGCGGTGCAGTATTACAAACAACTGATTCAAAAGCGATTGGCTATAGTCCAAAAGCGGACGCAGAATATTGTCAAAGATGTTTTCGTTTGATTCACTATGATGATTTAACAATCTCCATGAAGACAGGTATCGATCCTGATGCGGTCATCGACCGTATCGCAAAGATGGATGCACTAATTCTTTGGGTAATTGATCTATATGATTTTGAAGCAGGAATTATTAACGGGATTAATCGCAAACTTGCCGATAAAGATATTGTAATGATTGCGACTAAGAGAGACTTATTGCCTGCATCTTGTGGAGAAGAGAAGATTGCACATTTTGTCTTTGGACGACTCAAAGATTTGGGTATTCGCATTGAACGGTTAATTCTTGCGTCCAAAGAAGAACAGATGGGTGTCGAAGAAATTAAAGAATGCGTTGATGAACTTGCAAATGGTAGACAAATCGTTGTAATGGGTAAGGCTAACTCTGGCAAGAGTACTTTAATCAATAACTTGATGTCTACACAGGTTCTTACCGCTTCTAGATATCCAGGCACTACCCTAGATTTCAATGAATTAGAAATTGATGGACATACTTACATCGATACACCAGGTATCGAAATTGGTAATAGTATGTTAATGGAAGTAAGTGAGGCAGATTTAAAGACAATCATGCCAAGCAAGAATGTGAAACCACAGGTGTTCCAATTGCGTGGTGAGCAAAGCTTCTTTATAGGAGGACTTGCACGTCTAGATTTATCTGGCTGCAATCATGCAAGCTGCGTATGGTATTTGAGTGATCGTCTCAACGTTCATCGTACCAACGGTAACTACGCAGATGAAAAATGGAATACACACGTTGGAACATTATTTGTGCCAACTGCGATTGAGACAGAAATGAAGAAATATACAATCCATAAGGATATGCCAAAGGTAGACGTCGTGATTGATGGATTAGGATGGGCATGTGTAAGTGGAGAGGTCAGTACAATTACAGTACATGTACCAAAGAGTGTCAGTGTGACAT
>JABZLM010000078.1 GCA_015256775.1 Solobacterium sp. | reverse complement strand
CCTACTGCAGTTAATGCTTTACGAACAATTTGAACTGCTACTAAACGTAAATCCATGTTTATTCCTTTCCTTTCGGTTTATAGAATTGACGATTTTCTAACGCAAATAGTTTTGGTGTCCATGTACCTGGCTTGATTGATGAGAAAGCCTGACTTAACATATTCAAACGTGCATCTAAATTATCTACCAAATATAAAACTTCAGCTTCTTGTAGTTTAGGTAATACTGGCGATCCAAACTCCATCTTTCCATGATGTGAGAGAATCATATGATGTAACATGATTGTCTCTTCACAATCTTCTAGATGTTCCTTTGCGGCAACCTCTGTTAACCAACCATTCGCAATGGAAATATGTCCTTCTAGTTTTCCTTCTAATGTATATTCCGTCGCAATCGCTCCACTCATCTCTGCTGTCTTACCAATATCATGTATTAATGCCCCAGAAACAAGTAAATCATAGTCTAATTGTGGGTAGTGTTTACATAGCATCTGGCACACTTCAACCATACTTATAGAATGCTCACTGAGACCTCCTAAATAATTATGATGAATTTGCGAAGCTGCTGGATATTCAATAAACTTTCTTCCAGAATGGATTAACATTCCCTTTACTAACTTACGATAGACTTCATTCTGAATGGAATCTAAAATTTCATGAAGCTTATGACTACGTTCTTCTTCACTTTGTGTACTCGAAATTACAAAGTCACTCATATTCAATGTTGATTGATCTAGCGGTTGAATACGATTGATACGTATCTGTAAGTTATGATTATAGTCCAATACTTCAAAACTAACTTCTTGAACTAAACCAACATGTACAATATCTTTATCTTCTTGTTTAACATCCCAAAACTTCCCATCAATAGTACCCGAACTATCCTGTACAACAAGAGATAGATATTGAGCACCTTTATTCGTTGTGCCATTCTTTACATCTTTTATTAATAGTGGCAAAACATATCTCTTGCCTACTTCAAATTCATTTATCTTCGTCATGACTCCACTCCATTCTATCCATCACCGTATTAATATCTTCGCTATGAAATCCTTGTGTTAAGCAATATCGAAAGATGCGTGTCTTCAAATCATATCCACAATATTTTCTTTCATACCGTTTCATAGCTTTACGCACTAGCTTCTCTAATAGTACATCTTCATTTTCTTGATTAGCAGAATAATCTAACTCTGAGACAATATTTTCGATTGTGCTGTTAGAATACCCTCTTGTCATCAGTTTATTACGAATCGTATTCTTCGTTTTTATGACTGATGACTTCTGACTTTGTCTTAAAACCTTTGTGGCATATGCTAATGCAAATTCATATTCATTGAGTTTAGATTGTTCCATGCATGCAAGGATACAATTCTCTTTTACACCACGTTGTTTTAACTTCGAGAGAATTTGCTTTGGACCATATAAACTATTTGATAATGCTTGTATTTGTTCCTTACATAGTTTTTCATCATCCAGATATCCTTTTTGTATCAACTTATCAATCAATACATTCACTTCTTGATAATCCGCAAGTTCTGTTTCTTTTAGCCATTTACGCATCTCATAAACCGTTCTATCCTTTAGCGATAACTTGTGTAAGCATCTTTGATATAACTGTTCAGAATCAATATGCTCTTCGAAGCTACGTAACTGCTCTTTGGTAATTGTAATACCCTTTCTTAATCCATACTGAACATAATCATCTAGCGTTACCTTGATTTCTTTTGATAAAGTTGGATTTAATTGTATCATTAATTTTACGTATTTC
>JABZLM010000049.1 GCA_015256775.1 Solobacterium sp. | reverse complement strand
GTACCCCAAGATTTCTCATTGCGGTACCCCAACCCCAAGTAATTTTAGAGAGCCCTTTTTTCTTGGACATCGAAAAGAGATGATATAATCAATCCATGAAAACTTTAATTTGGGACTTTAACGGTACAATTTTAGATGATTTACAATTGTGCCTATCAATCGAAAATGAAATGCTGAAAAAGAGGGGGATGGAGAAGTATCCTGTCACAAAACAGGACTACCTGAATACATTCTCGTTTCCTGTAATAAATTATTATTACCATATTGGTTATACCTTTGATACAGAAAGTTACGAGGAAGTATCTCTTGAATTCAATCAAGAATATGACCGTCGCTTTGATGAGTGCTCTTTGATGGATGATTTTATTTCTACGGTAGAAAAAGCAATTGAACTTGGATATCGTAATGTCATTCTATCCGCATCGCGTCACGATAAACTAGTAGAGCAGTGCAAGCTATTAGGAATTGATCAATACTTTGATGAAATTCTAGGGATTGATAATATGCTTGCGGCTTCAAAAGTTGAGATGGCAAAGATTTGGATGGAAAAGAGTGATGTAGAACCATCTGAATGTAAGTATATTGGTGACACTGTTCATGATAAAGAAGTTGCGGAAGCACTTGGTATTCATGACTGTGTACTGATCTCAAATGGTCACCAGTCCTATGAAGTTTTACGAAAAGTAACAGATAATGTTGTATATACATTAAAAGAGGTAACATTATGAAGTATTGCCCAGTGAGTAAGAAGTGTGGTGGATGTGCATACATCGATGTCCCATATGAAGAACAATTAAAAATGAAACGCGAAGAGATGCGTAAGATATTCCGTACCAAAGCGGTAGAACCGGTGCTTGGCATGAAAGACCCGTATCACTATCGTCATAAAATCTATGCAAGCTTTGCTAGAGATAAAAAGACAAACAGAATCTATGCAGGCATGTATGAAGAAAATAGTCATCGTAAAGTACCTAGTGAGATGTGCTTGATTCAACATACACTCGCAAATGAGATTCTAACAACCATCTGTAAGTTAGCGGAATCTATGCGTATCGAAACTTACGATGAAGATAGTGGTAGTGGTACGTTACGTCATGCGTATATTCGTATCTCGAAAGCAACCAATGATGTTTTACTTGATATCGTGATTGGTTCAAAGGGATTACCAAGTTCAAAGAACTTTGTAAATGCACTTGTTAAGAAGTATCCACAGATTAAAACGATTATTCTGAATTTTAATCGTGCACGTACATCCATGATACTTGGAAAAGATGAAAGGATATTATATGGCCCGGGATATATCACTGACCGTATTGGTGGATTAGAGTTCCGTATCTCTTCTAAGTCATTCTATCAAGTCAATCCAGAGCAAACAGAAGTGCTCTATCGTACAGCACTATCACTTGCGAAGATTAAAGATACTGATGTTGTATTGGATGCATGTTGTGGTATTGGAACAATCTCTTTACTAGCGGCTCAATCTGCAAAGCATGTTATTGGAGTTGAAATCAATCCACAAGCTATACGAGATGCAAAAAACAATGCGAAGCATAACAAATTGCTAAATACAGAATTCTATGCAGCAGATGCGGCAGAGTTTATTCAACGTATGAATACAAAACCAGATGTCGTAATTCTAGATCCACCAAGATCTGGAATGACACTACCATTCATGCATAAACTAGCACAGCTTTCTCCAGATAGAGTGGTGTATATTTCCTGTAATCCATATACGCAGGTAACAGATATTGAACCACTTAAGAAAACCGGATATAAGATTAAAAAGATTGTACCAGTTGATCTATTCTGTTTTACACCACATGTTGAGAGCGTAGTATTGTTGACTAAGGTACACAAGTAAAAGTGTGAAAAAGGCTTGAAATAAGGAGCTATTGAGGATTAATGGCAGGAAATTATAGGCGTATTATTTCTTTGTATTACCCTTTAAAATGAAAGCAAAATTCAAGGTTGACCATACAAGAATATTGAGTATAGGTTGACCATACAAAAATATTGAATGGCGGTGATTAGAAATGGCTTATAGAAAATCAATAGAATTATTCTTGTGAATGGAACGGTGGATAGTCTGATTACAGCTGTGTTATCAAATTGGAACGGAAAAGAAATCAAGATTCCACGCATTGAGGTTTCTTCCTGTGACCGTGATGATATCACCCAGGCATGAGTATACTTTTTTGTTTTGCAAAGAAGATGATGGATCTGATTCCATATATATTGGTGAAGCTGAAAATGTAAAGGAAAGACTTGTATAGCATTTGAGAAATTATCAAGCTGAAAAAGAAAAGTATAACTGGAATACTGCGGTTGTATTTATTGGTAGAGACTTAAATAAAGCACTCATAAAGTATCTAGAAAATCGATTTGTAGAAATCGCAAGAAACAGTAAAGATATCTTGTGCTTACAAAAAATACATATCGAAATACTGTTATGAAAGAGTCGCAGATAGCTGTTATGGAAGAGTTTGTTGACAACGTGAAAGTTCTTATCAACGCCCTTGGATATAAAGTGTTAGAGCCTTTCGCTCAAGTGGTTTCATCAAGCTCTACTGTTGATGATGAGTTATTATTTATTACATCGGGTTCTGTTAATGCAACAGGAAAAGTGACTACTGAAGGATTTGTTGTATTTGCTGGAACTATGGTTAATGAAAAAACATCAGCTAAATCATTAAGTGCAGGAATGCAGAAATTAAGACAGACGCTTTTTAATTCAGATAAAGTACAGAATTGTATTACAACAGAGGACATATTGTTTTCAAGTTCTTCTGCAGCAGATTTTATCCTTGGATATAGTGTAAGTGGCCCTAGGACATGGAAAACAAAAGAAGGTAAAATACTAAAAGAAATAGAAGATTCATAAACAAGTACAAAACAATAGATGTAGTAATGAATGTAAGAAGAATAGTATTTGATTAATTTCTTCTTGCATTTTCTATGAAAAAATCTTATAGATACAAGGTAGTTTTTTGGGACAGATATTCTGATACTATATGTTCATAAAAAATGTTCATAAAAAATTTACAAGCGAAAAATATAGAAATATTGAATTTATAAACCAAATAGTTTATACTAAGCTATATGAAGATGAAATGAATATAGAAATATATTGTGGGGAATGATAATGGGATTTGTAAATGAAAATCTAACATATAGAGATGTTTTTGAATTTGATATTGATTTAATGAACTGTATTTTGAATAAATACGAAGATAGCGAAAAAGCTTGGGAAGTATTTTATGAATTTTATAAAGACCCTGATGGATACCCTTTGGAATCTCACAAGTATAAAACTATCGATGGTGTGAAATGTACTTGTGATGCTTTGTTATCTGTAAAACGAATAAAGGATCATGAAGGTTTTAATTCTAATTTTGTAGAAACATTTAAGAATTATCGTAGTAAACCGATTTTCTTCTTTCCTTGTGAAATGGGAGGATTAAATACGTCAAGATACAATAAGTTTTATGACCGGATAGACCATATGTTATTTGATTTGAAAAGAAAATGTGAAGGTAAAACTGATTGTAGATTAGAAAATACTTATACTAAAGCTGGAACTGCAAAATGGCTGGAACACTTTGCGTACGATTTTAATAAAATAGTTGAATGGTACGGATTAGAAAATTCCTTTGTAAGAAAAGAAAATGGAAAATATAGAGTCTTCGATTTGGAAAAAAATGATGGTACATACATAGATAATTATAGTGTTTCTTATTCAAAATCATGGACAGAAGCTTACTATAATAATGTAAAAAGCAGAATTGATATTTGGATTGAGAAACAATTATAAATGCTTTATTAGTTAAGTGGATGGAGGTCAGCACGTGAAAACATCTGATATGATTAAAGAATTATGTAATAAAAAGAATATAAGCGTTTCAGAACTTGCCAGAAGGATTGGCCAGACACCACAGAACTTTGGTAAGAAACTGAAACGAGATACTGTTACTCTTGACGAGTTGAAACAGATAGCTGATGTGATGGAAGTTACATTCGAGCAGTCATTTATCTTTCCGGATGGAGAACAGATAAAAACAAGTAACGAAAGTGAATGTTAGGAGGTATGAATAATGGCTAATGAACTTCAACCACTATCTCTGTTATTTCAAAACAGATTATTCAGAATACCAGATTATCAGAGAGGGTACGCATGGCAGCAGTCACAACTTGCGGATTTCTGGGATGATCTAATTAATTTGCAGGACGGTAGATATCATTACACGGGCTTACTGTCTCTAAAAAATCTGAAATCGTCCGAGACAACATCATGGAGTAGTGACCTGTGGATGGTGTCGAAAGGATTTAAACCTTGCCACATTGTTGATGGACAGCAGAGACTTACCAGCTTTGTCATTCTTCTAAATGAAATCGTAGAGTACTCCAGAACCTTAAAGGAAAATGAAGGCTTATCTGACCGAGACATTGTACTTGGATACGAAACATTAGAGGATGTCATTTCCAAGTATATCTGTCAGCACAGACCACCGAATAAACAGATTACAACATACCTGTTCGGCTATGAGGTGGATAATCCAAGTTCCGATTATCTGCAGTATAGAATTTTCAATGAACCATATTCTGGAACTATAAATGAAACGTACTATACAAGAAATCTTAAATTTGCAAAGAACTTCTTTAGAGAAAACCTGGTTGCTCTTTACGAGAACGAAGGAATGGATGGCATCAATGAACTGTATCTGAAATTAACTCAGAGATTGATGTTCAACCTCCATGAAATCGATGATGATTATGACGTGTTTGTTGCTTTTGAAACTATGAACAATCGTGGTAAGAAACTTACGAATTTGGAACTGCTGAAGAACCGTTTGATATATCTGACAACACTTTATGCTGATGACAAGTTCGATAAGATGGATAAGGATAATCTTCGTAAACAGATAAACGATACGTGGAAGGAAGTTTATTATCAGCTTGGAAGAAATGAAAAGACCCCTCTTTCTGATGACGAGTTTTTAAGAGCACATTGGATAGCTTACTTTGCCTATTCTAGAAGGAAAGGTGATGATTATATCCACTTCTTATTAAATAAGTTCTCAGCAAAGAATATTTTTGAAAAGAAGACCGTTGTTGTATCAGGCGAATTTCCGGCAGTTGCTGGGGATAGTGAGTATGACCCTGATGTTGATATTGAGGACGAACCTGGCGAAGCAGATACCGTTGAGGTTTCTAAATTAGAACCATCAGAGATTCTGAACTATGTAAACAGCCTTAAGGACATGGCGAAGTATTGGTATGATACCTTCTTCCCAATGCAGAGCGATAACCTTACTGATGATGAAAAGGTATGGGTTGACCGTTTGAATCGTATAGGAATCGGATACTTTAGGCCTTTAATAATGACAGTGATTGGTCGAAGGGACTTGCCGCCGGAGAAAAGAATCGAACTGTTTACAGCGGTTGAGAGATTCATCTTTATCTGTTTCCGTCTTGGTTACTTTAATGCCACATTCAGAAGCAGTGAGTATTATCGTGCTGTAAGAAGCATTTACCTTAAGGAAATGGAAATTGATGATTTAATCAATGATATCAATGATACTACGGAAGCTAATATCGAGTATGCACTTCCGAACTTTATAACAAAGATTGAAAAGCACTTTGACAATAAGGGCGGTTTCTATTATTGGAATTCCATCAAATACTTCTTATATGAATATGAGTATCAGCTTGCCAAGAAGAATAACCTGGATAAGGTGAGCTGGGAGATGTTTACAAAGACGGAAAAGGATAAGGTTTCTATTGAACATATCCTTCCACAGACTCCATCAAAATACTACTGGCGTAATCAGTTCCGCCAGTTTAGTAGTGAAGAGATTGAGTTTCTGTCCGGTACTCTTGGAAATCTTCTTCCTCTTTCACAGAGTATCAATTCTGCATTGCAGAATGATAGCTTTGAAGATAAGAAGACATCCAAGAATGGAGGACGAAGAGGATATCAGAATGGATCACATTCCGAAATTGAAGTGGCACAGGAGATTGACTGGACAGCAGGTAATATTTATAAAAGAAGTAAAAAACTTCTGGAGTTTATGGAAAATCGATGGAAGTTCAGTTTTACCTCACAGCAGATGGATAAACTTATATATGTTACATGGGTAAACGATGGAAGAGCAATTCCAGCCCCGCTGCCTGAAGAAAAGGAAAAACCTGCTGAGTCATCTAAAAAGGAAAAACAGGTGACAAAACCTGTGGGTGATCTGGGTGAACTTCAGCTTCAATTTTGGACAAACTTTGTGGATTACTGCAAGGCAGATGGTCGAGATAACGATATTGCACTTAGAAAACCGTTAGCACAGAACTGGTATGATGTTCCTGTGAATGGAGCAGATTATCATCTTTCCTATACAGTGACACGAAGTAAGTACCTCACTTTACTTATCTATGTCTATACCAAGGATGCATTTGAAAGATTGGAAAGTAAGAAGAGTGAGATAGAAGAAATCTTTGGTGACAAGCTAGACTGGTATTCCAGCCGGGAAGGCAGCGAGACAAAACGCATCATTTACAAGCGTGAGGCTGATGTGTTCAACCCATCAAAGCAGGAGGAATATTTCTCCTGGATGATCGATAAACGTGATGAACTCAGTAATGCACTTGTTCAGGTCGGTGAAATGGACGAAGAGCTGGTAGAAAAGGATAAATTTTCAAAACTGAAACAGTATCTCGAAGATTGTGGAAAGACTGAACTTACATTATCCTTCGCAGATATTGAGTGCATTATTGGATGTACTCTATGCAAGTCAGCATATAATTATTCAGCTTACTGGGCACCGTCACCGACACACACGATGCCGAATACAATCCTTGCAGCGGGTTATAAGGTTGCATCAGTAGACTTAATAGGAAAGTCATTGGTGCTACAGAAACAATAGAAAAATCGCATTAACGAAGATTCGTAAAATTTACAAGGCCTATTATGAAGGAGGTAAATCATGAGAAATCAGAAAAAGAACGGTAGATGTATGAAAGTTGGTTTAGTTGTTGCTGGGGCAGCATTGACCGTGGCAGGTTTTGTTGTTATTCCTCCACTTGTCAAAAAATACAGCAATAAGGTCTATAAGAAATCATTGAACACAGAAGATATCGACTTTGACAATATGGGACCAGAAATTGTGCCTAATAAAGATACCAAAGGGGAGGAAGAATAATGGCAGGAATTGATGTTGACAAAATTGCTCAAGAAGCGATTAATGCAATAGCAGAAAAAATAAAGAATCTAAACACATTGAACATTATTGTTGCAGGTAAAACTGGTGTAGGTAAAAGCACACTTATTAATGCTGTTTTTAAAGAAAAGTTAGCTGAAACAGGTATGGGAAAACCTGTGACAACCCATATGCGTAAAATTACCAAGAAAGGTGTACCTCTTGCAATTTATGATACTAGAGGCTTTGAATTAGGAAAAGAGGTTCAGGCTGAGGTAAAGCAGGAAGTGATGGATACCATTAGCAAAGGTCTTGCAACCCAGGACATTAATAAGGCTATTCACTGTATTTGGTATTGTATCAACACTGCATCAAACAGAATTGAACCTGAAGAGATTGAATGGTTAAAAGACCTTTCAATGGAAAACCAGATTACTCAAGTTCCTATCGTTGTTGTACTTACTCAGTCATTCTCAAAAAAGAAAGCACAGGAAATGAGACAAACTTTACTTAATGAAAATTTGGATATCATCCAGGTTATTCCTGTACTTGCAGAGGACTATGAAATTGAAGATTTAGGCATTGCTAAGTCATATGGACTTGAAGTACTTATTAAAGTTATGGGAGAGGTTCTTCCTGACGAGTTGATGGATACACTTCAACACGTGCAGATTGCTTGTTTAGAAGAAAAAAAGCGCCGAGCACAGGCAGCAGTAGCAACAGCAGCAGTTGCAGCGGCAGGCGAAGGAGCTGCACCTATACCGTTCTCTGACTGTGCATTACTAATACCTACGCAGGTAGGTATGATAGCTTCGATAACCGTTATATTTGGTTTTGATGTGAATAAGAGTATTATCACAGCGTTACTGTCATCTTCCATTGGAGCGGGTGGTGCTACTCTACTCGGAAAGACGGTTGTTACAAATATCATCAAGTTTATTCCTGGTACTGGTACTGTTATTGGTGGTGCTATTTCAGCGGGGACTGCTGGAGTGATTACGGCCGCTCTTGGTGAGGCATACATCGGAATTATGGAATTGGTGTTCAAGGGAGAAATGAGCATTGATGATCTTGGTACCAAAAAAGGAAAAGACGCTATGTCAACAATGTTCAAAGAACAGCTAAAGATGAAAAAGTAAGAACAATTAAGATATTGCCTTGTTCGATGAATATGGCAACATCAAGGTTTTAGGTGGCTCAACATACCGATTTTAGGGCAAAATGGGTGTTCCACGGGTTCCCTTTACAGTAGGGCTTGAATGGGTTACTCGTTGGAGAACCGAGCCATGTTGAAACGGTAGTTTTAATGACTAGAAATTAGGTTGAAGCCACAGTGCTATTATTGATTAAATATAACAGAGTAATTCTTAGCCTTTAGAATAATAAAGAGTCTCTTTCGTGGAAGAAAAATAATGTTAAAAGTTGTAAAACCGGAATTAGAAGACTTATGGTTCAGAGAGTCAATGATGGCAGATATAGAAACGATGTCATATAATGATGCATGGGGAGGAACAATTCCTTTTCCGAAAGAAGACTGGGAAGAATGGTATACATTATGGGTGAGAAACTCAGGACAGGAAAGATACTATCGTTATTTAAAAGATGATGCCAATAAAGTCTTTGTGGGTGAAATTTCATATCATTTTGATAAGCTACGTAATATCTATATATGTGATGTAATTATAAAAGCTGAATTTAGGAAACAAGGATTTGGTACGCAAGGTATTCAACTTCTTTGTGAAGCAGCCAAAGCAAATGGGGTAGAAGCACTCTATGATAATATAGCTGCTGACAATTCTTCGGCTCAGTTATTTTTAAAAAATGGTTTTTCAATTGAGTTTCAAAATGATGAGATTTTGATGGTTAAGACAGTATTATAAACTTCAATTTAATACAGATAGCTTATTTCATCATAAGAGCTTAATACATAATATGTTTTTCTTAATGTAGGTATCAATTCTTTTCTCTACATTTATGTAGAGAATATCGCATTATTGACAAAAGAAGAGAAAGCAAAAGTATATAGAAGAAAATGAATAAATTAGTTACAACAGATACAGTTGATACACAGTACAAAAAACCAGATAAACTAAATATCCGTATTCGATTACATCAACTTTATTCTGTAAATAAAGAAGGCTTTAATAATTGGATTGTTAAGCACTATAACATTAAGAAGGAATCTTCAATTTTAGAACTTGGCTGTGGCACAGGTATTACTTGGAAAGAACATACAAATTTACTTCGTGATTGTAAAGAGGTTTATGTTACAGATTTATTTGAAGGAATGATTGAAGAAGCTAGAACCAATATTGGAGAACATTCAAATATTCATTATGCGGTTGTAAATGCGGAAGAGTTACCGTATGAAGATGAAAGATTTGATATCGTCATCGCAAATATGATGTTGTATCATATTCCTAATCTGGATAAGGCTTTATCAGAATTTAGAAGAGTATTAAAAAAGAATGGAATATTCTACTGTGCTACATATGGTGAAAATGGTGTTGAATCATTCATCAATCAGATGCTAAACACCCAAACAGAACGACAGCATACATTTACCTTGCAAAATGGCAAAGGAATACTGGAAGGCTGGTTTTCTGATGTAGAAAAGTTGGAGTATGATGATAAATTACTAATTAGCAATTATTCTGATTTAGTGGAATATATCCAATCATTTAAGGAAATGAATGATTGGCAAAATTATTCAAAAGAAGAGTTGTATAGACTGATTTCCGATTATGAAAAACAAGGAGTTATAGAAATCCCAAAAGAGTATGGAATGTTTGTGTCTAGAAAGTAAGGAGATAAAGTAAGTATGTTCTATCACGCATCACAGATCGAAGGCATAACAACTTTAGAACCACGTGTTTCTAATCATGAGATTCCTTTAGTATACTTTTCTACAAAAAGAGAAAATGTACTTGTTTATATAAGTAATGCAATAGAGAAGTTTTGCAAAGATACTGGTTTTGCTTATGATGGTAAATGGCAAAAATGGGGACCTTATGGGTTTAATGAAGATGGTCGTC
>JABZLM010000048.1 GCA_015256775.1 Solobacterium sp. | reverse complement strand
GGCATTGTTTGAACTAATCGTTTCTTGAATCATTGTTTACTCCTCACTATTACATTCCGAGTCATCAGAAAGTGTCGCAAGAAAATCACGATGTTTCGCTTGTCTTCTCTGCATCAACTTCAAATGTTTTTTACTCGACATCACAAGACAACAATACATAGCTAGAACTAACATAACCATAATGACAGCTAACGAAATGAAATCATCAAAGGTTTCTAACATGTAATCACCATCTTTCCTTGTAAGTATACCTATGAATAATGAGGTTGTCCAAATATATGCCTATTCAAACTGTTGTAAAAAATCCTTCCCTTTAATTACCTCTGTGTGTGATAGTTCTGGAAATCCAAGTTGATCTAAAACTTCATAAACGCATATTGCGACACAGTTAGAAAGATTTAAACTACGTGCTTCTGCCACCATTGGAATACGCACACAGCGGTCATAATTATCATGAAGAATATGTTTATCAATCCCAGTACTTTCTTTACCAAAGACAAGATATATATCCTTCCCTTCATCTTCCTTATAGTTAAACTCTGAAGGTGTCTTTTCACCATATCGAGTGATGTAATAATAGGAACCTTCATGCATGTTATAAAATGTCTGCCAATCAGGATAGATTTTATAATCCAATTCCTTTACATAATCCATGCCTGCACGTTTCAACGACTTGTCCGTAATTTTAAAACCCATTGGCTCAATCAGGTGTAAACGACAATTCATCGCCATACAAGTACGCATAATATTACCAGTATTCTGTGGAATCTCTGGCTCATATAAAACAACATTAATCATACTAACCTTCTTTCAATTCTGTGTTTCAACAACACTAGTAAAACCTTTAATAAAACTATCATACTGATAAACAATACTATAATTCCAAAAACAACCGCAAAAAAGAAGTTTGATGGAAACATATTGATCATAATTGAAACATTTGGATCTAGTAAAAATAAATCATTATCGAAAAAAATGTAATGGAAATTCATCCAAAAGCCATTAAAGTCCACGATTGCATAAATCCCCACAAACAAAAGCAGTGAGCCCAAGAATAGTAGACCATTTCTATACGCATTTGCTAGTATCATATAACTTTCATTTCGATGCGTTAGCACCAAAAATGTTAATAACATAACACTGCCAACAAATAGAATCGTTCTTGTGGTCATTGCGTTTAGATATAAATTCTTAACATCTACCATATGCAGTGTTTCACGCTCATCAAAGACCTCACGTTCACTACCATTTACCTTTTCAATAACTTTTATATCATCCCTTTTATCTTGCATATAATCAAGTAATGCATTCGTCGCATTCATGAGTCCATCTTCAGAAATACCAATGCTTTCAGCTGTATGATTTATGGAATATTGAAAGCGAAAGAAAGAATGATTAAAGCATAATAAATTAATGGATGTTAATAAAAGCGATAGAAATAATGCTAAACCAGCAATTGCAGATAAAAATCTATAACCCTTCATGTTCCATCCACGCTTCTAAACGTACAACAGCTTTACCACGATGAGAAATACTATTCTTTTCTTCATTTGTCATCTCTGCCATTGTTTTTCCAAATGGTTCATAGAACACAATTGGATCATATCCAAACCCATTCGTACCAGCTGGTTCAGTAGCGATAACACATTCCACAGTATCCTCAAATACAACCGGTTCTTGATTTGGTCTTGTAACCGCAATTGCACAAACATAGCGACAATTACGATTAGTTTCATCTTTCATACGGTCCAAGACTACCCGATTCTTATAGGAATATGGTGTATCATGTCCTAACCAGCGCGCACTCTGCACACCTGGTTGTTTATCAAAAGCATCAATTTCTAACCCTGAGTCATCAGAAATCGCCATGATATTATACTTATCTGTTATTGTCTGTGCTTTGATAATTGCATTTGCCGAGAATGTTGTGCCTGTTTCATCAATCTCTCCAATATCCGGAAAATCAGCTAAGCTTTTTACTTCAAATCCCTTAGGTTCTAACATCTCTTTAAATTCTTTAATCTTACCAGCATTCTTGCTAGCAACCACAATCACTTTATCCATTTCGATAGATTCCTTTCATCAGATATTGATAATCTATATTCTTAAATTCATTAACTGCATTTTTAAATGCAGCACTAAAAGTTGTAACTCCTCCATGCTTGCATGCATATGGATCAATATACCTCTTTTTCGCATTAACCATGATGTCACCAGAAGGATCTTTTGCAACATCATAAAGTCTTGTATATTCATCCCAAGTATTACATAAATCACTATGCGATAGCTTATTAACCACTTCAATTTCCGATAGATATAAATCAGATTCTGTAAGGGTTTTATCTTTCAATCCCTTACGTAATATTTCAGCAAGTTTCTCCATCCCATAACGATCAAAGTCACAAGAATATATCATTCCACAAGATAGAGCACCAAATGCAAACTCTTCAGCAATATCGGGATTCTGAAACATGATTTCCTGTTTACCATCCTCACTAACACCGACCGTAAGATCTTTGTAATATTTCTCAATTTCTTCAATCGTACATTTGCGGTAATTCAACAAATTTTCTAATGTATATTCTAAACGATCTGCCGATAATCTTGGTGAATCATTATCAGCAATCGGATATACATGATAATCTGAAACTTCATCTAAGGATATTCCATCACACAGCAATTGATTCATAATCACTGAATCCTGAAGAATGAATTGTCGTGTATTATCTTCCGTAGATTCTTGCACTAAATAATCTTTCCTAACAAAATCAATCACATGTGAAAAAGCTCTAGTTGAAATATCATGGAATAAACCAGCCAATGTTTGTTTCTTATCATGAGTGAAATACCAAATGATACATGCCACACCAACACTATGTTCATAACGTGAATATGGTCCATAGCTAGAAAAGCCAGGATGTAATGTAAATTGTAATCCACAGTTCATATCAACCCCTTTTAGTCGTTGCATTGACTTTGAGGCAAGATATGGGTCTATAAATATAGGATAATCTTGTTTATATAAACTTTGTAATTCATTCATGTCTATTATTATATAAAATAAAAGACCTGATTAACAGGTCCAATTAGGCTGGGATAGAGAGATTCGAACTCCCGAAATGGCTGGTTCAGAGCCAGCTGCCTTACCGCTTGGCTATATCCCAATAGCGCAATAACTATTATAGCGAAAAACCTCTCATATGCAAAGACTTTTTTCAAAGACTATTTAGTTATTACGAATTACTAACTTATTGGTTTATCACTGTAAAGCCGGCATCCTGGAATGCTTTCACGATAATAGATGGGTCAACACCATGGTTAGCTGCTGCCATTAATGGAGTCATAATCTTCGTATGAGGGTTGTCCTCTACGCAATGACGCATACCGCCAAATCCTAAAGTTTCCATAATATCTAAGAACTCAGGAATTGTTGTTGCTAGTTCGTAAACTGATTTTGTTAAATCGATTTCCTTCATAATTACCTCTTTTCCTTTAGTATTTTAACAAGAAACGTCTAATTACGCATTTAATATTATCTTTCTGCATTGTTATAAATACATAAAAAGCGTAAAATAAATAGGAATATAAAGGAGTATTACAATGGCTATTAGAACAAGATTTGCACCAAGTCCTACCGGCTATATGCATATTGGTAATTTACGTACTGCATTATATGCATACTTAGTGGCAAAAAAAGACCCTGAAGGCGTTTATATTCTTCGTATCGAAGATACTGACCAAGGCCGTTTGGTAGAAGGTGCCACAGATATTATTTATGACACATTAAAAGCTTGCGGTCTAAAACATGATGAAGGACCAGATAATGGTGGTAACTTTGGACCATATGTACAATCTGAACGTGTACGTAGCGGTCTATATCTTAAATATGCAAAGGAACTCATTCAACGTGGTGGAGCGCACTATTGCTTCTGCGATGAAGAATTAATTGCAGCACAGCGTGAACTTCAGGAAGCTCGTGGTGAATCCTTTAAGTTTGATGATCCATGTAAGTTATTAACCGTCGAAGAATGTGAAGCAAGAATTGAAGCTGGCGAAAAGTTTGTTATTCGTCAGACAATTCCTGAAACAGGAACAACATACTTTGATGATGAGGTATTTGGACGAATCACTGTTGAAAATAATACATTAGATGAACAGGTATTAATTAAGAGTGATGGCTTCCCTACTTATAACTTTGCTAACGTTATTGATGACCATTTAATGGGCATTACAGATGTTGTACGTGGTATGGAATATCTGTCATCAACGCCAAAGTATAACTTAATCTACAATGCATTTGATTGGGACATCCCAAGATATATTCACTGTCCACCAGTGATGAAGGACGAACATTCCAAGTTATCTAAGCGTAACGGTGACGCATCCTTCCAGGATTTAGTTGCTAAGGGTTATTTACCTGGTGCTATCTTAAACTACATTGCTTTATTAGGTTGGTCCCCATCGGAAGATCGTGAAATCTTCACACTTGATGAATTAGTACAAGCATTTGATGTAAAGCATATCGGTACTTCTGGTGCCATCTTTGATCCCGAAAAACTTAAATGGGTGAATGGTATGTGGTTAAGAAATATGGACCTAGATTCCTACGAGAAGTTAGTAACTCCATATATTGATGAAGCAGTAAAAGGCAACTTTAACCGCAGACAAATAGCAGCTATCTTACAACAACGTGCTCAAACATTAGCTGAAATTCCAGAGATGTTAACATTCTTTGATAACTTCCCTTCTTATTCCAATGATTTATTCATTAATAAGAAGATGAAGACAGATCCAACTATCGCTCTAAAGTCTTTACAAGCATCTTATGAAGCCTTAAAGAATCAAGAAGATTGGTCGGAAGAAGCACTACATACAACATTACTTGCCTTACCTGCTAAGTTAGAAATGAAGAATGGACAAGTTCTATTCCCATTGCGTCTAGCAATTACAGGTATGCAGTTTACACCAGGTGGTGCGATTGAAATCAGTTCTATCCTTGGTAAAGAAGAAACTCTTCGCCGTCTAGAATTATCAATCAAGCAACTTGAACAATAAATCTTTAAAGGGATGATATCCAAGTGATACCATCCCTTTTCTCATTTCCAAACAAAAACCGACTTCATAGAAATCGGTTAAAGTTCTTACTTAGCTAATGCCTTCTTAGCTGCGTCAACCAATGCTTCAAATCCCTTTTCGTCATGAATAGCGATTTCAGAAAGCATCTTACGATTAACATTAATTTCTGCTAACTTAAGACCGTGCATGAACTGGCTGTATGATAAATCATACTGTCTTGTTGCTGCGTTGATACGAGCAATCCAAAGCTTACGCATTTCACGCTTAGTTTGTCTTCTTCCGATATATGCATAACGGAGAGAACGCATTACTTGCTCATGGGCTGTTCTGTAAAGTAAGTGTTTGCTTCCAAAATAGCCCTTAGCTAGTTTTAATACTTTTTTACGTCTATTACGTGTAGGTGTTGATCCCTTTACTCTCATCTTCTTTACCTCCTAATTAACCTTGCAACAACTGTCTAGTACGCTTTAAATCAGAACTGTGTGCAGTTGTAGACTTAGCTAAATGCATCTTCTGCTTGTGTGTCTTGTTTGCTGCAAAGTGTGATACGAAGTTGTGCTGTACCTTCAACTTGCCTGTTGCTGTAAGCTTGCTACGCTTAGCGAAGGTCTTCTTTGTTTTCATTTTGATCTTCTTTGGCTTTCTTGCTTTTGCTTTCATAGTATTCTCCTTTACTTACCTTTTTTTGGTGAATATACAACAGATAATGTATTACCTTCCATAGCGGCGGATTTACTTACATCTGCTATATCTGAAATCTGTTCAGTAAACTTGTTTAAAACATCACGGCCAACTTCCTGTCTTGTAATCATACGACCGCGGAAGCGCATATCGATACGAACTTTTTGGCCAGCTTCAATCCATTCTCTTGAACGCTTTAATTTCGTTTCAAAGTCATGCTGATCGATAACTGGAGAAAGACGTAATGCCTTAACTTCAGTAACATGTTGATTCTTCTTAGCTTCCCTTTGCTTCTTTTGATCTTCAAAGTGGTAACGTCCATAGTCAAGAATCTTACATACTGGTACTGGCGCATTTGGCGCAACACACATCAAATCAAGTTCCATACTGTATGCTTTTTCTAAAGCTTCACGGCGTAACATTGTGCCAAGTTGTTCCCCATCAGGACCAATTACTAGTACTTCTTTGAAATGAATGTCGTCATTAACCATGTCATGGGACTCTGGTCTTCTGTTTTTGTTATTCTTAATTTTACCCAAGTAAACCTCCTATAAATCTAAAAGCAGGTACGAAGATTGCACCTGCTAAAATAATCGTTTTGATCATCTCGGCATATACCCAAATCCGTAGGATATCAGGTGAGAAGCGGTGCTCCTTCTTTCCGTTTTTCAAATTCCTATACTATTTAACTAAATTTCCTTATAAATGTCAATACTAGATTTCAAAATCAATGACATTTACTGTCACATCTGCAGGCTTGAATCCTGTCATGAAAACGATATTCTCATAAATCTTATTCTGTACTAATTCACATGTAGCCGCTACATTAGCGCCATACTTCACTTTAATATCTGCAGTGATGTGTAATTGGTTATCATCCACCTTTACAGTTAAAGGCTTTGTAAAGCGTGCCTGTGGTACACGAATTGCATTTTCAATATCATCAATGCTGATTTCTGCAATTGACTTAAATACTGTCTTGTTAATAGCTATTAAGCCATTTTCATTCTTCTCATTTAAAACAACATAATCTTGTGCCATGTTATTCACCTCTTATATTTACAAGTTTATTATAACAAAATATCAGGTTCAATGGAAATGATCCGTAATTAACCTAGCGAGTTCTAACTTGTTTTTGTCATAGTACTCTATGAATTCTTTGTAATCATCGTATTCATTCTCTAATTGTGTCACGTAATGACGGAATGTTTGCATACACAAATACACTTTATCTTCATGAACAATTTCAATATCATCTATCGCTACAAGTGCATTAGCTAAAACAAGTTCTAATTCATTCTGAATTGCAAGTGCTTTGTCATCATCAAACTGCTTAAACGTGTTGCGATACCAATTTGGTTCAATAAGCAAACGTTTAATGATAATACAGAAATCTGTGAAATCATCAATATTACTACCTGGCTGTATGCTAAATAACATCGCAAAGAATATGTGCCATTGGAAATTCGAGTTTAACTGTTCTTGCCAATATTTCGCAAAGATTCTACAAAATTCGTCATCGGTTTGATGTTCTCTTTCAAGATGAATCTCTTCTGATAAATCAAGTTTACTAGTCGCAAGCATATTGAGCGTTTCTAGATAATCCATCATTCTTTCTTTATTGTGTTCTCCATTGATGAAGTCACGAACATAAACATACTGTGCAATCATTGCAGAGCACTTCTTAAAGTCAGATGTAAACCCAACTGATTCTCTCATCTTACGATTTACTAATTCATTGATACTACGCGCCACAAACTGCTTAAAACCAACTTCATCCATACCAATCTGGGTCTGCTTGCTTTGATGGCTAATTTCGTCATACATGATTTCAAGTTGTCTATCAACAACATCTAAATTATCACGTATTGCACCTAACATATCTTTATTGAATTGATCATAAAGTATAAAATCAGGATTCTTATAAACAACTTCGTGTTCGATTTCACTCCAAAACGCATGCACAAGTGATTTAATCTGTAGTTCAAAACGAATGATTTCGTCGTTAAATGTGTAATAACCATCTATACGATAAATCGTAAAACCATTACGCTGTATCTGTGGCTGAAAAACACTTAAATCAATAAAAATATCTGGGTCATTATTTGCCACAAAGTAAGGCGTTCCCTTCTTACGTGTAAATTTATTGAATAACGTTTTATATAGTTGATCTTCATTGCGAATAAAACGACATTGCATCGTAATTCCAATTAAATCAGTTAAGTGAGAAATTGCATCCTTACCAGCTTCGTACTGAATATAGAATTGATTTCGAATTAACTTCTCTTTTAAACTATCTTCCGCTTTGATTCTAGAACGTAAAGAAATCACCGGATCTTCTCCATTTAAAAATTCATCCGAAAAGAATTGGTTTAGCTTTCCTTCTGCGTATTGGTATATCGCACTCTTGCTTTTGTAATATGCCATCGTTTCATCAATAAAAGAAAATAAGTCTAATTTCATGGATTCATCCTTTCATCGTAAACGTAAATTTTTTGGGTATTTATTCTTTAAGGCAGCACCATCACTTTTAGCACCACCTAGTACAACACCATGATAGCACACTGCGTACCATCCCTTCTTACAAGAAAGATTTAATTGTTCCCCTCGCATATATCGTAAAACATCTTCATCCTCTAAATTGATTGTATTTTTAAATTTTGTGTAGGCTGACATAAATAGTGCATGACTTGGTGTAAAGCGATTCTTTTCTATTTCACCAAGGAAAACCTGATGACGTAGCAAATGACATTTACCAACTTCATAGAATGGCTGAATGCCTCCATATACTTTGTCGTTCTTTACAAAATAATATGGATATTGCTTTACAAAGAATGTATCGAAGAACTCTTTTGCCTCCTTCAGCAACGGTTGTGATTGCATTACCTTTTTTGTTGATTCTGTAGGTTCACCATCTTTATGAAGTTTCGCAATAAAATGCCCTTCACCACCATCCATCGGAAAAATTCTTCTTGCGTAATCCGTATGACTTCCAAGATCAAATGCTTTTCTACCAAAATCGACTTCAATTGGAACTAGGTGCATATCTGGATGTTCTTGCATAAATTTTTTTATGCACATTTCATTTTCTTCCATTGCAAATGTACAGGTACTATAAACCATTGTTCCACCTGGTTTTAAGCACTTATATGCTTCATGTAAGATACACGATTGACGCACAGCACATGCTTGTACATTCTCTAGACTCCATTGTTCTACTGCTTGATCTTCTTTGCGAAACATTCCTTCACCAGAACACGGTGCATCACAGAGTACCATATCAAAAAACTCTGGAAATGCTTTAGAGATATCTTTAGGATCATTATTCAATACAATTGTATTTGCACTACCACAGCGTTCAATATTCTCTAAAAGTACACGTGCTCGAGTAGGATGAATCTCATTTGCTACAAGTAAGCCATCTTGTTCTAACATTTCAGAAATCTGTGTTGATTTTGAGCCTGGTGCTGCACACATATCTAAAACCTTCATACCTGGCTTAGGGTCTAAAATTGTGACTGCCGAGCTTGCACTTGGTTCTTGAATATAAAAGAATCCTGACATATGTTCAGGTGTAAAACCGACACCACTTTTTAAGTTTGCATAATATCCATTTTTAGCAAATGGACTTTTTTCTAACTCATAATTTGTATACGCAAAAAAATCATCCGGCGTAATCTTAAGGGTATTAATACGCAGCCCTTTTCTTGCAGGATCATTTAGTTTCTCAAGATATCCAGGATATTCATCCTTCAGCATCTCTTTCATGCGTTCTAAAAATAATTCATTCATACTTTAATAATATTTTCTTAATATCTCTAACATCTTGTTCAAGTTGCAAAATTAAATTCTCACGACTCTTAAAATGAATCTCAGGACGTAAGTACTCTAACAACTGCACCTTTAGAATTTTTCCATACAGAGTACCACTATATCCAATAATATATGTTTCTAAAGATAACTTTTCAGAAGTATTGAATGTTGGATTATGACCAAGATTCGTCATTGCGCCATACGTATGATGGTCAATTTCCACCATGCTTGCATACACTCCCTCTTTCGGTAATAAGTATTCATCCGAGTACTCGATATTCGCAGTTGGAAAACCCATTAATCTGCCTTGTTGATGGCCATGACGCACAATACCTTCTAGACTATAGAACTGTCCTAGCATCTTTTTAATCGCTGGCATATCACCTTGTACAATCGCATCACAGATACGTGTACTAGATATCTTACCCACTTCATCTTCAACCGCATCTATAACAACGACATCGTACTCCGTCTCTTCTTTCAGTGTATTACAATCACCTGCACCATGTAATCCATAGTGAAAATCAAAGCCACAAACGATACCCTTCAAATTTAACTTTGCAAGTGTTTTGTGAATAAAATCAGTTGGCGAAAGTTCACTCATTTCTTTATCAAAATCTAAAATAATAATATTTTGAATTCCAAGCTCAACCGCACGATTAATTCTTTGCCGCATGGTGGTAATATGCTTTACATCTTTCAACCCTTTGATAGTAACCCATGGGTCTGGTTCAAAGGTTATCAGCGCAGATTCGCAGTTATGTTTTTCTGCAAGTGCTACAGTAGCCTTTACCAAAGCCTGATGACCTAAGTGCATACCATCAAAATATCCAATGCAAGCACACATTGGATTTTGATATTTTTGTACTGTATGAACTCCGATATTGATAACACGCATTAAAATAAACCTCTTAAACAATGATACAATCCATCTTCTTGTAATGCATAAGCCGCAAGCAACTCACCGTTTGAAGTGAAGATTACTTGTGAATCTGTGATATCTAATTTGATACGCTTACCATTTTTTATATCCGTTACTCGATCTGTTTCAACAATCTTGTATGTTGGATCAATTACCTGAATTGGCGATAGAAATGCCTTTCCAGATTCTAAATCTTCAAAGCTACAAGCATCCTCAAGTGATAGATGCTCAATTTTAGTACGAACTAGAGATGACATGATTGCAAGTTCATTTAATTGTTTTCCAAAATCTGCAATCAATGTACGAATATATGTACCCGAAGATACCACTGCATCCATACAATAGTTTAATTCATCTATCTGCTCTACTTTTAACGAAGAGATATGTACAGGTCTAGCTTCACGCTCAATCTCAATTCCTTGACGTGCATACTCATATAGTTTCTTACCATCTTTTTTTAGTGCTGAATACATTGGCGGAACTTGTAAAATATCACCAGTCAAGGATTGAACTGCATTAGCGATTTCCGCTTCTGTATGGATTGATGGCGTCTTTGTGTTGATAACTGTTCCCCAGACATCTTCAGTATCTGTCATTTCGCCAAGTTTTAATGTAGCTTGGTACGCTTTATGATTCTTAACACAATACGGTAAAAGCTTGGTATATTTACCAAGCAAAATAATCATTAAGCCAGAAGCTTCAGGGTCTAGTGTCCCTGTGTGGCCAATCTTACGTTCATGAAATATCTTACGGCATTTGGCAACAGCATCAAACGATGTCATTCCAGCCGGTTTATTTAGTAGTATTACTGCATCCATATTGCGTTAATATTATAGCAACATCATGATATAATAGCAAAGTTTGAGGAGCTTAAATTATGTCATTAAAAAAGATTATTGGTGCTATCTATAAAGCAGATACTGATTATAACTTAATCCAAAATGGAGACCGTATTTGTGTCGGTGTCTCCGGTGGGAAAGATAGTATCTTACTATTATATGCATTATCTATTTACCA
>JABZLM010000047.1 GCA_015256775.1 Solobacterium sp. | reverse complement strand
GCGATAAATGCAAACATTTCATATTCATTCTGTGATTCTACAAAGTGTCGTAAGGCACCAATATAGTTTCCTAAGTGTAATTGTCCAGTTGGTTTTATACCGCTTAACATTCTTTTCATTGTGAGTTCTCCTTGCAATTAAAAACGTCTCTTCAAATCATATTGAAGGGACGCATGAGACGATATGCGCGGTACCACCCGACTTATCCAAAAGGATCACTTAATTTGGGATAACGGACCTCCGGTATTCTATAAGTGGAACTCCAAACATACTTTGTCGAAATATCAGTTTACACCAAACACTGACTCTCTGGAAAATCAACGCGTAATTGCATTCCGAATACACGATGATTCTAACACAAATTAATATAATTGATAAGTTGTTTTTGATTGTACATTTGCAAAGCATATCTTTGCATGTTATACTCGTAGAGTAAGCGTAATTTTATATACATGACAATTAATCTTTCATGCATGTTGATAGGGGGATTTAACGATATGTTAGAGGTTAACAATTTAACAAAAAAATATAAGAAGGTGGCAGCAGTTGATCAGATTAGTTTTACAGTACCTAGTGGAAAAGTTGGTATTTTACTAGGGCCTAATGGTGCTGGCAAATCTACAACAATCAAGAGTATTGCAGGTTTACTGCGTTATGAGGGTGAAATTAAGATTAATGGTTTACCATCAAAGACGGTGGATGCCAAGAAGGTATTTGCGTATGTACCTGAAATTCCGGCTATGTTTGGAGCTTTGACTGTGATGGAGCACATCGAATATGTTCGTCGTGCATATCATTCTCATATTACAGATAAAGAAGTAGAAAAACTTTTGATTCGATTTGAAATGTTGGATAAGAAAGACAAACTTGGAGATGAGTTATCGAAAGGGATGATGCAGAAGGTAAGCATTATCTGTGCTTTATGTATTAAGCCTGAAGTTATTTTGTTTGATGAACCTATGGTAGGCTTAGATCCAGCCGCAATCAAGGAACTCAAAAAAGTAATCTTTGAAATGAAGGATAAAGGTGTAACTGTTCTTCTAAGTACACATATGCTAGAGATGGTTCAGGAGTTGTGGGATATTCTTTATATTATGGACCATGGTAAAGTAATTGGTACTTACGAAAACGATGGAACACAGAATCAAAATATTGAAGACTTGTTCTTTTCTCTAACAGATAAAGAAGATGAAAAGGAGTCTCAAGAATGAATGCTTTAATCTACTTACATAAACGTATATTGATCAATGGATTTAAGCGCTCGATTCGAAAACCAGCTTTTGTTTTAATGTTAATTGCAGCGATAGCTTATTTTGTATTACTTGCTGCTGGATATAAAAGTTTTTTCAATAAGATTGGTATCACAAACGCATCAGAATTTATTGTGTTAATTATGGTGATACAACTGTATTTAGGTGTTCCAGGCTTGATACAGTACTTCAAGCGAAAAGGACTGTTGTTTAGAAAAGCAGATGTTCAATTTGTTTTTCAAGCTCCGATTTATCCAAAAGAAATTTTGTTGTTTAGTGGTCTGAGAAGTATTTTGGTTTCATCAATTTTCATGATTGTTTTCTGTATTTTTGGTTGTGTTTTATATCCGGCAAGTACATTACAGATTTTATTATATGTAGTTGTTTATTTGGGTTTTGATTTCTTTATTGAAATGAGTTTAATTGTTTTATGCTATGGCAATGAAACTATTCCTAATAAATATATACGTTATATTTCTTATCTTTTATATATCGTATTGGCTGCTTTAGCGGTTGGATTCATTTTACTTGTAATCGATCATGGCTATAGTATGGCAATTGTTGTAGAGTATCTAAAGTCTCCATTTATTAAAATGGTTCCAATTTTTGGATGGAGTATAGGGTTATTGCAATGGATATTTTATGGCTATGATTGGAGTAATGTTCTTGGTACAGTGTTATTTATTCTATCCGCAATTCTTCTACCGTTTCTAGCGTATAAGTCAAAATGTGAAGGTGAGTATTATGAAGAGGCAGAGAAGTTCTCGGATGAATATGAACAAGCAATAGAAAATGCAAAAGCTGGCGAAGTATCTATTGTAGGTGCAAAGCCTAAGAAGTATATGCATGCATCGATAAAGTATAAAGGGTACAATGCAAAAGCTATCTTTTATCGTCAATTTTTAGAATATAAGAAGAATCGTTTCTTTATCTTTTCGTTTAGAACATTTTTATTCTTACTAGCAGGTGTTGCTTTACATTTCTTATCTCGTAAGGATAATGTCATGCATGATCTGATGAATGTTCGTTTATTTGTTATCCCAATTATCGTTACGTATTACATTACATTCTTTGGTGTTATACGCTCAAAATGGATGAAAGAATTACAGAATTACTATACTTTCTTACTTCCGGATACTAAGATTCATAAGACATGGAATGCTACAAAGATCGAACATATTCGTGCTTTTATCGATACGATGATTCTTGCCTTAATTGGTGGAGCGGTACTAGGCCTTACACCTTTACAGATTCTTTTGACTGGGCTTGTAGGGGTAAGTGTCAATGCTAGTCGTATCTACATTAATATGATGGTACAGACTATTATTTCACCAGCAATTGGAGATTTTAAACTCTTCGCACAGTTTATTGATCTGTTTTTGATGCTAGTAAGTACGGGTGCTTCTGTGTTTGTTGCGCTTGTTTCATTGATTGTATTTAACAATCCAGAGGCCGCATTTATAGGAATGATTTTGACCAGTAGTGTTATGGCATGTATTGCATTCTTGTTATCATCTATTGCCTTTGAAAAGATGGAAGTTATGGAATGAGGAGTTTATAAAGATTTTATAAAATATAAATTATGTCCTATTTCATTTCAAAATATTGCGTGATATAATCACTAAACAGGAGGATGATTATGATAGTTGTATACACATCTCCAGGATGTGCAAGTTGCCGTAAAGTGAAACAATGGTTAAAAGATCGTAATCTTCCATTTATAGAGAAGAACATCTTTAAGACATTGTTAAATGATAACGAAATAAAGCACCTATTGATGAGAAGTGAAAATGGTAGTGATGATATTATCTCTAAACGGTCTAAAATTATTCAAGAAACTAATGTTGATATTGATTCGATGAAGATAGATGAATTAATCACTTTTATCAAGCGTAATCCTAGTGTATTAAAACGCCCAATCATATTGAGTGAGAATAATTTCCAAGTCGGATATGACGAAGAGGAAATCGGTGTATTTGTACCGGTAGAGTTACGTCGCTTGGCAGACCACAGTTGTAATGAAAGTTGCCCAAATTTCAAAGCTTGTCAAACAATGCAAACAGCATTTCAGAAAGAAGCCCATTAGGGCTTCTTTTGTTGTATAATAAGCAGTATGAAAAAAGTACTTGTAGGTTTATCAGGTGGCGTAGATAGCGCCGTCGCAGCATATTTATTACAACAGCAGGGTTATGATGTAACCTGTGCTTTTATGCGTAATTGGGATTCAGTCGCAAATGAAGATTTTAGTGGAAATCCAACGTTATATGACCCAGTTTGTCCACAAGAAGCGGATTATAAGGATGCGGCGGATGTCGCTGCTAAATTAGGATTAGAGTTATTGCGTATCGATTTTATTAAAGAGTATTGGGATGATGTTTTTCAGACTTTTATTGATGAGTATAAATTAGGAAGGACACCAAATCCTGATATTTTATGTAATCGATATATCAAGTTTGATAGCTTTATGAAATTTGCGAAAGAAAAAGGGTTTGATACGGTAGCGACGGGTCACTATGTAAGACTTGGTGAAGAAGGGAATCATCATGTTTTATGTAAAGCGGTGGATCATAATAAAGATCAATCTTATTTTTTGACAGAGATACGCCGTGAAGTATTAGAACATGTTTTATTTCCTCTGGGAGAAATTGAGAAACCGGAAGTACGTCGCATTGCGGAAGGACTTGGCCTTTCAATCGCAAAGAAGAAAGATTCTACTGGTATTTGTTTTATTGGAGAACGTCGTTTCCGTGAATTTCTCAGCAATTATCTTCCAATGAAATCTGGGGATATTATCGATGTTACGACTAAACAGAAAGTAGGTACTCATCAAGGTGTTATGTACTATACAATCGGTCAAAGAAAAGGTTTAGATATTGGTGGTATTGGTCCGTTCTTTGTTGTCGGTAAAGATGTTTATCGAAATGAATTATATGTCGTTGATGCAAATCATCAGGACTTATTATACGCTACATCTTGTCTGGTGACTGGTATTAATTGGTTAGCTGACCGTACACTACCTATGCAGTGTCATGCAAAGTTTAGATATCGTCAAGCAGACAATGATGTTGAACTTGTATTAAATGAGGATGGTACGTTGACTGCTCTATTCCCTGAGGGAATACGTAGTATTACGCCAGGACAAGAAGCAGTATTCTATGATGGTGATGTGATGTTTGTAGGTGGAAAGATTGAGAAAGTTTATAAAGATGGAGTAGATCTTATGGAACATGTAAAATCACTAGTACATCCTGAAATAGAAAAATAAGGAGATTCATGGACGATTCATTGATTACGTTAACAGGTAAATTTACATATATTCTCTTCCGTAACGAAGGGAATTTTTATACTGCTGCGAAGTTTGAAGTCAATGATGAAAAGGGTAGAGTGATTTCTGTTACTGGCAATATTCCAGAAATCATTACGGGGATACAATATCGCATTAATGGGAATTACATTGAACATCCTCGCTATGGAATGCAGTTTCAGATTCAGACACTTGCAAAATTATTACCTACGGAAAAAGAAGGCGTTGTTCGCTATCTATCAGGTGTAAACTTTCCTGGCATTGGAAAAAAGACAGCAGAACGAGTCGTGGATGTTTTGGGAGAAGATTGCTTAACTTTAATACGTGAAGACAATGCGATATTAGAAAAAATTGGTGATTTGTCTGAGCGTCAAATCCATGCCATTATTGAGGGTTTACAAATTGATAATGGTATGGAAGAATTAGCAAAGTTTTTAAATATCCATGGTTTAAGCCAAAGAAATCTTTCGAAGATTACACGAATCTATGGTAAAGAAGCGTTAAGCAAATTAAATGAAAATCCTTATCGCTTAATTGAAGAGGTAGATGGTTTTGGTTTTAAGACAGCCGATAAAATCGGAAAAAGTTTAGGAATCAGTGATACGGACAATCGTCGTTTATACGCTCTTCTTGTTTCTCTTGTAAGTGATTTATGTATGCGAGATGGAAATAGTTATGTACGCCTTGAAACACTAGAGACTACTTTCTTTAAAGAACTTGGTTCCTTGACATGTGATTTTGAAGAAATTTTTAATGAGGCTATCTTAAAACATCAAATTTATCGAGAAGATAATCGTGTTTTTCCAATTGCACAATATGATGCGGAGATTGGTATCGCAAGATTTTTGGCAGAGTTTCCGTATCAATTTATCGATCCCTATGATCCAAAGTTATTACTATCATATTTAGAGGATATACAAGAACATTTAGGTATAACGTATGACGAAACACAGATACAAGCAATAGAAGTGTTTTTTGAAAGACCATTTATGATTATGACTGGTGGTCCAGGTACAGGTAAAACAACTGTTGTAAATGCGATGATTAAGTTGTTTAAATTGATGTATCCATCTTCATCGATTATCTGTGCTGCTCCAACTGGTAGAGCTGCCAAACGTTTGGCCGAAGTTACAGGAATAAACGCCACAACTATCCACTCATTATTACAATGGGATTTAGAAACGAATACATTTGGTAAAAATGATGAAGAACCTATTCTAGCAGATCTTTTAATAGTTGATGAATTTTCGATGGTAGATAACTGGTTATTCTATAACTTATTACTTGCAAGTAAGAGAATTAAAAAAATTTGTATTATTGGTGATAAAGACCAGTTGCCAAGTGTTGGACCAGGTTGTGTATTACGTGATTTAATGCAGTCAAATGAGTTTTCACTGATTGAGTTAAAGCATATCTATCGTCAAGAATCTGATAGTGATGTTATTAATTTAGCGCATGCCATCAATACTGGAAATGTGAATGTTGAGGAATATCATCATGATGTGAAGTTCTTTGCATGCATGCCAGAAGATATTCGCCGAAATATTTTGATGATGGTTGAAGATGCATTGCAGAAAGGTTATTCGATAGATGATATTCAGATATTATCTCCAATGTACGCAGGAGTTGCAGGTATCGATTACCTAAACAATGCTTTACAGGAGTCGTTTAATCCTCCTTCAAAGGATAAAGCAGAAGTTAAGTCGGGATACATGACTTTCCGTGAAGGTGATAAGATTTTGCAGTTAAAAAATCAACCGGATGATGATGTATACAATGGTGATATTGGAGTATTGGTAGAAATCATTGATGCAAAGCATGCAGAAGATCATAAGACTACGATTATCTGTCAATTTGGTGAAATTATTGTTGAATATAAGCCGGAGAATTGGATTAATATTACGCTTGCATACTGCATTAGTGTTCATAAATCTCAAGGTAGTGAATACCCAATTGTGATTATGCCAATTACACGAAGACATGCGGGCATGTTACAGAGAAAACTTATATACACTGGTGTTACAAGAGCACGAAAAGCACTGATCATATTGGGTGAACTTGAAGCTTTCAAACGTGGAATTCAAGTGTTAGAATTACATCCACGAGAAACTACACTGACACAGAAATTAAAGCAATATGTAAATGGTGATTATGGATTTTAAAAAGGTGAGGAATCAATCTCACCTTTCGTCTTTTTTGGTAAATGAGTCTTTTACTTTGTTGAATTGTTCTTGCACTTTTGACATATAATCATTTGCAAGTATGTTACCACTATCAGAAATCATCGTTCCAATCAGGCGTAATATAACGGATGATTTCTCTGGTGGTAATTTTTGAAGGGCAGAGATAATATCCTTCAAGGAATCAAAGCCACCTTCTTTTAGTTTTGAAAATGATTCAGCATCTGTTGATTCTAGAATAGAGAAGATCGCGTCGATTGCAATCTTGGCTTCATCTTCAGATAAATTTTCTAAAAACTTATCAACTGCTCTGTTTAGAAATACGGAGTTAGCGGATAATGATTCTGCTTTTTCAAAATGATTACGTTTTACAATCCATGTAAGGGCATCGTGTTGTTGTACGTTATTAACAGTGCTTTTGATAATTTTTGGATCAACATTATTCATTAAGATTCCAATAATGGAAGAGTCTGGAATAATGAGAGTAATTTTATCTTGAATTGCTTGATAAGCATGGGACTGTAACATTTCACCTTGGAAACCAGGTCCATCATTTGACCAAACCTTTGTAATATGATTACGTATCGATTCCTTACAATGACATGCGGCATAAATCGCAAGGTTACCACCTTTGGAGTGTCCACCAACATGAATTGGTAAAGTTTCATTTTCAAATAATTGATCGATATATGCAACAGCTGCTTTTTGTCCATTGGTTCCGGTTGTGTAGGATAGATAGAAATCTTCCTTCCAACCGATAAATGTGTTATCTGTACCTCGATAGGAAATGTAAATCATATCATTGAGTTTAAAGGTTACTGCACAAAACTGTACGACAAAATCTTTATCGGAATAACTGATATAATAACCAATCTTTACATCTTTGAAACGCTCTGTGTCACATACCTTATCGAGTAATCTAGCATTTACACCATTATAGGTTTCTACTTCTGCAATTTCTTCACGTGTGTGTAGTTTATAAAATTCATCTCTTACCTGATGAAGTGGTTGGAATGTAGTTTCTATGTTGTTGATACCGTCATAATGAACATAAGCCAAAAGACTTAGGATTGTGTTATCCACTTCATTAAAAGGATCAGTAGTAAATGGAAGATCTCCACGCCAATCAAGATAGTCATAAATCGTTGTCATTTGCATTACCTCGTAATAAGAGTACCACATCATTTTTCTATCGTCATTGATTTGATTTTTATCGGGTTATACCTAAAATAATAGATTTCTGACGAATCGATGAAATTCGCTTTATTTTAAAGTGTTTTAATGTTAGAATTTCATTGAAATCAATGACAAAGGCTAAGTAGATATTGGCTGTGAAGTAGAGAGAAGATGTTTGGTGAAAATCTTCCATAAGCGATATTGAAGCTTCCTTTAACAGAGTGCTTAATCAGCAACGTATCTCTACGTTACAGAGTAATTGAGGTGCGCACATTTGTGCGAATCAGGATGGTACCGCGTATTTACGTTCCTGGATGTAGGAACGTTTTTTATTTGTTCAGGAGGAAAACAATGGAAAAACAATATCGACTCAGTGGAAATGAAGTCAGACAAAAGTTCTTGGATTTCTTTGCGTCTAAAGGTTGTATGATCGAACCTGGCGCAAGTCTTATTCCACATAATGATCCAACACTTCTATGGATCAATGCTGGTGTGTCAGCGCTAAAGAAGTATTTTGATGGTTCAGAGAAGCCAGCTTCAAATCGTATTTGTAATGCTCAAAAATCAATTCGTACAAACGATATTGAAAATGTTGGACGTACAGCACGTCACCACACATTCTTTGAAATGTTGGGTAATTTTTCAATCGGTGATTACTTTAAGAAAGAAGCGATTACTTGGGCTTGGGAATTTTTGACATCCCCAGAGTGGATTGGATTTGATCCAAAGCGTTTATATGTAACTGTTTATCCAGATGATGATGAAGCTTATAACCAATGGGTTAAGGTAGGCATGATTCCTAGTCACATTCGTCGTACAGAAGATAACTTCTGGGAAATTGGTCGTGGACCTGGTGGACCAGATACAGAGTTATACTATGACCGTGGAGAAAAGTATGATCCAGAAGGAATTGGTGAAAAGTTATTCTTTGATGACTTAGAGAATGATCGCTATATTGAAGTCTGGAATATCGTATTCTCACAATATGATTGTCGTCCTGGTGAAGTTGATCGTCATGAGTATAAAGAATTACCACAGAAGAATATTGATACAGGTATGGGCCTTGAGCGTCTTGTATGCTTGATTCAAGATGGTGAAACAAACTTTGATACTGATTTATTCTTACCAATTATCCATGCGACAGAGAAATATGCAAAACATTCATATAGCGAAAAAGAATACAAGATGGCATATCGCGTAATCGCTGATCATATCCGTACGGTTACTTTTGCGATTGCGGATGGTGCGATGTTCTCTAACGAAGGTCGTGGATATGTATTACGTCGTGTATTACGACGTGCAGTACGTTATGGTATTAAGTTAGGTATCGAGGGTGCTTTCATGTATAAGCTTGTAAAGGTTGTAGCAGATAATATGATCTCTTACTATCCATACTTACAAGAAAAGATTTCATTAATTGAAAAACTAGTGAAGCAGGAAGAAGAATCTTTCCATAAGACATTAGCAAATGGTGAAGCACTCTTACAGAATGCATTGGCAGAACATGCGGACTCTAAGATTTTACCTGGTGAGGTAATGTTTAAGTTATATGACACTTATGGATATCCAAAGGAACTTACTACTGAGATTGCCGAAGAAGAAGGTTATCGTGTTGATTCAGAAGGCTTTGATAAAGAAATGCAGGCTCAAAAGACACGTGCAAGAGAAGCACGCGGAAATATTCAATCCATGCATGGTCAATCAGCTGACCTAATGGACTTTACACAAGAGAGTAAGTTTACGGGTTATACAGATAAACATTCTAAAGGTAAAGTTATTGGTTTATTTAAGGATGGTGTACGTGTTAATACATTGACTGATGAGGGTGATATTATCCTTGATGAAACATGTTTCTATGCGGAAAGTGGTGGTCAGTGTGCAGATACTGGTATTGTTTGGAATGATCATTTCAAAGCAAATGTAACGAATGTGCAAAAAGCACCACATAAACAACCACTACATCACATTACAATCGTTAATGGTACACTTTCAGAAGGTGATGTGGTAGAAGGTGAATACGACTATGAAAAGCGTCAACGTACACGTGCAAATCATAGTTCACTGCACTTATTACAAGCTGCTTTAAAGAAGGTGTTGGGTGATCATATTGCGCAAGCTGGTTCTTATAATTGTGCTGAGTATGGTAGATTTGACTTTACACACTTTGAAAAACCTACAGAAGAACAATTGAATGAGGTTGAGCGTCTTGTGAATGAACAGATTGCTTTAGCTGAGCCTATCGTTACTGAAGTGATGGATGTTGAAGCTGCAAAGAATTCTGGTGCAATTGCATTGTTTGATGAAAAGTATGGCGATACAGTCCGCGTTGTGTCAATGGGAAATTTCTCTAAGGAATTCTGTGGTGGTACACACGCAAATAATACTGCTGATTTATGCGTATTTAAGATTACTTCTGAAGAATCTATCGGGTCTGGCATTAGACGTATTACATCAGAAACAAAATATGATGCATATAAGGACTTTAAGACTGAAGAACAGTACTTACTTGAATGTGCAAAGTTAATGAAACTACAATCTTGGCAAGGATTTAAAGAAAAGTTAGTTGCACTACAAGAAGAGAATGCACAGCTTCGTAAAGAAAACGATGCACATAAACAAGCAGAATTATTATCTTCAGCGGATACAGCAGTACAGAAAGCTGAAACAATTAATGGCCTATCTTGTGTGCTACTTAGCCTAGATGGATTTGATACGAATAGTTTAAAGGCATATGCTGAAAATGTTCGTAATAAACTTGCGGATGGATTTGTCTTTGTATCAAATACTACAGATGGTAAAGTGACATTTGTATGTGCTAGCTCGAAAGCCGCAATTGCTAAGGGCAAGAAGGCTGGTGATATTGTGAAGGCTGCTGCACAGCTAACTGGTGGTAACGGTGGTGGTAGACCTGACATGGCACAAGCTGGTGGTAAGGATACTTCCAAAGTACAAGAAGCACATGCATTAGTAAGAGAAATTCTTGCACAATAATCATGTTTTACAATAGGTGCCTATATGGCACCTATTTTTTGGCAGTTTTCATGTTATAAACACAATGAAATGAAGCGGTTGTATATACTTTTTGTAAAATATGACATAAAATATTTACAGAGATGGAGGTAGTCAAAATGATGAAACAAAATAATTTGACTGAAACGATGAGCTTTAATTCTGAAGAGATTCGTCGCGAAACAATCCACGAAGTTTTAAAACAGGTAGAAGCTTCATTAAGTGAGAGAGGATATAACGCTATCAATCAGTTGGCTGGGTATTTGATCTCAGATGATCCTGCGTACATATCTTCACATAACAATTCAAGAAGTTTGATCCAATCCGTGGAACGTCATGAAATTATTGAAGAATTAGTTCGTTTCTATTTAGAGGCAAATCACTAAATGACACGCTATCTAGGCTTAGATCTTGGTAGCGTAACTTGTGGTGTTAGTTTTAGTGATACAGGATTCATCGCAAGAACAATTGAGACAATTCGTTTTAAGCCCGATGATTACAATATGGCCTTAGATAAAGTGCTAGATATTGTTGATCGTGAAAAGCCAGATGTAATAGTACTAGGGTTACCGCTATTATTGAATGATGATGTTGGTCCTCGTGCACAGATTTGTCTAGAGTTTGGTGAGGTTCTTGAACAAGAATCTGGTATCCCTGTTAAGATGCAAGATGAACGATTTACGACAGCTGTAGCTGAAAGTATTTTGTTAGAAGCAGACGTATCAAGAAAGAAACGTAAAAAGAAGATTGATCAGTTAGCTGCAGTACAGATTCTACAGACTTGGCTTGATCGTAATGTAAAGTAAGGCGGCAAACGCCTTTTTTAAGGAGAGATGATAAGATGATTGAAAACAACACAATGATGATTACTGATGATACAGGCAATGAACGTGAAGTTGAAATTCTTTTGACGTTTGAAAATGA
>JABZLM010000046.1 GCA_015256775.1 Solobacterium sp. | reverse complement strand
TAAGATGATGAATGCCTTCATGGTAGGAAAAGATATTACCATCCCATATCTAGATACCATTCATTCCAGCTACAATATCGGCAACAACGACAACGCCGAACTTGCACAAACTGCATTTGGACAAGGCAATACAACCATTACTCCCCTTCATATTGCGATGATGGCACAGGCAATCGCAAATGATGGTGTGATGTTACAACCACAAATTGTAAAGTCTATTCAATCCGATGGAAGAACACTCTATCGTTCTTCAAAGAATTCCTTAAGTACAACCACAACACATAGTGTAAATGAAAAACTTAAGGAATATATGCATAGTGCAGCCTTAGAATATGGTTTATCAGAAAGTGGTTATGGTATGGTATATGCCAAAACAGGTACTGCTGAATGTGCAAATAATCGTATTCACAGCTACATGATGGGATTTACAGATCGTTATTCTTTCTGCATCAGCGCAAACAACAATAACGGCAGCGCTGAATTATATGGAATTGCACAAAGACTTGTAAGATATTTAAATAACCTATATTAAAGGAAATCTTGCGATTTCCTTTTACTTTGTATAAGTTGTATGAAGGATTTTTGCATATCCAATCGCCTGTAAGAATGCATGCATGATTGGATTATTTGTTGGTACTTCAAACTGAAGTGGTTGTACTTCCTCTTTTTGAATCTCGCTAATGAGCTTACGTGCCACACCACTTCTACGTTTATCTTTGACAACACATAAGTCTGTAATCGTTGTTACACAACCATCTATCTTACAGATTGCCATGGCAATGAATCGACCGTGATCACTGAGTACATACATATCTTTTTCTTCAAGTGCTTCTTCTAGATAATCCTGCGCACGGTCATAATCACTTGAAGAAGAAACACCTGCATACTGATCTAATTCCTGTAAATATGTATCACAGAGAGAAAGTGCACTCATATAGTTATCGTCATCAATGTGTACAAATCGTAGTGGTATCTGTATTTGTTTGATTGGTTCTTTCTCTTTAACAACATCTTCTTCACCCCAATCATCATCTACTTCTTCACTTTGTATTGATGTATCATAGACAATTCCATGTTGTTCACACCACTCGATTGCAAGTTCTCGATGGCTTGTTTCTAGATAGTTATACCATTCTGTTTCCATGCCAAATCGCTCCAGCGTAGCTCGAAAGCGTCTAAAAGCACCTTTGCCACGGATTGCATTCTCAAACCAATCTTGTTTTTTATCATCTTCAATTGTCTCTGTAAAGTTGACCATAATTTGATAATCATTTACTTCCTCTTTGGTTGGAAGTGGAATGAAGAATTCATCATCCTCATCATCCTCTAATACATATACAATTTCTTCATCCTGAATACTGTAAAAATAGGTTTCGTCTTCATTGATTGTATCAATTGCATCGATGACATCTGCTAAATTAACTTTCATAGTTAGCCTCTTTCAGCTTTTGATTCAGTTTTTTATAGATACGTTCTACCATCCATGGCTCATGAACAACATCAATCACTTGATCGATTGGAAACCAATTGACTGCACTATTTTCATCTTGCTTGATATGTAGACTCTCTGTATCATCAGCTTCTAATAGATATGTTACATTTAAGTGCAGATGACTTGGGACATACTTCCCTTTTTTCTCATGTCCATTTACTTCAATCGTCTCTAGCGAAAAGATATCTTTTTTGATTGGTTTAACAGTATGAATTCCACTTTCTTCTTGTACTTCTCTTAGGGCAACAGAAAGAAGGTCCTCTTCTCCATCTGCGTGTCCACCAAGCCATGCATAATTCTGATAGATATTATGAAATGCCATCAGTACATGTGTATGTGCTTTATTTAACACCCACGCAGATGCAGAAAAGTGTGCTAGTAAATTAGTACGATAAAAAATATCTTCTGTTGTTTCAAGTAACTCTAACATTACTTTACGGTCAGTTTCTTCTTGTTCATTAAATGATTGATATATCTGTAATTGATGTATTAAATCCTGTCGATTCATTTCTTTGTCCTTCTACTCTAGATGTAAATTATTGATATCAATGTTATAAATAACGTCTTTTCTTTCTACTACAACACGCATACGCTTGCATAACTCTTCATCTTCTTGGATACGGTGTAATAATTCTCGTGTTGGATTGATTGCACAAGGATGACCTGTATTCTTAAACATTGTAAAGTCACCATTTGTATCACCATAGGAATAACATGCTTGCAGGTCTAAGTCGTACTTCTTCTGTAATGTCAGAATTGCCTTCTCTTTGGAAACACTATCCCACATTGGTACAACTTCTCCTGTATAAATTTCATTGTCATCCTTCAGATACTGTGTCCCACGGAAGTCATCAAACTTATACTTCTCAGCCATCTCCTTAACAAGCGGCTCTGGGGAGCCTGAAATCGCAATTAAGAGATGTCCTTGTTTACGATGACGTTCAATCTCTTTTCTCGTGAACTGATAGACACGTTCCCCTTTTTGTTCGATAACCTTCTGGGCAATATGTTCAATATGTACAGCAGAGATTCCCTTTGTGGTTTCTTTAAATATCTCTACCATCTTTTGTAAGTAATTATCATAGTCACCCATACGACGATCCCAAGCCATATAAGCAGGCTTCACTTCATCTGTCCAACGTGAACCAGAAACAATCTCATGTGTAACCATCTTTTTGAATACTTCTGTAATCAAACCTTCACGATAGATCGTTCCATCAATATCGAAAAACGCAGCAACTTTTTTCATGCAATTCACCTCCAAATTATTTACTTGTTTATATTATAAATCATATTAAAAAAAAGTTTAAAAATTAGTGAAATTCATTATTGTAAATCCACTATGCATTTGATATCATACCTAACTAAAGGGAGGAATTTCACATGAAATTGATTTATAAAGTTGAAGACAAACCACAGTTTCATCAATTAGTTATTTTTGCATTCCAGCAGTTGCTAGCAATTATGGCCGCAACAATCGCAGTACCTCTCATCATCAAAAACGGTATGAATACCGCTGCTGCTCTTTTTGGTGCCGGTGTTGGTACTCTTGTTTATGTTGCATTTACTCGTAAGAAGAGCCCGGTATTTTTGGGTTCTTCTTTTGCGTTTATTGGTTCGATGTCTGCTGCGTTTGCTGGTGCAACTACAGTAGCAGCTGGATATGTTGGACTCATTATTGGTGCAGCGTTTGCAGGACTTGTATATGTAGTGATTGCGCTATTTATTGAACGTATTGGTGTCGATTGGGTAAATCGTATCATGCCACCAGTTGTTATAGGCCCTACTGTCGCAATCATTGGTTTATCACTCGCAGCTAATGCAGTTGGCGATTTACAAACAAGTAGTTTAACAGGCGCAAGAACACAGTTTGCTGTACTAGTTGGTATCATTGCCCTACTTGGTGTAATGATTGCAAGTACCTACGGTAAATCCCATGCCAAGATGATTCCATTCATCATTGGTATCTTAGCTGGTTATATTGTAGCCGCTATCCTAACATTTATCGGTGTGCAGACAGGTTATGAACCAATGCAGATATTAAACTATCAACCTATCGTTGATTTATTCGCAAACGGTATTTCCTTCTCAACTTTCTTTAAGATTCCAGACTTCACATTTATAACAGCACTAGAAGGTATTAAGGATATTGACCTTGGCTATATTGGAACAATCGCAGTAGCGTACATCCCTGTATCCTTCGTCGTATTCGCAGAACATATTGCGGACCACAAGAATATCTCAAGTATTATTGAAAGAGATTTATTAAAAGATCCAGGCCTTGATAGAACATTACTTGGTGATGGTGTTGGTTCTATGGTTGGTGCATTCTTCGGTGGATGCCCTAATACAACATATGGCGAATCAGTTGCTTGTGTAGCTATCACAAAGAACGCATCTGTATTAACAATTATCGGTGCTGCAATTGAATGTATCTTAATCTCATTCTTTACACCATTTGTTACATTTATCTCCACTATCCCAGCATGTGTTATGGGTGGTGTGTGTATGGCGCTCTACGGGTTTATTGCCGTGAGTGGATTAAAGATGGTACAGAAGATTGACTTAGACCACAACAAAAACCTATTCGTTATCTCAAGTATCTTAATCTCAGGTATCGGTGGATTATCATTAAGCTTCGGTAAGATTACAATCACTTCTGTAGCGTGTGCATTAATTCTCGGAATTATCGTAAATAAAATTTTATCAAAAGAACCAGAAAACACTGAAGAAAACCAGTAAAGTTGATTGCAGTTTTGATAAAAAATTGTTACACTATGCGTGTTGAAGGACAACGACGGAGAAAGAACATATAGGGTATCTTACAGCGAGTTTCTGATGGTGAAAGTGAAACAGAGAGGATATATGTTGACAAGGACTCCCGAGTCATTCCGCGATCGCGTTAACAATCAAAAATGAGGCAGTATTAGATACTGTAAATTAGGGTGGTACCACGAACAAAGCTCTCGTCCCTTGACGTAGAGCTTTTTATATGAAAAGGAGGTCATCATATGGCAGAAGAAATGAACAACATTACTGAGCAACTCCAAAAGGAACTCGCTCAAAGACAAAAAGCATTAGAAGAAGCACAAGCTGCACTTGAAAGTACAAAACAAGCAATCAAGGAGAATGCGAAAAAACTTGTCAAAGCTGTTGAAGAAGTTCGTCTAACAGACCAACAAGAAGCACGTATTGCGAAGATGAACGCCTTACGTGAACAAGGTATTGACCCATTTGGTAAAGCATTCCATCGTACAAGTAACTCCCAACTTATCAAGGATGAATATAGCGAAAAGAGTGCCGAAGAATTGGAAAGCTTACACGCTGAAGTTTCCATCGCAGGTCGTATCATGCAAAAGAGAAGAATGGGTAAGTTAGGATTCATTCACCTCTTAGACCGTGAAGGAAAGATTCAGGTTGTAATTAACAAGCGTATCATTGGCGATGAAATCTATGAATTATTTAAGGCAAGTGACTTAGGAGATATCATCGGTATTCGTGGTACAGTCATCAAGACACAGACTGGTGAATTATCTGTTGAAGCACATGAGTATACTCATCTTTCTAAGGCACTACGCCCTCTTCCAGATAAGTTCCATGGTTTACAAGACAAGGAAGAACGTTACCGTAGAAGATATGTCGATCTCATCATGAATGATGAATCCCGTAAGATTGCAATCTTACGTCCACGTATCGTAAGCGCAATTCGTCGTTATATGGACTCTCAAGGCTATCTTGAAGTAGAAACACCTATCTTACAGCCAATCCTAGGTGGAGCAAATGCTAGACCATTTATTACACACCACAATGCACTAGATAAAGACTTCTATTTACGTATCGCTACTGAGTTACCACTAAAGAGATTAATCGTTGGTGGACTTGAGAAAGTATATGAAATTGGACGTATCTTCCGTAACGAAGGTATGGACCTCAAGCACAACCCCGAATTTACAACAATGGAAGCATATTGTGCATATACCGACCTTGAAGGCATGATGGAATTAAACGAAGGTTTATTTGAACATGTTGCATTAGAGGTTTGTGGTACAACAGACTTCAAGTTCATGGGTAAGGACATTTCATTAAAGGCTCCTTTCAAGAGATGGAACATGGTAGACGCTGTTAAAGAAGTTACCGGTGTTGACTTCTGGCAACCAATGAGTGTTGAAGAAGCATACAAGCTTGCACAAGAACACCACATCACAGTTGAACCACACCAGATGACAGTTGGACATATCATCTCCCTATTCTTCGAAGAATTCTGTGAAGATAAGATTGTTCAACCAACATTCGTATATGGTCACCCAATTGAAATTTCACCACTAGCAAAGAAAAACCCAGAAGATCCACGTTTCACAGATCGTTTTGAGCTATTAGTAAATGGTATTGAAATGGATAATGCCTTCACAGAGCTTAACGACCCTATCGACCAAAGAGAACGCTTCGAAGCTCAGCTCAAGGCAAAAGAACTTGGTGATGATGAAGCTAACGAGATGGATACAGATTACGTAGAGGCACTTGAATACGGTCTACCTCCAACAGGTGGTATCGGCTTCGGTATCGACCGCTTTGTAATGTTGTTAACAGGAACAGATTCCATCCGTGATGTACTCTTATTTCCAACAATGAAAGATAGAAATAACTAACATAAAAAGCCAGTAAGTAATCTGGCTTTTTTAATGTGCTTATTTACTATTTTTGATTGCGTCATTTTTTGATAATAGATATACACAATATTGATTCATACTAACACCCTCTTCTTTAGAGTGTTGCGCTAAAGAACGATGAAGACTCTTTGGAAGACGTAACTTAAATTGTCCAGAATACTCAGAAGTTGTTGGGTCCGGAATAGCAATATGATTTTCCAAAGCAGCAATGATCCATTCCCTTTTAGCATCTTCAGCATTCTTAACAACATCATCCAACGTTTTACCAACTGTAATACAACCACTTAGTTCAGGATAGCTTGCGACATATCCACCCTCATCTACATCAGGAACAATCTCTAAGCGATATGGATATTGTAAGTAATATTCAATTGTATTCATTAAGACCCTCCTCTACTATCTTTCGAACCATTTCAACATATATCTTTTTAATAGGTTCATGTTTTGGAATTGTAATAGGATTTTTACCTGGTTTACGAAAAGTATAATGACTACTACCACTTGATGGTGCCGTCATTTGATATCCATAGTACTCTAATACTCTTTTCAATTCCTGAAAACGCATATCTTTCGATAAAGATAAAATCTTACTTAAAAGTTTATCCCATTTAGACATTCATCTTCCTCCTCAGTATAATTGGTGTCATATTCGGTGTCAATATAGTTAATATCCTACTTACTTTTTATTTGAAAACACATTACTCTCCATAAAAAAAAGATAAAAATGTTACAATGCATACATGGATAAGATATCACTACCATACTTAACAAAAGCATTAACTCGATTAGAGAAATATTTACCAGATGATACAGATACTCTTTTAGATTGGTATGAAGATCATACTGACTATTACTCTGTTTTACCTATTGGTAAGTATGTATACTGTTTATTTGCTTTACCAGTGATTTCATCAAATGGTAAAGAGATTAAGCACGTTAGTGAGATTGATAGTAATGTATTAGAACGTATCACAATATTAGTATATGAGAGTGATACGATTATTTCAGATATATCGGGATTACATGCATCCATGGATACACTTTTAACCAATGAGAAGGTATTTACCTTCTGTGCAGATGAATCTGATTGGACTTATCTTGAACATTATTGCCTATGTGGTAATTACTTCCCTGAGATTGCTTACCCACCAAATAAAGAAAGCTCCTCCCTACTAGTTTCAGGAGAAACTTTGTTAATTACAAATACATATGTAACTACTGCTTATCGTAGACAATCAATATTCCGTAACATGGTACAGATGATTAAAGACCATGCATTACGTTATTCGTATGAGAATACAGATTTATATACTGCTATTGCACTAGACCCTGATATTGCACAGTATGGGCCTGATACAAAGCCAGAGCCTTATTACTATTCTTTCGAGGTTGATGAACCTCGTCGTCTAGTGAATGCAAGTATCATGGAGAAATTAAACTTTACACCAATACGTTTAGAAGCTGATGAGATTGGTGATGGAACAAAACTTTGGTTTGCTTTACAACATGAAAAGGAAATCTGTAAGTCTGAAGATCTCTCATAAAAAACTGGTTTGTAACCAGTTTTTTACTTTTCGATATCTCCTTGCCAACTTTGGATACCACCAAAGTCTACAACATTTGTATAGCCAAGTTCAGCTAGTTTCTGTGCTGCTTGACGACTACGGTTACCACTACGGCAATATACCATAATGAGCTGTTTCTTATCCTTTAAGCTATCCACCTTACCTGCTTGAATATCTTCATTGGAAAGATTGATAGCGTTAGGGATATGTCCACTTGCATACTCGTCTGCTGTTCGAACATCAAGAATGACTACATCCTTGTTTTCTTCAATCATCTTTTGAGCCTCTGTTGATGTAATTATTTGATAGCTACTGGATGTTTCACTTGTCTTAGTAACCATACATCCAGCTAAAAACAATGATAAAGCAAGAACTAATATTTTTTTCATATTCTTTTACTCCTTACTTTGATGATAATCAAAGTAAGCATAAAATACAAAGAATATGCCTAGTTTACTCTAGATTTAGATGTTCCTGTTGTAATCACTTCAACCGCAGCATTTAAAGCACCTTCTACAAGGTTCTTGATTGCCTCATCTGTAAAGTAAGCAATATGTGGTGAATACATCACACGTGGATGATGTACTAGACGTGCAAAGACCTCATCTTCAATTGCCTTGTCTTGATAATCCTTTTGAATATACGGCATTTCATATTCGTAGGTATCAATACCTGCACCAGATAGTATTCCTTCATCTAATGCCTTTAATAACCCTTCTGTATCAACAATAGAACCCCTTGCCATGTTTAGTAAGATGGCACCTGGCTTAAACTTCTTAAACATCTCATAATTAAAGCAATGGCGATTCTCTGCTGTTGCAGGCATATGGATGGAAACAATATCCGCATCCTTAACTGCTTCTTCAATCGAGTCTTTATATGTCAGGATACTCTTAATACCTTCATTCTGATATAGATCAAATCCAACAAGTTCACATCCAAATCCATGGAATAATCTCGCTGTGATTTGTCCGATTCTACCTGTTCCTATAATCGCCACTTTCATATCACCCATAACTCTTCCACAGATGGATGGTTGCCAACGGAAGTCGTTTTTCGCGACGTTAGCGATGATTGTATTGTTATTACGTACAAGGTTTAAACCAGTTAATACTGTATATTCTGCAATGGATTCTGGTGAATAACTAGGAACATTTGTGATGACTAAGTTGTTTTCTGTTGCAAGTTTTAAATCATATAATTCATATCCTGCACTGACTAAGGCAATCTGGCGAATACCATATTCACGTAATGTGCTATAGATTTCTTTATCGATAGTTCCTGCAGCTTGTGAGTTGATGATTCCATCATAGCCCTTCGCAAGTTTTACAGTTTCAGCAGTTAATAATTCAGATAATACAGTTACTTCAATTTGATTTTCTTTTGCCCAATTTTCGGCAATCTCTTTCATCATTGCATTAGCATGATACAGAATTAATTTCATGGTTTTCTTTCTCCTTCTTATGGATCGTATGAATCATGTAGATAAGTAATAATATTGTAGGTAGGAAACTAATCTCTTCTATGCGTGTGATTAGTAAGTAGTTAGAAGTTGTATCAAGCGCTGGTGGTAATGTGGATGTAAAGTTATTCAAGATATGCATACCAATCGGTACCCATAAAGAACCGCTGTATTCATATACCACTGCTAGAGCGATACCAAAGAATGTTGTATATACAGACTGTACAAATTCACCATGCCAGATACCAAACATCAAACCAGATAATATAATTGCGACAAATGGATTACATACCTTCTTAATCGAGTTATGAATAATACCACGGAATAGTAACTCCTCTGCGATTGGGCCAAAGATAACAACGGATAAGCATACCCAAATATATGGATCTTCTCCAATTGTAGACCAAGCAGAGTCAAAGCTTTCAACGCTCTGTGCTACAAATGGAACATCTGCAAGCTGATTGTATGCAAAGTCTAACCAGAGTGCACTCACTAAACCCATACCAAGCGTAATTATAATTGCAAATGGAACAATCAACCATTTAGGCATCTTAGAATTCACTAATACAAGGCCTGTCTTCTTTCTAGAGGTAAAATAATACACAGCAAATAACAAGATACATGTTAGTACGCAGATAACTGTATCAAAGAAATAATAGCTGAGTGCTTCAATTTGTTCATCCGTAAAGAAACTATTTCCAAGATTAACTACGACGTCTGAAACAACATTATAGATAGCAAGCGCCAGTATAATTAGTCCTATTGATCTTAGAATATTACGGCTGTTATTTTTTAATTTATCAAAATTCATAGAATGAACCTCCGTCCTTTATTATATATGAATCATGAAGTATGATAAAATCATATAATCTTAAAGTTATATGAAGTATAATCTGATTATGTGGAGGTTGTTTCTATGGCAAAAGATATGAACTATTATCTTGATACCTATCAAAAAGTAGTAAATCAAGGTGATATACAGGTTGCATATATCGAAATCATGAACTATTTTACGAAGTTACATAATTCCATCCCTTCTATGTTCACTGTCAGTGAGATTACACCTGGGTTTATGGATTTCAGTTACTTCTCTATTCATGATGCGTTTTTATATGACCGCTATCTAAAGTTTATCATTGCATTAGACCACCGCACTCTTGGCATTGAACTTTGGCTAGTATCCCAAAATGAAAAAGGTAAACATGCATACAGTGTACTTCTAGCCGATTCAGAATGGCATGACAAAATCATGCATAACCCAACTTTCGGTATGATTGAAGTTCCTATTGTCGAACGTATTCAACCAGATAACGCAGATGAGCAAATGCCTAGAATTCTAGATACAATCCAACAATATACTTCACGTATCGAAAGTTTTATCTACGCGGATGAAATCCACTTTCCTATCACCTCTACAAAGGATACAAGTGAGACGAAATAGTTTTGCTTGTGTAGAAGATAAATATCTTCTATGATATCTTCAACCTAAAAGGAGAAATTAAAATGTCAGATATTAATGTACAAGAATTAGCGAATAAAGCGATTGAAGAATTAAAGAAGAGTCCTGAAAAGTTAAAGACTTTCGCAGCAAACAATGAAGTATTAAAGGGAATCTTAGGCGATGATGGAAAGTTAACAAAGGAAGACTTTGACCGTATCGCTGCTGAAGTGAAGAAGAACGACATCGTAAAGGGTCTTCTTGGCGAAGATGGTAAGCTCGGTCTTGATGATTTACAGAAAGTAGCTAACGCAGCGAAGGCAGCTGGTGAAAACTTAATCGACAAGGCTAAAGATCTATTCAGTAAATAAAATCTTAAGAAACCATCAGTGATAAAAACTGGTGGTTTTTTTCTTTTTATTGTTATTGATGTTAGAATAGATGGTGAGGTATTTATATGAATAAAAAGACAATCCAAAAACCATTAACAAAGTTTTTGATTTTCGTTACTGTCTTATTTTTATTTAGTGCAAGTCTTATACTATTGTTAAATAAATGGGAAGTCGTAATTAATGTTAATGGCGATCAAACAACGCTAGTAGAATATAAATCAAACTATGAAGATCAAGGTGCTGTAGCCTATAAACAAGGTACGATTCTTAGCTTCCTTCGTGAAAAAATAGATGTCGAAACAAAAGGTACAGTTGATACGAGTAAATTAGGTTCTTATAAAATTGAGTACACAGCTGAAAAAGATGGATTAAAGGCATCTCAAGAACGTACAGTCGTTGTACAAGATACGACTCCACCAAAGATTACACTTACATCTAATCCTGATAGTTATACCCTCTTCAATCATCCATATGAAGAAGAAGGGTATACTGCAGTTGATAATTTTGATGGTGATTTAACTGATAAAGTTGTACGTGAAGAAAAAGATGGTGTCGTAACTTATAAAGTTATTGACTCTCACGGTAATAAAGCTACAGTAGAACGCAAGATTGTTTATGATGATCGTAAAGGTCCAGTTATTACACTTGTGGGTGGTAATAATATTACATGGATACGCGGGAATGAATTTGCGGATTCTTATACAGCTATCGATGATCTTGATGGAGATATTACCGCAAACACAGTCGTTAGTGGTAGTGTGGATGTCAATACTCCTGGTGATTATACTCTTACTTATACATGTAAGGATGCACATAATAATGAAACAACTGTTCAACGAATCGTGCATGTACAAGATCTTCCTGCAAATCAAATTCAAGCAGAAGACAATAAAACAATCTACTTAA
>JABZLM010000045.1 GCA_015256775.1 Solobacterium sp. | reverse complement strand
ATACTTTCTCTGCTGTATTTAGAGTACGTTCTGTGCTAGCAATGGCAATTCACCAGTTCTTCCAAGATCAAGGATTTGTGTATGTACATACACCAATCATTACAGGTGCTGATGCGGAAGGTGCAGGTGAAACATTTACAGTTACAACACGTGAAGATGGAAACTATGAAGAAGATTTCTTTGGCAAGCATGCGTCACTAACAGTATCTGGTCAGTTGCAAGCAGAAGCCTATGCAATGGCATTTAGAGATATCTATACATTTGGACCAACTTTCCGTGCTGAAAATTCTAATACAACTACACACGCAGCTGAGTTCTGGATGATTGAACCAGAAATGGCCTTTGCGGATTTAGATTACAGTATGGATGTAATCGAGGATATGTTAAAGTACTGTATTAACTATGTCATGGAAATGTGTCCAGAAGAGCTTGCGTTCTTCAATGAAAGAATTGATACATCTCTATTAGAACGTCTTGAGCATGTAAGAACTTCAACTTTCAAGCGTTTACCATACACAGAAGCAATTGAAATCTTAAAGAATGCAGATGTTAAGTTTGAAAACAACAACATTCACTGGGGTATGGATTTAAACACAGAACACGAGCGTTACATTACAGAGAAAGTTGTTAAAGGTCCTACGTTCTTAATCGACTACCCAGAAGAGATTAAGGCATTCTATATGCGTCGTAATGACGACGGTAAGACAGTTGCGGCATGCGACTTATTAGTGCCAGGTGTTGGTGAACTTGTTGGAGGAAGCCAACGTGAAGAAAGACTAGACATTCTAGAAAAGAAGATGGAAAGTCTTGGCATGAATGTAGATAGTTATCAGTGGTATCTCGACTTACGTAGATATGGTGGTTGCCAACATGCAGGTTTTGGCTTAGGATTTGAACGCTTAGTAATGTATATTACAGGTATGGAAAATATTCGTGACGTTATTCCTTTCGCAAGAACACCACGAAACTTAAACTTCTAAAAGAAATTATGATATGGGAGTGGTAATGCAAACGGCTGCCACTTCCATTTTTATGGAGGTAACGATGTTATATCAAGTTAGTAAAGCCTCAAAATATTATGGCGTCGATACAATCTTTGAAGATGTTAATTTTGAGATTAAAGGTACAGAGAAGATTGCCCTTGTTGGCAGAAACGGTTGTGGTAAAACAACCTTTTTACGCTGTATGTGTGGGGAAGAACAATTTGATAAAGGGACGATTTCACAACAGAATAATACGTTCATTGGGTACTTATCACAGAAGGTATTGCCACATGATGAAAGAACTGTTGAGGAAGAACTACGTCTTATTTATGAACCGGTATTTGCGATGCAAGCAAGAATGCATGAATTAGAAAAGCAAATGGAGAAAGATGCGAGTGAAAAGGTTCTTGCGCAATACGCAACGGTTCAAGAACAGTTTGAAGCGATGAATGGATATCATTGGGAATCAGAGATGAAAACAGTCTTTACGCGCTTTGGTTTTCCGATTGAAGATCTTCAAAAGAAAATTGGAGAGTTCTCTGGTGGGCAAAAAACACGTATCGCATTCGTAAAACTACTATTATCAAAACCAGATGTCTTATTGTTGGATGAACCTACAAACCATTTGGATATTGATGCGATTGAGTGGCTAGAAGGATATGTAAAGAATTATCCAAAGGCAGTCGTAATTGTATCGCATGACCGGATGTTTTTAGATCATACAGTTGACGTTGTATATAATATGGAATATGGAAAGATGAAGCGCTATCCAGGTAACTATTCTAACTATGTCATTCAACGTGAAAATGATATTGAACGTCAACAATCTGCATATGCAAGACAACAGAAAGATATTCAGCGTTTAGAGGCGTTAATTGAAAAGTTCCGTTATAAAAAGAATAAAGCTGCTTTTGCGCAGTCAAAGATTAAATATTTAGAACGTATGGACCGTATTGAAGTGGATCAAACGGATGATAAAACATTTCATGCTAAATTTACTCCACGCGTAAAAGGTGGCGAAAAAGTATTGGAAGTTGAAAATCTTGCGATTGGATATGACCATGTTCTTACGACGATTTCGATGAAGATGCGCCGTGGCGATCGAATTGCGATTATTGGTCCAAATGGTACAGGAAAATCAACGTTTGTAAAGACACTCATGCATATCGTTCCTGCACTATCGGGTAGTTTCTTGTTTGGTCATCAAATTGAACAAGGATACTTTGATCAGCAGCTTGCACAGTTTTCTTCTGGTAAAACAGTACTAGAAGAAGTTTGGGATGAGTATCCAGATTTGGATAGAACAACTGTTCGTAGTGTATTAGGTCAGTTTTTATTCTCAGCAGATGATGTATTTAAAACCGTTGATGTTTTATCGGGTGGTGAGAAAGTACGCCTATCTTTTGTAAAACTATTATTACAGCATGCCAATATGTTAATACTGGATGAACCAACAAACCACTTAGATATTCCAGGCAAGGAAGCACTCGAATTATCCCTAAAGGGATTTACTGGTTCGATATTATTTGTTTCGCATGATCGTTACTTTATTCAACAGATGGCAACAGGTTTATTAATTCTAAGTAATGATGGCTGTAAGTTTGTAAATCAAACTTATGATGAATATATGAATCAAGAACCTGTACAAATAAGCGAAGTGAAACAAACTAGTAGTGAACCAAATCCTAAAAAAGAAGTGAAGAGGGCACTATCACCAGAAGCACGTCGTCGTGAGATTGCGAAACTTGAACGGTTGATTACAGAAAAAGAAGCGGAGTTAGAAGAGATGCGTGAACTTCGCTTTGAACCAGAATATTATCAAGATTATCAAAAGATGAATGATTTAGATCAAGATATAGATGATATACATAATGAATTAGCACATCTAGAAGAAAGATGGGCATCATTGTTAGAGGAAGTCGCATAATAAAAAGCCTAGTCACTTCAAAATGACAGGCTTTTATTATGGCGGAGAAGAAGGGATTTGAACCCCCGCACGCTTTCACGTCTAGCGGTTTTCGAAACCGCCCCCTTCAGCCTCTTGGGTACTTCTCCAGCGCTGAACAATTATATCATAGAAATAGGATGTAGGTTTAAGGAAGTGAAAGACGAGTAAAGAATTTAGAAAATACACTTTATGAAAATATTTTCATAAAAGAAAAAATGCTAGGAAATATTTTCAAAATTATTTACAAACTATTGACATCATTTTAGGATTTGCGTAATATTACTGGTATATTAAGAGAGGAAGTTCTCTTAAATTAGGAGGAAGAGGAATTTATGAAAAAAGCACTATTGGGTTCTCTTGCCGCTGTTTTAGCTCTTGCAGGTTGCAATGGCAAAGGTGGACAGACAACTGCATCACAATCTGAAGACTTTAGATCCGTCTATTCTTTGGATATGCAGAGCTTAGACTACACAGTTTCCAACAAGGCAGTTGATAACGAAAATACAGCAAACTTTGTTGACGGCTTATTAGAAAATGATAAGTACGGTAACTATGTACCTGCTCTTGCTGAGTCTTATGAATCTAACGATGATAAGACAGAATGGACATTTAAGATTCGTAAGGGTGTTAAATGGGTAACAAATGAAGGCGAAGAATATGCTGAATTAAAGGCACAGGACTTCGTTACTGGTCTTCAACACTCAGCAGACTTCAAGTCTGGTACAAAATACTTAGTAGAAGGTCTTATTAAGAACTTCTCTGAATATGAAGCTGGTGAAGTACCATTTGATCAGGTTGGTGTAGAAGCTGTTGATGATTATACATTGAAGTATACTCTTGAAAAACCAGCATCTTATTTCTACTCTCTAACAACTTATGGTATTTTATTCCCAATCAATGAAGACTTCTTAAATTCTAAGGGTTCCGGATGTAAGTTAGGTTCCCCTGATTTAAATGCATGTGATTTCGGTATTGTTGATCCATCATCTATTCTTTACAATGGTGGTTACATCTTAACAAACAACACAGCTAAGTCTATCGTTGAATTCACAAAGAATCAGAACTACTGGGATGCAGAACACGTATATATCAATAAGGTAACTTATACATATGATGATGGCTCTGATGACCACTCAATCATGAATGGTTTTGAAGCTGGTACATATACATCTGCTTCTATCCGTGGTACATGGTCAACTGAAGAATTTGATAAGTACATGGATAAGTACAAGGATAACGTTTATATTCCTATGACAGATGGTGGTACATTCTCATTGGCATTCAACTATAACCGTCGTTCATTCAACAATACAAACAAGACAACAGATGCTGAAAAGGAAAACACACATAAGGCTATCCTAAATAAGAACTTCCGTCTTGCTTTACAAGCTGCATTCGACAGGGTTGCATACTTGAAGCAAAGAGTTGGTGATGAAACAGCGGCTAAGGCTTCATTACGTAATGAATTAGTACCAACAACATTCGTTCAAATTAAGGGCGAAGATTATGGTAAGACAGTTGCTAAGCTTGTTACAGAACAGACAGACGTATTTGGCAACTCATTAGACCTTTCTGAAGGACAGGATCCATACTACAACCCAGATAAGGCAAAGGAATTACTTGCTAAGGCTGCTTCTGAAGCTGGATTAACATTACCTGTTTCTCTAGACTTAGTAACACTTTCAACAATGTCATTTGCAGTTAACCAGGCTAACTCTTTGAAGAAGTCTGTAGAAGAAGCTACAAATGGACAAATCTTAATCAATGTAATGCCAATTGACAAGGATGCTTACTATGCAGCAACATACCTTGCAACTAGTGGTAATGAATCTGACTGGGATATCTCTACAGCAGTAGGTTGGAACCCAGACTACTTAGATCCAAGAAGTTACTTAAATATCTATAGTCCAGTAAATGGTGACCAGTTAACTTCAGTCGGCTTAAATGGAACATCTGATCCAGATAACTTCCAGGATTCTGATAAGGCTGTAATGGAAGCTGTTGGATTATTCGACTACCAGAAGTTATTAGAAGAAGCTGATGCAATTACAGATGACTTAGATGCTCGTTATGCAGCATATGCTAAGGCTGATGCTTGGATTATTGAAAATGCATTCGCTATCAGTGTACAGTGCACAGTTGTAGCAAATACAGTTACAAGAAGCGTTCCATTCGTAGGACCATACTCAATTGCCGGACAGGGTGGCAACAAGTTCAAGCTAAGACGTGTTCAAAAGGATATCGTTACAAGCAAGGATTACTACGCAGCTAAGGAAGCTTGGTTATCAGAACGCGCTAAGTCCGCTAGCAAATAAATCTTAGATTCTTTACAAAGTAAAGTTTCATAAACAATTTAAAAGACAGATATCATTGATTGATGAATCTGTCTTTTCTTTTTCTTGATAGATGGATGATATAGGGTATTTTTATACATATGTATAAATATTCATATTATTTGAAAATGAAAATTAATATGAAATTAATCATGAAAAAATTTATATTTTAGTGAAATACGTAGTCTTATATGGTATTATAACTACTATGAAAAGGTAGGGGTGAGTTATATGAAGCGTTACATTTTAGGCCGTGTAATCAGATCGTTCTTCTCGATTTTTGCGGTTGTTACAATCGCATTGGTTTTGGTCTATACGCTGACACCGCGCGACAATATCTTTACAACTGATACAACTTACCAAAAGTTGAAGAGCGCGGATGATAAAATCAAATACAAATACAACACCTGGGAAAGCCTAGGTTATCTCCGTTTTGAAGAACAGAAGGATCTATGTGCAAATACAAGTGATTATGATGCGTGTATGGTTACTGGTTCTGATTTATTGAAAGAACAGGTTAAGAAGTATGAGTCAGATGGATATACAATTCAAACATATTCAGATGGTAAATACTATGCCTATAAAGATTATTCTGTTCCGGAGCTAGTAATTAATTGGTTTGGCCGATTAATCGAAGTAGATCATCCATGGAGAATGTATGATGGTCATAACGAAAATATGGAAAGAAAAGTCTATATTGAAAATGACTATAATGGTTTACCTGCAATTAAGTGTGCGGGTTGTGAGCATAAGTATCTTGTATACATGGATGGAAGCTTCCCATTTATCCATCAAAATATTGTTGGATTAAATTTTGGTATTTCTTATCCAACTTTTAGTGGTGTTGATGTAACTACGGTTATCACACAGACACAGGGTAATGCAAAGAGCCAGGAAGTGACTTTCGAAACAGGAAAGACATCTTCTTCAGCTGTGAATTTGCATTCATGTACATATAAATATTCAGAATTGTTAGACAGCATTGATAAGGGCAAGTTTAATGACAATTATGCAAACTGTGCGTCTAACTTACAAGATCCATCAATGGTAACTACATCAGCGATTCAAGGTTTAATTGCCTTATTGATTACTTATTTATTTGGTATTCCAGCTGGTATGGTGATGGCTGCGAATAAGGGTAAGTGGCAAGATAAGCTTGGTACAGTTTATATCAATATTATGAGTGCTGTTCCTTCACTTGCATTTATTTATTTCGTTAGATCAATTGGTATGACATTTGGCTTACCGGATAAGTTCCCAGTATATGGTGCACATGATGTTCGTTCCTATATTATGCCTATCTTAATTCTTGGTTTATTAAGCACAGGTGGACAGATGTTATGGATCAGACGTTACATGGTTGACCAATCAAGTTCTGACTATGTTAAGTTTGCACGTGCTAAGGGTCTTTCAAATAGTGAAATTTTCCGTACACATATTTTACGTAATGCAATTATTCCATTCGTAAATGGTTTCCCATCAGCTGTTATTATGACAATTTCTGGTGCGGTTATTACAGAAACTGTTTTCGCGATTCCTGGTATGGGTAAGATGTTGCCAGATAGTATTAAGGCATACAATAACCCAATGGTTATTGGTCTAACATTTATTTTCACTGCTGTTTCTATTTTTGCCTTGTTATTAGGTGACTTACTCGTTACAGTTGTTGACCCTCGTATTCAGTTACAGGCAAAAGGAGATTCGAGATAATGTCAGAAATCAGAGATGAAAGATTTACTTTTGTCGCATTAGACGACTTTGCATCAGAAAGACTGAATAGTCCTAAATATTCTTATTGGAAGAGTGTATTTAGAAAGTTCTTTAGTAGTAAGATTGCGATTTTCTTCTTAGTACTAACACTATTAACTTTATTCTTGTCTTATATTTTACCGTTTATTAGTGGATATGATCCAACTGTTCAAACACATATCAATGACTTCTCACGTCGCTTCGTTACACCAAATCTCCAATTCTGGTTTGGTACAAACCAAGTAGGTGATTCACTCTTTGATGTAGTTTGGGCAGGCGCTAGAACTTCATTAAGCCTTGCAATTATCGCTACATTTATTACAAATGTGATTGGTGTTATTGTAGGTGCGTTCTGGGGTTATTCACGTAAGATGGACGTTATTATGATTGAAGTTTACAACATCATTGCGAACGTTCCATTTACATTAGTAGTTATTATCTTATCCTATGTATTAGGACCTGGATTCTGGCAGTTGGTATTCTGCTTATGTATTACTTCTTGGTTAGGTATGGCCTATAGCATTCGTATTCAGGTTATGATGATTCGTGACCGTGAATACAACTTAGCTTCAAGATGCTTAGGTACACCTACAGCTAAGATTATTCAACATAACGTTTTACCATTTATGATTCCAATTATCGTAACATCTATTTCTAGAGATGTTCCAAGCTATATTTCCTATGAGGTATTCTTGTCTTACTTAGGAATTGGTTTAACTGAAAAAGAAGTTTCCTTGGGTAGACTTATTTCAAGTAACTCAGCATACATGACTTCCGCTCCATATTTATTCTGGATTCCAGTAGCTGTAGCGGCCGTTATCTCAATTTCACTCTATATCGTCGGACAGACTTTGGCAGATGCTTCTGATCCAAAGACACATATGTAAAGGAGGGTATCATGGCAGAAGAAACATTAGCTAAAAATCTAGATATCACCTTTGATAATACCGACAAAGAGGCAGTATTATCTGCTCGTGATATCATTGTTGAATTTACAGTTCGTGACCGTGTTTTAACTGCGATTCGTAACGTTTCATTAGATCTTTACGATGGTGAAACTCTCGCAATTGTAGGTGAATCTGGTTCTGGTAAATCTGTATTTACAAAAACATTTACAGGTATGTTAGAAAAGAATGGTAATATCCCACAGGGTAAGATCATTTTTGAAGGAAGAAATTTATTAGAAAATACTTCCGATAAAGACTGGGAAGAAATTCGTGGTAAGAAGATTGCGACAATCTTCCAAGATCCAATGACTTCCTTAAACCCAATTCGTACGATTGGTTCTCAGATTACTGAGGTTATTGTAAAACACCAAGGTGTTGATTTGATTGAAGCTCGTAAGATTGCGGTTGATTTAATGAAGCGTGTAGGTATCAATAACGCGGAGAACCGTTTTGATGAATATCCATTCATGTATTCTGGTGGTATGCGTCAGCGTATCGTTATTGCGATTGCACTAGCTTGCCGTCCTCGTATCTTGATTTGTGATGAACCAACAACTGCGTTAGACGTTACAATTCAGGCACAGATTATCAAGTTGATCAAAGACTTGCAGGAAGAGTATCACTTTACAACTGTTTATATTACGCATGACCTTGGTGTTGTTGCGAATGTAGCAGATAAAGTTGCAGTTATGTATGCAGGTCAGATTGTTGAATATGGAACAGTAGAAGAAGTGTTCTATGATCCTAAGCATCCATACACATGGGCACTATTAAGTTCTATGCCTCAGTTAGGTATTAAGGGTCAAGACCTATATGCAATCACAGGTACTCCACCAAGTTTATTTGAGCAGGTTGTAGGTGACGCATTTGCGCCACGTAATCCTTATGCGATGAAGATTGACTTCGAGGAAGAACCTCCAATGTTTGCGGTAAGTAATACACATCTAGCTAAGACATGGTTATTAGATCCACGTGCGCCAAAGGTTGAAAAGCCTGAAGTAATTCGTGACTTACATGAAAGATTATTGAAGACATTAGGTGAAGGAGGCACATATCATGGATAACAACGAAAAAGAAGTGCTAGTTGAAGTCAAAAACCTTGAAGTAACTTTCACCAATGGTAAAAATAAGTTTGTTGCTGTACATGATGCTAACTTCCAAGTATACAGAGGAGAAACATTCTCCCTTGTAGGTGAGTCTGGTTCAGGTAAGACAACAATTGCTCGTGCAATTAACCGTATTAATCCAATTAGTAATGGTGAAGTCTTGTTTGAAGGAAAGCGTATTTCTGGAAAGATTTCTCGTGAACTTGATAAAGAAGTTATTCGTAAGATTCAGATGGTTTTCCAAGATCCAGCTGCTTCTTTAAATGAACGTGCAACAGTTGATTATATCGTTTCTGAAGGTCTTGTTAACTTTAAGTTATATAAGGATGAAGCAGATCGCTATGACCAGGTTGTTTCAGCGTTAAATGAAGTAGGTCTTTTGGAAGAACATATGTCTCGTTATCCTCATGAGTTCTCTGGTGGACAGCGTCAACGTATTGGCATCGCTAGAGCGATTATCATGAAGCCTGACTTATTGATTGCGGATGAGCCTATTTCAGCGCTTGACGTATCGATTCGTGCTCAGGTATTAAACTTATTAAAGAGATTACAGAGAGAGCGTGGACTGACATGTATCTTCATTGCACATGACTTATCTGTTGTACGCTTTATCTCTGATCGTATTGCGGTTATTCACTTAGGTAGAATTGTGGAACTTGCAGAAACAAATGAATTGTTCCTCAATCCATTACACCCATATACTCAGTCATTATTAGGAGCAGTTCCTATTCCTGATCCACAGATTGAAAAGGCCAAGGTTGTTAAACCATATTCATTGGATAGCCATCATTATGATAAAGATAAACCAGCATTCCATGAAATTAAGCCTGGACACTTTGTATGGGCAAATGAAGCTGAATTAGCTGAATATCGCAAGAACATGAAGTAAAAACATTTTAAAAACGAATGAGTAATTACACTTGTAATGAAAATTCGTTTTTTATTTGGAGCAAGTTAATTGCGAATTGTAATTTAGCATGTTATCATATTTCAGCAAAGAAAAACTTTGCTTTTTTTATGGAGGGATATCAATGGTTAAAAAATTAACAGTTATAGTATTGGCTTTGATTCTAGGGATGGGCAGTATCATATCATTTACATCTAGAGTAAGTGCTCTTGATGCTGGCAAGATTTGGTTAAATGATGATGACACTGTCACATATGCAACAATTAATGATGCAGTAGCAGCTGGTAATACTGGTGACAAAATCCATATTAGTGGTTTATTTGATACTACGAATCCAGCATTTAGAGATGCTGTAGTCAATAATGGAATGACATTAGAAGTTGCATCAGATACTTCAATTCTCAATGATGATGATAATCAGAGTGGAATTACAATTGCGAGTGGTTCACATATTAAAACTGTAAATGGTTCTACTTTAAATATGCAAGGTTTCAAGAAAGCTTTAGATTTACAAACTGGAGCTGAAATGAATGATGGTAATTATGTGTTCAAGGACAATCAACATGTCACTTTAGATGGCAATGTAAAGGGTACATCAAGAGAATCTTTGGTAGTAGATATTACAGCATATAAATTTAACAAATTGTATACAGAGAATTTAAAATTGGAAAATGCAACACTCAAATTAACTACATCTACCATTAAGACATGGGATAGTCCACTTGGAGAGGGTGGAGAGCTTCCTCCAGACAGAGAAGTTTCAAATGGATATAGTTGGAACTTTAAAAATGTATCATTTGTAGGAACAGCATTAGAAGCAGCTACTCAGATATCTAACATGTTTGTGGATAATTCAGATATTTCGATTGATTATCAACGTGATGATGTAGCAATGGGGCAATCTTCTTTTAATTTAGCAGGAAGAGGAGTTCTACCTTCTGAAATTAGAAATTCTACTTTCACTTTACACAACGCATTATTTGGAATTGTAGTGCTTGATTCTAGTTTAAATATCGGAAATTCCAAAATTAATATTAATCTTTCAAGTGACGAAGAGTTTGCTCGAGATCATGGTAGTTTCGGATTATATTCTGAGAATGGACAAGTCAAGATTGATAATTCAGAACTAAACATTACAAGAGAGAATTCTTACCAGGGTGGAGTTGCTGTTTACGGTACAACATCTCTTCTGGAAATTGGAGAAAATACTGTAGTCAATACTCTTGCAACAAATGACCAAATTGCAGAAAGTATCTATGCGATTGATAATGTTGCGGCTATTGATGCAGAATCTTCATCATATGTTGTGACAGGTGGTTCATACCTTGTAAAGTATCATAAAGATACAACGGCTGAAGTAAGTACTACACCTACAAATGGTGCAGCAAATGGTAATGAAAAACTAACTTATTTTCAATTGACAGATCCTTCTGTAACTGTATTATCTCCAGTCAACAGATATGGTCAACGTTATACATATGGGGTGGCTAACGCTTCTAGTGATGGCAATAAGTATGTATGGGTACCAAGTGCGAAGGTAACATTTAGTTTAGGTGATAACCCAAGTGCTACATTTGCGGATGGTACAAATACAAATAAAGAAACATTAGCGATGCGTGGTCATACGATTGGTATGGCAGTTCGTGCAAATGATGAAGCGATACCATCATTTAATACAACTCCAATCAGTAATGATGCTAGTAAGCAATTCAAGGGATGGTTTTATAGGGATGCAACAGGCAATGTTCTTCCATTTGACCCTAATACAACAGATGTACTAGAAACAATGAATGTATTTGCAATGTGGGAAGAAGTACCACAACCAATCGTTACACCAACACAACCAGCTACATCAGTAACACCAAAGACAAGTGATAACACAAACATTGGATATCAGATTGCTGTGTTACTAGTAAGTTTAAGTGCAGTAGTGATTTTGTTAAAAACACGTAATCTAGTTACAAAGTAATCTTCGTACATATTTGAAATAGAATTCATAGAAAAAGTAGATAACCATATCTGATTGTCCATTTAGGCAATCCCTGAAATGGTTATCTTTTTTAATCATTATTTTTGGTAGTTGAGATATTATGGGTTACAATGAATAAAACAGGAGGTTTGTTATGTTAAAAGTTTTTGGTAGTCCACTTTGTCCACATTGTGTTTCGTGCAAAGAATTTCTAGAAAAAAATAATGTCGCGTTTGAATATATCGATATTACTGGATCGATTCGTGCACTAAAGCAATTTCTAGCTTTACGTGATCATTCTGAAGCTTATGATGATGCGAAAAGAGAAGGATATATCGGTATCCCAACACTTGTGTTAGAAGATGGTTCGATTTGTTTTGACTATGAAGAGTGGTTAAAGGGAGAAGAAACTTCAAAAGTAGCAGTAGTAGAGTCTGGGCAGTCATGTAATATTGATGGAACTGGATGTTAAGGCAAGTAAAAACTTGTCTTTTTATTACGCTATAATAGTATCTACAGAGATGAATTTATGAGTGAAAGAAGAACATACATTGCAATTGATTTAAAGTCATTCTACGCATCTGTAGAGTGTCAGGATCGAAATTTAAATCCACTTACAACAAATCTAGTAGT
>JABZLM010000008.1 GCA_015256775.1 Solobacterium sp. | reverse complement strand
GTACCCCAAGATTTCTCATTGCGGTACCCCAACCCCAAGTAATTTTAGAGAGCCCATTAGTTTAATTAGTCCAAAGTCAGGGGCTTTTTTTATGTCTTTTTTGCTTTTTTAGTGTGATATTATGCGTATTTTTGTATCTTTTAAGGGTTTTTGACAAAGAGAATTTGCGCTTTTTACTATATTTTCTTGTGAAATTATTGTTATACTATATACAGATGCAAGAATTTGCATAGATTCAATAGGGGAAACAGGAGAAAATGAAATGAAGAAATTAAGTGTATTATTGTTGGCATTGGCAGTAACATTTGGATCTGCTGGTTGTACAAGAAAGACATTATCTGACATTGTAAATGAAAACAATGGTGGTACAGAAAACAATACAACAACAGATTCAGATAACGGCTATCATGAATATGAAGTTGGTGATTCAGTTGAGACAATGTTCTTTAACTTCACAGTAGAAGATTTCTTATCTTCTACAGATATTAGTGGAAATAAGCCTGATGCAGGTAAGCAGTTTGTGGCTGTAAAGCTTAAAGTTGAAAATACATTTGGTCAAGATATCCAGATGTTCTCAACAGACTTCTTACTTGAATGGGATAAGACAAGTGCTGATGATAAGGGTGTAGATGGACCTCACTCTTATTATGATAAGGATGCAATCTTCAACGAAGAATTTGAAAAAGAGTATACTCTAACTTCAGGTGAGTCAAAAGAAGGTGTTCTTGTGTTTGAAATTCCTGAAGGCGTAACAGATGTTTCACTTACAGCACAAGATATTTATAACGATAAACAAGGTAACCAGCACAAAGGTGACGTTTACATCGTTCACATTGATTTATCAGCGCAATAATAGGAATAAAGCTGAATTATCCATTGGGTAGTTCAGTTTTTATGTGTGAATTAGAAATAATTGTATAAATTGGATATGCTATACATATAAATAAGGGAGATTTTAACTAATGAGAGAATTTGCGCCTGGAGATATCATTCAACATTTTAAAAGAGAAACAGTTGACCAAAATAGTATGCGATACCTATATGAATTTATTGGTATTGCAATACATTCTGAAACTCGTGATAGGGTAGTAGTTTATCGAGCTTTGTATGGAGATAAAGGATTATTTGTTAGACCGTACGAAATGTTTATGGAAGAAGTAGATCACATTAAGTACCCAGAAATACGACAAAAATATCGTTTTGAAAAAATTGAAAAGTAGAATATTCACAAGTTAAATTGTTATTTTTTGTTATTTTATTTGTATTAATCGGTAATAAATAAGTATTATTATAAAAAAATATGACAATTGTATAAAATTAAATGTTTTCAAAAGAGGCTATTCGTAGCCGCTTTTTTTAACTTCTCATTTTCATATTGTGTAAAATAAACAAAAAAGACCATGAATTATTAAGAATTTATAAAGTGGATATGCGTTGACGGTCATTTTGCATGGTGTTATGATTTTTTCATCGGAAACGCGAAAGCGCTTTCCACAGTTTCAAAGCCAAATAATTTAGGGGAGGAAAGAAAAACTTTTATGAAGAAATTATTTGCGGTTATGACTTCTGCGGTTTTAGCACTATCACTTGTTGGTTGTGGTTCTAAGACAAGCGACAAAGGCGGAAGCTCAAGCACAGAATCAACAGTTTCAAACGCTGATAAGCCATTAGTATGGTACAACCGTCAGCCATCTAACAGTACAACAGGTGAGTTAGATAAAGATGCTTTAAACTTCAACAAGGATACTTACTATGTAGGTTTCGACGCTAACCAGGGTGCTGAATTACAGGGTAAGATGGTAGCTGATTACATCGCAGCTCACAAGGATATCATCGACCGTAACGGTGACGGTGTTATCGGTTACGTATTAGCTATTGGTGACGTTGGTCACAACGACTCTATCGCTCGTACAAGAGGTGTTCGTAAGGCTTTAGGTACAGCTGTTGAAAAGGATGGCGCTATTGACGCTACTCCAGCAGGAACAAATACAGATGGTTCCGCTACAGTGGTTAAGGATGGTAAGGTTGGCGACTTCAAGGTTCGCGAACTTGCTTCTCAGGAAATGAAGAACTCTGCAGGTGCTACATGGGATGCTGCGACTGCAGGTAATGCTATCGGTACATGGTCAGCTTCATTTGGTGATGAAATTGACTTAGTTATTTCTAATAACGATGGTATGGGTATGTCAATGTTCACAGCATGGGCTAAGGATAAGAAGGTTGCTACTTTCGGTTATGATGCTAACAGTGATGCAGTAGCTGCTATTGCTGAAGGTTACGGTGGAACAATTTCTCAGCACGCTGACGTTCAGGCTTACTTAACATTAAGAGTATTACGTAACGCTTTAGATGGTGTTGATATCAAGACGGGTATCGCTACTGCTGACGAAGCTGGAAACGTTCTTGAAGAAGGCGTTGACTACGTATATAACGAAGCAGATCGTTCATTCTATGCATTGAACCTTGCTGTAACAGCTGATAACTACAAGAACTTCATGGATGCTACTAAGACATTTGAACCAGTATCTAAGGAAGTTAAGAGCGACACTAAGAAGGTTTGGTTGAACATTTATAATGCTTCCGATAACTTCTTAAGCTCAACATACCAGCCATTACTTGAAAAGTATGATGACTTACTACACTTGGATGTTGAATACATCGGTGGTGATGGTCAGACAGAATCTAATATCACAAACCGTTTAGGAAACCCAAGTCAATATGATGCGTATGCTATTAACATGGTTAAGACAGACAACGCTACATCATATACTTCACTCTTAAAGTAGTTCAGTAAGATTTTCTAAGAGGCTAGCAGGTAGGCTTTTGAAAACCTGATAGCCTCTTTCTAAGTAGTTTGTAGTTAACCATACTGCTTATGATTTTTAGTTAAACAGGGGTAAATCAATTATGTCAGAAAGAAATGACAATTTAATCTTGTCAATAAAGGGCATGTCGAAATCATTCGGCAGAAACAGAGTACTTGATCACATCAATTTAGATGTGAAACCCGGCTCAATTATGGGCCTTATGGGTGAAAACGGTGCTGGCAAATCTACAATGATGAAGTGTTTGTTCGGTACATATCAAAAAGATGAAGGAAGTATCTTCCTAGATGGAAAAGAAGTAAGTTTTACTGGTCCAAAGGATGCGCTTGAAAATGGTATTGCGATGGTTCACCAAGAACTGAACCAGTGCTTAGAGCGTAGTGTTATTGATAACTTATTCTTAGGACGTTATCCAGTAAACTCTTTGGGTGTTGTTGATGAAGGTAGAATGAAGAAGGAAGCTTCTGAGTTATTCCGTAGTTTAGGTATTACAGTCAATTTGACACAGCCAATGCGTACGATGTCAGTATCTGCTCGTCAGATGTGTGAAATCGCAAAGGCTATTTCGTATCATTCCAAGATAATTGTTTTGGATGAGCCTACATCATCATTAACAGAACCAGAAGTTAAGAAGTTATTCCAGATGATGCGTAAGCTACGTAGTCAGGGTATTTCCATTATCTATATTTCTCATAAGATGGATGAAATTTTTGATATATGTGATCAGGTGTCTGTATTACGTGACGGTAAGATGATCATGACAAAAGATGTTACTGACACAAATATGAATGACTTGATTGCGGCAATGGTTGGACGTTCTCTTGATAACCGTTTCCCACCGGTTGATAACACACCAGGTGAAACGATTCTTTCTGTCAAAGATCTTTCAACTAAGTTTGCTCCTTACCTCGATGATGTAAGTTTCGATGTTAAGGAAGGTGAAATCTTCGGCTTGTATGGTCTAGTTGGTGCTGGACGTACAGAGTTAATGGAAACAATCTTTGGTGTTCGTACAAGAGCCGCAGGTCGTGTTTATTACAATGGCAAGCTCATGAACTTCGATAGCGCAAAAGAAGCCATGGACAATGGATTCGCTATGATTACTGAAGAAAGAAAGGCTAACGGATTATTCTTAAAGAGTGATTTAACTTTCAATACTTGTATTGCAAATATGGATCACTATAAGAATGGTATTGTTGTGTCTGATGAGAAGATGAAGAAGGCAACAGTAAAAGAGATTGCCTTGATGCATACGAAATGTATGGGACCGGATGATGCAATTACATCACTATCTGGTGGTAACCAACAGAAGATCATCTTCGGTAAGTGGTTAGAAAGAAATCCAAAGGTATTTATGATGGATGAGCCAACTCGTGGTATCGACGTTGGTGCAAAATACGAGATTTATGATTTAATTATCAAGATGGCGAAGATGGGTAAGACAATTATTGTATGTTCATCTGAAATGCCAGAGATTCTCGGTATCACAAATCGAATCGGTGTTATGTCCAATGGACGTCTTGCTGGAATCGTTAATACAAAAGAGACAAATCAGGAAGAACTCCTGAGACTCAGCGCAATGTATTTGTAATCGGAGGGGTTAGACATGAGTCAAAATAACGAAAAATTAGGGGCAGAGGTTCTCTCTGTTGATCAAGAAGAAAGCCTACTAAAACCAATTACGGACCACGTAGGTAAGATTCAAGCACAAATTGATGAATTACGTAAAGATGGAACAGATAAAACTGTTGAGCTATTGAATGTAATTCAGATGACAAAGAATGATAAGAGCTTATCAAAGGGTGAAAAAGAAAACCGTATTGCTGAGGCTAAGAAAGAATTAGAGGCTGCTCAACAAGTTGAAAAAGCAAATAAGCCAGCTGTTGATAAGTTAATCAATGAAGGTGTTTCATATTTAAATCAACATTTTGAAAAGGAATACTATTCAAAGGTTGTCGCAAGTTGTGTTGCAGAAAAGTCTCTTGCCGCAAAGAGATATAGCGATTTATTAGTTGAAATAAAGAATGTCCATACACAGAATCTATCAAAGATTTCAGGTAATGACGCTGATGCGAAACAAGAAATCAAAGATGAAAACTATGTATATAAAAACAAAGTCTTTGATGCAAAACTAATATATCAAAAAGAATTACAGGCAATTAAGGATCGTAAACATGAAGCGTTTATTCAACGTTACCATTTAGTCGACCTATTGAAGATGTCTAAGTTCAGTTTTGCTGAAACACAGGCGCAGAAGATTGAACATTACCTATATACATTCAACCGCAAGGATTGGTTATTACGTAATGGTCTATATCTAGTCATTATTCTTGTATTTATTGGCTTAGGTATCGTTACTCCAGTTATCAAGAAGACTCCTTTATTTACAGTTAATAACATTTTAAATATCTTACAGCAGGCATCTCCAAGAATGTTCTTGGCATTAGGTGTAGCTGGCGTGATAATGCTTGCAGGTACTGACTTATCTATTGGACGTATGGTGGGTATGGGTATGGTAGCTTCAACAATTATCATGCATAAGGGCATCAACACTGGTGCGGTGTTTGGTAAAGTATTTGACTTCACAAGCCTTCCAGTTGGTGCAAAAGCAGTATTGGCATTGCTTGTGTGTATTATCTTATGTACAATCTTTACTTCCATTGCTGGTTTCTTCAAGGCAAAGTATAAGATGCACCCATTTATTTCTTCTATGTCCAACATGTTAATTATCTTCGGTATGGTTACATATGCGACAAAGGGTGTGTCCTTCGGTGCTATCGAAAATGATATTCCAGCGATGATTATTCCTAAGATTGGTAACTTCCCAACAATCATCTTATGGGCTGCTACAGCTGTTATTGTTGTGTGGTTTATCTGGAATAAAACAACATTTGGAAAGAACCTATATGCAGTAGGTGGAAATCCAGAAGCTGCTGCTGTATCAGGTATTGATGTATTTAAGGTGACAATCATGGCATTTGCTATGGCTGGTGTACTTTACGGTTTTGGTGCATGGCTAGAATGTAACCGTATGGTAGGTTCTGGTTCTGCTGCGTATGGACAAGGTTGGGATATGGACGCTATCGCTGCCTGCGTAGTAGGTGGTGTATCCTTCTCTGGTGGTATCGGTAAAATTTCTGGTGTTGTTGTCGGTGTAACAATCTTTACAGCGTTAACATACTCCTTAACAATCTTAGGTATTGATACAAACCTTCAGTTCGTATTCGAAGGTCTCATTATCTTAGCTGCGGTAACACTAGACTGCTTAAAGTACGTTCAAAAGAAGTAATGCAATCTGCGGAAGCTACTAGCTTCCGCTTTTTTATATGTGATTTCTCAGTTATAATGCAGATATGGAAATGAACGAATTAAAAGAAAAATACTATTCTTTAGAAGATAGTTATGAACGATATACATTAGTTCAAGAGTACTTAGTAAATCACGAAGAAGATAAAGATGCGCAAGAGATGCTAGAAGTATTGACGATGCGTTACGGAAACGCGAAGCTTAGAAAGCCTGCAGATCACTTTATGCATGCATGTTTAATGATGAAAGTGATGGCAGATGAAAAGTTTGGTAGTTTTATGCTCGCAAAGAAAAAACAGGAATATCAACAATTCCTACAAGAACTAGCAATTAACACAAAACAATCTGAGTATCTAACTGCAGAATGGAAACATCTGGCTAGAACATATATTCGCTTAAGTAAAAAGAATCATTCGAAATCCTATTTTTTTGGTATGGGAAAACGTGATGAACGTGTGGTTGTTGGGAATGTTGCGGATGAAATTATAAATATCTTTGTGCGCTTGCCAAAGCGACTAGGATATACAGAAGAAGTTTCGGGTTTGTGCAAAATTATGATGGATACATTCCTAGAAGAGTTTCCAAACGAAGAAGAAATATTGAACAGCGCAATTAAAAAGTGAACCAGTTGGTCCACTTTTTTGGTTTAGTCAGCGATGGCAGCGTCTAATGCAATCTTCATCATATCTGTGAAGGCTGTTTGACGTTGTTCAGCAGTCGTAATTTCTGGTGATACAAAACTATCAGAAACTGTTAACAAGCAAGCTGCGTTCTTTCCTAATACATTTGCGTTTGAGAATAGAGCGAAACTCTCCATTTCAACAGCTAGGCAATGTAGTTCGTTCATAACCTTTGGTAGGTAAGTAACATTCTTTTCGCGATAGAATACGTCAGATGAATGAATCAAACCTTCTGTAATCTTCATTCCAAGATTTGCTGCAGCTTTCCTAATCTTTTCATTTAATTCTGCAGATGGCTTGATTGTGTCGCTTGTATTTCCGCACTGTTCTCTTGCGAATGAAGAGTCGGAATACGCAGCGTCTGCTAGAATTACATCAAATAATTTTAATTCTGGTTGGTATGCACCAGCAGAACCGATACGAATAATATTTTCAACATCATATTCTGTAAATAATTCGTAAGAATAGATACCGATTGATGGCATTCCCATTCCTGATGCCATAACGGATACTGGTTTGCCTTTCCAAGTTCCTGTGTATCCTTGAACGCCACGTACATTATTAATTAGTACTGGATTCTCCAAGAATGTTTCAGCGATGAACTTCGCACGAAGTGGATCACCTGGCATTAAGACTGTTTTTGCGAACTGGCCCTTTTCGGCACTGTTATGTGGTGTAGACATGATTAACCCTCAACTTTCTTTTCTCTATTATACATGATTTAAAGCCAATCTGTATGCATGTATTGTTTATGGTCAAGCGTATAAACGGTGAAGCCATCTTCATTGATAATGGCATATGTTCTTGGGTGGTCTTCTTTTGGTAAAGAGATGGATCCTGGGTTTAAAAGTAAGATGCCATCTTTTTCATAAGCAGTTGGAATATGTGTGTGACCTGAAAGGAAACTATCCCCCACACTTAGGGTAGGTAGATTATTTGGACCATATACATGGCCGTGTGCCATAAAGATTTGATGTGCTCCATGAAAAAGAATATTGTAGTCAGCGGTAATTGGAAAGTTCAGTACCATCTGGTCTACTTCTGCATCACAGTTGCCACGTACTGCAATAATATTATCTTTGAATGCATTCATGATTGTGATAACTTCTTTTGGTGCATAATCACTTGGTAAATTATTTCTTGGTCCATGATAAAGAACATCACCAAGGCAGAGAATTTTATCTGCGTGATGATATGAGAAGGCCTCTTCCATTGCTTTAGCACCTGAAAGAGCACCGTGAATATCGGATACTACTAAAAACGTTTGTGAATTCGTCATATTTCATTTACCTCTGCCACTAATATTAGCATATTTTGCGTGTTATAATGTTTACAAGAAGGTACAGTATATGAAAAATAAGTGCATTGTTGTGGGAGTGACAGCAGGGATTGCTGCATATAAAATCTGCCAGTTAGTTTCCTCATTAAAAAAACAAGGAAATGAAGTGCATGTCATTATGACAAAGGAAGCGGAGAAGTTTGTAACACCTTTGACGTTTCAAACACTCAGTAATCAAAAGGTCATTACAGATATGTTTACGGTGGACTATACACCAGATGTTCATCATGTATCACTTGCAAAGAAGGCTGATTTATTTGTTGTGGCTCCTGCTACTGCAAATATCATTGCGAAGATTGCTCATGGTATAGCAGATGATATGTTAACAACTACATTTCTAGCAGCGACTTGTCCAAAGCTGATTGTTCCTGCAATGAATACAAATATGTTAAATAATCCAATTACACAGGACAATATTGCAACATGTAAAAAATATGGCATGCATATTATGTGTAGTGGTGCAGGGTATCTAGCATGTGGGGATGTAGGTAAAGGACGCTTACCTGAACCAGAAGAAATTGAAGATGCGATTGCGTCTATTGTCGAGACAGACCGTTATCTAAATGGAAGACATGTTGTAATTACTGCAGGTGCTACCCAAGAAGAAATCGATCCTGTGCGTTATATCACAAATCATTCAACTGGAAAGATGGGCTATGCTTTGGCAAAAGAAGCACGTAATGCAGGTGCCATGGTAACATTAATTTCTGGTAAGTCGAATTTACCACAGCCTTATGGAGTTGAAGTTATAAATGTTATAAGTGCAGAGGATATGGCAAATTGTGTTGTCAATAACTTTGAAAAGGCAGATGTTGTAATCATGTCTGCTGCAGTTGCAGATTATACGCCGCTTGAAAAAGCAGATCATAAGATTAAAAAAGCAGATGGTGATTTGTCCATCACTCTAAAACGCACACAGGATATTCTTCTCACAATTGGAAAGAAGAAACGCGAAAATCAAGTTGTAATTGGCTTTGCAATGGAAACAGAAAATTTATTAGAAAATGCCGCAAAGAAACTACAAGAAAAGAATGCGGATTATATTATCGCAAATAGTATTCGTGAACCTGGTGCAGGTTTTGGTGTTGATACAAATATTGTAAAAATCATCTCACCGACAAGTGTAGAGGATTTAGGATTATTATCCAAAGATGAAACAGCAAAAGAAATACTGCGTCATTGCCTAAAGAAGTGAGGATAACTATGCTACTAACAATTGATGTTGGGAATACAAATATTTCCATGGGAATTCTTGATGGAGAGAATATCATTGGTCGTTATCGACTTATGACACAAACAACACGTACCAGTGATGAGTACGGTTTCTTCATCACAACATTCTTAAATACTTTAGAATTAAAAGCATCAGATATAAAAGGTACTATCATTTCTTCTGTTGTACCAAAGTTGATGTATTCCTTAACTTCTGCAGTGATTAAATATTTACATCAGAAACCAATGATTGTAAGTAATGATATGCAGATGGATATTAAACTGGATACTGAAGCACCGAGATCAATTGGTGCAGATCGTATTGTGAATACAACCTATGCATGGAATACATTTCATCGTTCATGCATTATCGTAGACTTTGGTACTGCAACGACATACGACTATATAGATCAAAATGGAGTTTTCCGCTATGTCGTGATTCAGCCAGGTTTAGGTATTAGTCTCAATGCGCTAACTTCTATGACTGCTAAATTACCAGAGATTGAAATTGTGAAACCAAAATCAGTTCTTGGAACAAATACAATTGAAGGCATGCAAGCAGGTGTTGTATATGGATATATTGGTTCAGTTGAATACATTATTAAAACAATGAAGAAGGAGCTGAATGATTCATCATGTATGGTTATAGCAACTGGAGGTCTTGGTAAGATTATCGCAAATGAGACCGATGAGATAGACGCATATGATGCGGATATTGCGTATAAGGGAATGAAGATTTTATACGATATCAATAAGGGGAGTGAATATGAAAATCTTTGATTTACATGCGGATTTAGCAGAAGCAATCAAACCTTTCTACACAGATGGCAAAACATCTATTCTCAAGAAAGATTGGAATACTCGTTTTAAACAAGGGCAGATTGCATATACTTCTGCTGCAAGTTTCTTTGTGGGAACGGAAAGCTGGAAAGAAATGCAAGACGTTGTCACAAAAGTAAAGAATGATATTACTGCCTCTGGTCATAAAGTTATCTATACCAAGGAGGATTTAGATGATGAACAACAAGAAACAGCATTCTTAATGACGATTGAAGGAATGTGCGGTATCCACGACGATGTCGAAGAGAAAATTCAGTGGTTATATGATATGGGTAATCGTATTGGCTCTCTTTGTTGGAATGATCAAAACGCTCTTGCGACAGGTAATTCTGGAGATCCTACAAGAGGCTTAACAGAACTTGGCAAACTAGCAATCACAAAGATGAATGAACTACATATGATTGTGGATGTATCTCATGCTAATGAGAAGACATTCTGGGATATTCTTTCCTGTTCAACCCAACCAATCATAGCGACACATTCAAATGCGAAGAGTCGTTGTTTTGTAGAGAGAAATTTAACGGATCAACAAATTCGTGCAATTGCAAGTAAAGATGGATTAATTGGTATGAATGCATGTTGTTCGTTTATTCATACAGAACAACAAAAACAAGATGCAATACATCTAGCAAAACATGCAAGGTATGTAGCTGATCTTGTTGGAGTAAAACATGTTGCTTGTGGATTTGACTTCGGTGAGTATTATAACGATGGCGAGGAACATAATATGTATGGTCCTTCCCAAGCACAGAATTTTATCAAAGCGTTACAGCGTGTAGGATTTACATCAGAAGAAATCAAAGATATTGCATATCGCAATGTTCTGCGCTTCTTAAGAAAATATATGTAAAAGAAAAGCTCTTGTGCAATCACACAAGGGCTTCAGTTTATTTCCATAGAATATCTGGATAAATTCCAGCTTCTTTCATTTCCGCAATCTTTTCAACTACAAGTGGCTTATCTTCTTGATATGTTACACCGAACCATTGATCCTTAGAGGAAAGTACCTTAACTGTACACTTACCATCTTTAACCATCTGACCAACTGTTGTAGGAATAACATATTCACACTTCATTGGGTTAGATGCGATATTTGCATGAATGAATTCATCAAAGTATACATCCATGTCATCGAATACCTTAGGTGTAAATCCCCAGAAGTTCATAGAAACTAATGCGTTAGGATCCATTTCTTTCCAAGTGCCATTGTCATCGTAAACGACTTTGCCATCTTTACGAGCAATCTTCTGTACTTCAACAATACTTGTTAAGTTGCCGTTTTCGTCTTCTTGGCAAACGCCACGAGTAACTGTTCCGTGGTCTGTAAGAGTGTTATTTGCGGCATAACCAACCATTGCGTAATGATCATCACTTACTTCTGTTGTTAGGAAGTTATAGATAACTTTATATGCGTCCTTGCCATAGAAATCATCTGCATTGATAATCGCAAATGGTCCATCAACAACACCCTTGCATGCAAGTAATGCATGTGTAGTTCCCCATGGCTTTTCACGACCTTCAGGTACCACAATATCAGATGGAACATTGTTGATGTCCTGATAAGCAAACTTCACGTTCATTCCCTTAGATACGCGATCTGTTAATGCAGTATGGAATGCTTGTTCATGTTCACGACGGATGATGAGAACAACATCCTCAAATCCTGCTTCTTTTGCGTCATAGATAGAAAATTCTATGATTGGTTCACCATGGCTTCCAACTCCATCAATTTGCTTCATTCCACCATAGCGGCTACCCATTCCGGCAGCCAAAATAACTAATGTAGGCTTCTTCATTCTTAATCCCTTTCAATTTTTATTCCTCTGATAATTATATCACGTAAGCACTTTCATTAATTCCTAATTTTTCATAAAATAGTAAAGAAAGAGGTTGTCTATGAGAGAACTAGTACTAGCTTCACAAAGCCCACGAAGAAAAGAGTTATTAGAGAAAACTGGATTTTCATTCATCTGTGATCCAGCAGATATTGATGAGTCAATTGATTTACAGGCAGATCTTATTGAGGAAAGTAAGAATTTATCTTATCGCAAAGCAAAGACAGTTTTAGAAAGACATCCAGAGTCTATCGTAATCGGTAGTGATACTTTAGTTTTATGTGATAATCAAGTTATGGGAAAACCCGAAAATGACGAGGATGCGTTTGGAATGTTGAAGAAACTTCAAAATCACAAGAGTCAAGTACTAACAAGCTTATGTATCATCAGTGAAAAGAGGTGTTTCAGCTATGCAAGTATTGCGGATGTTTATTTTGCACATATGAGTGATGAGGAAATCTGGGATTATATTCATACCGGAGAAACTGTAGATAAAGCAGGTGCCTATGCAATCCAAGGATTTGGCGGTAGATACATCAAAGAAATTCATGGAGATTATTATGCTATTATGGGCCTACCTTTACAGGTCGTTTATAACGAACTGAAAAACAGTACTGATTATTGATTTTTAGTTGTAGTTTGTTATTATATAAAGGCTATGCCGCTTTAGTATAGTGGTAATACGCATCCATGGTAAGGATGAACGAGCAGTTCAATTCTGCTAAGCGGCACTTTATAGAGATAAAGCCTTATTTTAAGGGCTTTTTTTCTTTTTGTGGCATACAATTGGCACCATTTCAAAAGTGTTTTTTTCATAACGCTAATCTATTGAAAGGAAAATGACATGTATATATTTAGGTAGTACAATGAAATAACAGTTTACGACAATAAACTAAATGTATAAAGGGGGATGATTACATGAGGCTGATATATCCTGAAGAAATAAAAAAGTTAAAATCAATCTATGAGCCATATATGATTGGAGCGAAATTAAAAGATGACGCCCCTATTGAAGCTGATGAGGCATTTGAAAAGTTCAAAGAGTGGGTTAATGAACAATACAGAAAAGCAGGTATGGAATAAATATATCAATGAGAATTGATTGGTTTTAGTAGGCCCTAACAGGGGCTTTTTTTGATAATTTAAATAAATGATATGCAAAGTTTTCAAGCATTGAAAATGAAAAGAATGAATGATTTCAGAGAATAAAAATAGTGATTTTCACGATTTAAAATAAGAGGACTTTTATGAAATGAATTCTGGGAAAAAGTTGGGCATTCAGATAGAAAAATAATTCTTTTTTTATTATGCTATTGAAAGACAGAATTCAGTGGAGGTAGAAGTTGTGGATAGGATAGTAAAACGTAACGGACAAGTTGTTCCATATGATGGAACTAAGATTGTTTTAGCGATAGAAAAATCGTTCCTTAGCGTAAAAGAGAGTGTTGATCAAGCATATCTTTCTGACTTATTAGAGCAGATTGAAGCGCAATTTGACGGCCGTCAAGAAGTTGATGTTGAAGAAATTCAAGATACTGTTGAAAAGATCTTGATGAAGAACGAAAAGTATAATGTCGCAAAGAGTTATATCTTATACCGTGAAAAGCGTACACAAATGCGTAATGATCGACTTGAGTTGGTAAAACTCATCGGTGATGAAGAGTTGGAAGATGTTTTGGTTGATATCCAGAAGGCTTATCCAGACTATGACTTAAAGAGATTGTATGAAAAATTCTCTACAATGTCTAAAGATGGTCAGTCTCTGAAAGATAGAATTGCATTATTAACAAGAAGTTCTGCTGAACTTACAACGAAAGAAGAGCCAAACTGGGAAAGAATTGCTGGACGTTTACTTAGTTACAGTATTGCTTGTGATTTAAAAGCTACTGAAGAAAAACTTGGTCTTACAAGTTTCTACCAGAAGATCTCCTATATGATCGAACAGGGATTATATGGAGCATATATTTTAGAAAACTATTCTCATAAAGAAGTTGATGAAATCGCAAGCTTAATCGACAATACACGTAATAACTTATTCACTTACAGTGGTTTGGATTTATTATCTCAACGTTATTTGATTCGCAACCACCAACATGTTCTATTAGAATCACCCCAGGAAATGTATATTGGCATTGCGATGCATTTAGCGATGAAGGAAACAAATGATCGTATCGGTTGGGTTAAGAAGTTCTACGATATGATGAGTTTACATAAGGTGACAATGGCAACTCCAACACAGGCAAATGCGAGAAAGCCATATCATCAGTTATCGAGTTGTTTTATCGATACTGTTCCAGATTCATTGGATGGTATCTATCATTCCATTTCTAACTTCGCTGATGTTAGTAAGTTCGGTGGTGGAATGGGTATGTACTTAGGAAAGGTTCGCTCCCGTGGTGGATCTATCCGTGGTTTTGAAGGTGCATCTGGTGGTGTTATCCGTTGGATTCGTGTTATCAACGATACTGCTGTTGCGGTTGACCAACTTGGTGTAAGAGCTGGTGCTGTAGCGGTATATCTCGATGTATGGCATAAGGACTTGCCTGAATTCTTACAGTTACGTACAAACAATGGTGATGACCGTATGAAGGCACACGATGTATTCCCTGCCGTATGCTATCCAGATTTATTCTGGAAGATGGTGAAGGAAGATATGAATCAAGATTGGTATCTTCTTGATCCACATGATGTTCTCATGATTAAGGGTTATTGCTTGGAAGACTTCTATGGTGAAGAATGGGAAAAGAGATATTGGGAATGTGTACATGACAACCGTATTTCTAAACGTGTTCTTGTATTAAAGGAAGTTGTACGTTTAATCTTGAAATCTATGGTAGAAACAGGAACTCCATTTGCTTTCTATCGTGATGCGGTTAACCGCGCAAACCCTAATAAGCACAAGGGTATGATTTATAGTTCTAACCTCTGTACAGAAATTGCACAGAACATGTCTGAAGTGAAGCAGGTTTCTCGTGTTATTCAGACAGAGGATGGTGATGAAGTTATCGTCACAACAACAAAACCAGGTGATTATGTTGTATGTAACTTGGCTTCATTATGTTTAGGTAATATTAATGTGACAGATCCAAAGGAAATCGAAGAAGTTACTGCAACTGTAGTGCGTGCTCTCGATAACGTTATCGATCTAAACTTCTATCCATTACCAAATGCAAAGGTAACAAACCAAAAGTACCGTTCTATTGGGCTTGGTGTAAGTGGTTATCATCACATGCTTGCAAAGAATCACATCATGTGGGAAAGTGAAGAACACTTGAAGTTCGTAGACGAAGTATTTGAAAATATTGCGTATGCGTCTATTAAGGCAAGTAATGCTTTGGCGAAGGAACGCGGAAGTTATCAGTACTTCGAAGGCTCTGAATGGGAAACTGGTGCGTACTTTGACCAGCGTGGATATGACTCTGCACGTTGGAAAGAACTTAAGGAAGAAGTACATGCAACAGGTATGCGTAATGCATATGTATTAGCAGTCGCTCCAACAAGTTCTACATCAATATTAATTGGTACCTCAGCAGGACTTGACCCAGTTATGAACCGTTTCTTCTTAGAAGAAAAGAAGGGCTCTATCTTACCAAGAACTGCACCAGAATTATCTGCGGATACATATTGGTACTATAAGACAGCACATACAATTGACCAAACTTGGTCAGTTAGAGCTGCTGGTATCCGTCAGCGTCATATCGACCAAGCACAGAGTTTTAACTTATGGATTACAAATGACTATAAGATGAGTCAGTTATTACAGTTATATGTACTAGCGTATGATTGTGGTGTTAAGACTATCTACTACACACGTTCTAAGGCATTAGACCCTGAAGATTGTGAAAGTTGTTCCGCATAGGAGGTAGAAACATGCAGACAGATCAGATTAATCGTAAACCGTTATTCAACCCAGAGGGAGATATTGATGTACGTAATCGTCGTCTTATCAACTTCAATACAACAAATATCAATGACTTCAATAATATGAAGTATAACTGGGTATCTGATTGGTACCGTCAGGCAATGAATAACTTCTGGGTTCCAGAAGAAATCAACTTGAATCAAGACAAGTCAGACTATCCACGTCTTAGCTTGGCAGAGAAGACAGCGTACGATAAGATTTTGAGTTTCTTAGTTTACTTAGATTCTCTACAATCTGCTAACTTACCAAACATTTCTCAGTATATTACTGCAAATGAAGTTAACTTATGCTTGTCTATCCAGACATTCCAAGAGTGCATTCACTCACAGTCATATAGCTACATGCTAGACTCTATCTGTTCTCCAGAACAGAGAAATGATATCCTCTATCAGTGGAAGACAGATGAGCACTTATTAAAGAGAAATGAATTTATTGGTGAACTCTATAATGAGTTCGTTGCCAAGCAAGATAAACAATCTTTCTTGAGAGTTTGTATTGCAAACTTTATTCTAGAGGGTGTTTACTTCTACTCTGGATTTATGTTCTTCTATAATTTTGCAAGAAATGGCAAGATGCCTGGAAGTGTACAGGAAATTCGTTACATCAACCGTGATGAATCAACGCACTTATGGTTATTCCGTAATATCTTGGTAGAGTTACAGAAAGAAGAACCAGAGTTATTTACACCAGAGAATATTCAGATGATTCGCGATATGATGAATACTGGTGTTGAACAAGAAATTGCATGGGGACACTATGTAATTGGTGATGAAATTCCAGGCTTAAATAAGCAGATGGTTACTGATTATATCAAGTATTTAGGTAATACACGTTTTGCGACATTAGGCTTTGGTAATCTATATGAAGAGTATGCAGAGGAGCCTGAATCCATGAAATGGGTAAAACAATACTCAGATGCGAACATGGTTAAGACGGATTTCTTTGAAGCTAGACCTTCCGCATACGCCAAGAGTGGTGCAATTGAAGATGACCTATAAGGTCATCTTTTTTCTTTTGAGGGGGGCTATAGTGAGAATGGTGGTGTATGATATAATAAGAACATATTTGAAAGGGGATATGTTAAATGTCAACCTATAACTTATCATCATTATGGGACAAGTTCTTAACTTTCAGTACGACAGTTATTGATATAGTAGTAATTTGGATGATTATCTTGGCTGCTTTACGCATTGTTCGTGGTAAGAGTAGCACCATGCAGATATTTAAAGGTATTATCTTTGTCATCATCGTAGATGTACTTGCAAAGGTCATGAATCTTAAAACCTTGCAGTTTTTGACAAACATGTTTATTAACTGGGGATTTTTAGCAGTTATTATTATCTTCCAGCCAGAAATCCGTACGATTTTGGAAAGACTTGGTAAGAGTAGTTTCTTCTCTAGAATGAGTTCACTCAGTGGTAATGAGAAGGAAAAGTTGGTAGATAATATTGTGACTGCAGTACGTTTATTGAGCGCTGATCAAACGGGTGCGTTGATTTCCATTGAGAAATCTCATCCTTTGGATGATTTTATTGCGACTGGAACGCGTTTGAATTCTGATGTAACAGCAGAGCTTTTAACTTCAATCTTTGTTACTTCGACGCCACTGCATGATGGAGCAGTTATTATTCAGGGTGATAAGATTGCCTGCGCAAGTGCATACTTTCCACCGACAACGGCAGATATTCCATCTCGCTATGGTTCAAGACATCGTGCTGCGATTGGCATTAGTGAAATTACAGACGCGATTACGATTGTTGTATCCGAAGAAACAGGAAACGTATCCATTGCAGAAGGTGGCAAGTTGACTGCTGTAAATGAACAACAACTGCGTAAATATCTAACACATATCATCATTGGTCAAACTGAGGAAAATGGTGAAGATAACGATGACGAAATGATTATTGAAGCAGATGTACATGAACTTCAAACAAAGATGGATGATACACCAGTTGCTAATGAAGAGACAATCCTTGAAGCAGGTAAGATTACTGCAGAAGAAGTTATTCCAGCTGAACAAAATGATACATCCGCAAATCGTAAACATGCATTAGAGGATGTACATGAAGCAGCGGATGCGGCTGCGAAGGCTGCTTCAATCAAACTTCCACATAAGAAGAAGCGTCCAACGCCAAGTTATCCAACACATAACAAAGCGAATTATAAACAATCAGATACCTCTGATCATAAGCAAGGAGGTGAATGATAATGGCAAATAAGAAGAAACATCATATGGATCATAATAAGCTTGAACTTGCAAAGCATCTTGCAAATCAATCAAAGCGAATATCAAGCCAGTATGATCGATTTGTACAGAAAATTATCCATTTTATTCACTATGCATCTACTGGGATTGATCGTGTATTATTCAATGCGAAGTATGCAAAAGTTGTATCATTAATCTTGGCAGCACTTTTATATGTTGTTGTAAACTACAATGATATTACTTCGCTGTATAAGACGTCACTCAAGACAAGTCGTACCGTTCAAAATGTTGCGGTATATGTACAATATGATACACAAGAGTATGAAATTTCAGGAATTCCTGCAACAACTGACGTTACGATTACAGGTGATGCGACAAGCGTTACTGCCGCAAGTACTACAAATGGTAAAGTTGTTGCAGACTTAACAAACTTAACTGAGGGAACACATGCAGTAACGTTGATTGCGGAAGGATTTGGTGATTCAGTTAATACAATCGTTAATCCATCGAATGCTGTTGTAACAATCAAGAAGAAGGTTACACAACAATTCGCTATCTCTTATGACATTATTCATCGTGATAAGATGGATGGTATCTATAACGTTGGTACTCCTCAATTTGCGTCTTCTGTTGTAAATATTCGGGCATCACAGGATACATTGAATCAAATTGCTTTTGTAAAGGCACTTATTGATGTATCCAATCAAGTTGCTGACTTTGAACAAGATGCCAAGCTAGTTGCCTACGATGCAAATGGCCAAATTGTAAATGTAGATATTGAACCTCAAACCATGCATGTATATGTACCGGTTACTTCACCAAATAAGACAGTACCTATCGAAGTAAAGATTAAAGGTACACCTGGTGATAATCAGGCTGTTGCCTCAGCGGTAGCTGATAAACAGACTGTTACAATTTACGGTACTGAAAGTGCGTTGCTCGATGTTGATAAAATTACGGTAGAAGTAGATGTATCGAATCTTACAAAGGATACGACAGTATCGCAGGATATTACATTGCCTACAGGTATTACATCAGCGAATGTTTCTACGATTAGTGTCGAAGTGAAATTTGGTGCAGGAACGACAAAGACAATTTCTGGTGTTCCAATTAACTATAAGAACAATGTGCATAACTACAAAGCTACACAATCAGACAATATTACTACTATGGATGTGGAAGTATTTGGTACACAGGATAACATCAGTAAGATTAATGAAAATGATATTTATCTATATATCGATATGTCCACAGCAGAGCCTGGCTTGCATGAATTTGAAGTGAAGGTAGAGCAGCCAACAACAGGACTTGTAAAGTATAGCCTGAAAAATAATAAACTTACACTCACAGTTTTAGGTGATCAAAATACCCAACAGAAAGAGGGAGAATAACGAATGGGACGATATTTTGGTACGGATGGAATCCGTGGAAAAGCAAATGAAGTATTAACAGCAGAGAGGGCCTTCCAGGTTGGAAGATACCTGGGGTACTATTTTAGTAAAGAAGGAAAGAATAAAATTGTAATCGGTAAGGATACAAGACTATCTAGTGATATGTTTGAAAATGCACTAGCAGCTGGTATTACATCTGAAGGTTGTGATGCATATCTAGCTGGATATTGTCCAACACCAATGATTTGCCTTTTGACAAAGGAGAACGGATTTGCGTGTGGTGCAATGATTTCTGCTAGTCATAATCCTTTCTACGATAATGGTATTAAAGTATTCTCGAATGATGGTTTCAAGTTATCTAGTGATATTGAAGGTCTCATTGAAGACTATATTGATGGTAAAGTTACAATTCCATATCGTACAGATAGTGAAATTGGTAAGGTGATTGCTTACCCACAAGGAATTGAAATTTACTTAGATTGGATTGTAAAAGAATATCCATTAGATTTGAGTGGATGGAAGGTTGCGATTGATTGTGCAAACGGGTCTTCATCATTTACGGCTAAGAGGGCACTGGAACGATTAGGTGCTGAAGTAACAGCGTTCCACAATGAGCCAAATGGTATCAATATCAATACAAAGTGTGGTTCAACACATCCTGAATTATTCTGTGAAGAGATGAAGAAGGGTGACTATACTGTTGGTTTAACATTTGATGGTGATGCGGATCGTCAGATTATGGTTCGTCCAGATGGAGAACTTGTAAACGGTGACTTCATGTTGTACATCGTTGGTAAATATCTACGTGACCAACACAAGTTAACAAATAACACAATTGTTACAACAGTTATGGCAAATCTTGGTTTATATAAAGCCATGGAACGTGAAGGAATTCAAGTTGAAAAGACGCAGGTAGGAGATAAGTATGTCTCTGAAGTCATGTTCCGCGATAACTATGTTATCGGTGGTGAACAGAGTGGACATATCATCCTGAAGGAACATGCCACAACGGGTGATGGTTTATTAACGGCTCTTTCTGTGCTTGAAGTTATGAAGAATACTGGTAAGGGTATTATCGAGCTTTGTGATGGACTTAAGATTTATCCACAGTTACTAGTAAATGTTAAGGTTACAGATAAGACTTTAGTAATGGATGATGAAGAAGTCCAAAAATCAATCGATGAAGTAAATGAAGAACTCAATGGTAATGGTCGTATCCTTGTTCGTCCAAGTGGAACAGAACCATTATTACGCGTAATGGCAGAAGCTGAGACAGATGAAATCTGTGAACGTCTTGTAGGAAAGGTTGCAGATATTATCCGTAGAAAATACGGTGCTTAATAAGGAGTACATATGAAACAATATGATTATCTAGTTGTAGGTGCTGGATTGTTTGGTGCAGTATTTGCCCAACAGGCAAAAGAAAAAGGCAAGAAAGTTCTTGTTATTGATAAACGTCCTCATATTGCTGGTAATATCTACACAAAGAAGGTAGAAGGCATTGATGTACATGAGTATGGTGCACATATTTTTCATACGAATGACAGAAATGTTTGGAAGTACATTACACAATTTATCGAATTCAATCGTTTCACGAATTCACCAGTTGCTAATTACCATGGGGAGTTATATTCTCTACCATTCAACATGTACACATTTAATAAAATGTGGGGTGTTGTAACACCGGAAGAAGCGATTCTCAAAATCGAAGAACAGAAAAAAGCCGCAAATATTACGACGGCGACAAATCTTGAAGAACAGGCAATCTCACTTGTTGGAACAGATATCTATGAGAAACTAATCAAAGGATATACGGAAAAACAATGGGGAAGACCTTGTACTGAGCTGCCAGCATTTATCATCAAACGTTTACCAGTTCGATTAACTTTTGATAATAACTATTTTAATGCACTTTATCAGGGTATTCCTGTTGGTGGTTATACAAAGTTAGTTGAAAACCTGCTTGCAGGTATTGAAGTTCGACTTAATGTTGATTATCTTCAGGCAAAAGAAGAGTTTGACGCACTTGCGGAAAAAGTGGTTTATACAGGACCAATCGATGCTTATTTTGACTATCGTTTGGGTACGTTAGAATATCGATCTGTTCGTTTCGAAAATGAACTTTTAGATATTCCGAATTTCCAGGGAAATGCGGCAGTAAACTATACAGATCGTGAAACACCATGGACACGTATTATCGAACATAAGTGGTTTACATTCGGTAAAGATGAAAATGGTAACGATTTAGATAAGACAGTCATCAGCCGTGAATATAGTTCTGAATGGAAACAGGGAGATGAGCCTTATTATCCAGTCAATGATGAAAAGAATACCGCTTTATATGAACAGTATAAGGAACTTTCCTCACATGAAACAAATATTCTTTTTGGTGGTCGTTTAGGTGAGTACAAGTACTATGATATGGATAAGGTTATTGCGTCTGCTTTAGAAAAGAGTAAGGAAATATAAAAGTCAGAGTAATCTGGCTTTTTGTGTTTTAGGGCAAAATAGCAGTGTTTTTAAACGAAAGAGAATACAATAAGACCAATAGAAATAAGAGGAACTAATGATGTCATATACAGGATATGTAGGAACATACACATCTGAAAAGAGTGAAGGTATTTACGCATTCACATATGAAAATCAAACGATAACAGATGTTCATTTATTTACGAAAGTATGTAATCCAAAGTATTTAGCGTGGATGAACGACTATATCGTGGCAGTATGTGATTTTGAAGAAGGATCTGGTGTTGCGGTATTTGATTTAAATGGCAATGAAATTGATCATATTGTTTTTGAAGCATTTACATCATGCTATGTCGGTGTGAAAGATAACTTAATTTTTACAGCACACTTCCACAGTGGAGACGTAACGCTATTACGATTTGAAAATAACCATCTTGAACTGGTTCAGAGAACACACATTAAGGATAAGGCTGGATGCCATCAGGTTATCCCATACAAGGATCAATATCTAGTACCATGTCTTTTTATGGACCAGATTAAGATTCTTGATAAAGATTTTAAGGTTGTAGATGAGATTCAATTTGAAGAAGGATCTGGACCTAGACATGCGGTATTCTCAGATGATGAGAAATACCTATATGTGGTAGGTGAATTAAGTAATCTTCTATATGTTGTAGACATGCATGCAAAGAAAGTTATAAATACAGTAGAACTTTTAGAGAATGGTTTATCACATGTTAAAGATACAGCCGCAATACGTAAGAAGGGTGATTATTTATACGTATCAACACGTACACAGGATGTCATTACAGTATTACATGTATCTGGTAAAGATGTTAAACGTATTCAAGTAACATCTTGTGCTGGTAAGCATCCACGTGACTTTGTGATTGTGGATGATGATATTATTGTCGCAAATCGCTTTTCAGATTCTCTAAGTGTATTGCCGATTAAACATGCATACATACAGAGTGCAGTATCAACAGTAATAATTCCAGAAGGTGTTTCTATTATCATGAGGAGTAATGAAAATGAGTAATATTGGTGTAATTGGATTAGGCGTCATGGGGAAAAACATTGCTTTAAATATGCTAAACCATGGCTATGAAGTGAGTGGATATAATCGTTCTTTTGAACGTACAAAACTATTGATTGATGAAAATATCCCTAGTTTTCATGGTTTTGAAAAGTTAGAAGATTTTGTGAATTCTCTTGAAAAACCACGTCGTGTATTTTTGATGGTACCAGCTGGTCAACCGGTTGATGATGTACTAGCACAACTTTCAGAGTTATTAGAAGAAGGAGATATCATCATGGATGGTGGTAATTCTTACTTTGAGGATACAAATCGTCGTCACAAGCAGATGGCTAGCCATGGATTAAAATATTTTGGCGTTGGTGTATCTGGTGGTGAAGAGGGTGCTTTAAAAGGTCCAAGTATCATGCCATCTGGAGATAAAGATGCCTACGCTTCGATAGGAAAGATATTAGAAGATATCGCAGCGAAGAAAGATGGTGAACCGTGTTGTACATATATTGGACCAGAAGGCAGTGGTCATTATGTGAAGATGGTACACAATGGAATTGAATATGCGGATATGCAATTACTTGCGGAAACATATTTAATTCTAAAATATACAGCAGGCTATACCAACAGTGAGATTGCGGATATATTAGAGCAGTGGAACCAAGGCGATGTACAAAGCTATCTCGTTGATATTACAGTAACTGTATTGCGAGAAAAAGATTCTGTTACAGAACATGATCTCGTAGATGTTATCTTAGATGTAGCGGGAAATAAGGGTACAGGTCGTTGGACAAGTATTGAAGCACTTCGACAAGAGTTTAATGCGTCTTTATTAACAGCAGCGTATCAAGCACGTATCATGTCTAACCAACTTGCTTTACGTGATGCTTATCGCAAGGAAAATACAAATGATAAGAAGAATGTGGACGTTGAAAAGGTGCACCAAGCATATAAGTTAGCAAAGACAGTTGCTTTTGCGCAGGGATTCAATCTATATCGAGATGCATCTAATAAATACAACTGGAATTTAAATCTTAAACAGATTGCGGCTATCTTTAGAGCAGGATGTATTATCCAAGCAAAGTTGCTACAGGATATCATGCATGCATATGATGATGGTGCAGATGATTTACTTCTTTATCCAGTATTCAAAAATGAAGTATTAGAAAATATGTCAGCGTTAAAAGAGATTGTTGTACAATCTATTGATTTACCACTGCCAGTATTTACCGCTGCACTTACATATATCAATCAATTATCTAGTACATGTTTAGGTGCGAATATCATCCAAGGTCAACGTGACTTCTTTGGTGCACATACATATCAAAGAGTCGACCGTGAAGGATTTGAACACCATCAGTGGGGCAGCTATGAATAAATTAACACTTACAATATTTGGCGGAACTGGAGACTTAACATATCGTAAACTTTTGCCTGCCATGTATAATCTGTACATAAAAAATCAGCTTCCTAAGGAGTTCTTAATTACACCAATTGGAAGACGGGATTACACAGATGCGGATTATCAAGGAATTATTGAACCGTGGATTAGTGAGTTTGCCCAAGTAAAGGTAAAAGATGAGCAGCTACAAGCATTCTTCGAACACATTCATTATTTTCGCATGGATTTTACAGATAAAGCGCAATATCAGTTATTAGACCAATACTACGCAGCATATCCATCTAAAAATCATGTTGTGTATTATGCGGTAGCACCGGATTTCTTTGAAGGAATTACAGATGGTGTTTCTACAATGAAAAACATGCATGAGCCAAAGATTGTATTAGAAAAACCTTTTGGTGCAAGTTTAGAACTTGCGAAATTCCTAAGTAAGAAATTAGAAACGCTATTTGGTAGTGATCATATTTATCGAATTGACCACTATCTTGGAAAAGAAATGGTACGTAATATCCTAACGATTCGTGATGCGAATCTATTATTTAAGAATGTTTGGAATAAAGATAATATCGATCATGTTCAGATTTCAGCACTAGAAGAAGTCGGTGTTGAAACAAGAGGAAACTATTATGATCATGCAGGTGCCCTCAAGGATATGGTTCAAAACCATTTATTACAGATTATGAGTATTGTTGCAGTAGATGATCCAACAGGAAATATGAATGAGCAACAACTCACAGTATTAAAACAACTACGTCCAGTTAATGAACTAAAGATTCAGGATACTTTATTATTGGGTCAGTATGAAGGATATAGAGAAGAACTACATGTTAATCCTGCTTCTACAACCGAAACCTTTGCGGGGTTAAAACTGTTTATCGATAATGAACGTTGGCAGGGTGTTCCCTTCTATATCCGTACGGGCAAGAAAATGGCTCGTCGAGAAATTGAAGTAAAGATTACATTCAAAAGACAGCGTGAAGATGTAGAACCAAATGTACTAGTAATCAAGATTCAACCAACAGAAGGTGTATATCTTGAATTTAATATCAAGACACCAGGTGAAGATAGTATTACAAAAGCACAGATGGACTTCTGCCAAAACTGTAATTTAATCTTTAAGTTAAATACGCCAGAAGCGTATGAAAGAATGTTACATGCGTGCATGATTGGCGATAACTCATGGTTTACAAAATGGGAAATGATTGAATATAGTTGGGAATATATTGATGCTTTAAAGCAGATGTATTCCGACGCAGACCTACCAGTCTATCCATATCCACAAGGAAGTGTCGAACCTAAAGAACTTTCTCGGTTATATCATAATGATTTTGAACAGTGGAATTAGCCTCGTTAAGCGGGGCTTTTTACATGCTATAATTGGGACAAGGTGCTACGACTATGAATGAAAATGAAAAAATAAACTATGACTGGAGATGGTGTTTGGTTGGGAATATAGTAGATAAAAGATTTTATGGAGAAGAACATGAAATTAAATCTGGTATAAAGTTATTATCTCCTGGTACTAAAGTCTACATTGCTCCACATCAATGGGGAGATGGTGGGGATAAACTTGTTGTTTTAGGAAAACCTAGGCATAAAAATGGTTTAATTGAATGCATCATTAAAAGAGAACAGATTTGTAATTGGAGATTGAAAAAAATTTATCCATCTAGAGTTTTGAATAGGATGAATTGTTCAAAATATCATTGGTGGGGAAATGATGATGACTGGAAAGAATGTATAGAAAGTTACGCAAAAGATGTAAAAGAAATTCTTTCACATAATACTAAAATACTTAAAAATGAAACTATAGAAAATTTTTTATTAAATATAGATAATATAAATGTAACACCTGAAGGGCGAATTAGAATCAAAGAGAGTTTAAATTTAAATCTAGAAGATGTTGTTGAGTATTGTAAAAATAAAATAAGTGATAAGAATTGCAAGATATCTAGAGAAGGAAAGAATTGGATCTGTATTACTGATGATATTAAAATCTTAGTCAATGCATGTAGTTATATGATAGTTTCTGCAAAAAAGCGATAAAAACAATAAAACTAATAACAAAAAAAGCGGGATGATTTCTCATCTCGCTTTATCTGTTTGTTACTTAGATACTTGTTCGCCAGCAATTCTACCGAATACTGTAATATCAGCGATAGCGTCAGAACCTAGACGGTTTGTACCATGGATACCACCAGTAACTTCACCAGCAGCGTATAGACCAGAGATAGCGTTACCATCCTTGTCTAATACTTGAGCGTTTGTATTGATTACAACACCACCCATTGTGTGGTGAACAGATGGTTGTGAAACCATGATGTAGTATGGACCTTCACCGAAGGCAACTAACTTACCACGCTTGTTGAATTCTAAGTCCTTACCATCAGCAGCGTATTGGTTGTAATCTGCGATAGTCTTCTTTAATGTTTCAGCGTCAATACCGAAGAATGCGGCAGCTTCATCGATTGTATCAGCCTTCACTAAGTGTTTTTCCTTGATGAGTCTTTCGTACTCTTCAGGGTGAGCTTCCTTAACACCAGATGCTTCCATAGATGCTTCATCCCAGAACATGTATGAAACGCCACCAGTTTGTTCTGTAACAGCCTTAGAAATAACGTCACGACGTTCTAGTTCTTCAACGAAACGCTTACCTTCCTTGTTAACAAGGATTGATCTACCAGCTAAACGAACGTCACCAACATATAATAATGTACCTGATGTGATGTCGCATGTTGGATATGTTTGGATATATGACATATCAACTGTAGCTGCACCGAGCTTTTCAGCCATTACAATACCGTCACCAGTGCTTCCTGGGGAACATGTAGATAGAATCTTTTCATCCATTTCTGGATTGTATTCCTTACGCATTTCAATGTTAGATCCGAAACCACCAGTTGCTAGAACAACACCCTTAGAAGCTGTGAATGTTACATCACCATCTTTTGTTGTTGCCTTAACGCCAGTAACCTTCTTATCTGACTCTACTAATTCAGTAGCCTTTGTGTTTGTTAATACTGTGATACCTAATTCATCAGCCTTAGCCTTTAACTTCTTGATGATTTCAACACCAGATTCGTTATGTGGTACTAAGGAACGCATTACGCTGTGTCCACCAAAGAACATCATCTTGTCTTCGAAGTCAACCTTAATGTCATCACGTAACCATTCAGCAGCGCTTAAAGCGTTATCAGCTAAAACTCTAACGAGTTCAGGATTAGCCTTGTAGTCGCCACCTTTCATTACATCTTCATAGAACTTATCAGTACTATCTTCGATGCCTTCTTTTTGTTGTAACCAGTTACCAGGTGCTGCCATTTCACCACCGGATAAAGCTGTGTTACCACCAATAGCTGCCATCTTTTCAACAACAACAACGGATGCACCGTTTTCAGCTGCTGTAATTGCGGCAGTTAGACCAGCTCCGCCAGCGCCAACAACTACTACATCGTAGTCTGTCTTTACTGTCTCTTTTGTTTCTGCTGTAGAACCTGTTTTATCAGATTTTGAGCAGCCGGCTAAGGATAAAGCCATTGTTAAAGCTAAAGCCGGAATCAATACTTTTTTCATATTAATCTTTTCCTCCTACAAGTATCAATGATAGTTTTATCACAACTAAAAGTAAAGAGATATTATACCGCTTACATTCTTTTTATTGAAATTAAATATCAATTTGCAAATTTTTCATGAAAGTAAAATATAGATGAAAGCATAAAAAAACCCACAAAATTGTGGGTTTTGATAGTGCACCAGACAAGACTTGAACTTGCACGAGTTGCCTCATACGCCCCTCAAGCGTACGTGTCTGCCGATTCCACCACTGGTGCATCGCTCAAATATTATAGCAACCTCCACATCTATCGTCAATGAAAACATCTGTATTTTAGATGGGTTTGGGTTGTAATTTGCGGCCATAAAATATATAATTTATCCGCTTATGCTTAAAAGAAGGTGAAGAGAAGATGGACTATCAAAAGATTATTAACATTGCTGTCATTGCTCACGTTGATGCTGGAAAATCAACATTAGTAGACGCATTCCTCAAACAAAGTCATGTATTTAAAGATAACGAGAAGGTTGTAGACTGCATTATGGACTCCAACGATCTCGAGCGTGAAAGAGGAATTACTATTTATTCTAAGAACTGCTCTGTAACATACAAAGACTATAAGATTAATATCGTTGATACCCCAGGTCACGCAGACTTCTCTTCTGAAGTTGAGCGTATTATCAAAACGGTTGATACGGTTATCTTGTTAGTAGACTCTGCCGAAGGACCGATGCCACAGACACGTTTCGTGTTACAGAAGTCATTAGAAGCAGGCCTACGTCCTATCTTATTAATTAATAAGATGGATAAGCAGGATGCTCGTGCTAATGAAGTTATCGATGAAGTTTATGAATTATTCCTCGAACTAAACGCAACAGATGATCAGTTAGACTTCCCGATCTTATTTGGAAAGGCTAGAGAGGGTATTGTTCATTATGAGCAGGATGGTACAAATGAAGATATCGTCCCACTATTTGAAACAATTATCCATCATACACAAGCATATCCAAACTTGATTGATGAGCCAGTGCAGATGCAAATCAGCGCACTTGCATATGACGATTATATCGGACGTTTAGGAATTGGACGTGTATATAAAGGTACATTAAAGGCTGCGACATCTTATACAGTATGTAACGCAGATGGTAATGCACACCAAGGTAAGACAAATCAGGTCTTTATCTACAAGGGATTGAGTCGTGTTCCAGTTGAAGAAATCCAGTGTGGTGAAATCTGTATGATTTCTGGTATTCCTGATATTAATATCGGTGATACAATCTGCCCTCAAGGTGCTCCAGATCCAATGCCAATGTTAAAAATTGAAGAACCAACACTATCCATGAACTTCATGGTTAATGATTCTCCATTTGCTGGACAAGTTGGTAAGTTTGTCACTTCACGTAATATTCGTGAACGCTTAGATAAAGAACTTGAAGTAAACGTTGGTTTAAAGGTTGAAGATACAGATTCTACAGATACATTCAAGGTATCTGGTCGTGGTGAATTACACTTAACAATCTTACTAGAGCAGATGCGTCGTGAAGGTTTTGAAATTGCAGTATCACGTCCGGAAGTTATTATGAAGAAGATTGATGGTGTTACATGTGAACCTATCGAAGAAGTTGTAATTGATGTTCCTACAGAATATTCTGGTTCTGTTATTTCTGCCCTCAATGTACGTAAGGGTATCCTTTCTGACATGGAAGAAATTGGTACATACACACGTATTACTTATAAGTGTCCTACACGTGGATTGATTGGATTTAGATCCGACTTCATCAATATGACACATGGTGAAGGTACTATGGTACAGCGTTTAGATGGTTATGAACCATTTAAGGGTGAAATTCCACAGCGTGAAAATGGTGCTCTCATTTCTACGGAAACAGGCAGTGCTATGACATACGCTCTTTGGAACATTCAGGAACGTGGACAGTTATTCATCGGTGCACAAACACCTGTATATGAAGGTATGATTATTGGTGTATCCGCTAAGAATATGGATATGGGTGTTAACCCAATCAAGAATAAGAAGATGACTGCGGTTCGTTCTACTGGTAATGATGAAGCCATGAAGCTTGTTCCACCACGTATCATGTCATTAGAAGCAGCGATTGAGTTTATCAACGATGATGAACTTGTAGAAATTACACCAGAAGATATTCGCATTCGTAAGAAGTATCTAACCGAAATCGATCGTAGAAGACACGCTCGTGAAATCGGAAAGATTGAATCTGAAATGTAATTGGTTTATCCTGTTATCGAAAGATAGCGGGATTTTTTCTTTCGGAGGTCATGAAGATGAAAATAGAAGAATTATTAGAAGAGTTGAAAAAAGATCCACGGAATAAAGAATATACAAAGAACGGATACAGTCCTATCTTACAGGTAGATGCTAGCGCAAAAATCTTAATTATTGGGCAAGCTCCAGGGTCACATGTAGAAAGATCAGGAATTCCTTTCGATGATCAATCTGGTATTCGTTTACGTAAGTGGATGGGAATTGATGATAAAGAATTCTATAGCAAGGATATCGCAATCTTACCAATGGACTTCTATTATCCTGGTAAGGCAAAAACAGGTGATTTACCACCACGCAAGTTTATTGCGCAAGAATATCATGAGAAGTTTTTAAAGTTAATGCCAAATATTGAATTGACGTTGTTGGTTGGAAAGTATTCTATCGATTATTATCTTGGTAAAGAGAAAAAGAAGAATTTAACGGAAACAGTAGAAAACTATCAAGAATATCTACCAAAGTATTTTCCAATCGTTCATCCAAGTCCACTCAACTTTCGATGGCTTGGTAAAAATCCCTGGTTTGAAGAGAAAACTGTGAAAGAACTGCAAAAACGAGTTCGTCAAATTTTAAAGTGAATACCGCAGATACTGCGGTTTTTCTATGCTACAAACATATATAAAATAGAGTATAAATGATAAGGCAAAGCCTTGAAGGTGTATAATATTTATCATAAGTTAAAAAGAAACAACGAATCGATAGGAGATATTGAAATGAAATGTGCAATTTTTATGGCAGATGGATTTGAGACCTGTGAAGGACTGATAACAGTTGATTTATTACGTCGTGCAGGTTTGATGATTGATATGATTTCGATGAATGAGACACTGACAGTTACAACATCTCATCAAGTGAAGATTCAGGCTGATAAACTGTTTAGCGAGTTTCAAAATGAATATGATGTTATGATTTTCCCGGGTGGAAAATTGGGTACACAAAATCTTGAAAACAATCAGAAACTCGTTGATTTATATGAAGCACACTTTAAAGCTGGAAAGTTATCCTGTGCAATCTGTGCAGCACCATCAATTTTAGGTCATCGTGGTTTATTAAAAGATAGAAAGTATACTTGTTATCCAACTTTTAATGAACCAAGCTTTAACGGTGAATACCAACAGGTATTGGCTGTAAAAGATGGCAATTTGATTACAGGTCGTGGTATGGGTGCGACGATTGATTTTGCATTAAAAATCATTGAAACACTATGTGATAAACAAACATTGGAAAATGTAAAGAATGGGATCCAGTATGAACACTCATTCTTACAATCAGAAAAGGAGTAAGAACATGAGCGCAGCAGAAAGATTAATACGTTATTGCAAGATTGATACACAATCAGATCCTGCAAATGAACAAGAAACACCTTCCTCAAAGAAACAATTTGATTTAGCAAATCTACTTGTTGAGGAATTAAAAGAATTAGGTTTACAAGATGTATCGGTAGATGAACATTGTTATGTATACGCAAAGCTACCATCAAACTTAGATAAAAAGGTTGATACAGTGGGCTTTATTGCACATATGGATACAGCACCTGATTTTAGTGGTACTGGTGTCAATCCGCGTATCATCGAAAACTTTGATGGTAAGGACATTGCCTTGAATAGAGATGTGACACTATCCATGGAACGTTTCCCATGGATGAAAGAATTCAAGGGAAAGCGTTTGATGGTAACAGATGGTAATACGCTACTTGGTGCAGATGATAAGGCTGGTATTACTTCCATAATGGAAGCTCTTGTATACTTGCATGATCATCCCGAAGTAAAGCACGGTGAGATTGCAATTGGTTTTACACCAGATGAAGAAATCGGCAATGGTCCACGCTTCTTTGATGTAAAGAAGTTTGGTGCGAAGTTTGCCTACACAATGGATGGTGGAACAGTACGTGAATTATCAGATGAAACTTTCAATGCGGCATCTGCAGTACTACATTTTAATGGACGTTCCATTCACCCTGGTTCCGCAAAGAATCGTATGATCAATGCGGCAAAGCTTGCATGTGAATATCAAACAATGATGCCTGCACATGCAGTACCTGAACACACAGAGTTATGGGAAGGTTTTATCCATCTTCATAATATGAAAGGTGATGTAGAAAGTGCAGAGCTTGAATATATCATTCGAGACCACGATTATCAAAAGTTAACAGCGAAGAAAGAGTTGATGTTAAAGGCTGCTGAATTCATCAATACGAAGTATGGTGAAGGTACTGTAACGATTGAAATCAAGGATAGCTATCGCAATATGAAGGAAGTGTTGGATAAAGATCCAACTGCAGTTATCGTTGCGAAGAAGTCCATGGAAGAGTTAGGAATTCACATTCTACAAGAACCAATCCGTGGTGGTACGGATGGTGCACAGCTTTCCTTTATGGGACTACCGTGTCCAAACATTGGTTGTGGTGGTGGAAACTTCCACGGTCGCTTTGAATACTGTGTAATTGATGAGTTAGAACTATCCATACAAGTTATCTTGAAGATTATTCAGAATGTAGCAGAGGTATAATATGATTTGTACATGTACAATGAATCCTTCATTAGATTATTACATGGAGTTTTCTAATCCAATTGAAGCAGGGAAAACAAATCGTTCTGATTTGGAATATTATGAAGCAGGTGGCAAGGGAATCAATATTTCTATCGTGTTAAGTAACTTAGGAGTGCCATCCCGCGCATTTGGCTTCCTGGGTGGCTTTACTAAAGATTTTTATATTCGCTTATTAACAAAGTATCAAGACATTCGTCCTAACTTCTCCTATATCGATGGCAATACACGTATCAATGTAAAGTGTAATTCAACAACAGACACAAACATGAATGCATGTGGTCCATATATCCAGGATAAGGATTTAGATAATCTAGCAGGAAAGCTAAATACACTCTATGAAAATGATGTACTTGTATTAGCAGGAAATACACCATCTTATACGGTCAATCATATGGTATCTATCTTAAAGAAGTTACAGGCAGATGGAATTAAAGTTGTCTTAGATACAGATGCAGAGCTTGTAAAGAAAATGTTATCCACGAAGTTATTCTTGTTGAAGACAACAAAGGAAGAGGTAAAGGCACTTGTATCCTATCCTGTTGAAACAACAGAAGATATGGTATGTGCCGCAAAAGATTTACATGCCCAAGGGGTTGAAAACGTAATGATACTAGATATCAGTGGTAATGCGGTTCTAGCATCAAAGGAAGGAACGTTCCAGTGTGAAGTATTAGATCCAACAACAATCGTCAATACAGTAGGAACTGGAGATTCTCTCGTTGCGGGATTCTTAATGGAATATAACCGCTCTAGAAATATCGTAGATAGCTTCCAATTTGGGGCATCCTGTGGATCTGCCACAGCGTATTCTAAAGGTTTGGCTACACGTGAAAAGATTGAGTCTTTCTCTAATTCCGTTGAAGTTCGAAAAATAGATTGAGTTTTTAGATTATGCTATACTAAAACGCAAAGAAAAGAGGTACAAGATGAAAAAAATCTTAACATGCTTATTAGCGGTCGTATTACTAGCAGGCTGCTTCAATAAAACTGAGAGTAAGAAGAATACATCTACAAGTGAAACTTCAAATACACTCACAATCACAAACCCAATCAAATTAAATTCCACAAAGGCAGATATGAAGGGTTATAAGTGGATTCGCAATGATGTTGCAGATTTCCAACTTATCACATTGAAAGAGTCTCTACGTATGTTTGAAGAGGGTGGAACAGGTATTCTTTATTACGGATATGATGAATGTGCTTGGTGTAACCGTGCAGTTCCAGAGTTAAATGAAGTCGCAAAGGAATTAAACTTAACAATTTATTACGTTGACGCTTCTGCGAAAGTTGAAAAAGATGACTACAAGAAGTTACTGGAATACATTGATCCAGTATTAAAGGTAAATTCTTCTGGTGAAAAAGGCTTCTATGTGCCTGCAGTCATCGGTGTAAAGAATGGTAAGCTGGTTGATTATCATGTATCACTTTTAGATGATTTTGAATTATCAAAGGATGATCCAGATAAACAATTGTCCGATGCACAAAAACAAGAATTACAGGATATCTATCGCAAGATTGCGAAAGAAGTCGCTGACTAATGCAAGGAAGGTTTGATCGTTTGGATGAACCTTTTTATTTTGAAGAACCATCCTACATTGAACTGTAGCGATGATTATGCTATTTTAAGTGCAAAGATGAGGGAAGTATTATGCCGAAATTATTAACTGTAATTATTCCGTGTTATAACGAAGAAGAAAATATCAGATATTTCTATGAAGAATTCTGTAAGAATGATGCTTACTTTTTGAAACATGCAATCATGTATCAATTGATTTTCGTAGATGATGGTTCAACAGATGGAACTGTTACAGAAATCAAGAACTTACACCAAAAGGATAAGCGTGTAAAACTCCTCTCATTTTCTCGTAATTTTGGTAAGGAAGCCGCAATCTATGCAGGCCTACAACATGCCTCAGGAAACTTAGTTGCGATTATGGATGTGGACTTGCAAGATCCACCATCACTACTACCGCAGATGATTGATGAGATTTTTGCGGGTGCTGATCAAGTCGTTGCTAGACGTACTGCACGCAAAGGAGAACCACGTATCCGTTCTTGGTTTGCGAAATTATTCTATAAAATCTTAAATTGTTTCTCACAGGCAAAAGTAATGGATGGCGCAAGAGACTATCGTGTTATGAATACGCGCGTTGTGGAAGCTGTTCTTTCTGTTACAGAAAAGAATCGCTTCTCAAAAGGGATCTTTAGTTGGGTTGGTTTTAACACGAAGTGGGTTGCATATGAAAATGTACAGCGTAAATACGGTCAAACCAAGTGGTCATTTTGGCAGTTATGGAAATACGCATTTGACGGTCTAACCGCATATTCTACAGCACTATTATCCATGTCTTCTTTTGTGGGAGTACTATTTTGTTTGATTTCGTTTTTGATGATTATATTTGTGGTAATTCGTAAGTTAATATTTGGTGATCCAACTGCTGGTTGGCCATCACTGGTATGTATTATCTTACTAGCATCTGGACTACAACTATTGTCCATTGGTGTGATTGGCCAATACCTAGCAAAGACATATATGGAAGTAAAGAATCGTCCAGTATATATCGTAAAAGAAAAACTATAGGAAACTTGTAATGATAAAGAAACAGCTATATGAATCGGAGAGTGTCGATTTGAGGATTCGGGAAGTGATTCCAGTTTCATTTTTTAATCGTTCCCCAAAATCAATCGTCTATAGCATTTATCATCATGGAGAGTATGAGTGTATTGGGGAATGTGATTTACGACTAGGCATGGATGAAGAATTATACTATGCAGGAAATATAGGCTATCGTATCTACGAAGGATTTCGTGGTCATCACTATGCCTATCATGCATGTAAGCTACTGCTACAAATCGCAAAAGAGGAATATCACTTTCGTAAAGTGATTATCACATGTTCACCTGATAATATCGCAAGTGATAAGACAATACAATCTCTACACGCAGAACTACTACAGACGGTGAATGTTCCCAAACATCATTGGCTGTATCGACGTGGAGAGAAAGTTAAGAATATCTATTTATTGACACTCTAATTTAGAGAATGAAACGGAGTTTGGTATAATACTTTTATGAAGAAATTATGGCGAATACTGACAGGTCGGTTAATGGTAGTGATTCCACTGCTCCTATTACAGTTGGGATTTTTTGTAATACTGTTTTATGGTTCTACAACTTATGGAACTGCAATGCCAGTGCTTGATATCTTAGCGCTGATTATCGCAATCTATATTATCAATCGAAGAAACGATCCATCGTATAAGATTGGTTGGTTATTATTGGTATTAGCGGCACCAGTGATTGGGGTTCCACTCTATCTTATTACCGGAAACCGTAAGGTACCGAAAAAACTACATCATGGAACCGTACGTGCAACACGTTCCCTTTCAGATCTAATCAAACCAGATGAATCGATACTTGATGATATCCACGATGAAGACGCAAAACAGATCTTCCGTTATGGGATTCGCGGTGGTGGATTTCCAGTTTATGAACACACAACAAGCACCTATTTCAAGAGTGGTGAAGAATGGTATCCAGTATTTAAAAAAGAGCTTTCTAGCGCAAAGCATTTTATCTTCTTGGAATATTTCATTATTAATCAAGGTTGGATGTTAGATGATTTAGTTGCGTTACTTGAGGAAAAGGTTCAACAGGGTGTCAAAGTTATCATGATCTATGATGACTTTGGAGCTTTGGATATCCCAATTCACTTTGATAAACAACTTCAAAAACGTGGAATTGAAACCTATCGTTTCAATAAGATACGTCCATCTTTAGCAGCTCTTATGAACAACCGTGACCACCGTAAGATTACGGTGGTAGATAACCGTGTTGCCTTTACAGGTGGTGTAAATATCTCAGATGAATATATCAATCGTCATCGCCGCTTTGGTTATTGGAAGGATAGCGCCATCATGATTGAGGGTGATGCGGTATGGTCCTTTACATGTATGTTTTTAGGGATGTATACCTATGTTCGTGGCACAAATGATAGTATTGATTACGAACAATATCATTTGTTATATGAATATCCTGAAAATGCGAGGGGGTTCTATCAACCATATTCTGATACCCCTACAGATGAAGAACCATTTGCGTTAAATGTACACCTAAATATGATTCAACACGCAAGGGAATATATCTATATCGATGCGCCTTACTTAATCTTGACGGAGTCTATGAAGACTGCGCTGAAGATGGCTGCGAAGAATGGTGTGGATGTGCGTATTTTAACACCACATATCCCAGATAAAAAGTTTGTATTCCAGATTACACGGGGTCATTATTTCGATTTAATTTCAAATGGTGTTAAAATCTATGAGTACACACCGGGCTTTAATCATGCCAAGAATATGGTGGCTGATGATAAATTCGGTATCGTTGGTACAGCGAATACAGACTATCGTAGTTACTTCCTACACTTTGAAAATGGTGTGGTGATGTATGATACAGATTCTGTATACAAGATGAAAGAGAATTTCTTAGAAGCACTTGAAGTATCACAAGAAGTTACATATGAAGAGGTGCGTGATACAGTATGGATCGTAAAGGTATTTAGGGCGGTTCTAAATGTATTTATCCCATTAGTATAAAAAAGAGGTTATATGGAAAAGATTGGTTTAGTATTGGAAGGCGGCGGTATCCGTGGAGCGTATACTGCAGGTGCCGTAAAGTGGTTAAACGATAACAATATTACATTTGATTATGGTGTTGGTATTTCGAGTGGTTCGGTATATCTAGCACTGTATTGGCAGGGTGAAACAAAGATTGCCTATGATTTAGCAACGAAATACTCTATCGCATCAGATATCGTTGGCTTAAAAGCATTATTCAAAGAAGGCCATTTTGTGGCATATAATCATCTATTTAATGATGTGTTAAAGAAAGAAGCACATATGACAATCCAGCCACTGTTAGATCAAAAAGCAAATATCGAAGTGGGTTGTTATGTGTTAGATGAAGGCAAGACTGTTTACTATGGCATTGATGAGATGGATGATAGTATGGATGTATTATTAGGTAGTTGTGCACTTCCAATCGCTTCCGCGATTGTAAACTATCGTGGTAAGAAGTTACTTGATGGTGGTATTACAAAGATGATTCCTATTGAACGTGCTTTAGAACAGGGATGCACAAAGACACTTGTCATCACTACAAAGCCAAAGGACTATGTTCGCAAGCCAGCAAGTAGAATTGTGGAATTCTTAATGCGCATTATCTATCATAAGTATCCGCAAATTGCTAAGGACTATCATGTTCGTCATTTAAATTATTATCATCAAGTTGAAATTATCAACCAACAAGTAGAACAGGGTAAAGCAGTACATATCCTACCATCACAGAATATCAGGGTATCTCGCTATAAGGGTGATGTTGAAAAGACAAAGGCATTATATGAACTTGGTTACAACGATATGGAAGCTAGACGCGAAGAAATTCTAAAGTTCTTACAGAAATAAGTGATAAAAAAGTCCGACTAATCATCGGACTTTTCATTTAGGTATTTTTGATAATTTGTAGCACTTAATACATTGTCCTTTGGCATGTTTTTCTCATCAGCCCAACTTGCGATATACAAGGAGTAATACTCATCATAAGTAAGATTCGAGTCAACGATTGCCTTGGCTAATGACTTTCCAAGGTAACGAAGCTGGTTTGTTTCAGACTTATTGCCAGTAATGGCTGCCTTTGAGACTGGATAACGTAAGATGAATCCATATTCTGCTGCGTGTTCTTTGAGCCATTGATAGGTGTTTGTCTGTGAGAAGGCACCACCTTCATATGTAGGACTTACATCTGCAGCGTAGCCAGTTTGTTGTTCGGATTGTCCAGGGACATCCGCATATAAGTTTGCGACATCTGCGTTATAGGAACTGTAGATATCCTTTAATGCCTGATAGGATACATATCCTGTTGACGCAAAGAACGGAACTTTGTTTTGGATACTTGCGGCAGAAAGCGCTTCAAAGTTCTTAGCTGCTTCTGCACGTAACTGTACACCTTGCGATGCGTATTGAAGATCGATTGTCTGTAGATCTTCTGGTGCGTATTCTGCAGGTAGATTATTCTTCTGATTTACAAGAACAGTGATAGAAGAAGGGTCGGATATGATATTCTCCGTATTTGGCACAATGAACGTGTTTGATAAAGTGAAAGAATCTTTGGAGTTTGTATCACGATGTAGAACACAATCATCGATATATACTTTTTCATCCCATTGATAATCGAATACAAGTAGTGGTGTAATTTCCCAATACTCTAAATTCTTAAAGAGATTGAGAATCTGTGCTTGTTCATATCCCTTATCCTTAAGGCGACTTACAAGTAAGAAATCTTCTGCCGTTAGTGCACGATTATCTTTTATAGATGTATACAGTTCTAGATAATCTGAATTGACTGACTTTTTATCTAGTGCATTCGCAAGTGAGACAGAGTAGTATTTATTATCTAAGATTTCTTTTGTAAGTTTTTCGTGTTTAATTTCTTTGATTTGGGTATTTGTATAACCGAGTCCCTTTAACTTTGAATTGGTAATCAGGTTTGGTAATACCAGCGCAGTTACCAGAATACAAAGTACAATCACAAGTCCTATCAAAATTTCAGGACGAATATGGCGTCTTGGTTTTCTACGTTTTTTTGGTGGATTGATTGTACCGCTACTGTGCGATACTCTTTGGGGATTTTTATTATAATTTGTCATAGTTCACCTCAAATTCTTTCCATATTGATTGAGAAGGGGTTGCTTGTACTACGATAGGTGTTTTTAAGGTTGGATGTGGGAATGTTAAGCGGAATGCATATAACCCAATCGGACCTTTTGTTGTATGTGGGTTGTAACGCTGATCATGAATTAATGGTAATTTGCGACTAGCGAATTGAACGCGAATCTGATGGGATCGACCTGTACCAAGTACGATATGTACAAGAGACTTCTTACCTTTTTGGTTAATGACTTGATAGGATAGATGACATTTCTTCCCATGTTTTGCGTCAGTTACACTGACGGTATTGGTACGCGTATCCTTGGATAGGTAATCTTCGAATGTATCTACCTTCTTTGTAGGAATACCATCGAGAATTGCGAGGTATTCTTTCTTGAGTTGATGGGTTCGAACAGCTTCGGATAAACGTGAAGCTGCTTTGGAGGTTTTTGCAAATACCATCACACCACCAACGGGACGATCTAAACGATGTACAAGACCACAATATACGTTACCTGGTTTTTGATATTTCTCTTTGAGATATTCTTTACACATGGTTAATAAATCCATGTCGTGAGAATCATCTTCCATGACAGGGATATTGATTGGTTTCTCCACGCACAAGACGTGGTTATCTTCGTAGAGGACGTTAATCATTTTCTCTGCCAGCTGCCATAGATGCCGCATGGTAGTAATAAGTCACGATTTGCGATTGGAAGGGCAATTTCGCCTGTTTCCACAATACCATTTGGATGATCTGGCAAAATCATTGTACGAAGTGTGTTATCTAAAACAATGGAAGAGAAACCAGTTGTATAGCTGTTGATTAAGAAGAATAGGGCATTGTCATCAAGAATCTCTGTACAAGCTTGAATGAGCTTTGTGACTTCTTTTTCAAACTTCCACATTTCACCATTTGGACCTCTTCCATAGGAAGGTGGATCCATTAAGATTCCGTGATAAGTATGACCGCGACGTTTTTCACGTTCAACGAATTTCAAGCAATCATCTACAATGAAACGAATCTTATTATTTTGAAGACCACACAAGTCACGGTTTTCCTTTGCCCATTGAACCATACCTTTAGAAGCGTCAACGTGTACCACTTCAGCAGCACCAGCTTTCGCACATGCCATTGTGGCACCGCCAGTATAAGCGAAAAGATTGAGAACACGTATCTCTTCATTTGGATATTTCTTGATTAAATCAGACATCCAATCCCAATTCACTGCTTGTTCAGGGAATAAGCCAGTATGTTTAAAACCGGTTGGGGATACCTTGAATGTTAGATCTCTATAATTGATTGTCCATGACTCTGGAAGTTTTTTGCGATACTCCCAATGCCCACCACCTTTATCAGAGCGGTGGTAGATGGCATCTGTCTCTTGCCAAAGACTTGTATTCTGATTTGCTGGCCAGATTGCTTGTGGGTCAGGACGTCTTAAAACGATGCCTTTCCACTGCTCTAATTTCTCGCCATTTCCTGCATCAAAGCAGGTATAATCTTTCCATTGATTTGCTATTCTTGACATGGGGTTACCTCTTTGCTCATTATACCATGAACTGCACGCTTTCCTTAGGGGTTTCAGAAAAGAAAATAATATATTTACATTGTGCTACAGCGCCTCATAGTCGGTACTCAATGGTATAATAGAACCTATCGGAAATGAATTTCGAAAATGTAATGATGAAGAAATGTAGAATGTGGAGTATGTAGCGATGATTGATATAAATAGTTTAAATGAAAACCAAAAAGATGCGGTCTTATCTAAAGAAAAGTACCTGAGAATTATTGCGGGTGCAGGTTCAGGTAAGACGAGAGTTTTAACGATGCGCATTGTGCATTTGATTGAAGATGAAAATGTTTGGCCAACAAAGATTTTGGCAATTACATTTACCAACAAAGCAGCGAATGAAATGAAAGAACGTGTTCGTAATATGCTTGCTAGTCAGACAAGTGCACCATGGGTAAGTACCATCCACTCCTTATGTGTACGCATTCTACGCGAAGATATTATTGCGATGGGATATCCACGTAACTTTACTATCATGGATACGGAAGACCAAAAATCTGTACTCAAGGAAGCTTACAAGTTACAAGGAATTGATGCGACAACCTATTCCTATAGTTCTATGTTGGACTACATTGCCAATAATAAAACAGCAGATATTACACCAGAAAGAGCGCGCGTTTTAGCTGGTGACTATCATGCGGATAAAGTGAAGGCAGAAGTATATACGTTCTATGATAAGCGACAAAGAGATTTATATGCATTGGATTTTGATGATTTGATTCTATGGACTGTTCGCATGTTTGCGAAATTCCCAGAAATCTTAGAGAAGTGGCAAAAACATTTTAACTATATCTTGGTAGATGAGTTCCAGGATATCGATAAAAAACAATACGAATTAATCAACCAATTAACTGGTCCAAATAATAACCTACTTGTAGTGGGTGATCCAGACCAGACAATCTATACGTGGCGTGGTGCGGATGTAAATATCATCATGAACTTTGCTAAGGATTATCCACAAGCTAAGACAATCATTCTAAATGAAAATTATCGTTCTGTTGAGGCAATCCTCAACGGTGCAAACTCTGTCATTAAAAATAATAAATATCGTGTAGATAAAGAACTATTTACAAATCGTCATAGTGATGAAAAGATTACCCATTATTCTGCAGCGAGTGATGAATATCAGGCTGCTTGGATTGCAGGGAAGATTTCTAGTTTACATCGTGAAGGCAAGAGTTATCATGACATTGCGATTCTATATCGTTCTAATTACTTATCTCGTTCATTGGAAAAAGCACTACTTGATGAAAGAATTCCATATATCATCTATGGTGGTACACGCTTCTATGAACGCCAAGAAGTCAAGGATGCATTATGTTATCTACGTATGGTAACGACAGCAGATGATCTTGCGCTACAACGTATTCTCAATCGTCCAAAGCGTGGAATTGGAAATAAGACGATGGATTTGATTGTGGAAACTGCACGAGCAAGAAATACTTCTATGTACGAAGTATTAAAAGACAGTTCTCTATTTAGTGGCAAGATGTTAACAACAATGGAGAACTTTGTAAACATGGTTGAATCATGGCGTAAGCGTGCAAATAATGGAGAGGTAGAAATCTTCAAGCTATTTGAACAAATCATCGAAGAAAGTGGTTATCGTGCGATGTTAACTGAAGCCAAGGAACAAGATCGTATTGAAAACTTAAAAGAATTGATTGATGACGTAAAAGAATTCTCTGAGACGTATCCAGAAAGTAGTCTTGATGAATACTTACAGTTGGTATCCCTCTATGGTGACCGCGAAGAGACACTGGCAAGTGACTTTGTACAGTTAATGACTGTTCATGCGGCTAAGGGGTTGGAATTCGATACTGTTTTTATCTCAGATATGAACGAAGGAATCTTCCCAAACGAACGTGCGGTGAATGAAAGTCATCGTGGTGTGGAAGAAGAAAGACGTCTAGCGTATGTTGCCTTTACAAGAGCTAGAAATAAACTCTATCTAACTGAAGCAGGTGGATTCTCTATGATATTGCAGCGCGTACGAACAACCTCACGCTTTATCGAAGAAATAGATGTGGAATACATTGAACATCTAGGTTCAAGTATGCATGCAGGTAACACCCAAAGAGAAGTACGTTTATCAGAAAGATTGTTTGATAATAGTCCTTCATCCTTTACACAACAGATGGCAAAGGCAAAACCTTCAGGATTAAAGAAGGGTGATAAAGTCATTCACGCAAAGTTTGGTGAAGGCTTAGTCATCAGTATCAAAAATGAGATTGCGGAAATCGCATTCCCATATCCATTTGGTATCAAGAAGGTTGCGGCAGGACATCCAAGTATCAAGAAGAAGACAGATTTAAGGAGTTAACATGAGCGAAGATAAATTAGAACTTATGCGACAGATGGTCGCACAGTTAAATCAAGCAGCTGATGCCTACTATGACGGTAAGGCAGAACAGATGACTGACTATGAATGGGATGCCTTATTTGATCGTCTGAAAAAATTAGAAGAAGAAACTGGTGTTGTATTAGAAGATTCGCCAACGATGAAAGTTTCTAGTGATCATACTGCAGGTCAAAAAGAGGCTCACGAATTCTTGGCTTTATCACTTGCGAAAACGAAAAAACCAGAAGAAGTTGAAAAGTGGGCAGAAGGAAAGCCAATCTGGATTTCCTGGAAATTAGATGGTTTAACACTTGTTGTGACATATGATAACGGAAAGTTAAGTAAAGTCGTTACCCGTGGAGATGGTCATATTGGTACAAACATTACCCATTTGTCCACGGCAATCCATGGAATTCCACAGACTATCTCTGAAAAGGGGCATCTTGTCATTCGTGGAGAAGCGGTAATTTCGTATGAAGACTTTAATCAGTTTGTGATGGAGTCTGGCGAAGATTACGCAAATCCAAGAAACCTTGCGTCCGGTTCATTAACCCTAAAAGATATTGAAGAGGTTAAGAAACGTCAGATTCATTGGATTCCATTTACGCTTGTATATACAGAAGAAGAAATCAAGTCTTGGGGCAAGCGTATGGACTACATGGAGAAGCTAGGCTTTAAAGTTGTAGAACGTGAGTGTGTTGAACATCCAACACTTGCAAATATCAACAAAGAAATCGAGAGATGGACAAAGAAAGTTACAAATGCAATCAATCCATATCCAGTCGATGGTTTGGTTGTTGTCTATGACGATACAGAATATGCATCAAGTGGTTCTGTCACAGGGCATCATGCAACTAGAGCAGGTTTTGCGTTTAAGTGGCAAGATGAATCTGTACTCTCCAAACTCGAATATATCGAGTGGTCTTGTGCAGCATCAACGATTACACCAGTAGCGGTATTTGAACCAGTAGAAATTGAAGGTACGACAGTAAAACGTGCCTCCCTCTGTAATATTAGTGAGTGTAAACGTTTAGGGATTGGTGGTGCCGGTAGTGAACTTGAAGTCATTAAAGCAAATAAGATCATCCCTAAGGTCATCAGTGTGAAACATGCGGTTGGAAGTTTCCATATCCCAGAAACTTGTCCTGTATGTCATAGTAAGACAATTGTGGATATGAGTGAGCGTGGCACAGAAACACTCAAATGTACAAATCTAAGCTGTCCTGCCAAAAAACTGAAGAAATTCAATCGCTTTGTGTCAAAGGCAGGTATGGATATCGATGGTATCTCAGAACAAACACTAGCAAGATTCATCAATGAAGGATGGATTACAAAATATGGCGATATCTTCCGCTTATCCAAACACCACGAAGAAATAACAGACTTAGAAGGGTTTGGTGAAAAGTCAGCAGCGAATATCATGGAATCAATCGATCGAGCAAGAGAGATTGACGAAACAAAACTTGTTTATGCCCTGAATATTCCTTTAATTGGTAAAGATGTCGCAAAACGATTACTCTCTGTCTATCCATTTAGAGAACTGGTTAGTATCGCAAGAAACACAGAGACAACCGAAGTATTTAGTTCCATCGATGGAATCGGACCTGAAAAATCTAATGCCTTTGTCAGCTGGTGTAAGGATCCAGAAAATATTTCTCAACTTGAAGACCTATTAGATGAAATTACTGTACAACGTACAAATACAGTTGCGAGTGGTAATCTTTGTGAAGGATTGACCTTCGTTGTGACAGGCGATGTACATCATTACGCAAATCGTAATGAGTTAAAGGCCTACATTGAATCACAGGGTGGAAAGGTAACGGGTTCTGTATCCAAATCAACCAATTATCTAATTAATAATGATGTAACTTCATCATCATCAAAAAATACAAAAGCAAAACAACTCAACATTCCAATTCTTTCAGAAGAAGAGTTTATTGCTCGCTTTGTAAAGGATTGATAACATTGATAAAATCGCTATTTAACGCTAAAATATATCAGCGAGAAATGAGGTATAAATCATGGTAGAAAACAAAAACAGAGAATACTTCCAAAAGTTAGCGAACCAACTGATGTTTAATCTATCAGATGAAGAGGCAGACGAACTTGTAGGTGAGTTTGGAACACTTGAACAACAGTTTGCGCTTATGGAAGAAATTAATACAGACGGTGTAGAAGAAATGATTTATCCGTTTGAAGAACCAACAACATACATCCGTCATGATGAAGCAGATCATGTGATCTCTCAAGATGATGCGATGAGAAATGTAACGAAGAAATTGGAAGGACATTTTGTCCTACCAAAGGTGGTGAAGTAATGATTAAAGATATGGTAAATCATCCAGCAGATAGTACTGCTCGCTGTGAAGAAGCTTACGCAAAAGCACAGGAATTACAAGATAAACTAAATGCAGTTATCACATTTGTTGATCCAAAAGAACAACTAAGTCAATTACCGGAAGGTGGTTTACTGCATGGCGTCCCAATCGCTATTAAAGATAACGTAAATACAAAGGGGATTCGTACAACTTCAGGTTCACGTATTCTCTCTAATTACTTCCCAATCTATGATGCAACAATCACAAAGAAATTACGTGAAGCTGGTGCAGTATGTATTGCGAAGGCATCTATGGATGAACTCGCAATGGGTGGCACAAACTTAACATGCTTTACAGGTGCAGCACATAACCCATGGGATACACGTCGTATGACAGGTGGATCTTCTGGTGGTTCCGCAGCGCTTGTGGCAGCTGGTGTTGTACCGATGGCAATCGGTTCAGATACAGGTGACTCTGTTAGAAAACCAGCGTCTTATTGTGGTGTTGTTGGTGTAAAACCAACATATGGAAGAATCAGCCGTTACGGTATTATTCCTTACGCATCTTCATTAGACCATGTAGGCTACTTTACAAGATCTGTTGAAGACGCATGCATTACATTAGAAGTACTAGCAGGACGTGATGATTTAGATGTTACTTCTTCAAATCGTCCAGTGGAACAATACACAGAAGCGCTCAATGACAGTATTCGCGGTAAGAAGATTGCGATACTTGAAAACGTTGTCGATAGCGTATCCAATCCAGAAACAGTTAAGCTATTTAATGAACTTGTAGAAAAGCTTAAGGCAGCAGGTGCTGTGGTAGATATGTATCACTTTGATGACAAGCTCATGCGTGCAATCTTACCAACGTACTATACAATCGCTAACTGTGAAGCAGCTTCCAATCACTCTAACTTAGATGGTATTCGTTTTGGTGTGCGTGAAGATGGTGCGGATATGCAAGAAATCATGACAAACTCGCGTACAAAGGGATTTGGACCTTTGATTCGTAGAAGATTTGTTATTGGATCCTATGGCTTATTTGAAGCAAACCAAGAGCGTATCTTCCGTAAGGCTCAAAAGGTTAGACGTTTAATTGTTAATGCGATGAAGGAATGCTTTAAAGAATACGATTGTATTCTCGCTCCAGCAAGTGGCACAATCGCACCGTTCATCGATGAAATCAATAATGATGATAAGTTATCAACTGACTACTTAGTAGCAGAAAACTACATGGCAATGGCAAACTTCTCTGGTGATCCATCAATGACAGTCCCAATGGGATTTGAAGAAGGTTGTCCAATTGGTGTAAACCTAACATGCCCAGCATGGCATGAGAGCACAATGTTTACAATTGCAAAAGCAATTGAAGATATCACAGGTTTAAAGGATTTAAAGACGGAGGTGAAATAATGGAATACGAAGCAACCATAGGTATTGAAATTCACTGTCAGTTAAAGACAAACACAAAGATGTTCTCTGGTGCGCCAACTTCCTTTGGCCGTAAAGCAAATACTTGTGTCAATGAGATTGACTTAGGACATCCAGGAACACTTCCATCAGTGAATGTGGAGGCAGTTAAGAAAGCCATTCAAGCATGTACTGCACTACACTTAGAAATTGATCCACTTGTAAAGTTTGATCGTAAAAACTATTACTATTCCGATTTACCAAAGGGATTCCAGATTACTCAACAATTCCATCCAATCGGAAGAAATGGATATATTGAAATTAATACAAGCGCTGGTAAAAAGAAGATACGTATCGAACGTATCCACATGGAAGAAGATACAGCTAAGCAGTTCCACCTAACAAAGTTCTCCTTATTAGACTTTAACCGTGCTGGAACTCCACTTATTGAAATCGTCTCCTGTCCAGATATGAAGACAGGAGAAGAAGCAGAAGCTTACGTTGAAGCACTTCGTCAAACACTATTCTATATCGGTGTATCCGACTGTAAGATGGAAGAAGGCTCCATGCGTTGTGATGTTAACGTTTCTATCGCACCAAAGGGTTCAGATAAGTTAGGTGTAAAAAACGAAATTAAGAACTTAAACTCTATCTCCCACGTCGGTAAAGCTGTAGAGTATGAAATTCAACGTCAAAAGGAACTGTTAGAAGCAGGTGAAGTGATTCATCAGGAAACACGTCGTTACGACGAAAAGACAAATACTACTGTCATGATGCGTCGTAAGGAAGGTTCTGTAGATTATAAGTTCTTCCCTGAGCCAAATATTTTCCCAATACAACTAGATCCTGCTTGGATTCAAGATATTCAAGAACACATGCCAGAGCTTCCAGAAGCGAGAAAAGAACGTTATGCAAAACAATATGCATTAAGTGAACATGATATTCGTATTTTGATTGCTGATATGGAAATGTCTAAGTTCTTTGAAGAAGTTATGAAGTATACAACAAACGCAAAAGCTGCGTGCAACTGGCTATTAGGCGAAGTAAGCGCATGGCTCAATAAGCATGAAACAAGCATCGATAAATGTGAGTTAAAACCAGAAATGCTTGCCAAGATGATTGCGTTAGTGGATGAAGGTAAAGTATCCTCCGCACAGGCAAAACAATTATGCGATGACTTGATGCTAGGAAAAGATCCAGAAGTAGCAGCTGAAGAAAAGGGCTTGAAACAAGTCTCCGACAGTTCAGCGTTAACTGCGATGGTAAATGAAGTACTTGACGCAAATGCACAGGCAATCGAAGATTACAAGAATGGTAAGGGCCGTGCAGTAGGTTTCTTGGTTGGACAAGTCATGAAGAAATCTAAGGGACAGGCAAACCCAGGAATGGTATCTCAAATCTTAGAAGAAGAGCTCAAAAAACGCATTCATGAATAAGACTGGCGTATTTCTTGGAAAAAGAATACAATAAGTGTGGAGAGTAATATGACACAGAAAAACAAAAAACCCGGATTAAAACTTGTGCATATTGTATTTACAGTATGCTTGATATTGATTCTTGCGCCAGCAATTTACTTTGGTTGGATGCTCACATCGACATATATGGATTCCCATTCACCAGTATTGGGTAACCGTTATGAAAATGATTTAAACCCAGCAATCACCAAAGACCAACTTAAACAAGTTGATGAAGCCGTTGGTAAACTTGATGGTGTAACAGGTCACAGCGTACATCTAGCAACTGGGACATTGCGTGTATATGTTGATGTAGCAGAAGATTCAACAGCAGAAGTGGTTCAAGATGTGACAGGACGTGCTTATGAAGCAGTAGTCGCAATCTTAGATCCAAATGTATACTTCTCACAAGGCAATGATATGAAGATGTATGACTTAGAGATTCATACATCTAATATGAAAGATGGACGTGATAAAGATAACTTTATTTACGGAATCTTTACAAAGACGTCCGCAATGAGTGCCCCACAATACCAATTGGTAAGTAGTCCGAAGAATGCGGAAGTTGCGCAAAGCTTAAGAGATGCGGTAACAGCTAGAAAAGCGGCGGAAGCTGCTGCAGCTGCTGAAGCACAGGCTCAGAAAGAACAGCCAAGCACAGAGAATACTGAAAATACAGAATCAACACAACAAACACAGCAGACGCAACAATAAGGGATACAACATATCCCTTTTTTAGAATGTAAAAGATGATGGAAAAAAATGAGAGATATATCGCAACAGCGACAGGTTATTCAGAAGATGGTGCAGGCGTTACCCGTATTAACGGTATCGTCATTTTCGTGCCGGGTCTTCTAAATGGAGAAGAAGCAGAAATTGGTATCACGAAAATGAAGAAGAATTATGGTTACGGTCGTATTATTAAAATCCTAAAACCATCTCTGCACCGCATTGAGCCAATTTGTTCTGTATATAAACAATGCGGTGGTTGTCAACTCCAGCATATGGATAGTAACGAACAAAATACATTTAAAGAAAACAAAGTGAAAGATTGTTTCCATAAGATTGCAGGCATGGATGTGGAAATACAACCAATTATTAAGGTGGAACCACATTGGAACTATCGTAATAAGGTACAGATACCAGTACAATGCAATGACAACAAGGTAGAAATGGGCTTCTATGCACCACACTCCAACCGTATTGTGCAATATGATGTGTGTCATGTACAAACAGATTTATCAAATGAACTTACAAATTACTTCCGTAAACAATTTGACATGCTTGCATGTGGAAAAGATATGCGACATGTATTAATCAAGCATGCACATAACACAGGTGAAGTAATGGTGGCACTTGTGGTAAGAAACTATCCATTCCACAATAGTGATGTCTTAATCAAAGATGTCCTAGCAAACTACCCACAAATTAAGAGCCTTGTCGCTATCGTGAATAAACGAGAGGATAATGTCATCCTCGATGGTAAAGAAATCCTACTAGCAGGAAGACATTACATCGAAGAAGAGTTACTTGGTTGTACGTTTAGAATCAGTGCTAGATCGTTCTATCAGATTAACCCATACGCAACACGAGAACTCTATTCTAAGGCAATTGAACTTGCAGGATTAACAGGTAACGAGACACTCATCGACCTGTATTGCGGTACAGGTACGATGGGTATCATCGCCGCAAAACAAGCCAAACAGGTATATGGCATTGAGATTGTCAAAGACGCAGTCTGCGATGCGAATACCAATGCGGAAAATAATAATGTTACTAACATTAAGTTTATTAACGCAGATGCTTCCGAAGGCGCAAAACAAATCATTGCCGCAAAGATACAAACAGACGCAATGATTATCGACCCACCACGTAAAGGATGTTCAAAAGATACGATAGACGCTATCGTAACCATCGCACCAAAGCGATTAGTCTATGTATCATGTGATCCAGCAACACTCGCACGTGATGTAAAGATACTCAGTGACAATGGTTACAAACTAGAACTCGTACAACCAGTGGACCTATTTCCACAAACTGTGCATGTGGAGTGCATAGCGTTGATACAAAGAGTGAAATCGTGAAAATCCTGCATTTTAAGCAGTTTTACAAGCATTATGTATTTGTAGAAGATGGAGAGGGAGGACGAAAAAAAGTCCTAAAAAATTATATTGATGTGAATGTTTGCATTGATATGGTGTGTGGAGATACAAAGAATGCTTTAGAAAGTGAGGACTACTAAATGATGAGATGGATAATAAAAATAATCTTGTTTCCAATTAGCTTGGTGTTGAGTATCCTTACAGCATTTCTGACATTCCTACTTGGTATCGGAACAGCCCTACTATACTTGCTGATGATGTTTTGCATATTTGGAGCAATTGCATCTTTTATGCAAAAAGAAGTTGCCATCGGAATAGAAGCATTGGTATTAGGATTTTTGTTAAGTCCTTATGGAATACCGATGGTCGGAGCAGCTGTTATAGCGTTCCTTCAGGAAATCAACGAAGCAATAAAATCAATCTAAAAAAATTCATACAAATGGTTACCAAAGGCGATAGATAAAAAACTATCGTCTTTTTCTTTGCCAATTTTTAAGGAGGGAGGTGAAGCGATGGACTTTGACTATTTCTATAACAGAGAAGCAGAAAGATTTAACTTTCTAAAAGTACCTGAAATATTGGTAGACGGAGAAGAATTTAAGGGATTGTCTGCTGAAGCAATTATCCTTTATTCCATGCTTTTGAAACGAACAGGAATGTCATTTAAGAATAACTGGATAGACAAGGAAGGCAGAGTATTTATCTATTTCACAGTCGAGGAAATTATGAAAAGAAGAAATATCTCAAAGCCTACTGCCATAAAAACATTAGATGAGTTAGACAGC
>JABZLM010000044.1 GCA_015256775.1 Solobacterium sp. | reverse complement strand
TGACCCCGAGTTATTTTACAGGGTCACCCCGACCCCGATTGATTTTAGAGTGCCACGAAAAATAAAAACTCGGATTAACCGAGTTTTTTTACTTTTCAATATTTAATCTGTGTTTGCCATGGTATGTGATAGCCATGAAGTCTGGACCTACATGGCTTCCGATGACTGGTCCTAATTGCATGATGGAAATCTCTGTATCCTTGAACTGTGGATAGGTTTTGATAAAGTCATCACGGAATGCGACTGCATCTTCGTATGCATCTGCGTGGATGATTGAGATTTCTTCATCTTTTGTATAATCTGCGATGTCATCTGCACATGAATCGATTAATGAATGCAGTGCTTTCTTTCTACCGCGTACTTGCTTAAAGGAAACAAGTTTACCGCTATCTGGAATATAGATCAATGGCTTGATGGATAGAATTGTTCCAAGCAGGGCAGATGCGTTGGATAATCTACCTCCACGTCTTAACCACTGTAGGTCTTCTACCATGAAACGATGAATGTACTCAAGCTTATGTGCATTTCCCCATTCCACAAGTTGATCATAATCCCATCCTTCTTCATGACGTTTTACTAATTGCTTTAGGAAAAGGGCTAGACCACCTGTAACGCAATAGCTATCTAATAGACTAATCTTACGATCAGGGAATTCTTCGCTTAGGCTCTTGATTGCGCGCTCTGCGTTATTAATAGAAGAAGATAAAGCGCGAGTCATATCAACAAATAGAACATCATTACCTGCTTCAAGAATTTCTTTTAAGAATTCATAGTATGCATATTCTGTGATTTGAGATGTATTTGGTTGTTTACCTGCACGCATGGAAGACATTAAGAATTTACGACTTTCTTCTGTGCAATCATCTATATAAACTTTATCGTCAATTGTGTATGTGTATGAGATAAAGGGGATATTGTGTTCTTTTAGGTACTCTGCTGGCAAATCCGAAGTAGAGGATGTTGCGATTACATATTTATTCATAAGGCCTCCAAGTATCATAAAAGTATTATAAATAATTAGAGATTTTTGTCTATTGAATTAAGACAAAATAATTAAAATGTCGTGAAATTTTCACAAAAGAATTATATGAAAAATATCAATTAATTTTACAGAAAACATTGACAATGTTAGTTAGTGAGTCTAAACTAACATTAGTTAGAGTGCTCTAACTTTTGTTCATTTTTGTAAGGAGGCATACGATGATACCATTAGCTTTAGGAGTAATCGGTCAAGAATATAAGATTGTTAAAATTGGGGGGAGTGCAGAAGTGAAACAACACTTAGCAGACCTCGGTTTTGTCGTTGGTGGCTCTGCCACAGTTGTCTCAGAAGTCGGTGGAAACCTAATTGTAAACGTGAAAGAAACACGTATTGCGATTGGGAAAGAAATGGCTATGAAAGTCATGATATAAGGAGGGAAGAATGAATACATTAAAGGAAGTTACGATTGGCAGTTCGGCAAAGGTTGTGAAGCTTCATGGTGAAGGTGCTGTAAAGCGTAGAATCATGGACATGGGCATCACGAAAGGAGTTGAAGTTTACGTTCGTAAGGTGGCTCCATTAGGTGATCCAATTGAAGTGACTGTAAGAGGCTATGAATTATCCATCCGTAAGGATGACGCCGCAATGATTGAAGTTGAGTAATTCATAGAGGGATAAGGAGAAAGTAGAATGGCAAACGAAAGATTAAAGATTGCCTTAGCGGGTAATCCAAACAGTGGTAAAACGACCTTATTTAATGCCTTGACTGGTTCCAACCAGTATGTAGGTAACTGGCCAGGAGTAACTGTAGAAAAGAAAGAGGGTAAACTCAAGAAACATCCAGATGTAATTATTGAGGACTTACCTGGTATTTATTCATTATCACCATATACATTAGAGGAAGTTGTTTCTCGTAACTATTTGATTGGTGAACATCCTGATGCGATTTTAAATATTGTAGATGGTACAAACTTAGAGCGTAACTTATATCTAACAACACAGTTACTTGAAATTGGTGTTCCAGTTGTAGTAGCTGTCAACATGATGGACCTTGTTAAGAAGGCTGATGATAAGATTAATATCAATGCTTTAAGCGAGAAGTTAGGCTGTAAGATTGTTGAAATCTCCGCTTTGAAAGAAACAGGTATTATGGAAGCTGCAGAAGCTGCGATTGCGGCTGCTGAAGCAAAATCAGCTATATCAATTCATAAGTATGAAGATAAGATTGAAACAGCTCTTTCTAAGATTACAGATGCTGTATTAACAGATGTACCTGCTGATCAAAAGCGTTGGTATGCAATCAAAGTATTTGAAAGAGATGAAAAAGTACTTGCAAGATTAAATCTCAATGAAAGCCAGATGGCTGAAGTAGAGAAAATTGTTTCTGCAGTAGAGAAGGATTTGGATGATGATGCGGAATCTATCATCACGAATGCTCGTTACACATTTATTACTGAAACACTAAACGGTATCTATACAAAGCAGAATGCTGGTAAGCTCAGTGTTTCTGATAAGATTGATAACATCGTTACAAACCGTTGGTTAGGTTTACCTATCTTCGCGGTAGTTATGTTTATTGTATACTTTGTATCTATCCAGACATTTGGTACAGGTGCTACTGACTGGGTAAATGATGGATTATTCGGTGATGGTTGGTTCTGGTTTGGCTTAGGACGTGCAGAATTTGATGAAGATTCTGGTACATATAAAGCGGACCAAGAAGCAAACCAAGCCTTCATTGATGAAGCAATTGAAAAGGGTTATATCTCTTCTAGTGAAAATGATGAAGGTGAAACAGAAATTACAGTTCTTAAACCAGAGCAGTTAGAGAACTTGGTTGTTTCAGCTGATATTCATAATGACGAAGGTGATGTTGAGGAAACTCGTGAAGTAACTTACTCTGATTATGAAATTTATTCTGCAGAAGAAGAACCTGAAGCTGCTACATATGGACCATGGCAGGATGGCTTACCAACAGTCATTGGTAACTTCTTGAAGTCTATTGAAGTTGCTGATTGGTTACAGAGTCTTATCCTAAATGGTATTGTTGCTGGTGTAGGCTCAGTTCTTGGTTTCTTACCTCAGATGTTAGTATTATTCTTCTTCCTAGCATTCTTGGAAGGCTGCGGTTATATGGCTCGTATTGCGTTCGTTATGGACCGTGTATTCCGTAAGTTTGGCTTATCTGGTAAGAGTTTTATCCCAATGTTAATTGGTACAGGTTGTGGTGTTCCTGGTGTCATGGCTTCACGTACAATCGAGAATGAGCGTGACCGTCGTATGACAGTTATGACTACAACATTTATTCCATGTTCTGCGAAGTTACCAGTTATCGCTTTAATCGCTGGTGCTTTCTTCCAGAAGTCTGGATTAGTTGCGACAAGTGCTTACTTCTTAGGCATTGCGGCTATCGTTATTTCAGGTATTACATTAAAGAAGACAAAGATGTTTGCTGGTGATCCTGCACCATTCGTAATGGAATTGCCTGCATATCACTGGCCAACTCCTTCTAATATCTTACATTCTATGTGGGAGCGTGGTTCTTCCTTCGTTAAGAAGGCAGGAACAATCATCTTACTAGCGACTGTACTTGTTTGGTTCATGCAAAGCTATGGCTTTACTGAAAATGGATTTGGTGCTGTAGAACAGTCTGAATCTATGCTTGCGGTAATTGGTAATGCAATCAAGTTTATGTTTATTCCTTTAGGTTGGGGTGATTGGCGTGCAGCTGTAGCTGCTATTACTGGACTAGTTGCGAAGGAGAACGTTGTAGGTACAATGGGTGTTCTCTATGGCGCTGGTGAAGTTGCTGAAAATGGATGGCAGATCTTTACATCTATGGCAAATGCATTCAACAATAACCCGATTGCAGGTTACTCATTCTTAGCATTCAACTTACTATGTGCTCCATGCTTTGCGGCAATTGGTGCTATCCGTCGTGAGATGAATAATGGTAAGTGGACATGGTTTGCAATTGCTTATCAGTGTAGTTTAGCTTACGTAATTGCGCTCATTATCTACCAGGTTGGTTCTGCAGTTACAGGTAATATCCACCCAATTGGACTCGTTGTTGCGATTGTATTAATTGCAGCTATCATTTGGGGACTTGTACGTCCAGGTTACAAAGAAAAATAATGATTTACTATAAGGTGCAGGGCAACCTGTACCTTATTTAGAAAGGTGTATGTATAATGTCTATACACGAATTAACAGCAGCGAAGATTAAATATTTAGTTACATTACTTCGCTTAGATCCAAGTGGTAGAGGCGTACGTAGCGTAACACTGGCAAAAGAATTAAATGTTTCTAGACCAAGTGTATGTGCCATGTTAACCAAACTAGCACATGAAGGATATCTCAACAAAGAACACTATGGCATTGTATACCTTTGTGAAAAAGGAAAAGAAATAGGTAAAACCTATAGTGCAGGTTAACTGCATTTAGAAAGAGGTAGTATGGGAACAATAGTAGTAGGTGGCGTATTAGTAGTTGTACTTGTATTTGCGATTCGCTCTGTTATTAAAAGAGGAACTTCTGGTTGTTGTTCATCCGGTGGATCGTGTGGAGGAGGCTGTGGCTGTCATGCAAATGTAAAGGTTACAGATAAGAATCTTGCACATTATCCATTTGAAGCAGTGCTTACTGTGGATGGTATGACATGTGGACATTGCGCTTCAAAAGTTGAAAATGCATTAAACACAATAGAAGATGTATACGCAGTAGTAGATTCTGATTTAAAGAAAGCACATGTTCATATGAAGTCTAAAGTAGATGAAACAGTATTACGTAAAGCAGTTAATGACTTAGGCGAATATACTGTACTGAGTGTTGATTGGATTAAATAAAAAAGTGGTCACTTCAATGGAAAGTGACCATTTTTTTAAAGCCAGGTTATTGGATAGAAGAGCGGAAGTAAGTAAAGGAAGAGAATGTAGTTTGTTACAAATGATGTAGTTATAAACTGAATTAAATTAAACTTCTTATGCATACGAATGATAATCAGTATAAGAGAAATTAAGATTGAAACCAGTAACCATAAAGCAATCACTCGACGTTCCGTATAGCCGTAGGTAAAGAAGTACAGGCCTAGTTTTAAACATGCAAGCAAGTTGAAACATAATGTTGTAAATAACAATATATATGTTTCTAGTTTTGTGTTTGAAGTATTTTCTTTTCTGACCAGGAAGTTTAATGCCAAAATTAATAGGATGTTTAATCCCATGATACGGAAGAAATTCCAAAAGCCCCGTACTGCATATACACATGAACTCTCTGCGCTAGGTGCAGCTAATACAGTAGGTAACTCTGATAACTGGAACATAAAGAATACAAGATAGAGTATAAGTAATACCAAATTTGTGATACGAATAGAAATAAGCGGAATCACTTTTTTCTTTAGGAAGAACTCTCTACAGCCATCATAGGATATAAAGGGTTTCTCACTCAGAATACAACTACTGATAAGTCCAAATAGATAGGCACCAACTGGTAAACTCCAAATGATACGGAAGAAATATATTGAATTGAGTGGATGGAAGATAAGTCTAAAAAGACTTGTTGTTAGGCTTGCAAAGTTTTGGTCGATTGCGGATAGTTGTCCTAATGCGAAAAGTACAAGTGGAATTAGGATAACCAAACTAAATACTACTGTTTTTAGTTGCTTTGAATGAATGTATGTGCGTAGGTATTTGATGATATGTATGATACGTGCAAATAGATGCGAGAATGGCTGAATGATCCACCCCTCAAAAAAATCCAATAGGATTGTTTCACTTGTATTTGGCAGTGATAATTTCTGAAAACGACATAACGTATAGTAGATGACATTCGCGTGTAGTATCGCTACCTTTTCGAATTCAAAAGAACGATCAAATCCAAGAAGAATACCTTGAAATAATAGTAGACATGCCCATAGGATAGATTCTTTTGTGCGCTCTTTGTGAAGGGAAGCTGCGCTAACTTCTACGATCAGAATGTATAGTGCTGCTAACTTTGCAAAGGCAAAGTACATTACAACAAGTGAAGCATATAGATATCCAAATATATAAGTTGCAATTGCGATGCAAAATAAGAGTGTATCAGGTGCAATCATCGTTTGTTTATTCTGGTTCATAGCTGAGTATATCTCCTGGTTGGCAATCTAGGGTTTTACATAACGCTTCCAGCGTAGAGAAGCGGATTGCCTTTGCTTTTCCATTTTTTAGAATTGATAGATTTGCTGGTGTAATATCAATTTTTTCAGCAAGTTCACCAGCACTGATATGACGTTTTGCCATAATGACATTTAAATCAACATTGATAGGCATAAGTCACCTCATATTGTTAGGTCTAATTCGTCTTTCATACGAATTGCCTGTTGAAAAATATTTTGAATAATACGAATAATCAAAGCAAAGAAGATGGCCGCAAATACAATACTGTAGAATAGCTTAGACCAAATCGCTGCAAGTATAAAAGCAAGGAAACTTCCTAACAAACAACAAACACTTGCATGTCTTAATAGATTTACATTCTCTATAATAAACACATTTTCTTTAGAGATATTTACGAGAAGCTGATTGATAATGTATAGAAGGCGAAGTAATACTACAAAGCCAATATAGCCAATCCCGCAGGCGAGAATAATTTGATTCTGTGTAGATATTGACGTGATATTTCGACTGTCAATAAACTCTTTGGCGATTGAAACACTATTGATGATGATATAGATTGCGATAAGCGCAATGAGTAATATCAATATGCGTGTAAGTAATATGCTGTTACGTATATGTTTTGAACTAGATTCCATAATCAAGTCCTCCTTGTGGAAGTATCATAGTATATATATTTCTGTAATTCAATAATTATTTATCGAAAAACAATAAATAATTATTATTGACAGGTACATATTACTGTATTAATATAATACTGTATTAAGACAGTAATACAGAAGGAGAAATGATGAGTTGGGAATTTAGAAGTGATCAAGCAATTTATCCACAACTAGTCAGTATTATCAAACGAAGAATTGTGACGGGTGTATATCCAGCAGGTTCCAAGTTACCATCTGTTCGTGAATTAGCAGAAGAATCTGGAGTCAATCCAAATACGATGCAACGAGCACTGATAGGACTTGAACAAGAAGGGCTTGTATATACACAACGTACTGCAGGACGTTTTGTTAGTGAAGATAAATCCATGCTTGATGGTATCAAGGGTGAAGAGGCTAAAAGCCTAACCGCGGAATATTACGCAAAGCTAAAAAAGCTAGGATATTCCAAAACACAGATGATTGATTTTATTAATATGCAAGGAGAAGAATGATGAGTGTAATGTTTGAATGCAAAGGTTTAACAAAGAAATACGGTAATAAAGTAGCATTAAACCATGTTGACCTTTCATTGGAGTCAGGACGTATCGTAGGTTTACTTGGACCTAACGGTAGTGGTAAGACAACAATGTTAAAGCTTGCAAATGGCTTATTAACCCCAACAGAGGGCGGTATCTTTATCGATGGTAAAAAGCCAGGGATTGAAACTAAGGCAGTTGTGTCTTATCTACCTGATGCGGATTATCTATTAGATTGGATGAATGTTGGTGAACTGTTAAAGATGTTTAGGAGTTTCTATGATGACTTCCGTTATGACCGAGCACTAAAGATGTTAGATGAGTTACATATTCAACTAAAAGATAAGCTTAAGAATTTATCAAAGGGTAATAAAGAAAAAGTACAACTTGTACTTGCAATGAGTCGTGAAGCAAAGGTTTATTTCTTAGATGAACCAATTGGTGGTGTTGACCCAGCTGCTAGAGATTATATCTTACGTACGATTATAGGTAATTACAGTGAGAATGCATTGGTAGTCATTTCTACACACTTGATTGCGGATGTAGAGCCTGTATTAGATGAAGCAATTTTCATCCGTGATGGAGAAATCGTATTTCATCGCACGATAGATGATATTCGTGAAAAAGAAGGTAAGTCAGTAGACGCATTATTTAGAGAGGTATTCGCATGCTAGCTAAATTAATTCATTTTGAATTTAAATCAACATATAAATTATTTCTAATCTTGATTGGTGCTGAATTCTTATTATCCATCGTACTTGGTGTATCAGTGAATACCAATCTTCAAATCATGTCAGAAAGAATGACATATGATCCATTCTACACAAGTAACTCTTCGACAGTTTCGTTCATTTTGGTTTTGATGGTAGTCGGAATTGTATTTGCGACATTCATGATGATCTTTGGGTCTTCTGTACAGCGTTTCCACAAGAATCTATTATCTGGACAGGGATATTTGATGCATACATTACCAGTAACCACTTGGCAACTTGTATTAAGTAAGGTTATTACATATATGATTTATGTCATACTATTTGTACTAGCACAGCTAGCATGCCTAGTCGGTATGATTATCGGCACAGGTCAATTTATCGATTTGATTCGCAGTCTAAATTTTGATTGGTTACTTCGTGCATTAAAGATTGTATTAGATTTAGGATTTATAGAATTATGTGCAACGTATCTATTCTCAGCTTCACAGTTCTTATTACTGATTTATCTATGTTATTCAGTTGGTAACTTATTCCCAGAACATCGTTTACTTGTTGGTATCGCTACATTTATTATCTTAGGTATTGTGGTTCCATCTCTATTCCAAGTTCCTTCTATCTTTGTGGTGACATTTGGTGCAGTGCAGTTTATGAATGCTCTTAACTATATGAGTTATCAAACAATGACATTAATCTATTCGATTATTATGAATGTTATATTCTTTGCGGCTAACGTATATATCCTACGTTATCATCTAAATTTGGAGTAATGATATATGATTCGACACATTGTAATGTTTAAACTTCAAGCTCTAAACCACGAGGAGAGTTTGAAAGAAGCAGTGACTCTTGCTAGAAGTCTTACTAGTTTAAAGGAAGTGTCAAGTGGTGAAGTGGTATGTAATCATAAAGATGCAGATCCAACAAATTATGATTTTGCCTTAGTGTTTGACTTTGTATCTTTTGAGGCATTAAATGCATACCAAGTTCATCCAGAACACTTAAAACTAAAAGCTTTATTAAAAGATAAGATTCAAGCCCGTTCTTGTATCGATTATGAGATTTAGATGAAATTCTAAGTCTCTTTTTTTAAGAAAATGGGCATATTCCTTGAAAATGTAATGTAATTCTACTATCTTATAAGTGACTACGGTCATAGGAGGAACTCATAATGGAGAAGAAAGTTTCAAAACTAATCAACGACCAGATTAACAAAGAAATGTACAGTGCTTACTTATATCTAGAATTTGCAAACCATTTCACTGAAAAGGGATTAGATGGTTTCGCTAACTGGTATAACATCCAAGCTAAGGAAGAAATGGACCATGCGTTAAAGTTCATCGCTTATTTACATGACAATGATGAAAAGGTTACTTATGAAGCAATCGCTAAGCCAGAGTCAAAGTCAAAAGAAGATATTGATGTGTTAAAGGCTGCTTATGCTCATGAGAAGTTCATTACAGCATCTATTAATGCAATCTATGCTGAAGCAAGCAAGGTAAATGATTACCGTACAACACAGTTCTTAGATTGGTTTATCTCTGAACAAGCAGAAGAAGAAAAGAACGCTGCTGACTTAATTCAAAAGATGGAATTATTTGGAAGTGATCCTAAAGCCCTATACTTATTGGATCATGAATTCGCATCACGTTCCTATAAATCATCAGCCCAATAAATATTAGGAGGAAAGAGTGAACATGAAATTTTACATTAACAAAGCAACAAAGGAAATTATTGAAGTAGTATTAGGAAACGATACAACTTTTACATCTGAAGGTAGCGAAATGGTTGAATTAAAGGCTAATTCAACAGATGCTGCAGGTGAAAAGCACGTACCAGTTATCACAGTTGATGGCAACAAGGTTCATGTAGTTGTTGGTTCTGTTCTTCACCCAATGACGGAAGAACATTCTATTCAGTTTATCGCTTTAGAAACAAAGCAGGGTGTACAGCGTAAGGCACTATTACCTACAGATCAACCAGTCGCTGACTTCGTATTAGCGGAAGGTGATGAAGTTGTAGCAGCTTATGAATACTGCAACTTACACGGCCTTTGGAAGGTAGAAGCTTAGTCAAATCTATAAAGGAGAGAAATCTCCTTTTTTCATTGTATGAAAGTGATAGAATAAAGATGAAGTAGGTGATGCTATGAAGAAAAAAGTAATGTTCTTATTCAATCCTGAAGCAGGTAACAATGCAATCGAAAAGATTGTCTTTGATATTATCAAGAATCTAACAATCTTTGATTGTGAAGTAACGGTGTTTCCAATCATGCCAGATAAAGGCTTGGGTTCTGAAGAGATATTAATTACTCACGCAGCTGAATTTGAAATAATAGTTGTTTATGGTGGAGATGGGACACTCAACCGTGTTGTGAATATTATGATGCATCAGGATATTCACTTACCAATTGGTTATATTCCAGGTGGTACAACCAATGACTTTAGTAAAGCAATTGATGGAGAAGGTACAGTTGAATCCTATTGTCGCACGATAGCCTTTGGCAAGCCATTCTCTTATGATGTGGGTTGTTTTAACGGTACATATTTTAACTACGTAGCTGCTTTTGGTGCATTTACCGCAACGAGCTATGAAACATCTCGTGAATCCAAGAAGATACTTGGATATGGCGCATATGTACTCAATGCGTTAGGAAATCTTCCGGCAAGTCTTTCGAATCGTACAAAGATGAAGTTTATTCATGATGGAGTTGAGGAAGAAGGTACATTTGTCTTTGGTGCTATTTCTAATTCACCATCTGTTGGTGGATTTAAGCTTCCATTCTATGAAGATTCCACACTAGATGATGGAAAGTTTGAAGTATTGTTAGTCGCTGCTTTAGATAATCTTGAAGTATTACATAATGTATTAACTGGCGTAGCGACAGGCAATATTGATCCTAAATATGTACATGCATTCAAAACAGATAAGATTGAATTTATCTGTGAAGAAGATACTGCATGGACATTGGATGGAGAGGATGGTGGTAAACATCGCGCAGTCACTATTGAAATTCATCCAAAATCAATGACAATTATGACAAGTAAGTCATGATAATGTATAATATGGACATTGGAGGGTTAGATATGGATAAAATTATTCGTATTGAAAATCGTATTGTATCCGTTGGTAAGACTGATGGAAGCTTAGAGGAATTCGATATTGCATACTTTAACTTCTCACCAAGAATTGGTGACTATGTTAATATCTATCGCAATGATGATAGTATCATTATTACTAAGGCTGAAAGTATTTTTACAAACCAAACAAATGGTCGTGGTGTCAATAAAGTTGTGTACGCTCTTCTTGCGTTCTTCTTAGGTGTTTTTGGCGCCCAAGAATTCTATGCAGGAAATACGCGTGCGGGTATACTTTCACTTATTTTCTGCTGGACAGGTATCCCAGCAATCTATGGAATTTATAAATTCATCATCGCGCTTTCTAAGCCGGCTGATGAGAATGGCTATATTGAAATGTAAAGCGGTATTCTTTGAATGCCGTTTTTCTGTTTAAATTGTTTATCAATCGTGTTTCATTAAGGAGGAGAACATTATGAAACAATATGCACCAATCAAAGAAGGCAAAGTACGTGAAATCTATGACGCTGATGATGCCTTAATTATGGTGGCGACCGACCGTATTTCTGCATTCGATGTCATTTTAAAGAATCAGGTAGTAAACAAAGGAATTGTTTTAACACAAATGTCACGTTTTTGGTTTGATCTAACAAAAGATATTGTAAAAAACCATATGATTACTACTGATGTACAACAGATGCCAGAATTTTTCCGTAATGAGAAATTTGCAGGTAGATCAATGATGTGTAAGAAGTTGGAGATGTTACCAATTGAATGTATCGTAAGAGGATATATCACAGGTTCTGGTTGGGTAAGTTATCAAAAGGATCAGACGGTATGTAATATTAAATTACCAGATGGTCTAAGAGAATGCGATCAACTTCCTGAGCCAATCTATACTCCATCTACTAAAGCAGAGATTGGTGAACATGATGAAAATATTAGTTATGAAAAGTCTGTGGAAATCTTAAAGAAGGCATACCCAGAACGTGGTGAAGAGTATGCGCAGAAGTTAAGAGATTATACGATTGCACTATATAAGAAATGTGCTGAATATGCACGAACAAAGGGCATTATCATCGCTGATACCAAGTTTGAATTTGGCCTTGATGAACATGGCGAGGTTGTACTAGCTGATGAAATGTTAACACCGGATTCTAGCCGTTTCTGGCCAGTCGAAGGTTACGCTCCAGGGAAAGGACAGCCATCCTTCGATAAACAGTTTGTTAGAGACTGGTTAAAACAAAATCCAAATAGTGATTACTGCTTACCACAAGAAGTAATTGATAAGACAATTGCGAAGTACTTGGAAGCGTACCATCTATTAACGGGTAAAGACCTAACTTTTTAGCTGAGTGAAACTCAGCTTTTTCTATGGGAATCTATATGTAATCGTGTATAGAAAAAGTGGAGGGTCAGTATGTGTAGAAGGAAAGATTATTTTAGGGATTTATGCAAAGCATATCCACTACAAAAACAATTACAACAAGCACTAGAAATGAAGATGAAACAATCATCAGATGAAATGCTTCAGAAACAATATCAAGCAGTTTTAAAACAAGTTGAACAAGTAGAAAAGATCATGCATTACATGAAAGTGGTACATGGGAAGATGGCAATGGATATGTTTG
>JABZLM010000043.1 GCA_015256775.1 Solobacterium sp. | reverse complement strand
TGACTCACCATACTGAATATAACCAGTAAACTAGTTATAAATGTTTTGAAATTCCTTAGTGCTCGTTTTTGTGTTTTTTTCTTCATACTTTCCTTACGTCCTTCTTTTCTTTAAATACCCTTAAATAATTGCTTCAATATTTCATTTTTTTGACCATGATTTATTCCACAAAATCCTTCATAACAATCTAATTTTTTCTTTAATATGTATTTTGCAAATTTTAATACCATTGCCAAACCAACCCAAATTAATATTCCCAAAATTGTCAATTTATTCATAATTTTTATAGTTTCCCATTTTACTTAGCAGCATCGTTTGCTTTCTATTAATCCAAATTAATGTTTGAACCATCGGTAATAAGATGGATATGCCATATATTCCTGTCAAAATTATAGATGTTAAAATAACAATATTTAGTGCAGAGAGTTGCCAATCATTGTTAATATTCTTTGTAGGAATCACCTTTAGAACATCATATCTTTTTTGTTTGGAAAATTTATTCTCTGCAGCCGAAGAAATAAGGTTAAACCCATTTTCGTCAGAAATCTCGTTATTTTCCTCAACAATCTTATTGTTGTCAGATTCCACAAACTGATTCGCATCAATTGACTGGATTATATTTCCTTCTATATTATCTGATGACATTTCTATCTCTTCATTTGATACATTCAAATTGTCGTTGTCCTTATCAAAATCAACCGACTGATTTGTATTTGAACCAGATTCTGTCGACTGATTTACATTCGGTTCAGATTCTGGTGACTTTGTTTTTTCAGATTCCGAGGACTGATTTGCATTCGGTTCGGATGTTGGCGATTTTGATTTTTCAGATTCTGATGATTGATTTGCGCTCTCTTCAGATTCTGGTGACTTTGTTTTTTCAGATTCTGATGATTGATTTGCACTCTCTTCAGATTCTGATGATTTTGATTTCTCAGATTCTAATGGCCCATTTGAATTCGGCACCGTCATTATGTTTTTGGTATATATATTTGGGAAACCATCACCCATTAAAAAATCTGATTTTCCCCGATTATCCATATCCACGATAGTATTAGAATTGATTTCTTCTGCCTTTACTACGAATCGAGGTGATAATATCAACAACAGTATAGTTGAACCTATTAATACCATTTTATATTTACTCATAGATTTCCCTTTCTAACATTAATAGTACAAGTAGTATATTTTATTTTTCTTATTATAATACCAATTTTTGTATAAACGACATCTATTGTGAGTAGACAGCGGTCTAAGTATATAACTTGGAATCTCTACCGATAAAAAACTCCTATGCTAAAATTCAGTCTTACAAGTGATTGAAATTAAACATAGGAGGCGCCAAATGGCTATAAATGATACTATCATATCCACGCTCAATGCTAGTGACGATATGATCTTTTCGATTGATACATATAAAGCAAATAATACTCATTCTACCCATGTTGTTGAAAATAAGTTCCAATTTGAAACTTGCGTATGAATTGGAGGAACTATATAGGAACTTTAATAAACGCTGTTCTTTTGAAGAAGTTACTATACAATATAAAAACAGTAATAGAAGCACTTGAAACCCGAAATCATCAATAGTTCCAGAAGCCCTTATGATAATAGACGACAATCTATCACATTAACTAACGGACAGCTAATCAATGTAATACCATCAATCACTTGTACACAAAAGGATGACTACATCAGAATGCCAATACTAGCACTCTATAGTCATCCTATTTTACTACTCAAAACTCATTACTTAATTTACTTGAACAAAGTTATGCACATAATGTCACATCTCTTTCGCCTACTATTTTCACAAACTCTATACTATGTGATTTTTCTATAACTATAAGCTATTTCACATTATCTTTATAAATGTAATAAAGTCTTTACATTACTACGATATTTTCTGCCCACTGGAATTTGCATATTGTTTGCTAAGCATAAACCTTCTTGATAGGAATATCTTACGATCTTATCGGCTGAGACCAAAAATGATCTATGTACACGAATAATACGATAAATCAATAATGTATTCTGCATTTTATCTAAAGAAGAGTAAAATTCAAATTTTTGCTTATCTCCATAGTACACAATTATTCGATTATTTTTTGCTTCAAATGCAAATATATCCGAAAGTGCAATATTTCTATATTCACCAATACCTTTTAATAAAAGATACTCCTTCTTCTTTTCTTGTGCATTGCATATTGCCATTCCAATAACTTCTTTTATTCTAATATCTGATGTTTTGTTTTTTACAATATATCCGCTAGCATTCACATCAAATGCATCAAAAACATATTTTTCAGATTTTGTAATAAAAACAATCTCTCCTGCAAAATGATATTGTTTACGTAACTCTTTAGATACCTCTATACCGTTCTTTCCTGATACCATACCAATATCCAAAAATAGAACATCAACAAGTGCTCCATAATCTTCAATATTTAATAAAACTTCTGCTGCTGAAGTACAAGTATGTATCTCTAATGGAATGTTTATATTTTTTGCAATTTCTACCGCAATAATCTTGTATTTTTCAATATCTTCTATTTCGTCATCGCAAAATAAAATATGCATATATAGCCTCCAAATACATTTTAAATTTCCCAGATTTAAATGTTTCTATTAAATAAACACCGTATGATTAGGTATATTGTACAAAGACATTACATCATTTTGCAAGTTTACCATGTAAATTCATTTCGCACTTCGTGTTCAACAGGACCATTCGTTCATAAATAAAAGTTAACCCTCTAATTTGCTATCCAATTTTTGGGGTTAACTTCGGTTATTTTATATTATTCTTTCATTGTTTCTTCTGTAGCAGGTTCTGATGTATCTTTTTCTTCATATTTGAAGTCTGCAGAAATATCTTCACCCTTTACAACTCTTTGAATCTGCTCAGCTGTTAATGTTTCATATTCCATTAATGCATGGGCGATTGTTTCAAGTTCTGTCTTATGGGCTTCGATAATCTGTCTTGCCTTTGTATGGCATGTATTAATGATCTTACGTACTTCCTGATCAATTTCATACGCAACTTCACCAGAAACGTTATTTGGTTGGTTATAATCTCTACCTAAGAATACATTCTCATTTCCTGCATTGTACTTAATAGGTCCAAGATCGCTCATACCATAGAGAGTAACCATGTCTTTTGCGATATTTGTCGCATTTTGAATATCGTTACTTGCGCCTGTTGTAATATCATCAAAGAATAATTCTTCTGCTGTACGACCACCCATGTAGGAAGTGATTGTATCGAGTAAGTCATTCTTTGTATGCATCATCTTTTCTTCCTTCGGTGTCATGAGGTTATATCCACCTGCTTGACCACGAGGAATAATTGTAACTTTCTGTACAACCTGTGCGTTCTCTAAGAATAAACCAATAATTGCGTGTCCACTTTCATGGTAAGCAACTAACTTCTTTGTCTTATCATCGTATGTACGGCTAACCTTTGCTGGTCCCATCATGACACGGTCAATCGCTTCATCAATCTGCTTCATGCTGATTTCATCTTTATTTTCACGTACTGCTAAAATCGCAGATTCATTCAATACGTTTTCGAGATCAGCACCAGAGAATCCTGGAGTACGTTTTGCTAAAGCACCTAAATCTAAGTCCTTTACAAACTTCTTATTACGAGCATGTACATGTAGAATTGCTTCTCTACCCTTACGGTCTGGAAGTGCTACTGTAATCTGACGGTCGAAACGTCCTGCACGTAATAATGCTGGGTCTAGTACATCAGGTCTATTAGTTGCCGCAATGACAACAACACCTGTGTTTTCTTCCATACCATCCATTTCAACGAGCAATTGGTTCAATGTCTGTTCACGTTCATCGTGTCCACCACCAAAGCCAGCACCACGTTGACGACCTACCGCATCGATTTCATCGATGAAGATAATGCATGGTGCAGTCTGTTGTGCCTTCTTGAACATGTCACGAACACGGCTTGCACCAACACCGACAAACATCTCAACGAAGTCTGAACCAGAGATACTATAGAATGGTACATTTGCTTCACCGGCAACTGCCTTGGCAAGCAATGTCTTACCGGTACCTGGATGACCACTTAATAAGATACCCTTTGGAATACGAGCACCCATCTTCTCAAACTTCTTAGGATATTTGAGGTAGTCGATGATTTCTGCCATTTCTTGCTTTTCTTCATCACAACCTGCCACATCACTAAAGCGAACACGAATCTTACCTTCTAATTTCGCTCTAGATTTCGAGAATTCAAATGCCTTCGCATTGGCACCATTTGCGCCATTCATACGGTTTAACATCCAAACCGCAAATACCGCAAATAAGATAAATGGAATAATGGATACCACTGTTTCCAAGAAGATATTGGATGCGTCCGCATCCACAATTGTCAACTTAGTGGATTCATTTCCAAGATTTTTAATCACCTGTCCAATTTGATCAGAAGTAGATGGAATTGTCGCAGTAAATGTTACTTTTTGTTTATCCTTTTCGTAAACACCCTTTACGACTGTCACATTCGTCCCAATTGAGACAGATACTTCATCTACCTTTTCTTTTTCAATGACATTCTGTAGTTCATAGTATGTGATGCGTTCTGATGAAGCACCCATGTTTAATCCTAATAAGCTGATAACCGCAAGAATGACCACAAGATAAGGGAGAAAGTTTGCTAATTTATTTCTCTGCATTTATTTACTCCTCATTGCATTGATAACATTCGTCCTTCAATACACCAATGTATGGAAGACAACGATATCTCTGGTCGAAATCCATACCAAATCCAATTACGAATTCATTTTCGATTTCAAAACCAACATAATCCGCTTTAATATCTACGACACGACGACTAGGCTTATCTAATAGTGTAATGATTTTAACGCTATTAGCACCCTTATGTAATAGTGTTTCACGTACAGTCTGAATTGTTCTTCCTGTATCAACGATATCCTCTACAAGTAAGATATCTAGTCCTTTCACAGATGTATCTAAATCCTTTAAGATACGAATATCGCCAATCGATTCTGTACCTTCATAACTACTAACATCCATAAAGTCATACTGAATGTCTAAATCAATATGTTTAATTAGCTCAGCTAAGAAAGGAACTGATCCACGTAACAACGCAACTAATAGTGGTTGTTTTCCAGTATAGTCTTCTGTAATCTTAGCGCCTAATTCCTTAGAACGTTCACTAATCTGTTGCTCACTAACTAACACTTTCTTTATATCTTTTTCTACCCACATGAGAAATAACTCCTTTTATAACATTAGTATTGTATCACATTCAAATTAGGCATTGTAGAGTAATGCTGCACATTACAACCAAGTCCAGGCACAAGAATAATCTCTCCAGCAGCGTTCTCTACAACTGGCCAAGTTTGTCGTTGATATTGTGGAATATGACGGTCAATAAAGAAGCGATGAACTTCCTTTCGACCAAAACGCATTTGAATCTTATCTCCTGCTTGAAATGAACGAATCCGAATTGGAAAGTCTGCCTCTTCTAACGTTAGCGCAAAAATACCAGGACTTCCCTTTTCCGTATAGAAATGTTCTTTACGAACATCTTGTAATTCCTCCATTGATTCAAACACATAACAGTACGGCTCCCCCAGAATATACTTCAAAAGATATGTTCCATCACTCACTAATGAAAACTCATCTAACGGAATCACAAAATCACCTGCATGCATGATAATATCATCAACCCCTTGTAGATGCTTTAAAGAATAGTGCGGTGTCTTTTCCACAAACATTCTTAACATTGTCACTCTATCATCTTGTGGTAATGCACGATATGTCGCTAGCAAAATCTTATCTTGTCGAATATAGGTTTTCACACGGCATCTTCTTTCCTGCAAGACAGCGTTTTTCTGTTTGATTTCACGTAGATATACGCTTCTTTCAAAGGAAGTCATCGGTTCTACAATTTGATGGCGAATCTGATTCCGTGTATATTCATCACTTAGATTTGTCACATCGATATAATAGCGTAATGCATGTTCCTTACAGTATGTAACAAGTTCTTCCTTCGTCATATGCAATAGAGGCCTTTTAAACAATACACCATGCATGAACATCTCTTCACGCAAGCCATAATACTCTGGCACGATATTTTTACTTTCCTGCATGATATATGTCTCTAATAAATCATCTTGATGATGACCAATCAATACACCTTGAAAACCTTCACGTCTTACAATCTCCACAAAAAAGCGATAGCGTAACTCACGTGCCGCGGCCTCAAAGTTACCTGTATAAACAAATGGATCATTATGCACAAAGATTGGAATTCCTCTTTCCACACAAAAACTGCGGATATAGTTTTCTTCTTCATCCGCTTCTGGACGATGATGATAGTTTACATGCGCAACTGCACAATCAATACCCGCATCAATACACATTTGTAAAAGTGCCATAGAATCTGGTCCAGATGAAACCGCAATTAACCACTTTCCTTGTAGTTTTTCCATGTCAGTATAATAACATATCCCATCACTCTGTGCTGAACATCACTCTCAACATTCTCTTCTGTACTTCTTTAAACATTGGTGCTGTAACAGGAATATGTGCTTTAATATCAATCACTCTAGCTGTATTGATAAAACGTATGTCATTTAAAAATAATACCGATGGTTTGTTCAACCCATTTACTAAACCAATCTTCATTAAATGATATTTCCCCTGTGGATGATAGATAGAATCATAAGCTTTTTGATATGTTGCCTCATTAGAAGTCATCGGAACAACCAAAGCTTTCTTTGCACACACAGATACGACTAAACCAAAATGTTGATAACCCATTTCATTCAGGTATGATTGACCAAATTCGATATAACAAATATCACCTGGTTTTACACTGATACCAATATCCTTCCCCGATTGATAACGTGAACGTATCACCCAGTTTGCTTCAGATATCATACCCGCTTCAATATTATGAGGTTGTATAATCCGATAGAGATCCTTGCGGTAGGACATATAATGATGCCATAAATCATACTTTTCTGCCTTATCTTTCATATCATTGTTTCCCCTTTACTTCTATATTCAAAGGGAAACTAGAAACTCCACATCATTTCTCAAAGTTTATGAATATAACTACAAAGACCAAATGCATATCCACACATGGTCGAATGATAAAGTCATTTATTATCAAATCAAAATATAATGATGTTTCATTATTCACAACTAAAACAATTGAATGAAACAAGGATTATTCCCAATTTATTTTTAGTTTCTTCTTTTCCTTTACACAGTCTGCTAAATATAAATTAATTAATGTTTGATAAGGAATACCCGTATGCATCGACTCGTTTTTAAAATAGTCAATCACAGACTTATTAATATTAATCGTAACTTGACGTTTTAATTCCTTCACATATGGATTTTTAATCGTTTTTTCAAAATTAAACTCTTTCTCTAGATATTCATCTTTCTTTGTCATACTCAAATACCCCTTTCGTGATTCACTACTTCTTCGTATGTCACACCATGTTTAGATTGGTTAATTTTACTTTTATATTGATCCCATTCAAACGAATACATCAAGATACCACCTACATCTATATGATAATTATATTGTAATTATCATATAATTCAATATTATTAATCAAATTGGCATTAATTATATAACAAAACAGGCAACCACAAATTATTGTAATTGCCTGCTTACTTTATCCAAAATGGAAAAAACTTAATATAAATGAACCTGCTAGGTATGCAATTGCCATCACTAGGATGAAGTAAAGCGCCTGTGCTTGATTCACTTTATTTTTGCGTAATAACTTTTCATAATTGATTGCGTCCATCGCAAACCACGTCACAAGGAACATCAATAAATATACAACGGAGCGCAAGATAAAGTACAGATTGGACATGTCTTACTTTGTACCGAAGATACGGTCGCCAGCATCTCCTAATCCAGGTACGATATAACCATTTTCATTGAGATGGTCATCCAATGCGGCGATATATACATCTACATCTGGATGGCTCTTTTGAATTACCTTAACACCTTCTGGTGCAGCTACTAAGCATACAAGCTTAATATTCTTTGCGCCACGCTTCTTGATTTGCGCAATCGCATCCTTTGCACTACCACCAGTCGCCAACATTGGGTCAACAATCATAACGATAGCGTCTTCTAAATGGCTTGGGAACTTTGCAAAATATTCTACAGGTTCTAAAGTTGTTTCATCACGATACATACCGATAAAACCTACCTTTGCTGTAGGAACCAGACGTCTAATACCATCTAATAAACCAATACCTGCACGCAGGATTGGAACGATGACTACTTCTTTACTTAATTCATAACCAGTACACTTCGCAACCGGTGTTTCAATTTCAATTGGATTTGTTGGTAAATCACGGCATACTTCATATGCCATTAATTCCGCAATCTCGTCAAGATTCTCACGGAAATCCTTTGTTCCGCACTCTTTACGACGCATCTGTGTCAACTTATGTGTAATTAGGGGATGATTCAATACTTCTAACATTGTCTTCTTTCCTCCATATTTCCTGTTCTAAATGATATAAGAAGATACCCATACATGCAAGGATATCACGAGTTATTTCAATGATTTTTCTGTGATGTCCTGCATGGTGATTGGACCTGGTCTTAAAATAGCTAGTTCTTCTTTTGTGCAATCTACAATGGTACTTGCTTCACCAAATGACACATCACCTTCTAGCATTCCATCTAAATCGGGACAACTCTTTTCAATCTCATCTAACGATGTACAAGTTGGCTCTCCCGATTGATTCGCACTTGTCATAAAAATTGGTCTTCCTAAACCTTTGATGATCTTCGCAAGAGTATTTGACGTGGCCATGCGAATCGCAATCGTATCCAAGTTTTCTTGGGATAGATTGACTCCATCTTTACGCTTTAATATGACGGTTAGCGGTCCTGGCATAAAGCCTTCAATGACCTTCTTGGCTCTATCATCTACTTCCGCAATCTCTTGAATCTGTTCAAGATCTGCACACATCACTGGAAATGCCTTTGTTAAAGGACGATGTTTTACATTTCTAAGGTTCTCTTCTGCTTGATGGCTTGATACCTGCGAACATACACCATATACCGTATCCGTCGGTACACTAATAACCCCATCCTTTTTTAATATCTCAATGATTTCTTGAATCTCTTCTGCTTTAAAACGACGCATATACTTCCTCTTTTCTACTTTTATCTCTATGCCTTATAATTATAGCGCGAAATACGGAGGGTATCAGATGATTCGATTCGATAGTGACTATACCGAGGGTTGTATTCCTGAAATTTTAGCAGCCTTAACAAATACAAATGATGAACAAACGATTGGTTATGGCAAAGATAGACATTGCCAAAATGCCGCAAATCTCATCAAACAAACAATCAAACGCGAAGATGCGGATATCCACTTCATGGTTGGTGGCACACAAACCAATATCGCTGTCATTACAGCTATCTTAAAACACCACCAAGGCGCAATCTGTGCGGAAAGCGGTCATATTAACGCACACGAAACAGGTGCACTTGAATCCGTAGGACATAAATGTCTGACACTACCAACATCCAACGGTAAAATCACAGCCAAGCAAGTCGACACACTGATTCAAGAGCACTATAGCGACGCCAGTTCTGAGCACACTGTACAACCAGGTATCGTATATATTTCCTTCCCCACAGAAAGTGGCACCCTATACTCTAAACAAGAACTCACAGAGTTATATAGAGTATGCCAAAAGCACAACATTCCTCTCTTTATCGATGGTGCAAGACTTGGCTATGGCCTCATGGCCAAAAAGAATGATGTGACCTTCGAAGATATCGCAAATCTATGTGATGTATGTTATATCGGTGGTACAAAGGTTGGTGCCCTATTTGGCGAATGCATTATCATCTTAAATGATTTATACAAGAAAGATTTCCGTTACTCCATTAAACAACATGGTGGAATGCTAGCCAAAGGTAGAATGCTTGGCATCCAATTCGAAGAACTCTTCAAAGACAATCGCTATCTTACAATCTCAAAACACGCGATCGATATGGCAGATATACTTAGCGAAGGATTTCAATCAAAGGGATATCATTTCTACTTCCCAGCCGAAACCAACCAACTCTTCCCAATCTTTGAAAATACAAAGTTGAAAGAGCTCTCCAAAGAGTTTGCCTTTACCCCTTGGGCAAAGATTGATGAAACTCATACTGCTGTACGCTTTGTGGCATCCTTTGCGACAAAGCGCGAAAACGTTGAATACTTACTTACAAAAATATAGTTGCGTCAAATCACGCAACTATATTTTCTTTATTCATGAATTGAAATAACGGTACCATCATTCTTCCAGATACTATTTTCGTGTACCATACCTCTGACACAAGATGTTGGATATACGCGAGAGTGTCTACCAATCACAGTACCTGGATTGAGTACTGAGTTACAGCCAACCTCAACATAATCTCCAAGCATTGCGCCAAACTTCTTCAGACCTGTATCAATTCTGTGGTCATCCTCACGAATCGTGACTAATTTCTTATCACTCTTTACATTCGATGTAACAGAACCTGCGCCCATATGAGAATAATAACCTAAGATAGAATCTCCTACGTAGTTGTAGTGTGGAGTTTGAACATGGTCAAATAGAATTACATTCTTTAACTCACAACTATTTCCAACCACACAATCCGCCCCAACTAGTGCTGCAGAGCGAATGAACGCACAATGACGTACTTCTGTGCGTGGTCCAATAATACATGGTGCACCAATATACGCAGATGGAAATACTGTCGCTGTCTTATGAATCCAGACATGTTCAGATACCTCTGTGTATTCTTCCTTGTCCAGGCTTTCTCCTAACTTTAGAATAAAATCCTTGATTCCAGAGAGTGCTTCCCATGGATACGTAAATTGTGACAAATAGTCTTTCGCAACTGTGTGTTCTAAATCATATAACTCATTAATACGGTACATAAATCCTCCTAGTTTGTGGAATTATTGTTAGTTCCCTCAGGCAAAGTTTCCTGGGAAATGATTTCATCATTCATTACTTTATCAATCTCGGTATTTATAAAGTCTACTTGGTTTTGATACAAATACACAACTGACAATACTTGATCTGGTGCAGATGCACAATATTCGTTACCAGTATCACCATCAAGATGATACTTCACAATATTCCATTGGATATTCTGATCCAACTGTTTCTTACATAATGCATAAATTGAATCCGTAGAAACATTGGTTAAGAATTTACCTTGCAAGGCACTGAGAATATTATTAAACGAACTAATTAGCTCCGGACTCAACAGCTTATGAATAATCGCTGATAGTACGATTTGTTGGTGGAGGTTACGATCAAAGTCCCCGTTAGGCAAACTATAACGTTCGCGTACATACTCTAACGCTAGCTCTCCATCAAGATGTAATGTTCCCTGTGGATACGTACGTCCTGTAAAGTGCGTTGTAAATTCAAATGGGTTATCAATATCAACGCCATCAATTGCGTTGATAATATCTTCAAATGTCGTAAAGTTTACTAACATGTAGTAATTCACTTCTGTTCCAAGTAAGTTGCTAGCGCCCTTTAATGTATTCTGAATACCATTTAAACCAAGATGCGTTAATTTATCGTTCTGATTCTTATATGCAGGATTTGGAATATAAGAATCACGTGGCAAGTTTGCAATCAAAATCTGATGTGTATTTGGATTTACTGTTACTGCGATATCTACGTCAGTTCTTCCTTCCAAGCTTAACTCACCTGGCTGGTCATTTCCCGCGATAAAGAGGGTAAATGGTGTATTCGCAAGGTTTGTCTTATCCTCTGTCGCTTGAGTTGTTTCTACCTTGCGGAAATAACTACCAATCAGCTTTGTGTCTGTCTTAAAATCCTTAAATTCATCTGTCTCTAAAACTGTCGATAAATACGAATCACTCAACAACAATACATCACCTTGATTTGTATACAAGTTTTTTACTGCAGACTGCACGGAACTACTGTTGACTGTCTTTAGATTATCATTCTTTAAATCCACACGAAGCTTGTCTAATGTGTAGTTTTGATTATTCCCATCAACACCTAAAGCAGTGATAAATTTTGCGTTTTGATATTCCGCTAACTTCATACTCTCTTTGTACTGAGAGTTAGCGAAAACATCCTTGTGTTTCTCTTTATACGCATCTGTCATAACATAGATGCCAATTCTAACCTCATTTCCTAACACAGAAGAAAAGACATTACTTAAGCGGTCTGTATAGTACGGTAGTGCAATATTTACAATAATGAGCGCTACCGCAAGCACCGTGTTTACAATCTGAGCAAATACATTATTCGGCTTTACCTTCGATGTTAATAAGAACGTTAACCAATCAATTACCGCAAGTACAAGTACAACAATAATACTCCACTTCATCGGAAACATTGGCATACGCCAGAATGTAATCGCAAATACAATACTCGCAAGGAAAAGAATCAGCCACAAAAATCTTGCACTGATATATCTCTTCTTCCGTTTTTTCTTCTTTTGAATTACTCTGTTTGGATTTTGTTCCGTCATAAATGTTTTCCTTATTTATGAAGCCTTTACCAGCTTTCCAACTAATACATATCTACCATCATCAACATCATAGGAACATGTCGACAACATTACAATTTGATCTGTTGCCAAAACTGTCTCATCACTCTTAAATGTTGAGGCAGACACGAAACGATCGATATAACTTAAAAATTCACTATCACTACCAAAGTCATATTGTACATAGTTACCCGTACCCGTTGTAGAATATCCTGCAATCGGATAAATCTTGTATGTACCATTTGGTG
>JABZLM010000077.1 GCA_015256775.1 Solobacterium sp. | reverse complement strand
TCATTTCTTGTATAAGCACCATTACCATCTAAATAGCTCTTTACAATACGATAGTCATCTAAAGAGATATAAGTAAACTGTGGTCCACCATTTACATCACCCATCGCAAAGATATGTGGTTTATTTGTTTGTAAATGTTCATTAACATTCACAAATCCACGTTCAGAAACTTCAACACCTGCATTTTCTAAATTGAGTTCTTTTGTATTTGGAGTTCTACCTGTCGCAACAAGTAATACATCTGAAGAGATCTTACCAGCTTCTCCATTTGCTTCATAAGATAAAGTGACTGTATTTTCATCTTGTTCAACACGCTTTGTGTCAGCACCAAAGATAAATTCAACACCTAATGACTTATAGGATTCAAATACGGCGTTTGCTACATCATCATCTTCTCTAGCAAGCAACTTTTCTGCCTTATCAATAACTGTAACCTTTGTGCCAAACTTCGCATATGTAGCCGCAAATTCAAGACCAATGAAGCCACTACCTAAAATTGTTAATGTCTTAGGGAAATCCTCTAGATTCATAAGTGTTTCACTCGTATGAATTCTCTTACCTACTTCTAAGCCTTCTACAGAAGGAATAAATGGCTTAGCACCTGTGTTGATAAAGATACGTTCTGCAGATACTTCCTCTACTCCATTTGCTGTCTGGATACTTACTGTGTGTTCATCCTTGAATGAAGCAAGTCCATCAAGTACTTCAACATTACTATTCATCGCAACCTTGTCATAGTTAGCTTTGTTGAGTTTTGCAATCAATGCTTTCTTATTGATAACTGCATTTTGATAATATTCTTCATTACTTACTTGGCTGTAGCCTCTACGATCAGCTGCAGTTGCTAAAAACTTAGAAGGAATACAACCAACATTGATGCATGTACCTCCATACATGTTAGAAGACTTTTCTACTAATATTGTTTTTTCACCTTTATTACCTAAGTAATTTGCTAGTGTTTTACCAGCCTTACCAAAACCAATAATAATATTTTCTACTTTCTTATTCATATTTAAATACCTCTCTATCACCAATTATAGACCTGCTGATTAAAATTCTTTGTTAAAATGCTCAAACTTAAAAAACCTTTATTCTATCTTCACTAGAATAAAGGCATAAATCTTTGACTTCTTATAGTATTAGGAATTCTTTTTATTACTCGTTCTTTGTAGCCAATCCATGATAGCTTTGGCAACCACCTTTGGTTTCTCTACATAAATTTCATGACTCGTATCTTTTATAAATTGAATAAAGATATGATTCATATTGTCATGGTTTTCTTCGATTTTATTCTTCTTGTATTCATATACGAAATCTGGATGATCCGATAGCAGTAATAATGTCCCAATATTCAAGCCGGCATGGAAGATATCAATATAATTTTCTCGAAGTAAACTTATTAGTTTAGATATTGTTTCGCTATTCATATCTAACTGATTTTCTTCAATATAGGATTTCATCATGGCAATATCATCTTTAAGTGTAATATTCATCAAATCATAGTCGATGATTCCACCATCTAAGATAATTAGTCTACTTGCTTGTAAGTAAGAATGATAACGAATTGCTATATCAGCACCCATCGAAAAAGCAATGACATTAGATCCAACAGGAATTTCACTTGATAACCACTCTATCAAATCTTGTTCACTCCGAATTCTTACATCTCGATTTAAGTATTGTCCCGGAATATCAATAAACTGTACTTCATATCCAAGCTGGTTCATTGCTTTTTCAAAGTCTTGAATCGATTCTTTTGTACTGCCTAAACCTGAGATAAAATAGAACTTTTTCATCTTACTCCTTAAAAAATATATCGTAAGCCAGCCAATTATCGCTCAAATATTAGCCAAGCACACAAAACAAAATATGATTAAATCAACATTTATATCATTAAAAATGTTTTATTCTGCATCACATTTCGAAAACAACAAACATTATTATTCACCATTTAAAATATCGGGAAAGTTTCCAATAAGAAAATGCCTGTAATCAGAGTGGTTGGTTGATTTTTTATATTCTTCTTTGATGATTTCCATATTTATCTTCTTTCGTTTTTCCGATAAGTCATCATATCGAAGAATTGTAATTAATCCATCTTTTTCTGCTTGTAAGATTGCCTCATATGCATCTGGTATATATTCTACATTTATTACATCCACTTCTTCAGAACTTGCTATTGCATCTGGAATACCAAGTTTATATCCAGAGTCTTTTACATCTTTTACAGAATAGATATATCCAGAAACACCTTTGTACGTATTAACTAGTGCGTTGGGATAATACTCTTCTAATCTAAGACGACCATCTTCATTAAACCCATAAGGTCCCCATTTTTGCCATTTACCATCATA
>JABZLM010000076.1 GCA_015256775.1 Solobacterium sp. | reverse complement strand
TACTTCCACTTTATTTTTTATTCTTTAGAAGTGGAATTTAACTTTTCACTTGAGCGCTTTCTTTCAATTTAGATAAAAGTGAATAAATGTCTGAATAATATATTGACTTGTGGTCAAATTTTGAGTACGATTATGTCATGGATAAGACTATTATCCGTCACCCATAAGGAGGGGATATTAAAATGGAAATCATTATTATTCCAGCTATTTTCTTTATCTTAGCTATCGCACTTGCAGTATCATGTGCAAACATCGTTCCACAGGAAAACGCATATGTTATCGAACGTTTCGGTAGATATCGTACAACTTGGGATGCAGGTATTCACTTCAAATTCCCATTTGTAGATCATGTTCGTCGTAGAGTTCTTCTAAAGGAACAGGTAGCCGACTTCGCACCACAGCCTGTTATCACAAAGGATAACGTAACAATGCAGATTGACTCCGTTGTGTATTTCAAGGTTATGAACCCACATGATTATGCTTACGGTGTAGAAAACCCAATCATGGCGATGGAAAATCTAACTGCTACTACATTGCGTAATATCATTGGTGACATGGAGTTAGACCAAACATTAACATCCCGTGAAGCAATCAACTCTCAGATGTTACAAACAATTGACCTGGCAACAGATCCATGGGGAATCAAAGTTACTCGTGTTGAGTTAAAGAACATCCAACCACCAACAGCGATTCGTGAATCCATGGAGAAGCAGATGAAGGCTGAACGTGAAAAACGTGCTGCTATCTTAACTGCTGAAGGTCAAAAACAAGCAATGATTCTTGAGGCAGAAGGTAAGAAAGAATCTGCTGTGTTAAATGCCGAAGCTGAAAAACAAGCTACAATCTTGGCTGCTGAAGCTGCTCGTGAAAAGGAAATTAAAGAAGCTGAAGGTCGTGCTGAAGCAATCCGTGCTATCCAAGAAGCTACTGCCGATGGTATCCGTGCTATTAAAGAAGCAGGCGCTGATGAGACAGTCATTCGCTTAAAGAGCTTAGAAGCTTTCGCTGCTGCTGCAGATGGTAAAGCAACAAAGATTATCATCCCTTCAGAAATTCAAAGTCTTGCTGGTCTTGCAAAAGGAATTACAGAAAGTATTAAAGAGTAACTATTATGTTAGATAGTTTCTTCCCTTTAATTCTTCTGATGGTTGTCACATCTGCTCTCTTAATTGGGTTTTCCAATAAGTTACAACAGGCAAATAACCAACAGAGAAAAACTTTCAACAATGACTATATTCCACCAAAGTCACCACTAGATATACCAGTACGAACAGTACCACGCCATGTTCCAAGTATCATGGAGCCAAATCACACAGATGATATCAATGGTAAAAACATTGTTCATCGTGAGGCACCAGAAAAAGGATATGTTGTTTTGAATGGTGTAAAGCGTAGAATTCACGAGTGCAAAGATTTATAAAAAATGAAAGCTAGTATGCATGCATACTAGCTTCTTTTATTGTAGAGATGGGATATATTTTAACAGTGCTTTTGCGATACCATCATGATTATTATCATCTGTAATTTCATCAGCGATTGCTTTTACTTCCTCTTGTGCATTTGCCATCGCAACACCAACGCCTGCAAACCGCAACATTGTAATATCATTACCTGCATCCCCAAACGCAATACAGTCTTTAGCTTCAATCCCAAGCTTTGATAACGCACTCTGCAGCGCTGCACCTTTATCAATTCCTTGAGATGTCATCTCATAGAAGAAGTTTGCACTAAACATCATAGAAAGCTTTCCTTCAAACGGTGCAGAGATAGCCTTATAATTTTCACGTAAATATTCAGGCTCTCCAACCACCAAAATTTTATTGAGTGGAAAGTCTACATAACTCGCAAGATCACTAACCTCTTTGAGCAAATAGTGATTCATACGTGCTTCATACTGAAATCCATTAAATGTACGTCCTTTATCAGTAACCATACAATTATATACATCCTCAACTACCATATACTCATTTTCTACAATAATTGGATGTACATCAAATTGTTTCAAATGTTGCAGTGTCTTTGTGACCAACTCCTGCTCCATTGTTGTATTCACTAGCACTTCCCCTGTTTGACAATCAATTACCTTTGCGCCATTAAAACAGAGAAATAATCCATGATGCTTGTCCATTTCTAGCATCTTGCCATACTGTTCAATTCCCTTTGCAGGGCGACCACTCGCAATAACTAAGCGGATACCCTGCTCTTGTGCTTTCATTAATACTCTTTTTGTTTCAGGAGTTATTTCCTTCTGATCATTTGTTAATGTACCATCAATATCTAATAAAATTGCCTTCATTATTAGCCTCCTTAACGTATTTCAGGAAATCCTTTTGTCACAAAATAAATCCATACCAACATCAT
>JABZLM010000042.1 GCA_015256775.1 Solobacterium sp. | reverse complement strand
CCATCTTTGTCTGTCTGGTATGTACGTGTACCATTTGTACCAGATAGATAAGAGTTTAGGTAAAGTTCCAAACCCATCTGTCCAGTTGTAATATCATGATCATCTTGTTGTGCATAACCAATTAAGTTCGAAGCAAATTGTCCATTTGGATAGATACGCTTGATAGAATCCGTAAATTCAATCCCTGGCAATTTGTAAGATTCAATAAGGTCCTTGGTTGCTTGTGATAAGCGGCGACCACCAACACCTAACTCTGTTTGGTATATATCTTGAGATAGATATCCCATGATTTTGTCATAATCAATTTTTAAAATCTCAGATAGAACCTTTGCCGTTCCCTCTTTATCTTTCACGTATGCAATCTGACCTTCGATAGATTGACGTGCGGAAGATAAAACACAAACAATATCGTAAGTACGATTATCCTGTGCAATTACCTGACCATTTCTATCGTATATAAATCCACGCAACGCTAATGTAGTATCTGTAACCGTATTGGCAGAATCTGCGTAAATACTCAAATCAGTTCCAGAGCGCAAATGCACCTTCCCAATGGTTACGAAAAAAACATTAGAAGCAATCAGCATCATTGCTGCTAATGTCACAATCAATATTCGACGTACTTCGTTACGGTATTTCTTTCTTTTTGCCATTCTATTCTCCAGTTGTCTTGCTAGATCCACCTGTGATAGTGACAATGTTCTCCTGTTTCTTACTTAGACCGTTACTTGCCGCAATTTCATCAACGCGGTTATTTGATCCTAAGTTCAAGATTTCTACCTTGAGTGCATCATTCTGCGTACGTAATGTTACGATATCAGCTTCCATTTGTTGTGTTTGAGCACTTAAGGCATTGTTGTAAGTTCTTAAGAATATGGAACTAGCCAAGTAAAGTGTAGCAGAAATCATGAACATCCATATAGAAAAATTTAAAAATGCTGTATTTTTTTTCTGTTTTTTTCTTTTAACAATCTTGGCCATATCCCTATTCTCCTTTTTTCTCTATAACACGTAGCTTTGCACTGTGAGAGCGGTGATTCTCCTCTAACTCTTCATCAGTCGCTGTGATTGGCTTTTTTGTGATTAAGTTATAATCTGCTTGTTTGATATCTGATGCCTTAATTGGAATACGTGGGTCAATGTAAGGTACTGATGAATATTCTTTGAATACACTTTTGACCATACGATCTTCCAAGGAATGGAATGTAATAATCGCACATCTACCATGCGGTTTTAATAAACTCAACGCTTCTTCCAATCCTTTTTGTAGAGCTCCAAGTTCATCGTTTACTTCGATGCGTAATGCTTGGAACGTTTGTTTAGCTGGGTGTCCTTTTTGACGTAACACCTTGTCAGGCAATGCTGACTTGATGACATCCACCAATTGGAATGTTGTCTCAATTGGTCGAGTTGCTCTTTGCTTTTCAATTGCTCTTGCAATTGGCTTTGTAAATTTCTCTTCTCCATACTCACGTAAGATACGGCAGAGTTCTTCGAAGGAATATGTATTCACGATTTGGTATGCATCTAATTTTTGTTCCTGATTCATACGCATATCTAAACGTGCATCATATCGATAACTAAATCCTCTAGTAGGATCATCGAACTGTGGGGAGCTAACTCCTAAATCCATCATGATTCCATCCACTTCATGAATTCCTCTTTTTGCAAGTTCTTCCTTCATGGAGCGAAAGTCATTATGAATCATCGTGATATAAGACAGCACATCTTTTAAATTCTCGGTAGATTCCGCAATTGCTTGACTATCTTTATCAAATGCATATAGATGACCACTCTTCAATTTGGAAATCAGATATCCAGAATGTCCACCGCGGCCCAATGTTCCATCTACATAGATGCCATCTTCTTTTAAATTGAGTGAATCTACTGTTTCTTTTAATAAGACCGATGTGTGCTTCATGCTTGTAATAACTCCGTTAAGTCTTCTGCGAAGTCTTCTAATTCACCCATAGATTCTTCGCTGTATTGTTCAAATACTTTCTCTGGCCAAATTTCGAAGTGATCAGAAGCACCTACAATTACACAAGACTTTTCAAATCCACGATCAGAAATCTGGAACTGTGGTAGTAAGATTCTTCCTTGGTTATCCACACCACATTCATCCGCCTTGCCTAAGATACTACGTACAAAGGCACGGGCTTTTTTATTTGTGATTGGTAACTTATTTAGTTTTGACACCAACTCGTTCCATTCATTTTCCGCAAATGCAGCTAAGCATCCATCCATCCACTCAGTTACGTAAATCTTTGTCGTCAACTGGTCTCTGTATTTTGACGGAATAATCAGTCTGTTTTTCGGATCTAGGTTGTGTCTGTATTCACCTGTGAACATCACCATCTGAATATTCCCTCCACTTTGCTCCATTTCATACCACTATTCTACCACTTCGTAATTATTATACAAGATAAAAAACATAAAAAAAGAAGAAAAATCTCGCTTATCATCGGCATTTTTCACATTTTTGCCAAAGCGTGATTTTTCTTCAAATTCTGTTTATTTTTTATGAAAATTAACGAGAAAAATACTCTTCTCGAAGAATTCCCATGGTCAAAACATCATAAAATTGACCACGGTGGTAAGAAGCAGCTCTTCTTCTGCCCTCCAATACAAATCCAACTTTCTCATACATCTTGATTGCATTTTCATTGTATGAGAATACATTTAACTCAACTTTGTGTGCATTCAATTCCTCAAAGCAGATACGTATTGCCTTTCGCATAGCTTCACTACCATAGCCCTTACCTTGATATTCAGGTCCTACTAAGATGCCAACTGTTGCGATCATCTCTGGCATTGATAAATTAAATGCTGTAATATGCCCCACTACTTCACCCTGCTTATTTTCTATTGTTAATCCAAAGCCAGTTCTTCCCTGGTTTGCTGACCAACTATGAAATAGAGAAGAGTTCTCTTCCGCAAATGTAGGAACGATTCTAGAGCGATTCCCAAGTAACATTGTCTCTTCGTTCCACCACTTTGCTAAAATTGCTTCATCTTCAGCCGTCGTACCTCTGAGTGTAATTTTTTCACCACATAATAGTTCTTTACGATATTGTAATAAATCTTTCATATAACTCCTTTAATCTAAATACATCGGATTGATATCAATCCGTAACCCTGTTACATCTATCTTTGTCGTAGATAAAAACCTTGCAACAGAGTGTCTCATCGAATCTAAATCCTTCCCCTTTAACAAGATTCGATAACGATATAAATCTTGTATCTTTAACAACGAAATAATACCAATCGTTTTAAAGTTACCCACGATTTCATCCTTGATTGCCATTGCTTGATTCATCACTACATCATCCCTGCGGCCTTGGATCGTTAAGGCAATCAAGTAAGTATATGGTGGATATTGTCCAGCATGGCGAAACTTCATCTCGTTGCGGAAGAATGCTTCGTAGTCTTGCCTTGCAGCACACTGCACTGCATAGTGGCTTGGATCAAATACTTGATATACAACTTCACCCGCTGTATCAGCTCTGCCACTTCTTCCACCTGCCTGCATCAATAAATCAAAGGTCATCTCACAACTACGGAAGTCCGTACGTTGTAAACCCTCATCCCCATTGATAACACCAACCAGTGTAACGTGTGGATAATCTAATCCCTTGGCTATCATCTGTGTACCCAATAAGATATCTGCTTCATGATTACCGAAAGCTTGTAATATCTTTTGATGCGCATTCTTTCTACCTGTTGTATCCGCATCCATACGCAATACCTTCGCATTAGGAAATAATGCATGTACTTCCGCTTCTAGTTTCTCTGTGCCAAAACCCATTGTGGTAAAACCCGTACGATTATGACAATGTGGGCATTCCTTTGGCACAGCAATCTCTGTACCGCAAGTATGACATTTTAAGCGATTCACATCACGATGATAACTCATCGCAATATCACAATGTGGACATTTCACAACCTCTTGGCAAGACTTGCAGCGAAGCTGAGTGACATACCCACGGCGATTTAATAACAGAATACTCTGTTCATTTTTTTCTAAGCGCTCTTGTATCTTCTTACGTAATTCATCAGTAATGATATAGTTGCCATTCTTCTTAATACTATCCTTGATTGATACAAGTTGAATGTTTGGTAGACTTTGATTGATACGTTCATTCATCTTTACCAAGTGATATACATTTTTTAGAGCACGTGCATAACTTTCAAGTGCTGGTGTTGCTGAGCCAAGTATCACTTTACAGTGATGATAATGGCCTCTCCAGATAGCCACATCACGACAATGATATGCCGGCTGGTTTTCTTGTTTATAAGAATTATCATGTTCTTCATCCATGACAATCAAACCTAAATTCTGAAATGGCAAAAATACCGCACTTCTTGTGCCAACGACAATAGATGCTTTACCAGTCTTTACCTTGCGGTACTGCTCATACTTCTCTTGGTCGCTTAGTCCACTATGATAGATTGCTAATGCATGTCCAAAGCGAGAAGAAACACGCTTAATCATTTGTGGTGTCAAACTGATTTCAGGCACTAAAATCAATACCTGTTTATGTTGTAAAAGTGCTTGTGCAGCCAGTTGTAAATATACCTCTGTCTTACCAGAACCAGTGATACCATGCAGAAGATACACTTCGTCCTGACTATTGTTAATTTCATCCATTGCAGACTGTTGTAATGGTGTTAACTGTAATGCAAATTCAATATTGATATTTACATCATCTGCTGCTTCTCTTTCTTTTTCTTCTATGAGAATTGCATTTTTCTCAATGAGTGCACGCGCTTGCCCTGGATATACTTTACGTAAAGCTGTATATGTTAATGGTTGATGCTCACGTGCGTAAAGATAGGCTTCTAATTGCTTAGGTGTTAAACTAACTTCTTCATTCGTCAGTTTAACCCATTTCTCTTTTACAATTGTTTTATCATTTGTAGTTGGTTTTAACTTCGATGGTAACATCGTCTGAAAACAAGATATCGTTGTCGATAAAGTGTTTTCTTTTAGCCACATCGCTAAGTCATGCAATTCATCTGTAATTAAACTTTCATGGTCTTTAACTTCTTGAATAAAGCGCAATTTAAAACCAAGTCGTGTTTCAATCTCTTCCTTTGTTTCAGCCGTATCTTGGATACTTTCTACAAAACCAACAACACTACGATTTAAAAGTGGAATCGTTACACGGCTACCCACTTCAATATCTTCATCGTCATATAAGTATGTAAAAGTCTGATCCAGCCTACGTACAGGATGTTCTAACCAACATTGCACAATCTTCATAGTCTCTCCAATTTCTTACTCTATTCTACTATAAAATGAAAATTCCACGGTAAAAGTTTAGATAAAAAACAGCAGTGACTATTCTGCTGTTTCAAGTTTCATGATATGTCGTAATAACTCTTTTGTGTATGGATGTTGTGGGTTTTGCATCACTTCTTTTGTTTTACCCTCTTCTACAACCTTTCCATCCTTCATAATCATCACACGATTACATAGGTTGCTAATGAGTGGTAAATCATGGGATACAAAGATTGCTGAGATGTGATGTTGATGACATAGATGCGTTATTAAATTACAAATCTTCTCTTGTGTAATAACATCTAATGCACTTGTAATTTCATCACACAACAATACTTTAGGATCACACACAAGTGCACGGGCAATCGCTGCACGTTGACATTCCCCACCAGACATTTCGTTGGGATACTTTTTTGCAAAGGAAGCATCCAACCCAACTTCCTGTAATAAGAAACGATTTTCTAACGCATTTGGATTTAAATATTTACGTACTTCATTTAAACTTTGTTCAATCGTATACTGCTTATCAAAAGAAGCTCTTGCATCTTGGAATATCATTTGTATGTTTTGGAAGCGACTACGATCCTTTCTATCAAGTGATTTACCAAATAATATAACTTGTCCTTCATCCGGCTGAATAATGCCTGATAGTAGTCGTAAGATTGTACTTTTACCACTACCACTTTCCCCTATGATGCCAAGTATTTCTCCTTCATCAAGATGAAGGGAAACATGATCAACCGCTAATACTCGTTGTTTCTTTTCACGGAAGCGCTTAACGATATTTTCTGCTTGTATTAATCGTCCCATAAATCCTCCGTCTTTGGTAAAGCAGCTAATAATTCTTTTGTATATGCATGCATAGGATTTTTAATTAGCGTATTTGTCTCTTGTACTTCGACAATTCTACCTTGGTACATTACCGCAATACGATTACACAATTGTGCAGCTAGTGCAACGTTATGTGTAATCACTACCATCGTCATACCTTTTTCTTCTTTTAGCCTCTTTAACTGTTGAACCATTTCATATGCACTCTTTACATCGAGTGCACTCGTAGGTTCATCACACAATAGCAACTTCGGATCATTCATTAACGCAAGTGAAACCGCTACACGTTGTGCCATACCAATCGATAGTGTAAAAGGATAACTGTTAAAAATACGTTCTGGTTCTTTTAATTCAAACTTTCGAAATAAATCATATGCCTTTTGACGAGTTTCTTCCCTACTTAATTTTCCATTTGTTGTTTCATAAAATTGCGAAGATATTTTTCTTGTAGGCACAAGTGAAAAGTTACTGCTTTGAAAAATCGTTGCTATTTCATCTTTAAATAACTGTCGATATTCCCTTTGATTCATATCCAAAAGTTTTTGATTTGTATATAAAATTTCACCTGCATCAATTTTAAGATTCGGTTCTAATTGAAGGATACAATTTAATAGACTTGTTTTTCCACTACCGCTTTGTCCAACAATACCAATCACTTCTGTCGGATAGACAGAAAGTGAAACATCATGTAATACTTCTGTATCACTATATCTAGCAATAACATTTTTTAGTTCTAAAATTGGTTGTCTCATGATTGAAGTTCTAAATCAACTGTAATTTGGTAGTAGTCTGTAACGTGAGGAACAAAGTTCTTCAATTCTTTTCTTGTTGCGAAAATCAAGTTATTAAATCCAATGTATGTAACGCTATAACTTGACAACAATATTTCCTCAATCTGTTTAACAAGCTTAATCCGTTCCTTTGTATCATAGGAATCATTTAACTGTTTTAACAACACCTGCATTGCATGGTTATCATATCCAGAATAATTCACAGAACCTCCCTCGGATAGTAACGCATTTAAGTAATATGCAGGATCACCAGTAGGCATTGTCACCATAGAGTAGAAACCTAAATCATATTCTTTATTCTCAAGATATTTTGTACCTTCATGTAGTTGAAGTTCAGCGTGGATTCCAATCTTCTTAAGCGCAGACTGTATTTCCGTCGCAATCGCTTCTTGTGATAAACGTTTATAGTAAGCGATTGTAAGAGAGAGGTTTTGACCATCTTTTTCTACATACCCATCACCATCTGTATCTACATAACCTAGTGATTCTAAAATTTGTTTGGCTTCCGCTTGATTATAAGAAGTTTCATCAGAACTTGGTAATGCATACTCAGAATCACTTGTAAACGGTCCATCTGTAGCAGTCATTGTGCCATCTAGTAAGTATTTCGCAATCGATTCTTTATCAATTGCTTTCGCAATTGCTTTCCGCAGTGATACATCTGAAAGGGTTTCTGTATTCATGTAGAGAGAATATACTCGGCTAGATGGAATCATATGAATATCAAATTCATCAGTACCCTTTAGTTGCTTAATCCCCTCCGAATTCATCTCTGTATACGCATCTAATTCATGATTCTTAAGGGCAAGTATTGCCGTTTCTTTCTCCAACATCTTTGTAACTGTAATCTCGTCTAATTTTGGTGTTCCATTCCAATAATTTGTATTTGGCTCAAGCACAATTTCTTGATCAGCCGTAAATTTCTTCACCGTATATGGACCAGTCCCAATCGGCATCGAAGCTCTATCTTCCTTAGAATTTAGATTCAATATCGCGAACATTGGATCACTTAAATCAGATAGTAATGTTGCACGTGGTTTTACAGTCTTAATTGTAATTGTATTACCATCAATTTCATATTCAGCTCCCTTTAAGAACGAAGCTCTTGCGTTTTCTTGGGCAATATGATGCAGATTATCCACTACACTTTTCGCATCCATTGTTGTACCATCTGAGAATTTAATATTCTCACGTAGTGTTAACTTCCATGTCTGCGTATCAATGTTTTCTGCGTTCGATACAAGCCATGGGGTAATCTCCATGTTATCCTCTACTTTAAATAAGGTTTCCCCAATCCCATATCGAACGGTAAACCATCCATTCCACTCTAAAGCTGAATCCAAAGATGCAGTAAACTGTTCCGTTCCAATGCGGATGGTACGTTTTGCAGTATCATCTGCTTTAGGTGTTGGTGCACATGCAGATAGCGCTAATATCATAGATATCCATAACGCTTTAATCCATCGTTTCATTTCGTCCCCCCTCTTGATTGTTGAATGTCTTTGCAAATTGATTGATTAAAAATACTGTGATGAAGATAAACAAACACGGAAATAAAGAAATCCATGGTGCGGATGTTAAATATTGTCTTCCTTCACTAATCATAGAGCCCCATTCTGGCGTTGGTACTTTTGCCCCAATGCCTAAAAAGCTAAGCCCTGCAAGTGACAATAACATATTCGCAAAGTTTAAAGTCAATGTCACTATCATTACATTTCGAATATTCGGTAAGATATGTTTCAATAGTATTTCAAGGTCACTTAATCCCGCAAATTTTGCGGCAGTTACATATAGTTCTGACTTCTCTTTTAAAGTCGCAGATCTTGCCAAACGAGCAAATAACATCCAATCACTAATTGCCAAGGCAATCATCGCATTATGTAAACCACCACCAAGTATTCCTGCAATCGCAATCGCAATTAACATCTGTGGAAATGCTAAGAATAAATCACAGATAGCCATAAGTACTTCATCTAATAATCCACCCATGTAGCCGCTAATCATACCGACAAAGATACCAAATCCTCCAGCAACAATCACAATTACTATCGTAGATAGAATGCTAAGTTTTGCGGCTACGATTGTACGTACAAATACATCCCTTCCAAAAGCATCTGTTCCAAACAAATGATGAATACTAGGTGCTTGTAAACGAATGACTAGATTTGATTCTGAAATTGATGATGGTAACATTAATTCCATCAAAACACTACATAATAATAAACCTGCAAGCATGATTATCATCATCCACTGTTTACGATTAAGCTTCATGACTATCACCACCTAACCGTATCCGTGGATCAAAGATGCCATAGAGTACATCTGCCACTAAATTAATGAAGACATACGCAAGTACAAGCCACACTACAACAGCTTGAATAATCGGAATATCCTTACTAATGACCGCATCCACCAATAGTTTCCCAAGACCAGGCCAATTAAATATAGTTTCAATTAGAGCTACACCACTTAAAAGACTTCCAAGGGAAATAGCAGTTAAAGTAATCACTTCAACCATCGCACAACGCAAAACAGTATGAAACAAGATTGAACCTGTACCAACCCCTCTAGCACGCAAACCTTTGATATAGTCCTTCTCTAGCTCACGACTAGCAATCTTTTGAATCTGTTTGATATAACGAAATGACATACCAAGCGTGATAGTTAGACTAGGCATAATAACACCTGTGCTATCCTTTGGTAATACACGAAAGATATGAAACACAGAAGTAAATAAATACAACAATAATAATCCGATTATAAAGGTAGGAATTGATATCCCTACCTGTGTTATCACATCAATCACCTTTGAAAGTCTTGATTGTTTGTGGTATGCACAATAGATTCCAAGCGGTATCGAAACAAGTAAAGTTAGTATCATACTATTAATTGCAATTGAGATTGTATACGGAGCAGATTTCATAATCTTTTCAGATACAGGACGACCATCCTGATAAGAAGTACCTAAATCCCCTTTTAAGAAAGAAACCCACCAGTTTTGATATTGAATAAAGAATGGTTCATCCAAGTGATGTTCATGACGGAACTGTTCTAACATCTCTTCCGTTGCTGGGGACCCTGCTTGATGAAAATGCATATGTGCTGGATCACTTGGTGAAAGATAAATTAAACTAAATGTGATAAGCGTAACTCCTACAACAATAGGAATTGTACGCAATAAACGCTTGATAAAATATTTCATTGTAAATTCCTTTGCATAGTTGAATACATCTTCACTTAATCTCTACAGAAACAAAATACATTAGCACTATCGCTAATGTATTACTTTTGCCTGTATTTAGCTACATAAATACTGCTTCATGCACAACAAATGGTATGGGAATTCATTGCTTTCGTCAAGTCATATCACCATTCAATAGGAATAATGCTATAATTCTATCGTTATAAAGGAGGTATCAGCATGTTACCGAAGTTAGAAAACAGTAATAATATCACTGCTATTGAAGAAGAAATTCAAATACTCAAGAATCTTTTGAATACTGCAACGCAGAATATGATTCCTTCTGATAAATTCCATCTCATTGATGAACTTTCAAGTTTATCCGCAAATCATGAATACGATAAGTTAACGGATTTGATTACCTCATTATCCAATGAGGATTTAGATATCATCTCTAGATATTTCTCTGTTCTACCTTTATTAATCAATATTACAGAAGACGTAGACCTAGCATATCAAGTCAACCTACAAAATAATATTGATCAAGATTATTTAGGTAAAATCTCCACTCAGATGAATATTATCGCAAAGAGTGAACATGCCAAGGAAATCTTAGAAAACTTAAATGTAGTACCAGTGCTAACCGCACACCCTACACAAGTACAACGTAAATCCATGTTGGATCTAACAAATGAAATCCATCATTTATTACGGAAAGACCGTGATTGCAAGGAAGGCTCAATCAATAAACGAAAATGGAATGATAACCTTCACCGTTTAATTGAACTGATAATGGAAACGGATATGATCCGTGAAAAGAAGTTAAAGGTAAAAAACGAAATCCGTAATGTGACTGACTATTACAATACTTCTTTAATTCCAGCTATTACAGCCTTAACTGTACAATACCGCAAGGAAGCCGCAAAACACGGCATCGATGTCAGTGCCGCTACCCCTATTACAATGGGTATGTGGATTGGTGGTGACCGTGATGGAAATCCATTTGTTACCGCAGAAACATTAGAAATCTCTGCTACTACACAAGCAGAAGTAATCTTAAATTATTACATCCATAAGATTGAAGAAATGTATTTCTACTACGCAGTTTCATCTAGTATCTCTCACGTTTCTCTAGATGTCGAAAAGATGGCTGCCCTTTCAAGCGATACTTCTGTCTATCGTGAGAAAGAACCATATCGTAAAGCATTTCACTATATATTAGAAAGACTACAAAACACCTATAACAACTTTACACAAAATACAACTCATGAAGTATGTTATGAAACAGTAGAACAGTTCCAGAATGATTTACTTACAATTAAAAAATCCCTTATTGACAATGATGATGCGATTCTAACAACTGGTAGCTTTAATGAAGTATTACAGGCTACAGAAATCTTCGGTTTCTATCTTGCAAGTATTGATATGCGTCAAGACTCTAGTGTCTTAGAAGCATGCGTTGCAGAGTTGTTGAAGTTCGCAAATATCGAACAAGACTATAGTAGTCTTGACGAAGAAAAGAAGTGTGCTCTACTACTGGATCTATTAAATAATGACCCACGTATCTTATCCGCAACACACGCACCAAAATCAGAACAATTATCTAAGGAACTTGCAATCTTCAAAACTGCAAGAGAACTGAAGGATCGTATGGGCGAGAATGTCATTCGTCAGCATATCATTTCACACTCCGAAAGTATCTCTGATATGCTTGAATTAGCAATCCTGCTCAAAGAAGTAGGCTTACTGGATAGCGAACATAGTCGTATGCAGATTGTTCCACTCTTCGAAACAATTGAAGACTTACAAAACGCAAACGAAATCATGCGTACATACTTACATATTCCTCTTGTTAGAAAGTGGCTAAATGACCAAAAATTCTACCAAGAGATTATGCTTGGATACTCTGATTCCAATAAAGATGGAGGATACCTATCCTCTGGTTGGTACTTATACAAAGCACAACGAGAACTATCTGCCATTGGTGATGAATGTGGTGTAAAGATTACCTTCTTCCATGGCCGTGGTGGAACAGTTGGCCGTGGTGGTGGACCATCCTATGATGCGATTACTTCTCAACCATTCGGATCTATCAAAGACCGTATACGTTTAACCGAACAAGGAGAAGTTATCGGTAATAAGTACGGTAACCGAGACTCAGCATACTACAATCTAGAGATGTTGATATCATCTACTTTAAACCGTATGGTTAATCCAATGGTATTAAGCAAAGAAACATTACGTGAATACTACACCATCATGGATCCAATTGTAGAAAATTCAAATATAATCTATCGTGATTTAGTATTTAATAACCCTCACTTCTATCCATACTTCTTTGCGGCAAGTCCAATCAAAGAAATCTCTAGTTTAAATATTGGTTCTCGTCCAGCAGCACGTAAAACAATTACAGATATCAATGGCTTACGTGCAATCCCATGGGTATTCTCATGGTCTCAGAATCGAATCATGTTGCCAGGATGGTATGGTATCGGTTCAGCCATGCAACAATATATCGACCAAAACCCACAAGAAAACCTAGCAAAGTTACAACAGATGTATCAAACATGGCCATTCTTCAAATCCTTATTAGAGAACGCAGACATGGTGCTATCAAAGTCAAATATGGATATTGCTAGACAATACAGCAATCTTTGTGAAGATGAAGAAACTCGCTCGGTATTTGATCACATTGAAGCTGAATGGAAACTCACAAAGAAAGTCTTATTACAGATTGAAAATCATAATGAACTCATCCAAGATTTACCTGCATTAAGAGGAAGCTTAGACTATCGTCTTCCTTACTTCGATATTCTAAATTACATTCAGATTGAACTGATTAAACGTATTCGCCAAGGACAATACACAGAAGAATTAGAAAAGACAATCCACGTTACCATCAACGGTATCGCAACTGGATTAAGAAACTCTGGATAAGGAGGATTCATGAACTTTACAACATTAGCGAAAGAACGGTATTCTTGCCGTAA
>JABZLM010000041.1 GCA_015256775.1 Solobacterium sp. | reverse complement strand
TAATGCGACTAGATGTTTTAATTGAATATCAATCGGCATATGACGATGCATCTCTAATGTACATAAACCATCTGTTGTAGGCCATGGTCCATACGCATCTTTTTCCAAAGAGCCGATAAACGCAGCTGTTCTCAATCCATAGTGTCTAAACTTTTCAGAACATTTCAAGAAGAAATCCAAATCCAATCCTGTATAATCGTGTGGATAAAAATTATGACATGCACACAACTGATAACGATTTGGTTGATAGTCCATGATTGTATCAATTGTATGTGTACTTGAACTCATGTTAATTTCTACTTTCAATCCATATGGATTGTATGTCATAAGCGCTTCTTCAAAACCACTGAAACCTCCATCCATACGGATACCATCCGCATGAATATCATGGAAGAATTTTAAATCTGTATAACTAACACCCAATTCTTTAAATACAGATGGATTCACATCCAAGATAATTTCATAACCAAGACTCTTTGCGTAATCATGAATCTTTGTAAACTCTTCCTTAATTTCATTTGCTGGCTTTCTTACAGATAATAAGCAAGAAAATATTCTCTTTGCACCAATTTCACTCATTTCTTTTAAATATGCAAAGATCTCTTCAATACTACTTTTTTCTGGATAAATAGAAACTCCTAGTCTTCTCATAATTTCTCCTCCTCTAATGGATTCTCAGGTATCTGTTCTGTACACAATTTATATAGTGTCCATGCATAAATTTTTGCACACGCAACTAAATCATCAATATTGACCCATTCATTTGGCTGATGTGCAATTCCATTTTGTCCTGGGAAACTTGGTCCATACGGAATAATGGAATCACAAACATGGGCGTATGTTCCGCCTGTTGTTGTCGTTGGTTTGACGCTAGTATCCGTCGCCTCTTCATATGCTTTCTGCATTGTCTTGACAAGCCATGAATCTTTATGGTGTAGCACTACTGGGGAATTCGATACTAACTTCACTTCTAAACCTACTGCTTTTGTTTGAATCTGTTGCATAATCTTATCCATATCACAAGTTGGATAACTAAGCGAGAAACGAATTCCCATCTTATTATTTGCATACAATAAAAGTTTATTGCGAATCTTCATTTCACCAAAATGTTCATCCTTTACGGCAATACCCAATCTATCACCATTGATATTTGCATTCATAAAATACTCATTCGCAAATTCAATTACTTTCTGCTCATCACCCCATACCTCAATGACCGCTCTACCACGTTCACCATAAATGGCTGGAAATTTATTATCCGGTGTAAAACCAACAAGAGGTTTTTTCTCATGTTTCAAGAAGTAATGCATGTCTTCCATGCCAGTTTCTTCATTTGTTCCAAAGATGATATGTATCGCTGTTTTTGGCTGAATCCCTAAATCTTTCAATGCAAGCATGCCATACATTGCCGCAAAAAGTGGTCCCTTATCATCTAACGCACCGCGTCCCCAGATTCTTCCATCGTGGATTGCGGCAGAAAAAGGCGGATCAATCCAGCCATCACCAACTTCAACAACATCTACATGTCCAATAATACCAATATATTCTTCACTATTTCCGAAACTACCATAACCCATGTATCCATCTACATTTTTCGTTGGCAGTCCCTCTCGTTTACAAATTTCAAGTGCTTTTTCCAAAGCGTTTGCAGGTCCAATTCCAAAAGGCATTCTATCTTGTGGCTCACCACGTCTTGAATCAATTTGTACCATTGTACAGATATCATCAATCATATCTTGTTTCCGTCTTTCAACCTGCGCAAATATCTCTTCCTTATTCACAATTGATCTCTTTTCTTTTAATCCTATATACATGCATGTATATAGATTTCTCTATTTTTTAAAATAAGCCCGAACAGTTAGAGTTTGTCCGGGCTTGACTTATTCTAATAACAAATTGTTTCTTTTAATGCTTCAAGATTTTCCGGATGATTTACGGATGCATCAATGAACTTTGCCATATTTTCAAATGACTCACTCAATCCTGTTCCACCTTTCTTAGGCATCTTAAGGATTGTAATGTCATTCTTATATTGTGCAATCACTTCTTGATTTTCAATTGCCATCATACTTGCGACTTTTGCCGTTGTTTTTTCTGCAATTAATTTTGCACAACGAGCAGCCATCTCACTGTATTCAGGGAAGTTAAAGCATGGCCCACACAAGACAAAATCTGGTTCCAATTTCTTCACCATCGCAGTCATCTTCATAACCACTTCATCTTTATTCTGCTTGTAGTAATCCATTCCACAATAAAGTGTTGCACTAATCTGACCGCCTATCTCTTTCAAATATGGTTCTAAAAGCATTGCAGTCCCAGCAATCTCTCGCGTTGCACTTAGTGTACAATCAGGGTTGCTCTTACCACCTGCTCCAGCTAAGCCGGAATCAAAAATCAATATTACTTTCATATTAGTCTAACTTCAAATCATCGAAGGACAATTCATCAAGTTCATCCTTCTTCTCTTCCTTTGCTAACTTCTCTTCTTCCTCTAGATACTTACTATCTTGCATCTTGAAGAATGGATAGTAGAGAGCCATGTCTGCAAGTAGCATTAACAACTGTAAGATTACAGCATTAATCGAACCAGTCGTCAGATAACCTGAAATAAAGATTGGTGTTGTCCATGATAACTGAACACCAGATGTAACTGGAATGAATCCTACTGCTGTTGCAAGCTGTCCAATAATTGTATTCATAACTGGCGCTAAGATAAATGGAATTACCATGATAACATTCAATACCATTGGGAAACCAAAGATAATTGGTTCATTGATACCGAAGATACCAGCAGGAAGTGCCATTCTTCCTAATGTCTTTAGACGCTTGGACTTTGCCATAAATGTCATCATCAATACAAGACCCAATGTAGATCCTCCACCACCGAAGTTGCAGAAGAAATCTGAGAATGCTGATGTAAATACATTTGTCATTGGTAAACCAGCCTTCGCCAATTCATAGTTCTCTAATGTTAATGCCTTATGAATTGGAGCGAAGATTGTATTTGTAACAGCAGGTCCATTGATACCAAAGAACCAGAACAATGTACTTAAGAACTGATAGATAACTTCAAATGCTTGAGACTTGCCTAAACCAACTAATGGAGCTTGTAATACTTGATAAATAAATGTATGTACATTTCCAAATGGAGTATTAACAAAAATCATGTTAACGAAGAAGAATACAAGCATGGATAATCCTGCTGGAATTAACGCAGCAAATGAATCCATAACTGCTGGTGGAACACCATCAGGTAACTTAATAACAAGTTTCTTCTTAACTGCAAATGCAAAAATTTCTGTAGAAATAATGGCTACAATCATTGCCAAGAAGATACCCTTTGTACCTAAATGGCCGAATGAGAAACCAGAGAACATCTTGCCATCTGCATTCATGAACGCAGCATGTTTCATTGGAGTAATCATCAAGAATGTAACAAGAGCAACAACCGCAGATTCAATCTTATCTACACCCTTTTCACGTGCATATGCATATGCAATACCCATAACAGATAGTAATGCATAGCAATCAAATGTAACTGCAGTTACTGCATCAAAATATTTCTCCCATCCTTCGCCAGCAAATGTCGCAATCATCTCTGACCAACCTTCGATTGGGAAGTTGGAGATTAATAGGAAAATAGATCCAACGATAACTACTGGTACTGCATACATAAAGCCATCGCGGATAGCCACTAATACCTTATTCTTAGATAAGGCATCAGCGATTGGGATAAGGAACTTTTCTAAAGCCTTAATCATAATAATTATTTACCTTCGCTTTCTGCTTTCTTCTTTTTAATTTCTAAAATGGCACGTTTGAGAACTCTCTCTCCGTCCATGTTACCGTACTCTTCAGTATCAATAACGAAAATTGGTTTTCCAAGATGGCCATAACGGTCTACAACCTTGTCATATAGATACTTAACCTGTGGACCTAAAAGAATAGCATCTGGATTTTGTTCCGTAATGATTTTATCTAATAAATTATCAGAGAATGCTTTTACTTCAATATCTAAAGAATGTTGATCTGCAACCTTCTGCATTTTACTTGCCATCATAGAAGTAGACATCCCCGCATTACAGAACAGATAGATTTTATGCATAACTTTCCCTCCTTTCTATCGTTCTACCACTATATTAATCGTAAAACTAAACTATAGTCCTTAATTTATCTGCCGCATGCTAGGAAACTTTACTTCCTTTCTCTTCCAAAGAAAAAGGATGTGACAAAGTTCTACCTCGTCAACATCCAATGTATCATTTTAGTTTTCGACTTCATATCATGCTTTACTTATAGCACCAACAAATCTGCTAGACAGGTTATATTGTTAGTTGAGCGTATAACTCTCTTATACTCCTGAATAGCTTGTATTAATTTATCAATATCATCAAAATAAGATTTAATAAAATTAGGATCTTTGATGTTTTTAATTTTTAAAACCGACTTGCAATACTCACTTGGTTTTGTACTATTCTTGTATTTCCTTGAGTACTCTTCAAACTTTTCCTCACTAATGATTACTAGCATTTCTATTTCTGGTGCAGTAATTACATTTATTACTTCAACCTTATTTTGATATGCTTTACGCAATTTAAACTGTTCTCGCTTCGAATCTAGAATTCGATAAACTGTAATTTTTGCAACAAAGCTTTTACCCATGTATCGATCTTCAAAATTTTTTGCACATCTACATCGTAGTACTTCTTCATCTATAAGCTGTTCCCTAGAAAAGCACAATTTATTATTATCTAACAGCAGTTCAATAATAGCCTTTTCAGTGGCCCCTTCACATAAACATGCGATGGATGCCGTCATAGTTTAATAGCTCCGTGCATAATTGCTTTTTTTAGTTGAAGATAGGCATCATATGATGGCGCTGTCCCCTTCAAATAGTCACTCTTGAAAGCATCACTCTTTTTAATGTCTGTCCTCTTTAGAATATCGTTTAACTTTTGAATCGTTATTCTATCTACATTTCTTGTGATGTAAATATTATCATTTCTGCTAAACTCATCTAATAGCTCTGAGTAATGTGTTGAAAATATCAGTGTTGCACCTCCGACATTTACATTTTCCTGAGTGAAGAATCTAATTAACGTAGAAACTATTTCTCTATTAAAGTGATTTTCCAATTCATCCACAATTACATATCCACCATGCTTGAATGCAAGCATCGCATTAATAAACACAACAATTCCCTTAATAGTTCCTGAGGATAAATAATTTTGAAATTGAATAGGGCTAGAAATTGTAATTGGTTTTCTACCATAAAACTTTAAGATTTCTTCTTGTGTTTTCTCATTATATGTTATTGATTCAATACTCGGATCTAAAAACGCCAATAATTCGCGTGGATAATCCCCTAGTATTCTCAATACATTTAAATTGGTAAAATCAAGTAAATTTCTAACATAAATTTTATTATCCTTCGTGATTGATAGTGCAATACTAATATCATTCTGCAAGAATTCCTCCGTATTGTCTCTTTCTCTCATCAAGTGACTTTCATCAAATGTTAACATATCTTTTTTCTTCTGAATGGTAGATATTTTTTTGAAATACAATTTCTCATTTTTTATGATATATTCTTCATCCAAGTCAATCGTTTTAACTTTTCCTATTGCTGATACAAGATGATACACCCCCTCATTTTCAACATAGAAAGTAGTATCGATTTGTATGTTCTCGGAATTTGTAAAGATATCATTATAGTCAATACTATTAAGTGACTTTCCATTAATAAAATCAAAACAAAGTGCGATCAATTTTAATATTGTCGTTTTCCCCGAGGCATTAATACCCACAAGAGATATCACATTGTTTGTATATACTCTTCCAAAAAGATTTGATAACATTCCAAGTTTATCTGACAAAACTCTTTGTTCTGCAAAAAAGTCAATATCTACCTTTTCTTTTAGTAGATTTAACCCACTAGCTGATAATCTAATTAACTTAATCATGATATTTTCTCCTTGAAGTAGCTTTATTTTATCATAATTGTTGAATATTTTCCATATTTTACACGTATTATGCGTGTAAAATATATAATTTCTACAGATTTTATCTCCTATTTAATGTTTTAAACATAAAGTTCGCACAAAATATTGAATTAAGATATTTATATGGTTTCAATCCTATATCATGGTTGATAGCTCTCCAAAAACCATCGATCTTTCTCTAAGAATAAGTTTCTACATCTACCTTGGATAATACATACATAACGGATACCACAACCACCAACACAAGACTCTTTCCTAGAGTGACTTAGCACTTTATCAATTTTATACTCCCGTCCATCATTCCAACATAGATAGAGTGGACGTAATTCTCCTGTTTTTCTTTGCATCACCACGACATCTACATATTTCTTATATAGCTGCATATCTCTCTCCTGTTATTTGTATTATATCGATTTGTGTTGCGTATTTCAATTATATACGCAACATTTATAAATTAATTATCTTCTAATTGTCGCAAATCTGTTATACTAATGCTGAGGTAATGTAGATGAAACTAAAAGAAATGATTCACCAATACAAAACAAAAACCGGATGTAGTGATTCTGAACTTGCACGCAGATGTAATGTTTCTCGTTCGACTGTTGCACGATGGTCTAGTGGAGAAATTAAGAAGGTCAACGATGATACTGCCGAGATCTTATCTCAATTATTAGGTTACAACATCACTCCTATCCTAATGGGAATGGACACAACCATTCGCTTACCAATCCTTGGTTATGCAAAAGCTGGATATGATTTATTTGCAGAAGAAAATTATCTTGGCGAAGAAGAAACAACTCTAAAAGAAAGAGAGAATGGTGATTATTACTTGCGTATTACTGGTAACTCCATGTCTGGTATCGGAATCATGGATGGCTCACTTGTATTAGTTCGCCAATGCAATTCTATTCCCAGTGGTAAAGTTGCGGTTGTCATGATTGATCAAGAAGTTACCGTCAAGCGTGTTATCTATAAAAAAGGGATGATGATTCTTGAAGCTGCAAACCCAGATGTTGCAAGCCGTTACTTCACCCCAAAAGAGATAAAAGAATTACCAGTAAAAATAATCGGACAAGTATTGTCTTGTCGCACAAACTTCTAGACACAAAATGAGCGAGTAGCAGTGGAATATGCTATTCGCTCATTTGTAGTATGAATTTTACTTAAGCAAAAATAGTACGATCTTGGATTATCAATCCTTGATAGTACTATTTCTAAATGACTTACTTCCACTTTATTTTTTATTCTTTAGAAGTGGAATTTAACTTTTCACTTGAGCGAATCATAATCGCAACTTATTATTTTTAAGATTTTTGTTTCTTTTTTGTTCTGCTTCTTTATGATAGTTTTCAATTATAGACCCATTCACTCCCTGTTGAGTATTATCTTCAGAAACGTCGGGGTTGATTCTATTCATAGACATCACATCATGTGCTGGTTTCACAATTAATCTATTCTTTCCAAACACAGCTTCAATTAGCATGCAAATCATTGAAATCATCATAGAAATCATCAGCATACCAAGGTATTTCTTCACATGAAGCGAATCGCTTGTCTTTGGTGTTGGAACTGTTAACGGACTATTTTGTATAAATTTCCCTCTGATAACAACATCTCCATCTGGCATTGAGAAGGACTGACCAGCTTGTACATAAACATCATCAGATGTCCATCCGCTGAAATGATATCCTTCTAGCTTTGGATTATCAGCAACTGTCACAACATCTTCATAAATATGTGTTTCCGGTGCTGGAACAAGTGCTTGACTTTCATTTGGGCCTTCAATAACATAGGTCACTTTATATTGAATTGGCTCCCAAACCGCTGTCAATGTAATATCCTTATTCACAATTCCTGTTTTGAAAGTATCACTTTCTTTATATACATTACTATCTTCATCTTTCCAGCCCACCAATCGATAACCCGTTTTCTTCATTGTACCCGCACCTAGCACGGTTACTCGATCTGTATTGGAATCATCAATACTTGGGTAATATGGTGTTGTATCCACCGGTGCATCGCCAGTAACACCCACCGTATCATTCTTATACAATACGTTTGCATAAACAGCCGCGTTAAATTTACCCTCAACGACATCACCAAGTGTATTCGCCGTTGAAACCTGAATATCTTTCACCAAACCGGTTTGCTTTGGTGTTACCTTACCGTTCGCATCCGAATCAAGAATGTTTCCCGAAACTGGAACATACGTTAATGCCGGTTTCAAATTATTCGGATTTTCGCTGCTTGCATTTTGGTTAAATGCGGATGGTGATTCCGTAACATGGATCATTTGCATCGTCAAATTCAGCTCAGGAAGCTTAATAAGTCCTGCCGCAACATTTTGCGCATTTCCTGCTGCATCAAATCCATTGAAGGTTGCCGTCTTAATTGTTGTTCTATCAAAATCAGAATCTGCATCACTTACTGTCGGATCACCTGTTCCAGTTTGTTTTGTAGCTTTGACACCAGCCGGTAACGTTCCTTGTACAGAATAACTTGTTGACTGTGTATTCGTACGTATTGAGAAATTTCCGTGTCCATCAATAATTCCTTCTTCTCCCGATGTTGATCCAACAACATTTCCATTGGCATCTTCCAAATTCATCACAATATCGGTATTCTCTACTGCCGGCTCGTCCGCATCAACGACTCCATCTTCGTTCTTGTCCCACCACAATTTACCTTTTAATGTATATGGCTTCCAAATATATTGGGCTGAAGATGTATTTGCTGAGAGCACTTCACTACCTGTCGTAAAGGTATATGTACCTGTGATATAACTGCTTAAGTCATCCGCTTTAGCCGGTGTATCTTCCGCATTAACAGGAATATTCACATCAATATTTGCATCACTTCCTGGGTTCGGCTGATGTACAATTTTAGCCTTAATATAGCGGTAGTCCTTCCAATCCGCAGATGAAATTGCACTTTCATCTACATAGTTTTGTCCATCTTTACTATACGTGTATGTAACCGTATCCGTACTTCCTAATCCCGAGATGTGATTGCTCTTTGCTGGACCGGTTAAACGCATGGTAAAGTCACATGTCTTTGAAGTCTTTATTTCGTTACCTTCGCTATCAAAGGATGTCACATTAATTTGATTTCCCTTTTCAGGAAGTTGTACAACAACTTCAGCTTCATTGAGAGACCCTGGAATATGCACTTGCTCACTTACCATTAAATTCTCTTTTTCGCGTGTCAAGAATGTTACTGGCCCATTTCTATCGACAATATTATTCTTTCCTGGGTATAACTGCACACCGTTAAGAACATGCTGTAAAACTCTAACTGTGAATTTACTCATGTCACCGACTTCAAATAAAGTTGGTGTCGTCGTATCACCTGTCTTACGAATATCATCTACATCCGGAACAGCACCCTTAAACTCATATTTCTTATAAGCCGCTGCTTCTGATCCATCATACTTTGTTAATAAACCGGAAACATCATAATATACCTTTCCGAACGGATGATGATCTCCCAAAGTAGCACCATTCCAAACCTGTAAGTTGATCTTGCCTAACTCATATTTCAAACTTCCTTGGAGTTTATCAAAATGGCTCAAAGAACCTCCACTAGAAATCTTAAGATATCGTTTCCCATTTGCATGAACGACGGATATATCTTCGGCACTCAGATTATATCCATATGAAAAATCATATTTTCTCTTCACTTCCGAAACAACGGAGGCAACATCAAACTCATCATCCGTCAATTCAACATACACTGCTTCCGGCACATCCATTGGAGCATTGCCTGTAGACGATCTCTCATCATTCAACAGATCTTTGCGTTCTGCTCGGAAACTTCCGTTAAATACTCCGGATTTTTCCATGAACATATGCATTGTATCTTCGCTTTCTTCTGCCGTTGCAATACCACCCTGATAAGCAACAACAGTGCGATCATCGCTCTTAAAATTTGCGCTCTTTAACGTCCAACGTTCTCCTTGTGGCTTATATCTCAAAGCCATTCCGTCTCCAGATCTGACTTTACTTTCAATTCCGTTCGGATCCGTATAGACTGTTCCGGAGCAAGGATCATCACATTTAAAATATCCGTCAAAATAGATCTGTCCACGATTTGTTTCCGGACCATTCACCTTTACATCCTGATTGTGATATAAAGATTTATTTCTTGATGTATCACCCAATATACGAACCATTCTAAATTCGATTTGGTGATTGTACAAGAAATCAATATCACTATCGTACTCCAAATGGAAAACTCCATCATACTTCAGCTGTAGAGATGTAAAATACTCGTTTTCATCTAATCCTAAAGTCTCTTTACTGATAACAGTATCGCTACCGCTTGGATCCATATTCGCAACGGTATACTCTTGATCATTCTTTGTTACACCGGTAGATTTGTTGTATGTTGAATAAACAACTTTCCACCCTTTCATGCGCTTGCTTAAAGTAATCGCCTTAATATAACTGATTGGCTCTTCAATGCCTACAATATTATTTGCACGTGCCTTTATTGTAATAACGGGGTTCGTATATGTACTTCTGTAATTTGTCTCATCACCTTTAAAATAGATTACACCGGCATTTGGCTCATTATACCAAAATTTTGCCTCATTCTTCTGTCCAAAGAAATATACATCTTTGGTTCCAGTATTGTCCTGTTCCATAAATTCATTACATTTTTCTTCACCGACCTTCACATATAAATAATCGGTATCCGTATCTGTATCGTATGTATACGGTGCACTATCTTTTTTCGGATGTTCTACATGATATCCAATTTGGATTAACTCATCCTTAACAAGTGGTGTTCCGTCGGCATGCGTTCTCGCTACCGCATAATTAAATGTTCCTGGAGTTTTTCCGCCACCCGAAGAATTTGTAAGAGCACTCCATTCTATCTTTACTTCACTTACTCTGTCTCCGTCTTCCAAATATTTTGCAAATGAGAAATTCGTACCATCAGAACTATATCGTATGTCATTTTCATCAACCGCTTTTGTTACAGTTGTTCCGTCTACTTTTACAACCGTTAAAATAATATTTTTCAATTTTGACCCTGATCCATATGAATCACTTCGTTTAAATGACGTAGGTCTTATTTCATAAGGGAAACGATATGTTTCCGTATATTCACCTTCAGACATAACCAAATCACCATTTGCATCATAATTTGATAAGTATCGATAATTATATACCTCTACAAATTTTTGCTCAGATTTGGAGTGACCAGGAATGACTTCCTCAATATTTGCGGAATCCTTTTTGAAATTCGGACGTGGTGTTACCTTAAATCGATCATCATAAATGCCCTTTGAAACCTTCATCTTTGTACCGGTTACACTCTTAACAATTTCTTTTCCGCCTTCGCTTTCAAAGGTAATTTCCGTATCTGCAGCCTCACACAAAGTTCCGCTTGGGAGGAATGCTCCCTCTTTGAATTTCCAAATGGCCCTAATCTTTTTCAACTGATCTCTATTATATGTCAGCCCTTGAAATCTTGAATCATTTACCTTTGAATCCGCTTCTAAATCGTACTCGAATATATCATAGGTTCCATTGGCATCTACCTGTGGAGTTGTATTCACCTTTTTGAATGATCCACCGCCGATTACATTTCCGTTTTCAACATCAAGCGAGTCTGGCCAGCATAAATCTTCCAATCCCTTTGGACGATAGACCTTGACTTGTTTGATTCGTATCAGCTTATTATCGTCTGTTCCCGCAGAAGGAATATCTAATTTTGCAAGAGGATATAAATGGTCTCGAAAATACAAACCTTTTTCCACAGAATTGTTGATATCGTTACTTATTGTAACATTTGCCGTATCTGTATCAAAAATGGAAGTTGCATTAATTTTCTCAGAGTTTCCCGTCTTTGGGCTGACAACATAGTTCTTGTTTTCGCCCATTAAATTTCCGTTCCTGTCAAGTAAGCGGAAACAAATAGTTTCCTTAGGAATACCATTTTTTATGATATTATCCAAATCACCGGTTGACATGTAATTTATATCCGTATTCACCGCCAATGCAGTAGCAAGATTATCCAATGCACCTGCATCTCCCTTAAAGGTGACTGTAACCGAAGTTAAATCATTCGGATCATATTCCACACTTTTCACTTCCGTCTTATCCTTTAAATGGTCCAATCCTGCTTGATCAAACTTCATTTCTTTTGGAAGTGTTGCTGTCAACCTGAAATCGCCACCGTGAAATGCTTCTTTTGGAATGGTAATGTTAAATACACCATTTGTCCCAGGATTAAATTGATAATGATATACACCCTCACTATCTTTTCCAACATCATTTAACATCTTACAATCAACCGTCAAAGGTACATTTGTGATGCTTGGCAGTATCGGAGAACCCAGCACACCTAAATAGAATGGGCTAAATGAAGAAGCAGTAAATGTGATTTGTCCCTCTTCATTCACTTTTAAATCAACCTTTTCCATCTTACCATCAGTATAATGAACCAACTGGTATTGTTCTCCTTCAGGTAGCTTTTCCCCATCTTTTCTCGTTAATGTTATCTTTACCTGCTTATCTTTAGCCGGTTCAACTTCATTATTATCCCATTGATTTCGAAAAGATATATTCATTCCATAAATATTTTTAATTGAAATCTCTTCCTCTGTTTTTCCAGATTGTTTAATAAAGGCTTCCTTTGCCAATTCCATTCTACCGGTAGATAAGTCTGAACTTGCCTGTAACGTCGTGGACAAAGGAAATGTATTTTCACTATATTCTGCTTTAATCGTGAATATGCCACTAATATCGCCTTCAAAGCTTCCAGCCTCCATATATTGAGGAGTATTCTGTACAGCCTGAATATCATCATTTCCCGATTCTTCTACCTTATCTGTATTTTCTTCCTTAGTAGAAGGTTGGTTATCAGGAACACTTGTTTTTTCCGGAAATCCATTCACTTCATTAGAAGAACTTTTCGCATCTAGAGAATCCTCCGTTGCTGTTTCATTTTTTTCTATAACATTCGTTGTCTCACTTTGATCGGCAGATGCTTCATCTGTTTCAGCACCAATCGCTTTAGATGTTGTGCTTATATCAGTGCCATTTGCCGTCTCTGCATAAGTTGCCAAAATATAATGACTCACCATACTGAATATAACCAGTAAACTAGTTATAAATGTTTTGAAATTCC
>JABZLM010000075.1 GCA_015256775.1 Solobacterium sp. | reverse complement strand
CCTTACGACACTTTGTAGAATCACAGAATGAATATGAAATGTTTGCATTTATCGCAAACTTACACTGCATTACAGTTCCGCAAGACCCAAAAGAACTAAAAAAGAATCTGAAGGATTGTGTAGCGTTATATCTAGCTTGTGGTCTTGACCCAAATATAGCAACAATCTTCCTACAAACTGATGTTATGGAACATGCACAACTTGGATTTATCATGTGTTGTCATACCTATATGGGTGAATTAAATCGAATGACACAGTTTAAGGACAAACAAGCCAAAGGTGGAAAGAACCTCTCTGGCGGTCTATATACCTACCCAGCATTAATGGCTGCAGATATCTTACTCTATAGTCCTGACTATGTCCCAGTTGGTGAAGACCAAAAACAACACGTTGAATTAACACGAGACGTCGCAGAAAGAATGAACAATCGTTATGGACAACTATTTACAGTACCAGAACCATTAGTAGCAAAAGTAGGCGCAAGAATCATGTCACTCAGCGATCCAACAAAGAAGATGTCAAAGTCAGATGAAACAAACAAAGGATGCATCTACTTGTTAGATGATCTTAAAGTTGCACGTAAAAAAGTTATGTCTGCCGTTACAGATAGTTTAGGTAAAGTACATTACGACCCAGAAAACCAACCAGGTATCTCTAACTTAATGCAAATTTTATCCTCCCTATCAAATGAACGTTCATTTGAAGATATTGAAAAAGAATTTGAAGGAAAAGGCTATGGTGATTTCAAGAAAGCAGTTGCGGATGCAGTATGCGCTAAACTTGAAGAGATACAAACACGATACAATGAAATCATCAACAGTGATTTAATTGAAACAACATTAGCAAACGGAGCTAAAAAAGCAAGTGCAATTGCGTCTGAAAAACTTGACAAAGTTCAAAAAGCAATCGGAATGGAAATTCTTTAAACATAGGATGTGTATCAAAACGATACGCATCTTTTTATATATAAAAAGAGTGATGACTCACTCTAAAGGTTTTTGATAATAGTTACCGATAATTTTTTCAACCGCATTTAAGGTCATGAATGCATGTTCATCTGCCTTACGTATACAACTAATTACTTCCGGTAACTGATAGTTATTGACAGTAATTAACAACATTGTATGCGGTTGATGCTTAAAAGCACCTTCAACATTAATTTTCGTAATACCATGACGTACTGTATTAAAAACAGCATCACATACTTTATCTGCATGGTCAGTGATGACTTGAATACGTGTAATCTTATAACGTTGGTGCATTGTATTGACTACCTGTGTAGAAACATATTGGAAGATAATCGAGTATAAAGCTTTATCCCAACCAAACGCTAAGCCTGCAAGTACTAAGACAAATGCATTTAAACCAAGCAAATAATTCCAAGTAGGTCTTTTTAAACGTACCGATAAATCAATTGCGATGAAGTCTGTACCACCACTACTCGCATTTGAGCGAAGAGCAAGTCCAATCGAAAACCCATTAATGAGACCTCCAAAAACTGCAATCAATAACATATCCTGTGTAACAATAGGCACATTGATAATAATTGAAAATAGAGAACTTAATGAGAACCAAAGAACAGAATATAAAACAAACTTATGCCCAATACGATTCCAGATAAATAGCACAACCGTAAAATTCATTACCCAGTAGATGACACCAAATGGAATTACGAAACCAAGATGTCTTTCCACTAGCATTACAACTAGTCGTGAAATTCCCGCAAATCCACCAGGGAATAAATTACCAGAACTTACGAACGATTCAATCCCAAACGCATACACAAGAGCGGACAATGCGATTGTCAGAATATATTGAATATCTTTCTTTGTAAAAGTCATGTTTAGTTTATGAATAGACATACGAACTTAATCTCCACTACGTACATGCTATATCATACCATAGAAAAATAAAAAGACCCTAGGGTCTTATTGAATATCTAACTTTGTTTCGCAACAATAATCATTACATGTATGGCAACCATCTTCCGCACATAGTACTTCAAGTGCGCGGGTATCCATTGCAAATGCTTCAATCTCTACCTTCGCATTAAATGCAATATCTTTTACTGCGACAGCACTTCTTGCTGGAAATGGCTTTTGAAAGAAACGAGAATATACTTCATTCATTGCCGCAAACTCTTCCATATTCTTAACAAATACAGTTGTCTTTAAAACATATGACATATTTAAACCGGCCTCTGCTAATAAGGCATCAATATTCTTTAGTACTTGTTCCGTTTGAATACGAATGTCATCTGAAACAAGTTGCCCAGTTGTTGGATCAATTGGTAACTGTCCAGAGATGTACATAAAGTCTCCTGCACGAACAGCGGGTGAATATGGCCCTACCGCTACAGGGGCATTGTTTGAACTAATCGTTTCTTGAATCATTGTTTACTCCTCACTATTACAT
>JABZLM010000040.1 GCA_015256775.1 Solobacterium sp. | reverse complement strand
TGAGAGGGTCGAAGAATATCTGAATAAGATATTCTCACTCTACTCTATTATGGGAGGAGTTATGCAACAATACTTCAGTGATACACCACTTGTGGTTGGTCAAGAATACATCTTTAATAAGGATCAAGCGCATCATGCTAAGAATGTTGTTCGTTTACATCATGAAAAGATTCGATTGGTTTATGATGGAATTGGGTATTTTGCGGATGCCTATAACAAGGGTAAGGACTTTGTTGCGATGGTCTTAGAGGAAGATAAGCGTATCAATGAGATTGGTGTTGAAGTAACACTTGCGATGGGACTTATCCGTAAGGAGAAGTTTGAACTTGTATTACAGAAGGCTTGTGAACTTGGAGTAACACGTATTGTACCGTTTGAGTCTATGCGTTGTGTTGTGCGTGCTAAGAAAGAAAAAGAAGATAAGCAACAAGCGCGTCGAATTGATATTCTCCAAGAAGCGGCAGAACAATGTAAACGAAATCGTATTCCAGAAATTACGCCAATCGTGCAACTAAAAGATTTAGTGAATTATCGTTCTGATGTTAATGTTTTGCCTTATGAAAATGCATACTCTAAATCAAAATTTATGACAGAAGTACTTTCACCAGGACAATCTGTCACATTTGTGATAGGACCAGAAGGTGGCTTTGCGCCAGAGGAAGTAGAGTTTTTAAAGCAGAATGGTTTTGAAGCCATTACATTAGGAAAACGTATTCTAAGGGCAGAAACGGCAGCGATGTATGCATGTGCTGTTATTAGTGAACAAAATGAAGCACATGAGAATATGCTTTAATAAAGGGTAAGATAAATGAAATTGACAGATTTTTTTGAAAACGTACCGGATATTGAAATTAAGAGTTTGATGGATGATAGTCGTAAGAAACGTCCAGACTCAATCTTTTTCTGTGTTAAAGGACTTGTTAATGATGGTCATGAACATATCGATGAAGCGATTGCAAATGGCGCAATTGTCATTGTACATAGTGAGCCATTAGAAAAGATAAATCCTGATGTTACATACATCAAGGTGAAGAATATCGTACATGTCTTTAATCAAGTCGCAGATAGTTTCTATGATTATCCTAGCCATCATATGACGATGTATGGTGTAACTGGTACAAATGGTAAGTCATCTGTAGCTTGGATTATTCGTAATATCTTGAATCAAATTGAACCAAGTGCATATGTTGGCACAATTTCCATTGAATATAACAATGTAAAACTACCACCACTAGTCGCATCACCAAATATTGATGAAGTTCACGGTATCTTGCGAGATATGGTAGATGCAGGAATTAAAAACTGTGCATATGAGGCTTCTTCTATCGCGATTGATCAGGGAAGATTGGATGCGATAGACTTTGATGTAGCAATCTTTACAAACCTGACGCATGATCACTTAGATTATCATGGTACGATGACAAACTATTTTAATGCGAAAAAGAAATTGTTTGATCAGTTGAAAGAAGAAGCGATAGCGATTGTAAATGTTGATGATCCAAGCGGTATGAAGATTGTACAAGATACACAAGCGAAGGTATTCACGTATGGTATTGACCATGAGGCTGATTATCGTGTTACAGATTATCATCTATTGAAAGATAGTACACGTTTTACTTTGCATGTAAATGATCATGATTATCGCTTAGAGTCAAATCTCATTGCACGTTTTAATATCTATAACCTTGTAGCTGCGATTGCGGCAATACATCAAAAGGGTGTATCCATGGATGATATTGCAGGTTATATTCAGCACTTAAACCAAGTTGAAGGAAGAATGGAACGTATTCAAGATGGTCAACCGTTTAATCTTATTGTAGACTTCGCACATACTGCAGATGGTATTGAAAAGGTATGTCAATACGCATCTTCCATTACACCAAAGGATTGTCGTATCATTGCGATTACAGGTAGTGCAGGTAAGCGTGACACAGCGAAGCGTCCAATATTCGGTGAGATATTAGACCGCTATTGTGATATGATTATCCTAACGGAAGATGACTCACGTGGTGAAAGTGTACGTGAAATTGCAGAAGATATTGCCAAAGGCATACATCATAAGAATTATGTGATTATCGAAGATCGCTATGATGCGATTCGACAGTCAGTTGAACTATGCTCAGAAGGAGATACTATTTTAGTGTTAGGAAAAGGCAATGAAAAGTTCATGGCTCGTGAATTTGGACGTGAGCCCTATGAAGGTGATGATGCCATCTGCCATGAAGTATTGAAGAAATATTATTTTGGTGATGAAGGAGGATTAGATGAAACCGAGTAAGTATATCGACCATACAATTTTAAAACCTAACGCAACAAGTGATCAGATTATAAAGTTGTGTGAAGAAGCTGTCGCAAATGATTTTGCGTCTGTATGTATCAACCCATGTTGGATTCCAACAGCTAAGGCTGCCTTAGCAGGATCTGATGTAAAACTATGTGTCGTTGTGGGCTTTCCATTAGGTGCAATGACAACTGAAGCAAAAGTCTTTGAGACAAAAGACGCAATCGAAAAGGGCGCACAAGAAGTTGATATGGTCATCAATGTTGGTAAATTAAAAGACCACGATGATATTTATGTGACTAACGAGATTCGTCAAATTAAGAATGCATGCGGTAATATTACACTCAAGGTAATTATTGAAACATGTCTTTTAACAGATGAAGAAAAGGTACGTGCTTGTAAGGATGCAGAAGCAGCTGGTGCTGACTTTGTGAAGACATCTACCGGTTTTTCAACTGGTGGAGCAACAGTTGAAGATGTAAAACTTATGAAGAAAACTGTTGGTGATCGCTTAAAGGTAAAAGCTTCTGGTGGTATTCGTACGAAAGAAGACTTTAAGGCTATGATTGAAGCAGGTGCTGATCGTATTGGTGCCTCCGCAGGCGTTGAATTAATTAAGGAATAATTTCTATTCACAAAGTTAATAAACATAAAGGCAGAGACCTTACCCAGAAGGAACTCGCAATCAAAGCCGGATTGACCGATGCTGCCATACAAAATTATGAACTTGGAAATAGATTCCCAACAAAAGAACAAATACAAAAATAGTGTAGGCATTAGACTGTGATATTTCTACCCTTATAGACCATGAACCGAACTCCATTCACGACTTTATTCATATTATTTTTGACTATGAAAAAGAAATGCAGCTCAGACTACTGATAGATGAATCCACCAACGCCTTGCTGTCACACGATATGAACTTCAACGATTTTCTTGTAAAATGGGATGAGATGAGAAAAAACATTATAGTGGTGAAATCACAGACAAAGAATTTGAGGATTGGAAGCTATCCTATCTGAAGAAATCAAGATTCTTGAGGAAAAGTTGACTGACAAATAACAGCACCTATCTTCGAATGATTGTAGAGTTATGCAGTATAATATTTTTATATAACAAAAAAATTCAAAAACGCAATTTATGGAGCTATGCAATGGTAAAACTTATTATACTCAGAGGAAATTCGGGTAGCGGAAAAACGACAATTGCGAAAGAACTGCAACGCAAATTTGGCGAGAACACTATGCTTATTTCACAAGATGTAATTAGAAGAGAAATGCTTAGAGTGAAGGATGGACCAAATACACTCGCACTGCCACTTATAAAAGAGCTTTTGTTTTATGGTACTAGCCATAGTGATATTATTATTTTAGAAGGCATTATGTATGCAGATTGGTATAAACCTCTGTTTGAATATGCTATTCAATTATCTGACACCAAAGTATATGCATACTATTTTAATATACCTTTTGAAGAAACATTAAAACGCCACCTAACAAAACCTAATTGCAATGACTTTGGAGAGGAAACAATGCGTAGATGGTGGCGAGAAAAAGATATTTCTGATGTATTAAATGAAGTTTGTATTACAGCTGAAAGAGATATTGAAAATATTGTTAGCGATATTTATAGTGCTGTTATGAATAATTAAGTCAGAACTTACCAAAAATAACAAATCCACACAACAACTTCGCTTCCAAAGACAAAAAAGACCGCAGCACTCATGATTGCGAATATATCTGCTTTTTGATAGGAAATTATATATCGTAATTACGCAAAAAACCTGTGTAATAATCGTATAAATATCTTGCAATGGTGTAATGGATTTGGTATGATACTAATGCTTTATAAAAGAGAAAGGGGGGTTAGGAATGTCTAGAGTCGTCCTCAAAGAAAATGAGAATTTGGATGATGCGCTACGCCGTTTCAAGCGTCAGGTATCCCGCAATGGAACCCTCGCCGAAGCTCGTAAGAGAGAGTACTACGTTAAGCCTGGTGTTAAGAGAAAGCTTAAGATCGAAGCTGCTCGTAAAGCGAGAAGAAGAGGAAAATAAGGAGTGCGTAAGCATTTCTTTTTTTTATATTTTTTTACTATCTTGATTTGAGTTTGTTATAATTAACTTGCGACTAGTATTGAACCATAAATTATAATTTATTTAGGAAAAGGTGAATAATCATGTCTAAGAATGACTCAAGATTTCAGGTAAAGTTTATGTCTTTTATGTTTAAAGGCAAGGAAATTTTCAAACCTTTAAACACAGGTTTTATTGATGATAGAGTAAGTTGTATCCGAGAGTATGTCGCAAATATCTATTTCTATACTAAAGATGGCCATACGATTATGATTGATGCTGGCTATAACTATGATCGACTTGCAGAGAAGATGCAGTGGCTTGGTATCAATTCAAAGGATATTAAAGAGATTCTTGTTACACATCAGGATACTGACCATGTAGGCGCTATTGAACAAGGTAGCGATGAACTTTTTAGAGATGCGACAATCTATATTGGAAATATCGAAAATGAATATCTAGAAGGTCGAAAGCATCGTAAAGTCTTCTGGGGTTTAACAACATTACCACAGGTCATTATTGATAATCCTAAGATACTCATTGAAGATGGACAGATATTCTACATTGGTAATATTAAGATTGAAGCGTTTTTAGTACCTGGGCATACCTGGGGACATCTAGTGTATCTTGTTGATGATTGTTATCTATTTACTGGAGATACGCTTTGGCTTGGGGCAGATGGAGGTTACGCATTCTTAAATACACTTGCGGAAGACCGTAAGCTTCAATGTCAATCGTTACAGAGACTTAAAGAAATACTTGTAAAACGTAATCTACAGTTAAAGATCATTACGGGTCATACAGGGTGGACAGATGACTTTGACTTCGCATTTGCAGATATTGATGAAATTTGTAATTCAATGAGACGAAAGCCGAAAGTACATGACCCTAAGGCACCATATGATGGATTTGATGAAAGCGAAGATACAGAAGAAAACGCAAGAAGTGGCTATCTTGCGCAGTGTTATAAAGCAAGATAAATAACCTCCGAATATCGGAGGTTATTTATCTAATAATTCGTTTAATCGTGTTTTATATTCTTCGATTTGTGCTTCTGTTATTTGTACCGTATGTGCATCGTAATCAAGACTTAACATGAAGTCTATCACTTTACCATCACGAATCACAGCTACATATGGAACATAAATCTTATTTGTACCATCACCTGAGACATCACCAAGTAGCTCTTGGAGTTTAACATAGGTCGGATTATTTTCGTTGCGTAGATCACTTTCTTTTGTATTTTCTGGACGTACATTAACATACTTGATCTTAACATTCTTTTGGATTGCAACATCGTTTAAGATAGGCATTAAATCTTGACACCATGGACAATCACGGAAACCGAGGAATACGATGTGACTTTCTTTATTTTCAATATAGGAAACGACATCTTCCATTGTTGCCTTTTCAAATGGAGTGTTTTTGGCGGCTAGCAAATCTTCGTAGAGTTTAGCTTCGTCTTCGCTAGATTCACATTCCGCAAAGGCTGCACAACCACCAGAATTCTCGCTTGTGCTTGTGTTACTTGTATTGGAAGTATTTGATGTTTGAATGGTCTGCTTTGTGCATCCAGCTAATAACAACAAACTTAATAGAATCGCTATTCTTTTTTTCATTTGGAAGACTCCTTTTGTATTACAGTAGTTTAGCATAAAACCAAACTGAGCGTAAAACATTTTCAACTATGGCGATACCTGTTAAAATATTGTTACTAAGGAGACATTATTTTGGAAAATATAAAATCAATTCACTTAGAGGGAATGAAAGAGCAGATTGCGATGAATATCATTGGTAATCATGATAGAAATCTAATTGTTTTAAGTTCGCAATTTGAAAAAGATATTTCCTATCGAGATAATACTTTTTTTGTTAGAAATTGTAGTGATGAAGAACTACTACTAATTCAACGTATTTTAACAGCACTTATGACACTTGCGGAACAGAATAAAGTCATTAGTGAACAAGATGTTATTTATGCAAGTCGCTTACTAGCGAAAGAGCAGACAATTGATTTTTCGCAAATGAGTTCTGAAATCATTGGTAGAACAATGAGTGGAAAGGTAATTGTGCCGAAGACGTTAGGACAGTATGCCTTTGCTAAAGCAATGGATAACGCAGCTGTGGTATTTGCGATAGGACCTGCAGGTACTGGTAAAACATTTTTGGCGGTTACCAAAGCTGTGAGTGCTTTGAAAAAAGGCGACGTAAAACGAATCGTTCTAACACGTCCTGCTGTAGAGGCGGGAGAAAGCTTAGGGTTTCTGCCTGGTGATTTAAAGGAGAAGGTTGATCCATACTTAACACCTCTATATGATGCGTTACATAACATGTTGGGGAATGAACAGACAGAGAAGTTGATTGAAAAGGGTACGATTGAGATTGCGCCACTTGCGTACATGCGTGGTCGAACGCTAGATGATGCATATGTCATCTTGGATGAAGCACAAAATACAACTGCATCACAGATGAAGATGTTTCTAACAAGACTTGGTTTTGGATCTCATATGATTATCACTGGTGACGTTACTCAGATTGACTTAAATCATAACCAGACTAGCGGTCTAATTGAGGCTACTCGTATCTTAGATGGTTTAAGCGAAATTAAAATTATGGAATTAAGTGCGGATGATGTCGTACGTCATCCTATTGTACAGAAGATTATTGAACGCTACAGCAAAGAAGATGAACAAAGACGTGAGTTGTCTTTGAAGAAGCGAGGATAATATGGAAATTACATTTATCAATAAAACAAACCAAGATATGCATGCATATGAGGAATTCTTCCAGACTATCGCAAAGCGTACAGAGAAAGAGCTAAAGCTAGCAAACGATTTAGAAATCAGTGTTACGTTTGTTCGCTCTCGTACGATTCATATTATCAACCGTGATTATCGTGGGATAGATCGACCAACGGATGTCATTAGTTTTGCGATTCGTGATGGTTTAGAAGACTTCATCCCAGATGAAGAAAAAGACTTAGGCGACCTTTTTATCAATATTGATTATGCAAGAAAACAGGCGAGAGAATATCGTCACTCCGAAAAACGTGAATTGGGATTCTTATTCACGCATGGACTTCTGCATTGCTTGGGCTATGATCATATGAATCCAGAAGATGAAAAGAAGATGTTTGCCTTACAGGATAGGATCTTAGATCCGATTATTAGTCGCAATGATAAATAAGTTCTATGTAGCATTTGTAGGTCTTGTATCTTCGTTTAAAGATAAAAGTATACAGATACAGTATGTTCTTGCGATACTGGCATGTATTGCGGCATGGATGATTGGTTGTAATTATTATGAGTGGCTTGCAGTACTTCTTTGTATTGGACTTTTAATCGTAGCCGAAATCTTAAATACATGTATTGAAAAACTATGTGATTTATATTCAACAGAAAAAAATGAAAAGATTAAGTATATTAAAGACTTAGCTGCTGGGGGGGTACTATTTGTGTCGCTCATTGCGCTAACCGTTGGTATCTTGATTTTTGTTCATCATCTGTTTTAAAGGGGGTTATTATGACACGTGAAGAATTAATTGAAGAAGCATTTAAAGCAATGGAAAATAGTTACGCTCCATATTCTAATTATCATGTAGGAGCAGCTGTTTTAACCAAAGATGGGAAAGTATTCTGGGGAGCAAACATTGAGAATGCTTCTTTTGGAGCTACCAATTGTGGTGAACGTTCTGCAATCTTTGCGGCCTACTCCAATGGGTATCGTAAAGATACGATTGAAGCACTTGCAATTGTAAGTGATGGTGATCGTATTGCGGCACCATGTGGAATTTGTCGTCAAGTATTAAGCGAACTGATTACTGGTGATACACCAATCTATTTATCCAATCGTAAAGATGAGATGGATACATGCATGAATGAATTATTACCTTACCAATTTGCAACAGAGGATGTATGTCGATGAGAAGCGGTTTTGTTGCGTTAGCAGGTAGACCAAACGCTGGTAAAAGTACTTTAATCAACTCCTTGATTGGTGAAAAAGTGGCTATCGTATCTAGCAAGCCTCAGACAACACGTTCTGAGATTCGTGGTATTTATACAGATGAAAACTGCCAGATTATCTTTACCGATACACCTGGTATTCATAAACCTAAGTTTCGTCTCGAATCACGGATGAATAAAGAAGCTGCAGATGTAATCCAAGGTGTAGATTTAATCTATCTCGTAGTGGATACGAGTGTTCCATACGCAAAAGGTGATGAGTTTGTCTTAAACATGGTTAAAAATACGGGCTTACCAGTATTTTTGGTCTTAAATAAGATTGACAAGATGAAGCCTGAGAAGATTGTAAAAGTGATTCAACAGTGGCAAGAACGCTATGACTTTGCGGAATACTTCCCATTATCCGCAAAATTTGGACGCTCCTTTGAAGATTTAATCAAGACTACAAGCAAATATCTTCCGGAAGGTGATTTATTATATCCAGCAGAGATGACGAGTGATGGCGCTGAAAACTTCCGTATTGCGGAGTTAATCCGTGAAAAGATTCTTACCCAAACAGAAGATGAAGTACCTCATGCGGCTGCAGTTATTATCGAAAATAAAGAATTCAAAAAGGACAAGGTTTATATCCAAGCAATGATACTTGTAGAGCGTGATAGCCAAAAAGGTATCATGATTGGCAAGCAAGGGCAGATGCTAAAGAAAATTGGTTCTTTAGCACGTGAAGATATCGAAAAATTACTGGGTAAGAAAGTATTCTTGGAATTGTTTGTACGCGTAGAAAGCGAATGGCGCTCACGTGATGCCCGTATTACGGAATACGGCTATGGTGGAGCAAGTCGAGATGAATGATCGTATCACTGGTTTTGTATTAAAGCAGAGTGACTATCGTGAGGCAGATGTGATACTGAGTGTGCTTACAAAAGAGTATGGAAAGTTATCTTTTGTGGCACAGGGTGTACGCAAAATGACTAGCAAAAATGCTGGCTCTATCATGCCTTATACAAAAACAGAAATCTTATTCGATTATAATGAAACAAAGACATTCTTCCGTTTGAAGAATGCACGTTGCAAGGAGTATTATCGCTCCATGCATGAAGATATCATAGCTTCTAGTGCAGCTGCAGTTGCGGCTGAACTCATCGATGTTTTAACACTACAAGCAACGAATGATATGTCGAACAATCATGAGTATGCATTTCTAGATATTGTTTTTTCAAAGTTAGATGAGGGATATGATCCAACTCTAGTACTATCATTACTATTTGTGGATATGCTTAATCTTGCAGGGTTATTACCAGATGTGGATGCATGCGTCACTTGTGGAAATACCCATGTCGTTACGGTAAGTCCGAAGGATGGAGGTTTCTTGTGTCAAGTACATGCAGAAGAACATCATATTCCATTTATGAAGACAGAAGACTTACGCCGCTTTCGTTTGTTATGTAAAGCCGGACTAGAAAAAATCGATATCGTCAACCAGTATATCGAAGGAGATATGAAGGACTTACAGTATTTCATAGACATCTTATATTTTCATGCGGACATTCAATTGAAATCGATGAATTTCTATATGCATTTACATACGATTGTATAGTCGTTTTAACCTCAAGAGAGATTTGGAAAATTTGGCTAAATCTCTTTTTCTTTTGGACTTAAGTATTTCATGAGATAGTATAACGACACTTTTTTACGTTGTGACGTATACTTAAAAGGTGAGGTGAAAATGATGGAAAAGAAAACAATCGATTTATCAAAAAGTGTATATGATATTGTAAATGCAAATCCTGAAGTAAAAGATATTATGTGTGATCTTGGTTTTACAGAAATAGTTAAGCCAATCATGTTAAATACAATGGGTAAGATGATGACTATCCCAAAGGGAGCAAGAGTAAAAGAAATTCCTCTTTCAACAATTATTGATGCTTTCGAATTAAGTGGTTTTGAAGTAATTAATACGCCTGAACAATTACAAAAACAACAGGAAGAAAAAATGAAAGCTTTATCTGCAGATTTAGGGAAGAGTAGTGATTTGAGTTCTAGTGACCGTGAGGCATTATTGAAATCCTATGTACAACGTCTCAGTAATGGTGAAGATATTGAGTCTGTAAGAAAAGATTTTGCAGCTAATTTCTCAGATGTTTCAGCTGTAGAAATTGCACGTGCTGAACAAACTCTTCTTTCAGAAGGTACAAAACTTAGCGATGTACAACGCTTGTGTGATGTCCATTCTGCGTTATTCCATGGCGCAACAAGAAGTGAAAAAATTGCGAATGCGGAGAAGGAAGTAGAACGTTCAGCAGAAGAGGAACGCGTTCTAGATACGATTGCTAGTTTTGATGAACAAACAGCAGATGCTACAACTGTATTAATGCGTACACCAGGGCATCCTTTAAATGTTCTTGAATTAGAGAATGCACAGATCGAAAAGCGTGTTATAGCACTAGAGGAGAAACTCAAGGAAGATGTTAAGCCAGAAGATGTTCTAGCGGATGTAAGTGAACTACGCACAATCGAATCTCATTATAAGAAAAAAGAAGAAACAATGTTCCCACTTCTAAAGGATAAATACAATTTCCCTGGTCCAAGTGATGTAATGTGGGGTGTAGAAGATGAAATTAAACAAGAATTAAAGAAGTTTGTAGTTGAAGACACTAAAGATATGGATTCACTACGACGTGTTGTTAAGCGTATGAATGAAATGATTTTCAAAGAAAAGAATATCTTATTCCCACTAGTAACGAATTATTTTACTGAGGATGAGTGGATTGCAATCGCAAGAGACTTTCCAATGTATGGGTATTGCTACCTTGCCAAAGAAGATGTACCAGTATGGGATAAGGTAAAAGAACTTAAACAGTCAAGTATTATCCACAATGAAAATATCGAGATTTCAGGTGGACATATGAATCTAAAGCAGTTAAAGGCAATGTTGAATACACTACCTTTTGAAATTACACTTGTTGATGAAAATGACATAAACATCTACTTTAATGAAGGTGAAAAGGTATTCACACGTCCCCAAATGGCAATTGGTAGACCTGTATATTCTTGTCACCCAAAGCGTGCTGAACCAATTGTACGTATGTTAATTAGTGATTTTAAGAAGGGTAAACGTGATAGTCTTACCATATTGTCTGAACGTTCGGGACATCCAGTTGTCATAAATTACTTTGCTTTACGTGATGACGATGGTACATATTTAGGCACATTAGAAGCTGTACAGATTATCGATGGTCTAGCAGATGCAATAAGAAATAACAAAAAAGGACCTATCGATTTATAATGATTTCAATATTTGTTTTGAAGTGAAAATATTTAATTCCTCTAGAGAAGACTACTAGAGGAATTTTTTATCTTTATTGGGCGTGATATGGCATATCGTAAGATTGTAAAAATAGGTTGAAAATGCTATACTTTACAGGATATTATGGGAATATTTTGGAGGCTCATTTTCAATGGATAGACAGAAGACATTTGACTTAATTGTTTCGCATGCAAAGAATACAGGATTTGTATTTCAAGGCTCAGAAATTTATGGAGGTTTAAGTAATACTTGGGACTTTGGTCCTTTAGGCGTTAACTTGAAAGATAACATCAAGCGTGCGTGGCAAAAGAAGTTTATACAAGAAGACCCAAACAATGAAGAGATTCAAGCAGCTATCTTAATGAATCCTAAGGTTTGGGAAGCATCAGGACACTTAAAGGGTTTCTCTGATCCTTTAATGGATTGCAAGCAGTGTCATACAAGACACCGTGCTGACCAGTTAATTGAATCCTTCTCCAATGGAACAGTTAATCCAGAAGGTTGGAGCAATGAACAGATGGAACAGTACATTAAGGATAATAACGTTCCATGTCCTGATTGTGGTGGACATAATTTTACATCCATTCGCCAGTTCAACTTGATGTTTAAGACATTCCAAGGAACATTGGAAGATTCTAAGAATACAATTTATCTAAGACCTGAAACAGCACAGGGCATGTTTGTAGACTTCAAACAAGTGGCACGTGCATATCGTAAGAAGTTACCATTTGGTATCTGCCAGATTGGTAAGTCCTTCCGTAATGAAATTACTCCAGGTAACTTTATCTTCCGTACACGTGAATTTGAACAGATGGAAATGGAATTCTTCTGCAAGCCTGGTACAGATGATGAGTGGTTCCCATATTGGCGTAACTTCTGCATGGATTGGATTGTGAAGCTAGGTGGAAATCCAGAAAACTTACGTTTCAGAGACCATGAGAAAGAAGAGTTATCATTCTACTCCAAGGGCACAACAGATATTGAATACAAGTTCCCATGGGGTTGGGGTGAAGTTTGGGGTATCGCAGACCGTACAGACTACGACTTAACACAACACCAGAATACATCTGGTAAGGATTTAACTTACTTAGATCCAATTACAAATGAGAAGTATCTTCCATATGTAGTGGAACCAGCTGTAGGTGTTGAACGTTTATTCTTCATGTTCTTTACAGATGCATATGATGAAGAAACACTTGAGAATGGTGAGACACGTGTAGTAATGCGCTTTAACCCAGTGCTAGCACCTGTGAAGGCCGCAATCTTACCACTACGTAAGAAGTATGCTGAAAAGGCAGAAGAGATTCGTCATGAATTATCTTATGATTTTGCAGTGACATATGATGAAGCAGGATCTATTGGCAAGCGTTACCGTCGTCAAGATGAAGTTGGTACACCATTCTGTATCACAATTGATGAGCAGACAATGGAAGATGGTACAGTCACAATCCGTTATCGTGATTCCATGGAACAGGAACGTATGACTGTAGAAGAAGTGCGTAACAAGATTTGTAAGGAAATTCGTTTCTAAGAAGGAGGGAATATGGCAAAGATTAGTGACCATGATATAAATGCCATTCGTGAAAAAGCGGATATTGTCGATGTCATCGGTCACTACATTCAGGTTCATCGCAAAGGAAATTCCTATGTAGCGATTTGTCCTTTCCATGATGATCATGATCCATCGATGTCTATTTCACCAGAAAAGAGAATCTATAAATGCTTTGTTTGCGGTAATGGAGGTAATGTGTATACATTCGTACAAAACTACGAAAATATCACATTCCCCGAAGCTGTTGGTAGAGTTGC